>CACWLG010000066.1 GCA_902761635.1 Oscillospiraceae bacterium | reverse complement strand
AATGTAAGCTGCAGTATTTGTCCCTTTTTTCTTCTTCTCATGAAGAGAAAAAAGGGACCGAAAAAGAGAAGCAGAGGGAGGTGAGATTTGATTTATCAAACGGAGCAGCTCCTCTCCCGGCTGCGGCGCCGCTGACGGGCCAAAGTCTCAAGTTCTATTTTGATATATTTATAGAGAGACTAAAGGTCTCTCTTTTTTCAGTACTCCTCCACTCCAATTATTTCTCCTTGCACTCCCTATGCATTTATGGTACGGTATAATAGTTAATATTTTTAGTATATGACTCATTTGGAGGCAAAAAGCATGTCCTGTCAAATCAGCAAAAGGCTTTTCATCTGTACACTGATATTATGCGCTCTTCTTTTGGTCGGTTGCACAACGGTTGGAGCTAGCATCTGTTCCATTGCGTCATCAAAGACGCATAGTCCTGCGGTTGCCGAAGGTGAAGATGAAGCAACCGAATGTAAAAAGCCTGACAGGGGAAACCTTGCGTCTATCGCAGCGGGTTTCTCCCATACCGTTGGATTAAAAACGGACGGTACCGTTGTGGCTATCGGTGATAGCACAATGGACCAATGTGATGTCTCCGGCTGGACAGATATCGTGGCCATAGCGGGAGGGGGCTATCACACTGTTGGGCTGAAAGCAGACGGCACTGTTGTGGCTGTTGGGTGGAATAAACACGGCCAATGTGTCGTTTCTGATTGGAAGGATATCGTTGCTATTGCGGCAGGCGGAGGACATACCGTGGGTCTAAAGCTGGATGGCACGGTAGTGGTTGCTGGAGATGGAAATCAATGTAACGTGTCCGATTGGAATAACATTGTGGCCATTGCAGCCGGCCGCCGCCATACCGTTGGCTTGAAAGCGGATGGCACGGTAGTAGCAATTAGCGGCGATGATGAATATGACCAGTATGGCCAATGCAATGTCTCTGACTGGAAGGACATCGTTGCTGTCGCGGCAGGCGACAACCACACGGTAGGGCTGAAAGCAGACGGTTCCGTTGTTGCTGTCGGCATCAACAACGCTGGTCAGTGCAACGTTTCCGATTGGACGGATATTGTGGCCATCTCCGCAGGCTGGCGTCACACAGTGGGACTGAAGGCGGATGGCACAGTGGTGGCGACAGAGTATCTGGAAGACAAAATAGACTATTATGGCCAGTGCGAAACAGCTAACTGGAATGGTATTGTGGCCATTACTGCAGGCGACCGGCACACTGTTGGCTTAAAAGCTGACGGCACGGTGGTTGCTGTCGGTGAAAGCAGTTTTGGCCAGTGCGACGTATCCAGTTGGACGGATATTCGGGTGCCAGGAAAAGAGTAAAGGCGTTTTTCGCCTTTTCAACAAGCTTTTTGCAAGAACGATATCACAGACGAGTGCGGGCATGCCATAGAGGCCTGTGCATCGTTTTATATCTTTTTTAGCACATTCTGGTCCACCAAGCGAGGAACAGACATTTTCAGTTGAAACAAGCGTTTTTATATGATATAATTTGTTTCACATTTAAGGAAACATTTGCCAGTGGGAAACGAGGTGGAATCGTGCTGATAAATAATATTGAAATCGACGTAAAGGTCAAATGCATTGAGGAGAGCAAGACGCAGGCAAAACTCGCCGAAGAGCTCTCCACCACGCGCTCCTACGTCAGTCGGTTGATTAAAACGCCGGAAAAGATCGTCAACAGGACCTTTGTTGCCATGATGGAAGCTCTCGGTTATGACATCGAGCTGTCGTATGTGAAGCGGGAGGAATGTACATAAATGGGCGCTTTGCAAATGCGCAAAAAAACGCTGTTTCTGCGCAGGATCCTCGCGGTTGGCTGCGTTCTGCTGCTTGCCGTGATGTTGATCCCCATTCAGGCCTTCGCGGTTGAAAACGATTTGGAGGTTGTCCGCGTCGGATATTACGAAAACGAAGTCTTCCAGGAAGGCGCGCAGGAGGGGGCGGTCAAGACTGGCTACGCATATGAGTACTACCGCAAACTCTCGGAGTATACCGGTTGGAAATATGAGTATGTCTACGGCGGCTTCAACGAACTTTATCAGATGCTTCTGAAGGGTGAGATCGATCTGCTGGCCGGTTTGGCGTGGAGAGAGGATCGCGCGGAGATGATCGCTTATCCCGATGCAGCCATGGGCAACGAATCCTATTATCTGGTCAAGCACGACGCAGATACGGAGATCACGAACGATCTGAGAACACTGAACGGGAAGAGGATCGGGGTGCTGGACAGCGCCATGGTGAGCGTTTTAAGCGGGTTCCTTCTGGAGTACAGCATTGACGCACACGTCATTCCGTATCCTGACAACACTCAATTGTTTGCCGCCTTTGATTCCGGCGAGATGGATATTCTCGCAGTCGAAAGCGACGGCGCACGCGGGAGAGACCACGCCGAGGTCCTAACGTCGTTCGGCACTTCCGAGTATTATCTCTGCGTCAGCAGAGCCCGCCCCGATCTCCTGGCGGAGCTCAATGCTGCCCAGACACAACTGTTCCAGGAAGAGCCGAATTATCTCAGCTCGCTGAGCAGCAAGTATTATTCGCTCAGCTTTACGACAAGGGCTTTTTCCGTGGCGGAAAGAAAGTGGCTGGACACGCACGACTCACTCCACGTCGGGTATCTGGAAAACTACATGCCGTACAGTGGGACGGACAACAGCGGGAATGTGACCGGTGTCGTAGCGGACGTGATTGCGGAGATCCTGAAAGCGCTGAACATAACAGGCGTCGATGCGATATACACCGGCTACAAAAGCTATGACGCCATGATCGCGGATATGAGCTCCGGCACCATCGACACGGCGTTCCCCGTGGGTGGAGGTTTGTATTATTCGGAAGAAAACGGGATCTATCAGTCCAGCCCGGTCGTGTCGGCCCCTACGGAGCTGGTCTTTAAGGGCGTTTTTTCTGAGGAGACTGTCCGAAGCTTTGCGGTCAACGAAAACAACCGGATGCAGTATTACTATATCTGCACAGTTTTCCCCGACGCGGAGGTCGCTTTCTATCCGTCCATCGATGATTGCCTGTGGGCTGTTCTTTCCGGCGAGGTAAGCTGCACGACCCTCAACGCGTTACGCGCGAATGACATTTTGAAAAACAGGGAATATGACGGGTTGTCACTACGTCAGTCCAGTCGGAGCGACGACCGCTGCTTTGGCGTGGAGATCGGCAACGAAGGCTTGCTCAAGCTGCTCAATCGCGGCATCAACGCGATCGGCGTCGACTATGCGCAGAACATATCCTATCGCTATACCGGTTCGCTTTATTCCTATAGTCTGGTCGACGCCATCGAGGACCATATGGCCCTGTTCGGCACAGCGATCATGCTTGTTGCCGCGCTGGTGATCTTCCTGCTTATCAGAGAGGCGCGGTGGAACAAAAGAGAGCTTAGGGAAAAAGAAGCTGCCCGGCTGGAGCTTGAGGAAAAGAACAGGGAGCTTGCCGAAAGCAAGGACGCGCTCTCCGAGGCGCTCGTTGCGGCGGGACATGCAAACCGCGCCAAGACGACCTTCCTGAACAACATGTCACACGACATCCGCACGCCGATGAATGCGATCGTGGGCTTCACGGCGCTTGCCGCCTCCCATATCGACAACAGGGAACAGGTCATGGATTACCTTGACAAGATCTCTGTATCCAGCCAGTACCTGCTGTCGCTAATCAACGACGTGCTGGACATGAGCCGCATCGAAAGCGGCAAGGTCAGCATTGAGGAGGCCGACGTCCATCTGCCGGACGTGATCCGCGAGCTCAGAACGATCAACCAATCAAATGCAGACGCCAAGCGGCTGGAAATGCTTTTCGAGACGCAGGATGTGGTCCACGAGGATGTCGTGACAGACAGGCTGCGGCTTGATCAGGTGCTGCTGAATATTCTTTCCAACGCAATCAAATTCACGCCAGCAGGCGGGACGGTCAGCTTCCGGGTGACCGAGAAGGCATCCGAAAAAGAGGGCTTTGCTGATTATGAATTCCGTATCAGAGATAACGGGATCGGTATGAGCGAGGAGTTTCAAAAGACCATCTTCGACGCTTTCACCAGAGAGGAGTCGACCACCATCAGCGGGATCCAGGGAACGGGTCTCGGCATGGCGATCACAAAAAGCATCGTAGACCTGATGGGCGGTTCGATCACGCTCAGTTCCGAGGAAGGCAAGGGCAGTGAGTTCGTTGTAGAGCTCCCCTTCAGAATTTGTGAAACCGCAACCAGACGTGTGGAAACGCCGGCCCGGACAGCGCAGGACTTCAGCGGAAAGCATCTCCTGCTTGCTGAGGACAACGAGATGAACCAGATGATCGCGGTGGCGATTCTGGAAGAAGTCGGCTTTGCGGTCGACATCGCGGTCGACGGAGCTGAAGCCGTCGAAAAGATGCGGATCGCTCCCGCGGGAACCTACGATGCGATCCTGATGGATGTTCAAATGCCGCGCATGGACGGTTACGAAGCTACAAGACAGATCCGGGCGTTGGAAGACCCGCGGAAAGCGCATGTCCCGATCATCGCCGTGACCGCTAACGCCTTTGAGGAGGATCAGAAGATCGCTTTCGAGGCCGGGATGGACGGGCACCTGGCCAAGCCTTACGACGTACCTAAAATGATGGAAACCTTGGACAAACTGCTTCCGCAGGGGACGTAATTGCCCCTCGGTTAAGTGCTATCGGCGGGAAAGAAGTGTTGGAATGGGCATACAGAAAAGAAAACGTCTGACGCGAAACCTCTCCCCTATAGGAGCATGGGCTTTCGCTCTGGGCAAACGCGACCTCGCTGCCGCTGTTCGCGCGTTTTTTCTCGGGGATATATTCCGTTTCGGAAGAATGTACGAGCATTTCGGCAACGGTGGGTATCCGGGCGAGGACGGGAGCCTGCGCGAGCTGTTTGAGCGAGCTGACGAGCGAATGTACGAAAACAAAAAACGCCTGAAAAACTGGGCGCGGTTACCAGACTGTAATGTGCCGCGCAAAAGAATTCCCCAGACAGATTGAGGAGGTTTATCCGTCATGTCAGATAGTCATCTGAAAAACCGCTCTTCCAGCAGGAAGCGCACGATCCTCGTCGTCGAGGACGAGCTGATCAACAGAGAGATACTCGGCTTCCTGATCCAAGACGAATTTGAGGCTCTGTTTGCGGAGACCGGCGCCCAGGCGATGGAAATCATTGAGGCGAGATATGCGACCTTGAGCCTCATACTGCTCGATCTGAATCTGCCGGATATGAGGGGGCAGGAGATACTGCACCGCGTCAAGGACGACGCACGCACCGCCATGGTGCCGGTCATCGTCATGACGGCGGACTCCGACGCGGAGGTCGAGTGCCTGCGAATGGGCGCGACGGACTTCATTCCGAAGCCATATCCCCAAAAAGAGGTCGTCCTGGCACGCATGCAGCGGACGATCGAGCTTTTTGAGGAGCGCGGCACCATCCTTTCCACAGAGAGAGACCAGCTCACCGGGCTGTATAACCGTGAGTTCTTCTACCGCTATGCCGAACAGTATGACGTCTATCATCCCGATGTGGAGACAGACGCCGTGCTGGTGGACATCAACCATTTCCATATCGTAAACGAGCGCTACGGCCGCTCTTATGGAGACGAGTTGTTAAAAAAGATCGCGACTATGCTCCTGGAAGCATTTGCCGCCGACGATGGCATCGTATGCCGCCGGGAGGCGGATACTTTCCTCGCCTACTGCCCGCACCGCACCGAATATGAGGAGCTTCTGGAGAGCATAACAGCCGCCATGGACGCGGGCAGTCAAATACGTTTACGCATGGGCGTTTATTCCAATGTAGACCGAGGCATTGAGGTCGAACGGCGCTTTGACCGGGCTAAGCTGGCCGCAGATACCGTAAAAAACAGCTTTACCGGATCGGTTGGCGTCTACGACAATTCCCTGTTCGAAAAAGAAGCGTTTGCCCAACGGTTGATGGAGGATTTTCATGCCGCGATCAAGGGAAAACAGTTCACCGTGCATTACCAGCCGAAGTTCGATGTCCGCCATGCGGAGCCGGTTTTGGACAGCGCGGAGGCGCTGGTACGGTGGAAGCACCCGGAGTTCGACATGATCAGCCCGGGCGTGTTTATCCCCCTGTTTGAAAAGAACGGCCTGATCCGGGAGCTGGATTCTTTCGTATGGCAGGAAGCCGCCGCCCAGATCAAGAAATGGAAGGAGACGCTGGAACGCTCGATCCCGGTTTCCGTCAACGTGTCCCGCATTGATCTCTACGACCCGAAGCTCGTTGATACACTGGAGGGGCTCGTCGCCGAATACGGGCTTTCCCACGACGAACTGCATCTGGAGATCACCGAATCTGCCTATACGGAGAACTCTGATCAGATCATAGCCGTAGTGAGCCGGCTGCGGGAAAGAGGCTTCCACATCGAGATGGATGATTTCGGGACGGGATATTCCTCCTTGAATATGTTTTCCGCGCTGCCGATCGACATGCTGAAGCTAGATATGCAGTTCATTCGCACAGCTTTCAGAGATCGCAAAGACACGAGGCTCCTGGAGGCCATTATTGGTTTGGCAAAGTCCATGGCCCTTCCAACCATCGCCGAGGGCGTGGAAACGGCGGAGCAGATGTTTACGCTCAAGGCCATAGGCTGCGACATCGTGCAGGGCTATTATTTCTCCAAACCTCTGTCCGCTGACGAATTCGAAAAATACATCAGGAACCTGACTCAAACAGTGGATGCTGCCGAGGAAGATGAGGTAACTGCAGTCAGAAGCGGACCGAAAGACAAGTATACCTACGACGCGATGCACGATCCTCTGACAGGGCTGTACAACCACAGCGCTTTTGACATCCTGTTCCACGACTCGGATCACGATCACATCGCAGTCATTATCGCCACGGTGGACCACTACAGAGAAATACTCGCCGAGAAAGGAAAAGCGTGCGCGGATCAGGTTATCAGGAGGGTCGCGGACGTGCTGCTCGACAGCTTCCGCTCGGCGGACGACGTCTGCCGCCTGCAGGACGATGAATTCGTAGCTATCATGACCCGTATGAACAGCGCCATGCAAAAACTGGTGCTGCAAAAGGTTGAGCGGATCAATGAGACGCTGCGCGAAGGGAAGGATGATCTTCCGCCGATCTCCCTGAGCGTGGGCGTGGCTTTTTCGGATCGGGAGAATCCGCAGGGCGATGTGTTTGCCGACGCAGATGCCGCGCTGCAAAGAATGAAGCAGATCCGGCAGAGCGGCTGTGCGATATACTGACCGGTCCCTCGCAGAAAAAACTTGCATGAAGCATGGAGGGCGAATCCGTGACGGGAAAAATCTTTAAACTGAACGAGAGCACGCTCCGCGTGATCGAGGATCTTGGAAAGCACATGCCGGGCGGTTTCTTCAGCTATATAGCCGAGGAGCTCCTACACGAAAGAGGCGTTCGGCAGGGATCCCGCGTTTTTATGCTCCTGGTTTCTGTGCCTTTCTTATCTGACGATTGTGTTTCTGGACGCCAGCGTTGCATCCAAGCCCCTGTCCCTGTCTGAGCTGAGAGATATCCTTGTCACATCGTTCAAGCGAAGAGAATGAAGCGCCGCAGACAGCGTCAGCTGACTTCATAGGCAAGAAGATCCTTCTGGCGGAAGACGACGAAATGAACCAGATGTTTGCCGAAGCGAGCCTGGCCGAGCTTCTCAATTGAGCGAGTGGTCGAACTATAAATCAAGGAGGAAAAAAATATGCTTACAGTAGAAAAACTGAATGCCTTTGGTGCGAATACAGCGGAGGGCATCGCGCGCTGCGTGAACAATGAGGCATTCTATCTGCGTATGGTGGACAAGGCCATGTCCGACGCCAATTACGGCAAACTGGAGACCGCGATTCATGCCGGAGACAAGGACGCTGCGTTTGAAGCGGCACATGCCCTGAAAGGCGTCCTGGGCAATCTTTCCTTAACCCCGATACTTGACCCGGTCATGGAGATCACGGATCTGCTCCGCTCCGGGGCTGACGCGGATTACGAAGCGATCCTCTCTAAGATCCTGGCGAAGAAAAAGGAACTGGACTCGTTGGCTAAGCAAGGGGCGTACATCCGATGAAAAAGGCCTGGATCATCGTTGTTAATGTGGGTATTATCATCGCCATATTAACCTTTGTCGTGCTGTATTCCGGCTTTGAAAGCAGAGAGGCCTATCGACGACAGATAGAGCGTTTTGAAAATACCACGATCACGATGGAGCATGTGACGGAAAACTATCTGGAGGGAGAGCAGCGTATCTGTGATGTATGGGCACGGTATATCAACAACCAATCTATGTCCATGGAGGAAGCGATAGATTTTATCCGCATCTCCCACGTCCTGCCGAATGCCTCCGCACATCTGATCTACTCGGATACCTTCACAGGTCTCTCCACCAGAGCGAGGCAGGGCACCATAGATGATTACGCGGTTTCATATGAGCGACTGGATGTTTTGAGAGATGCAGGTTGGATTTCAGATATTGGAGAGTCCATCAACATCTCCCGTACCTATACGAATCCCATAAACGGCGAGCAATCGATTGCTTTCTGCAATCGGATCCTTCTCCGGGATTCAGAAACGAATGCGACGAGGGAAGCCTTCCTGCTTCGTATTCTCCCTGTGTCGGAGCTGGAACAGAAATGGGTGTTTCCCCAAGAGGAATTCGAAGGCGCGGAGTTGTCCATGATCGACGCTGAGGGCGACTATACCATCAAGGGGCAATCGTTCAAAAATTCCAGCTTTTTTGAATTCTATAAGTCTTATAACGCGGCAGATCTCACTGCGCAGAAGGAATTGTTTGCGGAAATCACTTCTTCAACCGGTTCGGTTCCCATGCTGGACTCTCATGGACAGGAATGCATCCTCGCCTATACGCCGGTGGCGGTGACCAAGGGCTGGACGCTGTTGAGCTTCCTGCCTGCAAAAGACCTTGGCGCGGATACGGAAAACTGGCTGCTGATCGGGGTTGTTTCCGTCAGCCTGCTGATCCTGTTCATCCTGGATCTCTTCTACATGCTCCACTTCAATAAACGTCTTCAAATCGCAGCAAGAGCGGCCGAATCCGCCAACAAGGCAAAAACAGACTTTCTCTCCACCATGTCACACGACATTCGCACTCCCATGAACGCAATCATCGGCCTTACGACGATTGCCGTGAAAAACCTTGGCGACGTGGAATCCACCAGAGAAAGCCTGAGGAAAATCAGCCTTTCCAGCAACCATTTGTTGACGCTGATCAACGATATTCTTGATATATCCAAGGTGGAGAGCGGAAAGCTTACTCTCAGCCCGTTGACGTTCTCCATCGTGGAAACGGTGGAGAATCTTGTGAATCTTTCTCGGCCGATGATCAAGGAAAAGAATATCGAGTTCAGTTTCCGTATCAATCGGATGGAAAAAGAGTACCTATACGCTGATCAGCTGCGGCTGAATCAAATCTTCATTAATATTCTTTCCAACGCCATAAAATATACGGAGCCCGGCGGGCATGTGAGCGTAGATATGCGTGAAGAGGAAAGCGCCAAACCTGGATGCGTGAGGCTGTCCTATGTTGTGGCAGATACCGGTATCGGTATGAGTCCGGAATTCATGGCAACCATGTATCAGCCCTTCTCCAGGCAGACGGACAGCCGCATCAACAGCATTCAGGGAACCGGCCTCGGCCTTGCCATTACCAAGCAGATGGTCGACTTGATGGACGGTACGATAGAATGCCAAAGCGAGCAGGGCAAAGGAACTACCTTTACTGTTGCGTTGGATGTTCCTGTCGCGGATAGGCAGCGGGAAGATATGCGGCTTGATCCCATGGATGTTCTCATCGTTGACGACGACGAGATCCTGCTTCAAACGGCAGTCGATACGATGGAATCTCTGGGCATCACCGCGGAGCGGGCGCAAAGCGGAATGGAAGCTTTGGGCATGATCACGCATCGGCATGAAAAGGGCAGGGATTACAGCGTAGTGATCCTTGATTGGAAGATGCCTGATATGGATGGCGTCGAGACGATCCGTCGCATTAGAAGTGAAGTAGATACTAATATTCCCATCCTTCTGATTTCTGCTTACGACTGGTCGGATATCGAGGATCTGGCAAAGGAAGCCGGAGCGAATGGTTTTGTAAGTAAGCCGCTGTTCCGATCCACGCTTTATGATAAGTTAAACGAGCTTCTTGGAACAAAGGTAACATCTGTTGAGCCGGAGGATGATTATTCCGATCTGGAGGGAATGAACATTCTCGTTGCCGAGGATAACGATATCAACTGGGAGATCATCTCCGCCATGCTCGGCATGTTTGGGATCACGAGTGAGCGCGCCGAAAACGGCCGTATCTGCGTGGACAGGATGCGTACGGCGGAGGAAGGAAGCTACGCGCTGATCTTCATGGATGTTCAGATGCCGGAGATGAACGGGCTGGACGCTACAAAAAATATCCGCAGGCTGGAGAATCCATGGGCGTCCTCCATTCCGATCATTGCAATGACGGCGGACGCTTTCTCAGAAAATGTAACTGAATGCTTGAATGCCGGCATGAACGGGCACATCGCAAAGCCTGTGGATATTAAACTTGTCATCAAAGAGATTCGCAGAATCAAGGAGGAAAGAAGACAATGAAAAAACTGCTCTGCATAATCCTGGTTATCTTCACGCTCGTTTCGCTGACGGCCTGCGGCGGCAAAACAAAGGAAGAGACCGGCGCCGTATTCAAGCCGGCTCTCGATACAGGCACAAGCTGCAGTATTACGGTAGCGGGAAGCTATGATAACTTTGAGGCATTGGAGGCTGAATTCGACAAATTCAATGAGATATATCCGAATGTGCAGCTGAGCTATGTGAAGCTTGATGATTATAACAACGTCCTTGGCGCGACGTTGGAAAGCAATGACAAGCCCAACGTTTTTTTCTCATACACCTGGATGATGGGAAACGAAAAATACGCTTCGGTATGCGCGCATATGGAGGAACTTTCAGACTCCGCTTTGGGGCTGAATCTGGACTGCATCCGCCCGGGCCTCCTCAATCATGACGCGGAAGGCTATGTGTTTATGGCGCCGGTTTTCTCCAGGACTTACGGTATGTTGGTGAATAACGATCTGTTTAAAAAGGAAGGCCTCAGCATCCCGACCACATGGACGCAGCTGATGACCGTATGCGAAGCGTTCCGCAGCAGGGGCTACGCCAGCCCTATGATGGGCTACAGTCTCAAATCGTCCGGCAGCTTCATGTACACGGCCGCTTATCCGTTGTTTGCTGCCGCGCTTGCCGAGAATCCGGAAGCGCTTGCGCTTGCCAATGAACTGGACCCTGCGGCGGGAGAATACATGCGTCCGGCATTGGAAGCAGTGGAACAGTTGATTCAGAACGGCTGTATCGATATGAATGAGTGCGACAAGATCGAGGACAACTATACCAAGGTGATCCTGCGCTTCTTTGAAGGCGACGTTCCGATGATGATCTGCGCCGGGGATACCGTGTCCGGAACCAAGAAACGGGAGAGCCAGTCCGAGGCCTTCGCCAGCGCGCCTTTCGATTACGCGTTTGCGCCGATCCCCCTGACAGACGACGGCGGATATTTCATTGACAGTCCTTC
>CACWLG010000065.1 GCA_902761635.1 Oscillospiraceae bacterium | reverse complement strand
ACGCCGTACTGGCCCAGTGCGGGGCCGACGGGGGGCGCCGGAGTCGCTTTGCCGGCGGGAACCTGGAATCTTACGTATCCAACTACTTTCTGTGCCACGTTAAAAGCACCTCTTTCTTTAGAATTTCGACCCAAGGCAGCGCCTCAGACCGAGATCTCGCGCCCACGCCGGAAAGCGCGCTTCCCAGACGCCGGGGGGCGAGGGCCCGCGCCGTCCGCCGCCGCTTCCTCCGGGGCTCAGCCCCTTCCGGGCGGCTTCAGACACTGCGCAAAGCCTTATAGAAAATCGCGAAAAATCTTATTTTTCGGGAACCTCGACCTGATCGAGCTCCAGATCGACCGGGGTCTCGCGGCCGAACATGGACACCACGACGCGCACCCGATCCTTTTCGGGCTCCAGCTCGTCGACGATGCCGAAGAAGCCGGCCAGCGGTCCGTCAATGACCTTGACCTCATCGCCGACAGCGTAGCCGACGACGATCTCCTTGCGCTCGACACCCAGATCGTAGATTTCCTGCTCCGTGAGGGGGACGGCCTTGCCGTCGGACCCGACGAAGCCGGTTGCGCCGCGGACATTGTGGATCAGATGCCAGCTGTCATCGGTGAGGATCATCTTCACCAGGACGTACCCGGGGAAGACCTTGCGCTCCACCGTTTTTTCACCGGCGTCGGTGATCTCGGTCACCGTCTCCATGGGGATATTGACCTCATGGATCAGATCCGTCATCCTGCGGTTTTCCGCCGCCTTCATGACAGCGGCGGCAACTGCGTTCTCATACCCGGAATAGGTATGCACAACGTACCATTTCGCTTCTTCAGCCATCGCAATCAAGCCAAACGGAAGATGAGCCTGACTACCATCTGTGCGAATTCATCAAAGCCCCAGATCACCACTGCGGAAATGAACATCATACCGAGGGAGACGAGCGTGTTGTTGCGAAGAGCCTCGGGCGTGGGCCACACGACCTTCTTCAGCTCGCTCTTCATCTCGCGGAACCACTTGCTGACCTTCTGGAAAAAGCTCAGCTCGGTATCTTCTTTCTTGACGGCGGTAACGGCCTTTGCGGGGGCTGCGTTCGTTTTCTTTTCTTCTGCCATTTTTACGCGTTCCTTTCCGTCTTACTTGGTCTCCACATGCTTGGTGTGCTTTCTGCAGAAGGGGCAATATTTGCTGCGCTCCAAACGGTCGGACGTATTCTTTTTGTTCTTGACCGTGTTGTAGTTCCTCTGCTTGCATTCTTCGCATCTGAGAGTAATTTTTACTCTTGCGCCTGCAGCCATTCTTTCGGCACCTCCTATTTTATTTACCCGTTCCCGAAGGGGGGCGGGCATTGCCTCCCTGTATGGTGACGGAGAAATCCTTCCCGCGCGGTTTTCAAAAAAAGTGCACAAAAAGAAAACCTCTCGTCCGACAGGTAAGACATACTATAACACAGCCGAAATGAGAGGTCAAGGATTATTTTTCGATTTTTTCACGTTTTTTGAGGGCCTGACGGGGCAGATATACAGACGCGGCCGCTGAGATCAATTCATAATGCCAACTTCGTAAGGGGGGCGGGCATGTCAGCAGGCCTGCAGCCCCGTTCAGGAACCGCAGTACTCACGTTTGCGCGTGATGAAGAAAACAATCGCAATCACAGCGGCAAACACTTCCGTGGCCGCCTGCGCGAGCCAAAGGCCGTCTGTGCCGAGAAACAGGGGCAGAACGAGGATCATCACCGTCTGAATGAGGAAGGTCCTGGTAAAAGCCAGGATGCCGGAAACGAGCCCGTTGTTGAGCCCTGTGAAATAAGCGGAAGCATATTCGTTGAAGCCCTGGAGCAGAAAGGCAAGCGCATACATCCGCATCGCGTGGATCGACAGCCGATAGACCGTCTCATCATAGCCGACGTAAATCCTGGAGATCAGCGGCGCGCTGACCTGCGCCAGGACAAACATCAGGATACCGAAAGCGATGTTGAGTATGATGCCGTTTTTCAGCAGGCTTTTCAATTCCGGGTAGTTTTTCGCGCCGAAGTGATAACCTACGATAGAGGTGGCCTGCATCGCCAGCCCGTAAAAGACGGCGGCAAAAATTCCCTCCACAAAGACCGTCACCCCGTAAGCCGCAACGCCGTCCTCACCCAGCATCCTGAGCAGCTGATAGTTGTACAGGACAAAGATCAGCGATGTCGACATGTCGTTCACCATCTCGGAGGCGCCGTTTCCGCACGCCTTCAGAAGGGGCTTGAGCCGGACGCTTCCCTTGCAGAAATGAAGCGGACTCGAATTCGGCCTTGCAAAATAGATCAGCGGGACGAGGCCGTTCAGGCAGGCTCCGATTCCGGTGGCGACGGCAGCGCCCACCATTCCCCATTTGAAAATGGCAACAAAGAGCCAGTCGAGAAGCGCATTGCTGAACAGGTTCCCGAGAGAGATATAAAGCCCGAGCTTCGGCTTCTCCGCCGTGATCAAAATGCTCTGGAAGGTGTAGCCCAGGATCATGATGGGCAGAAACAGGAAGAGGGTGCGCCCATAGGGAAGCCCGTATTCCAGGATTTCGGGCGTGGCGCCGATCATCACCGCCACCGGACGCAAAAGCAGGACCCCGACCACGGCCAGCACGACGCCGATCGCGGCTGCCGTCTTGATGATGGCGGTGAAATAGAGCCTGGCGTTCTGCTGATTTCCGTCGCCCAATTCGGCCGCGATCAGCGCGCTGCCCCCGGAACCGAACATATAGCCGACCATGGACAGAAGAAGCTGAAAGGGATAGATGATATTCACGGCGGAAAAGGCCGTTTTGCCGATATAGTTTGAAACGAAGTAACCGTCGACCACATCATAGGTGATCGAGATCATGATCATGCCGATGGTCGGCATGGCAAAGAGCAGCAGTTTTGAACAGGTAAAATGGTCTGACAGCTTGATTTCTTTCATGTCTCTCCCTCCAGATCGTCCGGGCTTTCCAGAACAATGCGTTCAAAATGCTCAATATACGACTCGTGGAAGCTGCGCGTTTTTTCTTCCGAGAAGCAGTTGGAGGCCCATTCCATCTCAGAGTCGAACAAGCCGCTGTTATCGTCGTTTTCCAAAAACTCCAGCTCCAAACGTGCGCCGGGGGCCTGGTAGCGGTTTTCCAGCGCAATCTGCAGGGGATGCAGAGACGCGAGCTCATCCGCGTTCATATTCTGCTGGTAGTTGACCTCCATGGGATCGTTGTAGAAAGCAGAATCCTGTGCGGAAAAATAGTCATAACTGCAGTGGGAGATCCCGTCTGCAACCTGCTTTTTGATCTCGGCGATCAGCTCCGGCAGACTGTGTATCTGATCCATATGGACGCCCACCGGCAAATTCTTGATCAGCATCCCCACAGAATTGGACGCAAAGCTTCCCAGGCGATTGTTGAAGATCCAGTTGGTCATGATGTCGTTTTTACCGCTGGCCTCATGCAGCGTCAGAATGGCGGCGGCAATGGCAATGACGCTCCTGGAGGTGTTCAGGCGTTTTTCCGCCGCCTCCAGGTCGGAAGCGTCGAACGGGAAACGGATCACGCGGCCTGCCGCCGCTGGAATGAGATCCTCCCGGTCCGGCTCGGGGATCCAGCACCAGTCACAGCCGCCGTACTTGTTTTCAAAATAGGCCTTGTCCTCCTGATACTGGGGCGACTTGCGGATATGGTCCTCATTGGCGAGGTAGGCGCAGTAATAATCGGGGGGAAGCGGCTCGCCCCTGTAAGCCTTGACAATGCTGGACATGATCAGGCCGATGCAGGCCCCGTCCATTGCCAGGTGGTGAACGTCATAGAAGAGATAGCTGTACCGCTTGGTGAGAAACATTCGCACCCGCAGCAGAGGAGAGTTGAACAGAGGGAAGGGCTTTACCAGCTCATCCTTCATGCGGATTACATCCATATCGGTGCACTTTTCAAACCGGACTTTGGGAAGGATGTCCGGGCAGTAGGTCTGGACCAGCTCTCTGCGCTCGTTGAACCCGATTTTCATCGACAGCGCGGGATGATGGTGTATGGCCTGATTGACCGCGTTCCTCAGGCGCTCCGGATCGGTCTTCCTGTTAAAGCGGAACAGATAGTACATGTTGTTCCACATGGTGGAATTTACCTTTGCAAACTGATAATCGATCAGCTTTGTCTGCATGGCGCTGAGATAGTGGGGCTTTTTCCGCTCCCGCTCCTCGATTTCATCCAGGCTCATCCCCTGTTCCTTGTGCTGAAGCATGGCGGCAATCCGCTCGATGCTTCGCAGCAGATAGATGTCCGCGCTGGTCACACCGTGATCCATCAGCTTTGACGTCAGCACCATGCTTTTCAGCGAATCCCCGCCCAGCTCAAAGAAATCGTCTTCCGTGCTGATTTGATCCTGGTCTAAATTCAGAGCCTCGGCAAAGGCGTTGCGCAGGAAGACCTCCGTATCATTTCGCGGAGCGGTCACAATACGTTCGTGCCGAACCGGCTTCGGATCGGGGAGAGCCTTTCTGTCCACCTTGCCGTTGACAGTCTCCGGAAGGCTCTCCATCCGGAGGATGACCGACGGGATCATGTATTCCGGCAGCCGCTTTCCCATAAAAGCTCGCAGCGCGTCCAGATCAACGGCTTCCGCGGATGTGATATAACCCGCGAGATAATCCGTGTCACCATGACAGAGCTTGACCGCGCTGCCCTTGATATCGGGGTAGCTGCCCATGACGCGCTCGATCTCGTCCAGCTCGATGCGAAAGCCCCTCAGCTTCACCTGATTGTCGATCCTGCCCCAGATGCAGATCCGGCCATCCTCCGTCCAGGATGCAAGATCTCCGCTGTGGTAAGCGCGCATGCCCTGATAGGTAAAAAAGGCCGCAGCCGTCTTTTCCGGCAGCTTCACATAACCGCGCCCGACGCCGGCTCCGCAGATAATCAGCTCGCCCTTTTCGCCGACGCCAAGGCAGTTTCCGTCAGCATCCATGACATAAAACTTCGTGTTGACGATAGGCCCGCCGACGGTAACCTCCCCGTCCGGTCCCATCACGGCCGCCGCGCAGCCCATGGCACACTCTGTCGGCCCGTATACATTTAAAATCACACTGTCTTCCCGCAAGGCGCGCAGCTTCAGGTACAGATTCTTCGGGAAAGCCTCCGAACCGACATCATAAAAATCGACCTGCCTGAGCGCTTCCGCGCACGCGGGAATCCCCACGATGTTGGACAAAAACGTGGGTGTGCAGATGACGCCGTTGACGCGGTTGTCGATGATCGTTTTTGCCCAAAGGAAGGGATCACGGATTTCCTCTTCTGTCGCAAGGCATACGGTGTTCCCATTGCACAGCGGCACAAATTGCTCCACGATCGAAACATCGAAGGAGAACGCGGCCATCGCCAGCGCGATGCGCCCGGGCCTGGCATAGTGGATGATTTCGACAGATTTTTCGTTTCTGTGTACGTAATTGGCAAGATTCCCCTGCTCGATCATGACGCCCTTGGGACGCCCCGTAGAGCCGGAGGTGTAGATGCAGTAGGCCAGATCCTGCGGCGCGATCCCCTCAGCCGCAGGATAGGTATCATCGCTCTGCGTTTCGAGGATGTCCTCCAGCGCCAGGACTTCAAAGCCGCATGCGGACAGAGCCGGCCGCTGCTCGCGCAGCTTTCTGCTCGTCAGCAGAATGCCGGCGGAGGCATCCTCCATGCTGAACTGAATCCGCTCATCCGGATAGGAGACGGTAAAGGGAAGAAAGGCACCGTGCGCCTTCAGCACGCCCTGCTCCGCCACATAGGCCAACTCTGTACGTTCCAGCAAAACGCCGACCAGCATGTCACGGCCGACCCCTTTTTTCCTCAGGAAATTGGCCACCCGATTGGTGAGACGTTCCAGCTCGCCGTAGCTGAGCGCTTTTCCCATACAGATAACGGCAGTGCTCTCGGGCGAGCGAAGCGCATGCATATGGATCTGTTCGGTCACCGGGACAAAGGGAAACGCCAGTTCTGTCTGATTTGCCCGTTCAATGACGTTCTGTGCCTCATTTCTGTTCGTATTTGCCATCATGACACCGATTCCTTTCATGAATAACCTTAATATTATATAACGCCGGGATATCCGGCATGCAGTCCTGTTCTGACCAGGCACGGGTATCTATCCTCTGACAGCTTCGACGATTAAGCCGCCGCTCGGGATGACACAGATTCCGGGCAAAGCGTCAGCTCGGGCATTGCTCTCTTGAAAATAGTATAATTATACCAAAACCGGCATCCAATTGCAATCTGGAAAATACAGGAAGTCGGGCTCAAAGCTCCCATTTAAACCAAATCGGAGGTCCCCCATGAGACCTCCGATTTGGAAAGGAAAAACAACACCATATGGTATGCCAGGGGTTATTCGACTGCGTATGTGGCGTTCATGGCCACGAAGGGGATGCCGTTTGCTTCGGCGAAGCGCTGGGCCTCGCTGCCCGTCTCGCCGTAGACGATGACGAAATCGCTGCCCTGGAGGGCCGTGTCGTCAATGTGTTCCACCGTGGCGGGCACAAAAAACTCGCGGAGGTTTACGCAGTCGGCGAAGGCGCGCGGGCCGATGGAGACCACGTTTTCCGCGATCTCCACACGCACGGCGTCAATGCCCTCAAAGGCCTCCTCTTCGATGGTGACGAGCGCGGCGGGGAGCGTGACAGCCACTACTTTGTTCCACTGGGCGTACAGCTCCGTATCCTCCGTGTAGACCGTCTCGTCCGTGACCCGTTCGCCGCCGGTCGGGGCGGTGAACCAGCCCGCAAAGGTATAGCCGACGCGGGTGGGCGTCAGCAGCTGGTAGGGGCATCTTCCGTCTTCGTTCACAAGGACGAACCCCATCTCTTCCGACCCGTCATTCATGTGGAAGATGATGACAGTGCGGACGTCCTCCACCCACTTGGCGAAGAGCGTCATATTCTCTGTAACGGGCGCGCTGAAATCGTAGGCTGTGGTGAAATCCTCCGTGGTGTACCATCCGTCGAAGAAATAGAGATGCGCGGGTTCTTCGGCGTTCACCTTCTTCGGGTCGGATGGCTTCTTCAGACACTTGCCGTGCTCCACCGTTTCGGCCTCGATCACGTCGCCGCCATAAGTCTCGAAGGAGACGGTATGGAAACCCTGCTTCGCGGTAATCTCCTTCCAGTCGGAGTGATAATTCGCGTTCGTGGGGCTTTCCACACGCACATGGTAGACGCCGGGCTCGCTGAAGGTCACAAATCCATCCTCGGTAAGCTCGATGCCCTCGCTCTCCTGTGCTCTCCAGACGTAGCGTACCGGGAGCATCTTGCCCGTCGCATCGAACGCGACCACCTCCAGCCGGCCCACCGTCTCAACGGGGTCGGGACGCGCGCCCGAAGTACCCTCGTACTCACCGTTGATCAGGAGTTCGGTATCCTCCGTCACATCAAAAAGTTCATCCACCAGGATCGGCCCGTTCGTCGCGTCGCCTTCGGCCACGATCTTATACCAGGGGGATTTATAAGTCGTGCCGTTCCCGGCTTTTGTTATCACTCGCACGTCATAGGTGCCGGGCCTGGTGAACTTCACAAGCGAGTAGCCGTCCTCGTCCGTCGTGATCTCGATCCCCTTGCGTCTTGTCTGCTTCGCTTCCCATTCGTAATCAAGTAACTTGCCGCTGTCGTTGTTATCCACGCAGGTCACGAAGAAGCGGGTCGTGTCTGTATTATCGTCGGCATCCAGATAATCCCAGTCCGCGTCCACGGTGCCGTTCGTATAGTTGTTCTCGACGGTGATCGTGACGGGCGGATTCTTCACATTGATCTTAATGCCGGCAGTGCCGCCCGTCAGATCGGTATTCTTGATAAAGCCTGTCCTGTTGTCCGCGACGGCGTAACAGTTTTCGTCGATCACATACTTCAGGTAGCAGGTGCCCGGCCGGACGGCATTTACCACGGTGCCATACTCATCCACCAGCTCCACCGGCAGGTCGTCCCCCGTCAGCTCCTCGCCGCTCTCGTCGGCAATGACCCAATGGCCGTTATTCTTGCTGAAGTTGTAGAATTCCACGTTGTCGGTGTCCAGTCCGATCAGATTCAGTTGGCTCGTACGGAAGGAGTCTCCGATGTTCATGTCGGCTGTCTGACAGTTGTAATTCCCGTAGACGCTGCCCCCGGTGCTGATAAAGGTGATAGATTCAGGCGGCAATACCTTGATGCTGGCCAGCGGCAGTGTCGGCCACAGGCTGTAGCTGATCTTCGTGCCTTCGACCCTCTGGGTAAACTGCGCGGGGGTGTCCATCATGGGCAGGCATGTTGCGCACAGTATGACGGGGTCAACAGTTTCGGATCCATCTATATAATGTTCTGTATGGGTCCGCTCATAAGTCTTCCCCCCAATTGTAACGTAACCTCCTGTATATCTGTTATGTTTTTCGATTTTCCATACGATTTTCTCTTTCTCCCGCGCCTTAACCCAGTTAATCCCTTCTCTGTCGTAGTTTGTTCCGCCTTCGATGATTGCCCGCTGGTACAAGTCGCTGCGCGCGGTGGCGTCAAAGGTGTACGTCGCGGTCTGTCCATTACTCGTGTGGCTGTAATAACTATAATTTTTCGTCGGCCCCTGCGTATTGTATTTGATGGTGACCCTCGCTGTATAATTCATGGCGAAGGGGCTGTTATACTTGCTGGTGATGGTTGATTTGCTGCTTTCCGTCGTCATGAGCGCCTGGGTGTGAGGGGGCAGGGTGATTGTCTCCGTGATTGCTTTTTCGTCCGTTTTTGTTTCACCCGTTGTGTCGGAAAAGCTCTTCTTGATCAGTTGGGTGGCCTCAAACCCGACGTTGACGCCGAACTTCGTGCTTTCACTCAGAGATTCCACCCCAACGGAAAACTCTTCCTCAACACTCACGTTGAGCGATTCCTTAAACGTCAGATCCTTGCCGCCCTCCCTCGTGTGCGAAGCGGTGGAAGAAAGGGAGGCGCTCGTCGTTACCGACGCGGTTTGCGCATTGGCGGTGTTGTTCTTCACCGTGGTGGACAATGTGGAATTCGACGTCGTGGAGTCTTGCACCGTGGTTGTGACATAATTGCCGCCTTCATCCGGCGGCAGCAGCACCGTGGCTTCAAAGTCGTAAAAATCCACTTCATAGACAGCCAGGATGTTTCCCGTGTTTACGTTTTGGATGGTACAGCTTACCTTCACATACCCTCCGTCCCTGTAGCTCTGGTCATTGACCCATTCCGTCGATGTATTATATCTTAGCGTACCGTCATATATTTTTTCTCTTCCTGCATCAGACCCTCTTCTACCAACTGATCTATGAAGACCTAAACGTGAATCACAACCTTCTTCAGAATATTCGTACCCCCAAGGATCCGAATCATATTTGTATACATTATCATGAATGTTCGAATAAATACATGCATGAATGCCTTCCTGGTTGCACAGCATGGATCTCACATCATAGAACCAGATGTCGTCAAATTGGGCATAGCTGAGCTGCATGGCGAGAACCAGCCACAGCTCCCCCAACGTCATGTTTGCTGGGGCGAACGGGTTTGGCGAATTGATCATATCCTTGTAGATATCCTGTTTGTTCTGGTGCGTAGTGTGGATATTGTAATAATTTACCCCATCCACCTCGTACGTGTCCGCCGCCGGCGCCGGATCATCCTCCGCATACGCCTGCAGGCCCATGGCGGGCACGAGTGACAGGAGCATGGTGAGCATCAGCAGGACGCTGACGGCCCGTTTTCCGAGTTGCTGCGAGATCGTTTTCATATTTTTACCTCCCTTTTCAGTTTGTTTATTCATTAAGGCAACACCGCACAATTCAACTTCGGCGCCTCCTGGAAAAATTGCGCTCTGATTTTGTCACTTTTTCTTGAAATACACAAAGTATTCCTGCGAAAAACTGCCTTCATCAGAACCCAATTTTTCTCAGGATTCGCTCTCGCCGAATTATGCGGTATTGCCATAACATATAATGACGCCGGGATATCCGGCATGCAGTCCTGTTCTGACCAAGCACGCGTATCTATCCTCTGACAGCTTCGACGATTAAGCCGCCGCTCGGGATGACACAGATTCCGGGCAAAGCGTCAGCTCGGGTATTGCTCTCTTGAAAATAGTATAATATGGGTATCGGCTTAACTCAGCGAGAACCAGTTTCTGGTCTGTCATTGCGAACCAGTGACCGATGTCACTGGTGTGGCAATCCGTTTCTCCCAGCGGCCAGGTACAATTTCTGAGATGTTAAGGGCCTCCGGCGGGCGGATTGCCACGCCAGTGTGCGCACTGGCTCGCAATGACAGGATTAGCTGACGAAAGCCGATACGCATATATTATAATTATTATACCAAAACCGGCATCCAATTGCAATCCGGAAAATACAGGAAGTCTGACTCAAAACTCCCGTTAAAACCAAACCGGAGGACCCCCGTGAGTCCTCCGGTTTGGAAAGGAAGAAGGAGACTGTGGATGTGGAGCTTTCCCGGCACTTACGCAAACCGGGGAAGCGGAACGCAACAGGCTTCTTCTGACGTGATTCAATACTATCTTTTTTTCCTGATTCGTTGTCTCTGATTATAAGAGTAATTGATAAGCATGATTGTCATTTCCATGATCACAAATTGAAACGACATGGTAAAAAACAACATTGGTGCATCAGGAT
>CACWLG010000064.1 GCA_902761635.1 Oscillospiraceae bacterium | reverse complement strand
GCGCATGCGCCGGTCGCCCACGTCCTCAAAGACGTTGTACATCCGGCGGCAGACGGCCCGCAGCTCGCCCCGCGCAAGCGCCTCCAGGATCCCGGCGGTGTCCGGGTGGTGCCGCAGCGGCGCGCTGTCGAGCTTGCGGAAAAGCTCCGGCGTGGAGATCGAAAACTCCGGCTTGCAGATGACGATCCGGCAGTCCGGCAGCGGCGGCAGCGGCTCGAGGATCTCGCCCCGCCCCCTGGCAAGGGCTGTGCCGCCCGCGACACAGAAGGCCACGTCCGAGCCCACCTGCTGCGCGAGCGTTTCGAGCTGGGAAACGCTAAAGCGCCCGCCATACATCGCGTTGAGCGCGCGCAGGGTCGCCGCCGCGTCGCTGGAGCCGCCGGCCATGCCCGCGCCGACGGGGATGCGCTTTCTGAGCGTGAGCAGCAGACCCTGCCCCTCGATCCCGGCGGCCTCGAAGAAGACCCGCGCCGCCTTGACGGCGAGGTTTCGCTCGTCCGAGGGGATGAAGCGCAGATTGCTGCGCGCTGTGATGCGTCCGTCGTCGGTCTGCGCGACCGTCAGCTCGTCGCAGAGGGAGACGGTCTGCATGACCATGTTCATCTCATGGTAGCCGTCCGGCCGCTTCGCCCCCACGTCCAGCGAAATATTCAGCTTTGCGTAGGCTTTTTCCCGAATTTCCATGTCGTCCTCATTTGAATAAGTACACTCTGAGCTCGTAGGGCCGCGTGGTGAAGCCGTTGGCGATGACAAAGTTCATGTCGTAGTTTGCGAGCACGCAGCTGCCCTTGTTGAGGTCGAAGCCCTCCGGCGCCTCGAAGCGAAGCTGCTCGTCCGTGAAGGAGCAGATGACGAGCAGGCGCTGCCCCTCGTAATTGCGCTCATAGACGTAGAACTTCTTGTCCTCCGGGCGGTGCTCCTTATAGTCGCCCCAGATCGCGACGGGCGTATCCTTGCGGAAGCGCAGCAGCTTGCGGTAGAAGTTCAAAAGCGAGTCGGGGTCGTCCTCCTGCGCGGCGACGTTGATCTTCGTATAGTTGTCGTTGACGTAGAACCAGGGCACCGCCGTGGAGAAGCCCGCGTACTGCTCCGACGACCACTGCACCGGCGTGCGCGCGCTGTCGCGCCCGCCCTCCTGCACCATGCGCAGCACCGCCTTGCGCGGCAGGAACTTCGAGGCGACGCGCGCGGCGTTGTGGATCATCACGTCCTCATACAGATGCACGGAATCGAGGCGCAGGTTGGTCATGCCGATCTCCTGCCCCTGGTAGATGAAGGGCGTGCCGCGCTGCAGGATGTACATGGCGGCGAGCATCTTCCCGCTCTCGTCGTGATAGCGCTCGCTGCCGTAGCGGCTGATGATGCGCGGATGGTCGTGGTTTTCGAGGTAGAGCGCGTTCCAGGCCTTGCCCTCCAGCTTGTTCTGCCATTCCGAAAAGGCGCGCTTCATCTTGCGCAGGTTGAAGGGCAGGCGGATCGTGTCGATCATGAAACAGTCCGCCTCCATGTGGGAGAAGGAGATCATCTCGTCGAGCACCTGCTCCGGCCCCTCCGTCACATAGCGCAGCGCGATATCCGCCGTCGTCAGCGGGCTCTCGCCGACCGTGAAGCAGTCGTAGCAGTCGAGCACGTCGCGCTTGAACTCCTTCAGATAATCGTGCACGGCGGGCAGGTTCGAGCAGTACTTCACGCCGTTGGCCACGGGCAGCGGCGGATAGCTGTTCGGCAGCCCCGGCGTCTTGGAGATGAAGGTGATGACGTCCTCGCGGAAGCCGTCGACCCCCATGTCGAGCCAGAAGCGCATGATCTTCTTGACCTCCTCGCGCACGCGGGGATTGTCCATGTTCAGATCGGGCTGCTTGACGGCGAAAAGATGGAGATAGTATTCATCGAGCCCCTCGTCGTACTCCCAGGCCCCGCCCTCGAAGAGCGAGGTCCAGTTGTTCGGCGGCAGACGCTTTCCGCGCACCTTCCGCCCCGGACGCCAGATATAATAGTCGTGATAGGGGTTATCCTTCCCCTTTTTGCTCTCGAGAAACCACTTGTGCTCGTCGGAGGTGTGATTGACTACGAGGTCCATGAATACGCGCAGCCCGCGCGCGTGCGCGCCGTCGAGCACCTGACGGAAGACGTCCAGATTGCCGTAATCCGGGTGGATATCCGTGTAGTCGGAGATATCGTAGCCGAAATCCGCGTTGGGCGAAGGATAGAGCGGCGAGAACCAGATCGCGTCCACCCCGAGGCTGCGGATGTAATCCAGCTTGCCGAGCACGCCCCAGAGATCCCCGATGCCGTCGCCGTTGCCGTCGCAGAAGCTGCGTGGCCAGATCTGATAGACCGACATCTCTTTGTACCATTGCTGATTCGCCATGCGCAAGCCCCCTTCGCCGTTTTGCTCTATCGTACCACATTTTTCGCCCGTCTTCAATAATAAAGCGGCCCTTCTCCGGTCAAAACCGGCAAAAAGTTTCGACATAATTTCAAATTTTTCGCAAAAGTTGACAAAATGGTTAAAAAGTGCTATACTCGCTTTCAGTATCTTGGGGAAAAACCGCACGCACCGGCAAATGCGGCTCCCGAGACGGACCGGATATCAACGAAAGCGCTTCTCCGCGGGCATACGATTCGGCAGAGAAACGCAAAAAACCAGAGTGTTGCTTTTCCGGGAAACGACGCGGCGATCGCTTCCGTGCTTCCCGGAGAAAGGATATGACCCTATGAAGAGAACGATCCTTTCAGCGGCGTTGATCCTGCTCCTGCTGCTGATCGTCTGTCCCGCCGCGTTCGCGGACGTGACGTACCCGGATCCCGCGCCCCTGGAGGTTGGGCAGACGCTCAACCATCTGGCCGCGAGCGTGGAGCCGGGCAGCTCCGTCGCCGTGAGCGCGGGCAGCCTGCCCCCCGGGGTGGCGCTCTCCCTCGATCAGCACGAGGAGGCCACCTACGTCTACCTGCGCGGCATCCCCACCTCCGCCGGGGTATACGACGCGGTGGTGAGCATCAACAACGAAACCAGCTTCCTGTGCACCGTGGACGTGCAGCCCGAAACACCAAAGCTGATCGTCGGCCCCAGCGTGAACTGTTTCCTGAACGACCCCGTGCATGTCAGCGTGACCGCCACGGTCTCCGACGGGGGCACGCTGAGCTACCAGTGGTACGCCAGCGACGGCAGCTCCCACAGCAGCATCGTCTCCGGCGGCGTGGATTCCTTCTACCAGCCCGGCACCGACTACCTCGGCACCACCTACTATTACTGCGTGGTCACCAACACGAACAACGGCATCTCGGTCTCCGTGGCCTCCCCCATCGTCAGCGTCACCGTGGATGAGGTGCGCGTGACCGGACTGAGCGTGCAGACCCTGCCTGCCAAGACCGATTACTACGTCGGCGAGAGGCTCAACACCGAAGGTCTCGCGCTGCTCGTCAGCTACTCCGACGGCCGCACCGAGACCGTCACCTCCGGTTATCAGCTCTACCCCACGCTGCTTGACAAGGCGGGCGTTCAGACAATCGAGCTGAGCTACGCCAACCAGTTCTGCCGCTTTGAGGTCAACGTGCAGGAAGAGCCGGAGCGGATCGACGGCATCGGCGTCCTCACGCTCCCCCACCGCAGCAGCTATGTGGTGGGCGAGACGCTGGACCCCGCGGGGCTCTCCATCCGGGTCTACACCAACCGCGGCACCCGTGACGTGAGCGAAGGGCTCGTATGCAGCCCGATGTTCCTGAACCAGGAAGGCGGCCAGGTCATTACCGTCAGTTACGGGGACAAGACCTGCACCTTCACGGTCACCGTGGAGTCGGAGGAGCTGCCGGATTATCTCTCCCTCTACCAGCTTCCGGACAAGCTCAACTATCGGGTCGGTGAAACGCTCGACGTCCGGGGCATGGTCCTCTATCTGATCTCCAACCACAACAACGTCACGGTGGTGACCGACGGCTACGGCGTCAGCCCCACCCGCTTTGACACGGCCGGCCAGCAGACCGTCACCGTCAGCTACGCGGGCTTCTCCGCGAGCTTCAAGGTCAATGTGTACGCCGCCGAAGCCGTCAGTCCGTCGCCCTCGCCGCTGCCCTCCGCCGCGCCGAGCGCGGCGCCCGCCGCCGAGACCCCCGCTGTCAGCGTGACGCCCGCTCCCACCAGCTTTCCCGTCATGCCGACGCCGACCCCCGCTCCCAGCCACAGCATCGGCAGCAGGAGAAGCTTTGTCGGCGTTGTGGTCGCCGCCTCCGGCCTCGCGCTGGCCGTGATCGGCGCCTACGTGTTCATCATGAACCGGGGCGGCTTCGACGCGCTGGAGCAGAAGCTGGAGGATCTCCTCCGCCGCAACAGGAGAAGGTAACGCGCCTCCCGAAAGGCGCGCAACAAAAAAACACCGCTTCGGCGGTGTTTTTTGTTGCCTCAGTCCTTCTGCCGGCGTGCGGCCTCCCTCGCTGGGAGGGAAACCGATGCCCGGCAATCACATAAGGACAAACTCGGAGATCATGCGTCCAATTGCGCCTATGTCTACGCTGCCCTTAAATTCAAACTTTGCTGTAAATCCGTTCGAGAACACGAGAAGCAGCTCGGAATCGGGAACCAATTCTGCAACGCTCGGCGTCTGCACCGTGAAGAACTGAATCTTTGCGTAAGGCATAGAACTGAACGATTTCCGCGACCCGGTCAAGCCCTGGACATCAACGGCGATGATACGTTTGTTGGTGAAAATCAGCTGGTCCCGGATGGTTTTAAAAGCGCAGATCGGCTGCTCGCCATTGACCAACAGGCCATTTACCTCCTCTCTGATTTCAGAAACGTTGATCGGTTTCAGATTCCAGGCAGAATTGCTGTTAAAATTGATGGCCATTTTTTCCTCCTATATTGTACTTCTTTTTGTTAATGAATCCGTATTCATCCGACGGGATCAATATACCAAATGCAATACGGCAATTCAAGACTTGCTTTTCACGACGCTGAGCGCGTGGATTCGCATCCTTTTCTTTGTGGCTCGAAAAAAGGGGTATCACTCCCCGGCAGGAAAGACAAAACCGGGGTCCGGAAAGGGAGTCCGGTTCTGCCAAGCTCTCACGCTGCCGCTGATTCCCGTGTCCCCGCCGCAGAACGGGGCGCAGGGCTCAGACAAAGCCCAGGAACCACACGGCCTCGCCGAGCACGAAGTGGGGAACGCACAGGCCCCAGATGCTGTTCTGCTTGTGGTAGAGAACGCCGAATATGGACAGCAGCGCCGTGGCGGCGATCATATACATGAAGCCGCGGTGGATATGGAGTGCGCCGAACAGCAGGGAGGAAACGAGGATCGCCGCGGTTTCGCTGTACTTCCCCACAAAGATGCGGCGCAGGTTCTCATGGATCACGCCGCGGGACAGGAATTCCTGCAGCACCACGGTCAGGGGATAGGTGAAGTCGGACCAGTTCAGCCGGCTCCAGTCCCAGAAGGGCGCGCCTTCGGCAAAGAAGCCCGGCGATACGCGCAGAAGGATGAGCTTGATGCCGAACAGCATCGCCGTGAAGGCCGCCGTCAGCAGGCAGTCCAGCTTTACCGCCCCGGAGATCCCTTTGGTTTTAAAGCCCATTTCCTCAAAGGTGAAGTGCGTGTAGTGGCGGATATAGAAGAACATCACCAGGGAGATGGCGTGGATGAACTGCGTCATGATCTCCTGGGAGACCCTCTGCCCGGTTTTCTGCCATAAGGCAACGACGAAGATCCAGACGGAGACGGCTGTCATCGTGCCGATGAATACCGCCGAGCTTTCGCGGCGTTTCCGGCGCAGGACGTCGATTTCGGTGATATCCTCGAAGTGGACGGCATAGCTTCTGTTTTGGGGATCCCCGTCATCCTGGAGACAGATGCAGCTCGTATTGAGGAGCACGCTGCCGCCGTCGTCCCTGTGAAACAGGATGTCGCCGCGATGCGAGGTGTTCTTTTCCGCCGTAGACTTTACAAGGAAAGACAGCAGCGCGCTGTTTTCCCGGCCGAACACGTCGCGGTAGCGTTTTCCCGCAGCGTTGCCTGTCAGGCCGAGGATCAGGGACGCCGCCGGGTTGATATACCGGATGATCCCGCCGTGGTCAAAGCTGATGATCCCCTCGTCAAAGTCTCTGAGGACGCGCGTATCGAGGGTCTCCTGCATTTCTTCGGCATCAATGGTCTGCTGCACGATCTCCGGGCTGATCGCCTCTTTGGGCGCGTCTTCCTCCGAGGTTTCGACCTCCATCTCGCTGTTGAGAAGCGTATCGGCGACCTTCTCGTCCAGCATATCCTGCAGCTCGTCTTCCTGTATGCTGTGAGCGAGCGTTTCCTGGTCGGCCTTGACCGCTTCCGGGGCCGGCGCCTTCTGCGTTTCGTTCGGGTTCTCCATCTCCGCCCTCCTCTCGTCTTTCTGCTTTGATTATAATAGAAACAAAGCCGCCGGTAAAGGGTCTTGTGAACGGAATCTGCGGAATTTCCGTTTCCCGGACGCCCTTTCGGACAAACAGGAAAACGGCAGATTGACCGATGGGATCAATCTGCCGTTTCCTCTTGGAAGCATCCTGCTTTTTCTTTGCTGCGGCTGCTGAGGGCCGCGTCCAGAGTGTCACAGACAATGGGGCGGCCTCTGCCGGCAGGCGGCTTTGTCCTGTGTTCCCTCCTGCGTTACTTGAATTCGGCGCGGTTTTTCTTCAGGAAGTCGATACTCCTGCCGAATGCCGCTGCAAGCTCCCCGTCGTTTTCCTGAAAGGCTTCAAAAATCGCTCTCGGGATTTTGGACGGTTTTGTCCGCTCATAAACCGTGAGGTTCCAGGAGTGCTTGCATTTTTTACAGCGGTAAATCAACCACACGTCCACGCTGCTTCCATTGGCGTTGACGCGGAATTTCCCCGAATTGAGAAACTCCAGTTTTTTCCCGCAGCCTCCGCAGCGATGATACACGCGGATCGAAGCCTGCTCCCGGTTTTCCCCTCCTGGAAACCCGTTTGTTTTTTCAGCCTCCTGCTGATTCATCGACCGGCAGGATCTGCCGGACGTTTTTCCGTCCGTCTCAAAGTGGCTCATACGTTCCTCCAAAACCTTTTCGGAAACCGTCTGAGCTTATGAAATTAAATAATAGATTTAAGCTCAGACTACTGAGCGTTCACAATCTTTCTGGCCATAAAAATTCCTTTCCTACGCTGTCGTCCTTCTTCTGTGATCCATTCCTGAAAGGGTATAAAAATGCCGCAGCGAAGCAGCTCCCATTTGTGGCTGCATCCTGCGGTTCCCACGATCAGAAGTTACGAATTCACGGCGCGCCAAACCGGAGGGGTATCCCCACCCCCGTGCGCTTTGCCTCTATTTGGTTAGTCCATGATAGAATCGTTAGCCATCGGTCTATCCCCTTATCCTGATTTCCGGATCAGAATACCTCATTTTTCTCCAAAAGTCAAGGGTATCTTTGCTGAGATCGCCCTGAGATCGGCCAAAAAGCCCTTGTGGTAAGGAAAGCGTTTCGGTGCGGCAGGCAAGCAAAACCTCGCGCAAAAAACGCGTGGTTTGTGAAAGTCCCGGAAGGGCCTGACGCCGGCTGCGTCTGAAGACGCACTTATTCCTGTTCATGTAGCAATACTGGGAACAACAGATACATCGAGCCCTCTATTCCGCTTTTTATTTCGGAATTGAGGGCTTGATGGCAGGATCAGTTTATTTATCAACAAAAGAACGCCGAGGGTATCAAAATCAGCGTTCTTATATGGGATATAACGCTAATTTTGATACGGCTGCACCCCGTGTGACACATGGGGTGCAGCTGTTGGTTGTATTTCTCCGTTTGTCCTTGCTCATAGGCTTCGATTACCTTCCGAAGCGCCTTCTGTCCTTCTTCGGATGCTGTTATCATCAGCTCCCTTGGACTTTTGAACCGCATTTTCACAGAACGGTAAATGACATCCTGTCAACCGTTCCGGGTATTCCGCCCAACTCCTGTGCGATACAATGCATCCAGTCAGAATGAAAGGGCCGATTTCCAACTACCCTGAAAAATGAAATAGGGCATAGCTTGAATTTTGATAAACCAACTGATACTCTGTACTTAACAGTTCTTCCAGAAATAATGGCAATTCTCCCCCGCTTGCTGGCAAAACAAGCCACGATGGAGGATGACTGGAAAAAGTGAATTCTAAATCATCGTATATTTCCGGCATCAACGCAATATAATGATTCTGCCATCCACAATATTTTATGCACGGAAACAGATCCGCATATGTATACCAATTTGGATTGAGGTTATAGCAGAATACTGATTGCTGGTCCTCCTCAGGTATTCTCAAAGAAATATCTTGTACCAATTGTTCCGTGTTAAATCTGCCCGGCTGAAAAAGATGAAGATATGCTTTGTCAAGATATTCCCTCATGATTGAAAGCTGCGAAAAAAGCATTACGATTGTCAAAATAGCGGCAAAAATTTCTCTTTTCCCGATTTTGTTTTGGATAGAGTCTACTACCGATATCTCGCATAGAACCAAGAGGGGAATTGTCAGTGTGTAATAGTGAGTATAATTATTCCCAGAAGCAATTGCAAGAAAAGTAAAGGCAGAGCCAACAAAAGCAAGGAAACGCTCTCTCCAACCTTTCCAATGAAGAATGATAGGCACAAAGCAGGGAATAGCAATCAAGAGAAGCTGTTGTTTTCTGTCGCTTTGCAGAGTTTCGACAACGTGTTGGATAAATGTCTTTTCCCCTGAATATTTAAACCCCAAAATAAACATAGCTTCAAGCAGCTCGCTTAGCAGATCCTTCATACCAAAAAAAAAGATGGCAGGGCTTAAAGCTACGATTAGTCCAATGACAAACATTCCAGCGCAAATATATAGTTGCTTTATTTTTTTGTTTTTTAACAGATACAGCACGACGGTAATCACCATTGCGCAGATTAAAGCTGCGTTTGTGATTCTAATCATCAGAAGAAGTCCAAAGCAAAACCCAAACCATGCGCCTGAACACCAATAGATTTTATCTGGTCTATTTGTATCATAGCACTCACCCTTTTCAAAGAATACCGCGCACAGATACAAGCAGGACAGCAGTGGAATGAGTGAAAACTCCTCTGTTAAATTTCCCCCTTCAAAGGTAAAACTTGCAATGTATGCAAGTGAAAGCATCAGGCCGATTTGCAAGATTCGGTTCCTGATCTGATACAGTTCAAAAAGCTTGCTGATAACAACAAGCGAAAAAAACAGGTTGATCCATTGAACAAGAAAAATGCCTGTGCGCCCATATGATAGAATTTGCCCAAGGTATTCGATAAAAAACAGGAACGGACCTTTCATATCAAAAAAATCCCGGTATGGAAGATATCCCTTTGTCATACCTTGACCAACAAGACGGAAAAATGCCGCGTCATACCCGTTGTCACAAGTAGTAAACGGAGATGTATAATACGAAAAAACAGATAGAAACACAAAGGACACCAAGAAAAGCGTAAGATAGAATAGTATTGCCACAGACAGCTTTACTTTCTTCTTTTCGTTCATGTTGAAAAAACCTCCGTTTCTAAAGGAAGACAATCGGAATTTCAGAAAGGCATGAGATGGGAGCGAGGAACGCTTATATTTCAAGCTATTTTATCTGCAAAATATTTATTTTGATTATATCATGCCCCTTTCTGAAAGTCTATCTTCTTGCACACAATATACCATCTTGTATACGAAATACCTATTTGGCACACGATTTCAAGTAGATAAATGCTGAAAAAAAGCATAAAAACAAAGTGATGGGGCTGTAGCAAAAGGCCCTGAAAAAAGCAAGAGACCGAGACGGCTGAAAACAGTCGCCTCGGTTTCCTGTTTGTGGTATAATTTTTGTGTGAAGAAAACAATACCGCATAAAGATTATGGCACATGCGAGCGGAATATGCAACTAAAAATTGATGAAAGTTTCGCGGAAAGGTATATACCGGCAGACGACAGTGTGAGGCTCTTAGACAAGATTGTAGAGGGGATGGATCTGAGCGCACTCATGAGAGCATACGACTCACACGGTCGCCCACCGGCAACGCCGCCGCGAACCATGCTGAAGATTGTCCTGTATGCAGCAATGGAACACAACTATTCATCGAGAAAGATTAAAAGCAGCTGCGAGAGGGATATGAACTACATCTGGCTGCTGAACGGAGCCGCTGCGCCGAGCCACTTTGAGATTGCACGGTTTCGGAGCAAGCGACTGGCGGAGTGTGCAGACGAGCTGTTCAGTCAGCTTGTACATCATCTGCATGAGATGGGCGAGATCGCATTTGAACATTTTTTTGTAGACGGGACGAAACTTGAAGCCAACGCGAACAAGTACAGCTTCATATGGAAGAAGAGCACGAACAAATACGAGGCGAGGCTGGACGCGAAGCTGGAGAAGCTGCTGCCGGAACTGTGCAGCAAGTACGGCATTGTTGCGGCTGATCCGAGCGCCTTGCTGTCCTCATTGGAGGAAAAGGCGGACTTTCCCTTTGTACATGGACGCGGCAACAGGAAAAGCGAGTTGCAGCGGGACATCGAAGAGCTTCGAGAACTTCTTGGCAGAAAGCAGAAGTACCGGGGCTACAATGAGATCTTAAAGGGGCGCAACAGTTTCTCCAAAACCGATCCGGACGCAACCTTCATGCATATGAAAGAGGATCACATGCGCAACGCCCAGTTGAAACCGGGGTACAACGTGCATATACGGTTATTTTTACAGGGAAATAGGATGTTGCTATCAGAATGGCAACTACGCATATCAACAAACGGAGAATCATTCTTTTTTTGTCCTTTTTGCTTTTTTGCATCTTTCTATCCTTCTGTTCTCATTTAGGGTATCTTTCAAAAATCATTACCAATCCATGTTTGTTATCTGTGAGCCAAGTGTCCTGATCGTATCTCTGCTCACAGATGATTTTCAATTTGTTTTTAGAACAAAAAAACTTTCCTCCTAATAATAACTGATGAGTTGACCAGTGAAGAAAAAGAGGAATGCCTCAAAATACTCCAGAAGACAAACTGAACGAAACTCCGAATTATGTAAACTAATTGAACGAAACCCCGGCAAAGTGAACGAAATCCCCCTGAAAGTGAACGAAACTCCAGGGAGCCGAGGCCGGAAAAAGACCCCTGAAAACGAAAAAACGGCCGCCGGAAAAACCGAGCGACCGTGATGTGATCTGAATTTCAAAGCGAAAAATGCGAGGAAAAAGCAGGCTTTCTGCAAATTCCTCGCATTTTTACATAAAAAGTATTAGGACGGCAATTCTATCAAAATTACCGTCCTAATATGGTGCTCCAGCGGGGATTCGAACCCCGGACGCGGCCGCCTGCGGCAGCGCAGCCTCCGGCGGATTAAAAAATTTTGCTTCGCAAAATTATGGGTGTCCGGGATTCGACCCAGGGATAATAAAAATAACGGCAACCCCAAAAGGGGTAGCCGCTATTTTGGCTTAGTACCCCTATTTTGATAGAATGAGAAAGCCCGGTTGCATTTTCCCGTTTGCCCTGGTGCATTTCAGAAAAAGCTTGGTGCATTTCCCATTTTCGTGGTGCATTTTTGGAAAACCGTGCAGTGGTAAGATAAAACTGGACCCGAAAGGGTGCATTGTTGGACATTGCCATGTATAATCATGGACAGATTTATATCTAACGTGGACAGGAGCAAAATAAATGAAGTACACACCGGAAGAACGGATGGACATTGGACGCAGGATATACGAACGAGAAATGACATGTCAGGCGGCAGCAGAAGTTTTTGGCATT
>CACWLG010000063.1 GCA_902761635.1 Oscillospiraceae bacterium | reverse complement strand
CGGGAACAGGAGGTAAAAGCTCTGGGAACGGCAACTTCTCTGACAGAACTTGCCCTTGCAAATATCGCGCCCAGGCTTCGCATGACGACACTCTATGCAATGGCGGCATCAGAAAATCGTATTGTCGCCGGCACAGGCAACCGCAGCGAAGCATACATGGGTTATTTCACAAAATGGGGAGACGGCGCATATGACTTTAATCCGATCGGTGATCTGACAGTCACAGAGATTTTTGCGTTTCTTACATATCTGGGAGCTCCGCAGCAAATTATCGACAAGGCTCCGTCAGCCGGACTGTTTGACGGTCAGACAGACGAAACTGAAATGGGCATCAGTTACCGGGTGATCGACCAGTATCTGCTGAATGGTCAGGCGGATAAAAGTGAGCTTGCAACCATGCGCCGCTTCCACGAGCGGAGCGAACATAAACGTCAGCCGATCCCGATTTATAAGGGAGAATAACATGCACGACAGTTATCAAAACCCGCTTTGTACCCGCTATGCGGGGAAGGAGATGCAGCGAATCTTCTCGGATCAGCAAAAGTTTTCCACATGGCGAAGGTTGTGGCTCGCCCTGGCGGAGAGTGAGCAGGCCCTCGGCCTGCCCATCACAGACGCGCAGCTTGCCGAAATGCGTCTCCATCTGGACGATATCGACTATGACCTCGCGGCCCGAAAGGAAAAGGAGCTGCGCCATGATGTGATGGCGCATGTGCACACCTTTGCCGCCGCCTGCCCGGAGGCCGCGCCGATCATCCATCTGGGCGCCACCTCCTGCTACGTGGGAGACAATACGGATGTACTCAATATACGCTCCGCCCTGCGGCTCATCCGCCGCAAGCTTCTGTCCGTCATGCGGGCACTTGCAGATTTTGCCGGGAAGAACAGGGATCTCCCGACACTGGCTTTTACTCACTTTCAGGCGGCCCAGCCCACGACGGTGGGAAAACGCGCCTGCCTCTGGCTTCAGGATCTGGAGATGGATCTTGAGCAGCTGGATTTTGCATTATCCCAGCTGCGGCTTCTGGGGTGTAAGGGCACGACGGGAACGGCAGCGAGCTTTCTGAAGCTCTTCGATGGGGACGAAGAAAAGGTGCAGGAGCTCGAGCACATGATCGCGGAGAAGATGGACTTTACCGCCTGCCAGCAGATAAGCGGGCAGACCTATTCCCGCAAGCAGGATTTCGCCGTGCTGCAGGTCCTCAGCGGTATTGCCCAGAGTGCATGCAAATTTGCCGGAGATATTCGGCTGCTGAGCCATCTCAAGGAGCTGGAAGAACCCTTTGAAAACGGACAGATCGGCTCATCTGCCATGGCCTATAAGCGAAACCCCATGCGCAGTGAACGGATTGCGGCGCTGGCACGCTATGTGATGTGCGACCTTCAAAACGCGGCCTTTACGGCGTCGTCCCAATGGCTGGAGCGCACGCTGGACGATTCCGCCAACCGCCGCATCGCCATCCCGGAGGCATTCCTGGCCTGTGACGGGATCTTGAATCTGTATGAAAATGTCATCTCGGGTCTGCGCCTGTTCCCGGCGGTGATGCAGAGGCATCTCAGGGAGGAACTGCCGTTTCTCGCCACAGAAAATATCCTCATGGTCTGCGTCAAGGAGAAGCACGGAGACCGTCAGCTCCTGCATGAACGCCTTCGCCTCCACGCGATCGCTGCGGCTGAACAGATCAAGGTCTATGGCGGGGACAATGATCTGCTGCGGCGGATCGAGGAGGATCCGGCATTCGGCCTGACGGCGGCGGAATTGGAAGAGCTTGCCCATCCAGCAGCCTTTACCGGCATGGCCGGATCACAATGCACGCGCTATCTCGACGATGTGATCAAACCGATCCTGGAACAGAATCAGGCAGAGATCCAGAGCGCAGACGAGATCAATGTATAAGGAGAGATAACAATGCTGACATCTGTAGTAGGGACAAACTGGGGCGACGAAGGCAAGGGCCGTATGGTCGACATGCTCAGCGACGCATATGATGTCGTTGTGCGTTATCAGGGCGGCAACAACGCCGGACACACGGTCGTGAATGAGTACGGAAAGACGGTGCTGAATCTGCTGCCCTCCGGCATCATGCGGAAGAATACCGCGAATATCCTCGGCCCCGGCATGGTCGTTGACCTTGAACACCTCTCCAGGGAGACCGATGCGATCCGAAAACGCGGCGTGCCGATCAGTCCGGAGAATCTGATCCTCAGCTCCCGCGCGACGATCTGCCTGCCGTATCATCGGCTTCTGGATGTGCTGGAGGAGGAACGCCTCGGCAGTAAGAGCTTTGGCTCCACCCGGCGGGGAATCTCTCCGGCCTATGCGGATAAGTATATGAAAAAGACCCTGCGCATGGGCGATCTGCTCTTTCCGACTACGCTCAGGCAAAAGGTCGAAGAGCTTTTGGAGTGGAAGAACCTCACGGTGGAGAAGGGCTACGGGCATGACCCGATCAAAGCCGAGGAGATCATGGACTGGCTCATCGCCTATGGAAAACCCTTTGTGCCGTATATCCGGGATACCGGGCTCTATCTGCAAAACGCGATAAACGCCGGGAAATCCGTCCTGTTTGAAGCGCAGCTCGGCGCACTGCGGGATATAGATTTCGGCATCTACCCCTTTACCTCCGCATCCTCCACGCTCTCTGCCTATGCCCCGATCGGCGCGGGGGTGCCCTCCGCGCGCCTGGATCAGGTGATCGGGATCATGAAAGCGTATTCCAGCTGTGTCGGTGCAGGTCCCTTTCCCTGTGAGCTTTTCGGGGAAGAGGGGAGTGCGCTGCGGGAAGCCGGGGCGGAATACGGCGCCGCCACCGGCAGACCGCGCAGAGTCGGCGGCTTTGACGTCGTCGCCTCCCGTTACGGGACCAGGATGCAGGGCTGCACCGCGCTTGCCCTGACCAAGCTGGATGTGCTCTCTTACATGGAAAGGATCCCGGTGTGCGTCGGCTATGATGTGAGAGGGGAGCGCGTGGAAGACTTCCCCACGGTGATCGACGACCTGAATGCGGCGAAACCGATCTATGAGTATCTGCCCGGTTTTCACTGTGATATCAGCGGCTGCCGCAGGCTCGAGGATCTGCCGCAGGCCGCGCGGGACTATATCGCCTTTGTGGAATCCGCCGTGGGCTGCACGATCCGCTATGTCTCTGTCGGTGCGGAGAGGGACGCGATCATATGGGTACCGTGACCGGGCAACAATAAGGCAGCTGAAAACGGGCATGCCGATGCGGAGTGATCCCGCACAGCATGCCCATCTTTTTTCGATTACGAGTTTAACTGAGAAAGCGTATGAAAAGAGGCCGCGAGGCGCCTGCGGTTCCTGAACGACAAAGCCTGTGTGCTCCGCTGCGCGTCATATGCTTTTAACTTGCGTACAGAATACGGCCTGTGGGCTTGTACTGCCCGTCCAGCGCCGGGATGCTGACGGGCAGTCTGCCCGGGGTTTCAGCCAGGCCAAAGCAGGCCAGCAGCCCCTCGGGGAGGTTAGCGGACCAGGTGCTGCCCTCGGCGGGGAGCCCGGCCATCGAGCTGCTCCAGTAGGTCAGGAGGATGGCGTCAGCCTCCGGGAAGCGTGCCGCGTCGTAGGGGAGCTGACAGCTCACAACGATCACCGCTTTGCCCTCGTCATGTACCGCGTCGATGACTTTGTCAAAGGTCCCGGTGGAAAAGCCGTCCGCTGTTGCCGGATCCAGGCAGGCGACAGAGTAGACCCTGTTCACCAGAATGACATGGTCCGCGCTCAAGGCCGCCTCCACGCAGGCGGCTTCATTATCACGGGTGTTCTTCATCACGAGAAGCTCCGCGCCGTCCGGCAGGGCCTGCTTTTCTTTCAGCAGCTCCCGGACCAGGTCACCCGTTCCCGCGCGGCTGGCGCAGGAATCCGCAAACAGGATCAAGGTCTTCTCTCCCGGCTTTAGCTGCACCGGGAAGGCGGTGTTTTCATTCTTCACCAGTGTCAGCGCGTTTCCGGCAATCCGCCATTCGGTATCCCTGTGCGCTTCGGAGCCGACTCCGTCCTTCGCCGCGGCGATTTTCTCCTCTGTGATCGAAAAGTCTTTCAGATCCAGGACACCGTATTTCTGCTTCAGCTTCAGGATACGCAGGACCGATTCATCGAGCCGGGCCTCCTCGACCTCTCCGCTCTCCACCAACGCCACCAGGATATCCACGCACTGCTCCACTATGTGGAAAAGCTTCGTGTCCTTCACAGTGGGGAGAATCAGCATGTTCACACCCGCGTTGACCGCGAGCTTCATCGTATCCTTTATGTTGAAATTCTCGGAAATGGCTGCCATGTCCAGCGCGTCCGAGACAATGACGCCCTCAAAGCCCAGGTCTCCGCGCAGAATATCCGTAAGGATCGTATGGCTCATGGTGGCGGGGAGGAAGATCTTTTCCCCGGAAGAGATCGAGGTGCAGGTCTCCGTTTCGATTTGCGGATACTGGATATGCGCCGTCATCACGAGGTCCGCGCCCGCATCGATCGCCGCCTTGAAGGGGATCAGCTCGCAGTTTTTCAGCTCTTCATAGCTGCTGTTGATGACAGGGAAGCTGGTGTGACTGTCCGTATCTGTGTTGCCGTGACCGGGAAAATGCTTCAGCGCCGCCGCGATGCCGGCATCGTGCAGGCCCTCCATATAGGCACAGGCGTATTGCGCGACCGTCTGCGGATCATCGGAGAAGGAACGGATCCCGATCACAGGGTTGGCAGGATTGTTGTTGATGTCCGCAACGGGGGCAAAGTCGGCCTGGATTCCGAGCAGCCTGAGCTCTTCGCCATGGACGGCGGCCATGCTCCGGGCATTGGCCGGATCGCCGGTCGCGGCGAGAGCCATATTGCCGACGCCGAGCGTGGCGTAGCTGATGCGGTTGACGTTGCCGCCCTCCTGGTCGACGAAAAACATCTGGGGCAGTCCGCCTCCGCTCCGGTTCGTGCTCTGAAGCTCCGCAACCAGGCGCAGCGTCTGTTCGGCGTCCTCAAAGTTTTCGCTGAAGAGCAGCATGCCGCCGAAGTGGTCCCGGCTGACAAGCGCCCTCACCTCGTCATTCAGCGCCGTGAGATTATAGGCGGGCGGTTCCTGTCCGGTCGGCTCTGCGTCCTCTGTCTCCGGCACCTCCTTCCAGATTCGGAAAGAAGCGATCATCATCTGGGCGGCCTTGTCCCGCAGCGACATGGCAGAGAGCATCCTCTCCAGCGGATCTGCGCGCCTTTGTGCCAGGATCGCAGAGAAGCCCAACACGATCACAATAGAGAGCAGCAGGCTTATGAATTTCTTCAAATTCGTGTTCACGTCGTGTTTTCTCCTTTCACCGCCCCTAACGGCTCTGACTGCCTGGTTTATCGAAACGCGTCAGATCGTAAGGCATCCGGTCTGATACGTAATTCATTTTATTGAAGGGTGCATCTGCTGTCAAGCAAAACAAGCGCCGATTCCCTTGCGTTCTGTTATCATCAGCAGCGGAGCAGCGTCCGCTTTCCCGCATAGAGTGCTCTGTCCGAAGGCGAGACAGGACGGATCTGAAGCTCCGCGTCCAGCGGGGGAAGCGCGCCTTCGCCGCATGTCAGTACCGTCAAATGCAGCTTCCCTCTGCAGCTTTCGGCGCGGTAATCCGCCACAAAGGGCAGAGAAAAAAGCGCCTGGTCCAGAAGCTCCAGGCCGGAGGACTCCCGACGAAAAACAGTGTCCAGGCGCAGGACCTCGCTTCCGCAGGGGCATGGGCCCGGCAGGATGCGGGTATAGTCCCCTGTGCGGTAGCGGATGAGCGGCATGGCCTCCATGCCGATGGTGGTGATCACGAGCTCCCCGGTTTCTCCGCGCGGCAGGGGGCGCCCCAGATCGTCCACGATCTCGGCGATGACATGGTTTTCCCGCAGGTGCATCCCCTCATGGGCCGGGCAGCAGATCGCGCCGCCCAGCGCCATTTCACGGGAGCCGTAATGCGGGAACAAGCGGCTTGCAAGCAATTGTTCACAGCCCCGCATCACAGCCTTGGGGCATGCATCCCCGCTTACCAGTGCCCGTTTCAGGCTCCCGCGTCCGCAGACGCGCAGCAGACTCAAAAGCTGCACCGGCATGCCCACAAAGGTATCGGGCTTTTCCTTTTCCATCACGGCGGCATATTCGCCGTATGTCAGCCCGGCACCAAGTTTCAGGGGACATGCCCCCAGGCAGGTGACGGCCTTGGCAATCAAATCGCCAAGGCCGTTCGGGCCGGAGAAGGGGAAGCAGATCATGGTCACGCTGCCCGGGAAAACAAGCTCGCCCAGTCCCGCCACGAAGAGCCCCACCGTGTCTGCAAGATCGCCTTCGGTATAGAAAACCCGCTTTGCTGCGCCTGTCGTACCGGAGGTGGCGTCGGACAGGATGCGCCGGATCTCCGCCTGGGAACACAGCAGCAGGCCGGGCGCGTTTTGGGCAAGGTCCTCCTCTGTCGTGAAGGGCAGCGCTTGCAGCCCGGCAAGGCTCTCCAGATGCGCCGGCAGATCCTTATAGAATCCGCCGCGTGCCTTTTCCCGGCGCAATACGGCGTTGAGCTTTTTGAGCTGCAACGCTTCAAGGCTCTCCCGGGTGAGCACCGGGAGAGCCTCCTTTTTTTGGATGTACCGGTCAATGCGGCTGCGGGTCAAAATCAGATCAACCCTTTCTCGTTCAAGATTTCCATGCATTTCTCATAGCTCGAGGCGATGATCTGCGGGCAGAGCTCCACGCGCCTCGCGGGGTTTCCCTTCGTGATGTCGCGGCAGTCGATACCGCCGCAGTCCGCGCCGATCTCTTCCTCAAACCACCGGGTAAACTCGCCCAGGGCGCTCTTGTGCTCGGGGTGGTCGGAGCCTAAGTCCTCGCCCTTGCCGGTGAAATACGAGAGCAGGCAGGCCCCGCCCGTCATGCAGCCGCAGCAGCCCTGGGAAAAACCCACGCCGCCGTTGAGTCCGCCCATGGCCTTCACAAGGCCGGGGTTTTCCTCGCCGATGGTGTCCAGCATCAGGATCGCGAGGATCTGACCGCAGAAATACCCATAGCGGCTCAGCTCCAGCACGCGGTCAAACAAATCCATTTGAGCTCCTCCTTCCGATGATCAGCCAATAGCAGCACCTGCCGCGCGGAAGAGCACATTCGCAGCTCTCTCCGCGCCAGAGTGCTTCGAGATAGTACTCCCGCCAGACATCCGTCATGTCCTCAAGGATTGATACCGAAAAGCCCGCCCGCTCCAAAAGGGGAACAGGCTCCTCAAAAAACACGTCCGACAGCAGAAGCGTCCCGCCCGGCTTCAAAACTCTGTGCGCCTCCCGCAGAGCCGCCTGCACGTCACCCGAGACGAAGAAGGCGCACTGACTCAGCACTGCGTCAAAGCGCCCGTCGGGGTATGGCATGTGCAGAAAATCGCCCTGCTCCACGCCCTCGCCGCTACTCTCCCGGTCGATGCCGCGCGCGTCATAGCCCGCGGCGCGCAGCAGGCGTACAGCCTCGCCGCTGCCCGCGCCCATGTCGAGTACGCAGGCGCCCTCCGGCAAGTCTGCCAGTGCGATCATGCGGCGGGTGTGTTCGGTCCCGCCCGGGTGCCCGTTCATTTGTCCTCCAGCGCCCGCTCCACCGCGGCCACCTTGCCAAGCGCCAGCTCCTCCGGCACGTAGACAAAGCCGCACACCGGGCAGACCGGCAGCTCCACGGGAAAGCCATTATCCAGATATAAAAACCTGGCCTTCCCCTTGATCAGCGGTACGCCGCACCGCATACACGTCAGCTTCCCCTCCGGGTCGATGGTGTAATAATTTTTCTCTGCCATGGCTTATCCTTCCCGCTTCACGACTGTCATGCGATGGCTCCAGGCTCTGTGTACAAGATAGCGCGCGTCACCCTCCCGGCTGAACTTTACCCAGAAGGTGGCGTTGCCGATGCGGCGGCAGGCGATGAACAGGCCGCTCTCCTCGTCAAAGATGCAGGCTCCGGTTTTGCGCAGCTCGTCCATCACGGCGATCACATCGTCCGTGAGGATCATGCGCTCATCCATCATGCGCCGCGCTTGTTCCGTATAGTTGAGCTCGTAATCCAGCTTCATATCCTTTGTCTCCTCCTGCCAGAGCTCCCGCAGGAGTTCTTTTTTGAGCATCAGGCGATGATAGCGTTTCTCGCTGATGTCCGGCGGCGCGCCTGCCTCGGTACCGTAGATGAGCTCCAAAATGTGCTTTGACTCCCGCCCCTGTCTTGCAAAGCGGTCCCGGCAGGCCATACAGTAGGTGATATACGGCGCGTCCGAGCGAGCAAGGCACTTCTCGGTCATCTCCTGCGCGACCTCGCGGTTTGCGTAAGCGGCGAGTCCTCCGTAGCCGCAGCAGGGGGAGCGGTCGCCGCTGTAATCCGTTTCAATCAGCTCGCAGCCGAGGCGCATTGCAAGCTCCCGGATCGCCGTCTGCGTCTTCTCGTCCCCGCGCGCACCGCAGGAATCATGCAGGGCGGCCGGACGCTCGAGCCTGTGCCCGCCCCCAGGCAGGCCGATTTCCAGCAGTACGTCCCAGATGCCGGTGATCTGCAGACCCTCGTGCCCCGCAAGCTCCTTCTTACACATGGGACAGCCTGCGATCACGATCGGGTCCCCGAGTTTGGAGAGCTCCCTGTCGAGAAAAACCCTCGTCTGCTCCTCCAGCTCCGTGCGCCCGGCCCAGCCGCCGATGGCGCCGCAGCAGCCCAGCATCAGCGCGACGCCGCCGTTGAGCCTGTCGCAGAGATCGAGGTAGGCGGCCTTCACGGTCTCCGGCGCGATGGCGGCAGCCTGACAGCCCGGGAAGAAGACATACCTGCACGTGTCAAAGCCAGGCTGAGGACGGCTCAAAAACGCCTCCTCATTGGAAAACAGCATGTCCAGCAGGGCAAATTCATGGGGCGCCAGCGGCATCTTGTCGGTGGAGACCATGTTCCGCCGCGCGTCCAGACACACCCGGGCCATATCCACCCCGTTGGGACAGACCACGGTGCACTGTCCGCACAGGGCGCAGGAGTTCATGGGCTTGTTGAGCGGATGATCGCCCATGATGATCTGGGTGTTGTTATAGATCTCCCTGGCAAAGAGCCCAGGATGTTTTTTGTAGTGGGCAAGGTAGGCGCAGGACTTGAGGCATTCCTCACAGTGACAGCGGATGCACCGTCCGGCCTCCCGGGCTGCCTCCTCCCTCGTGCAGCCTGCGCCGTTCATGGGTACGCGCGTGAGCTCCCTTGCCTCGGAGAGATCGGTGTACAGCCTGCTCTCCACCGGCCCCTCCTGCCCGCGGGCATTGCGCGGGTCGAGGTTCTGGGCCAGTCTGTCTACGGTGAGCGCCGCCTTTTTGGCGCCGAAGGCGGCATCCAGTACGCCGGAGCAAGGCCCGGATACGAGCTTGAGGTCCTCGCAATACATGAGCGCGGGTATGCACTCCGCCTCCGGGAACAGCTTTTCCCGCACTGCGGGGGAAGCGCACGCCACATCAAAGGCGGCACGCTTTTCCTCTATGAACGCGCGGTCGATGGCGCAGCCGAATACAAACTGAATGTCCATGCCCTGAAGCCTTTTCAGCTCCGAGCGGAAAGCCTCCTCATCCAGAAAGCCGGTTTCACTCTTAAGGAAGCGCTCCGCATCCGCTTCCTCACAGAAAACGCTCAGCGGATAGGCCTTCTTCTCAAGCTCCCCGGCGAGAAAGAGCGCGAAGAGGCCTGAGCCGAAGATGGCGACGCTTTTTTTCTTGCGTGTACGAAAAACGCTGCCGAGCCTCTGCGTCTGCCCGAAACGCGCCGCGGCTTCCTCCACCGCACGGATCTGCACGGCTTCGCCGATCTCGCCGAGGCGGCAGCTGCGCTCACACGGGGCCTCACAGCCCATGGCGAGGACAAGCGGAAAGGGCGCGATCTTCTCATACAGCTGCAGGGCCTTCTTGAAATTTCCTGCCGCCGCCGCTTCGAGGAAAGCGCGGGCGTCGAGCTTGAGGGGGCAGGCCGCGCTGCAGAAGGGCGGGTGGGCATACACGCAGCGCTCCACCATGCTCTCCATCTCTTCCCTGGAGATCTTGTTGACCTTATAAACATGTGTGGAGCCGCGCTCCTGAATCTGACTCATGGGGTCCCCCCTTATGTTTAACCAGCAGTGGCCGATGCCATCAGCGCCCTGTTGTGCATTGACTGCGTTTCATCTATCACGATATCAATAGAGAGGCCCGGTTGGGCCTCTCTATTATAGCACGGGTGATGATTCCCGGAAAGTCTTACTTCTCGAGAGCCTTGAGCGCTTCCAGCACCTTCTCCGGCAGAGCCGGGATGCGGGTGATGCGGGCGCCGGTGGCGTTGTAGATGGCGTTGAGAATGGCGGGGTGCGGAGCATCCAGCGGGGCCTCGCCGCAGCCGGCGGCGCCGTAGGGGCCGTTGGGACGGTAGGTCTCGTTGAAGTGCAGCTCAATATCATCGGGAGCGTCGTTCGGGTACGGGATGCCGCACTTGAGAAGGCTGGTGTGCTTCGACAGATCCTCAAAGTCCTCGGTCAGCGCAAGACCAATGCCCTGGACAAGACCGCCGTAGAAGTTGCCTTCGACAAGCAGCCGGTTCATGATGGTGCCGACGTCGGCAACAGCTGTGAACTTCTCGACCTTGACCTTGCCGGTCTGGGTATCGACGCGGACCTCGGGCAGGAAGATGGTGTACATGTAGGTGGCAAAGGGCTCGCCCTGGGCGGTATCCTGGTCGATCGGATGATCGGCGCAGAAGGTGGTGACCCAGTTGCCCTCGACCTTGGTCTTCTTGCCGTCGGCGATCATTTCCTCATAGCTGCGGTAGCTGCCGTCGTCCTTCTTCATCTCGGCAAGCAGGTTCTCCGCGGCGAGTCTGCAGGCGTTGCCGCTCATGACCTGAGAGCGGGAGCCGCCCGCGGGGCCTGCGTTCGGCGTGATTTTGGTGTCGTTCATGACAAGGCGGATCTGCTCGGGCTTGATGCCTGCCTGGCGCAGTGTCTCATGCGCGGAGACAAGTACACCCATATCGGCGCCCTGACCGTGATCCTCCCACGCGGCGTACATGGTGACGGTGCCGTCGGGGTTGAGCTCGGCGAGAGCGGAGGAGGAGTCCACACCGTCAAGGCCGCAGCCGTATACGCCGAGGGAGACGCCGATGCCGTATTTGTATCTGCCGTCGGAGGCGGCATTCTTCGCTGCAACGCGTTTCTTGCCGGCCTCGTACAGGGGCCTTGCCTTGTCAAACAGGGCTTCCTCGCAGTAGACCTCGGGCGGGTAGCCGGTGGGAATGGTGGAGCCCTCGGATTCCTTGTAGCAGTTCATGGCGCGCATCTCGAAGGGGTCTATGCCCATCTTGGCGGCGAGGCAGTCAATGGCGATTTCGGAGCCCATGTAGGACTGGGGAGAGCCGTAGGCACGGAAGGCGGAGCCCCAGGCGTGGTTGGTGAAGACGGTCTGACTCTTGTTGCGGATGGAGTTGATGCCATAGCCCGCGCCGGTGAACTGGCTCAGACGCATGGTGAGCAGATCGCCGAATTCGGAGTACGGGCCGTGGTCGACGTAGTTATCGCCCCACAGAGCCAGCAGCCTGCCGTTTTTATCCGCGCCGAGCTTGATGTGCATGAAGGCCGGGGAGCGCTTGCCGGTGTAGGTGATATTCTGGAACTGGTTGAAGTTGAGGGAGACGGGCCTGCCGAGAATCTTGACGGCCGCACCGATCAGGGCCTCGTTGGTCGGGGAGAACTTATAGCCGAAGGTGCCGCCCGCGTGATTCTGCACCAGACGCAGATTCTCCATCGGAACACCGATGCCGGCGGCAATCATGGGCATGTGCAGGTGGATGCCGATGGACTTGGAGTGCACGGTGACCATGCCGTCCTCGTCGATGTAGCCGTAGCCGTTGTCCGGCTCCAGGTGC
>CACWLG010000062.1 GCA_902761635.1 Oscillospiraceae bacterium | reverse complement strand
TTTTCGCAGATGTACTTTGTGTACCTCAAGAAAAAGTGACGAAATCAGGGCACAAATTTTCCAGGAGATGCCGAAGGCGGATTGTGCGGTGTTGCCTAAAACAAAAAAATCTTGCGCGGGCAGGATTCGCGTGTTAAATTAGAAAAATAAATGAACACGAAACCGAACGGGGGCAGGGACATGGAAACAATCATTGATCGGCTGCAGGAATATACCCGGATGAATCCAGGGGCTCCGATCCTGTTTGACGATGTGCATACCAAGGGGATATCCTATGCACAGCTCGATGATCTGTCCGGGCGCGTCTATGCCTGGCTGAAGGCGCACAGGATCGGGAGAGAGAGCTTTGTGCTCATAAAGCTCCCGCGCGGCGTACTGCCGGTGATCGCCATGATCGGCGTATGGAAGGCCGGCGCCGCCTGGGCTCTGGTGGAGGATACCTATGCCCCGGAGCGCATCGACTATATCCGCAGGGACTGCGGCTGCAAGCTGGAGATCAATGCGGACAGCTGGGATGAGATCATGCGCCTTGAGCCGCTTGCGGGACATGAAAACCCGGACGAGCATGACGCGGCCTATGCCATCTATACCTCCGGCACGACCGGAAACCCCAAGGGCGTGCTGCATGAATACGGCAATCTCCAGCAGGCGATCGACTCCATCCGCATCGACGGCAAGGTCCCCTTCACCGAAAAGGACAGGCTGGCCACACTTGCGCCGATGAATTTTGTCGCTACCGTGATTGTCATCCTGGCGGCACTGAATGTCTGCTGCGGCAGAAACTATATCGTCTCCTATGCCACCATCAAAAACCCCGCGGCACTTGCAAAGTTCTTCCTCACAAAGCGCATCACCATCACCTTCCTCACGCCCTCCTATGTGCGCAAGCTCGGCAGCAATACGGGCCCGTTCCTGCGGATGCTGTTTGTGGGCAGTGAGCCGGCCAATAATCTCTATAACAGGAACCTGGAGCTCATCAACATCTATGCCTGCAGCGAAAGCGGCTTTGCGGTGGGCTTTTTCAGGATTGACAAGGCCTATGAGACCTGCCCCATCGGAAAGCCCCAGGTGGAAACGGAGATCACGCTCCTCGGAGAGGACGGCAGGGAGGTCGCGGACGGCCAGACCGGCGAGCTCTGCTTTACCAATCCCTATGTCCGCGGCTACATCAATCTCCCGGAGGAGAGTGACAGAGCCTTTGTAAACGGCGTCTACCACTCCGGGGATCTCGCGGTCCGGGATGAAAACGGGAACTATGTCCTGCTTGGACGCAGCGGCGACATGATCAAGATCAACGGCAACCGCATCGAGCCGGCGGAGATCGAGGCCGCCGTGAAGCAGGCCCTCGGCATTGACTGGTGCGCGGCCCGCGGCTTTGAAGAGGAGGACAAGAGCTACCTGTGCGCCTACTATACGGCGGACGTGCGCTTTGACAGCGCAGCCCTGCGTGAGGAGCTTCTCAAGCGCCTGCCCTATTACATGATCCCGGCCTACTTCATGAAGATCGACAGCATCCCGCTCAAGCCCAACGGCAAGCTTGACCGCAAAGCCCTGCCCGAGCCGGATGCGAAGGATTTCAGGAGCAGCTATACCGCTCCGACAAACGACACCGAGCTCAAGATCTGCGAGGCGATGGCCCGGGTTCTCGGCCTGAATAAGGTCGGCATCGAGGATGATTTCTATGAGATGGGCGGCGACTCTCTCGCCTCCATCGAGCTTGTCGGCCAGTGCCCGCTGGAGGGTCTGAGCGCCGCGGTCATCTTCCGCGGGCGCACACCGGAGAAGATTGCAAAGCTCTACCTTGAGAGCCTCCGGGAAAACAACGGTCTGCCTCCTGAAATCAGGGAACAGAGGGCCAGGGCATCAGAGCACCCCCTCACGGCGGAGCAGCTCTACATGGTGGATTACCAGCTCTATACGCCGAACTCCACCATGTATAACCTCTACTCCATGATGAAGCTGGATAAGGAGCTGATCGACATGGAGAAAATGGCTGAGACCCTCAAGACCGTCATTGCCCGCCATCCGGCACTGCTGACCGGCTTCTCGTGGAACGCGGACCGGCAGCTTGTGCAGAGCTTCCACCCCGAGAGGATTTGGAATATCCAGGTGGAGAAGATGACGGAGTTTGAATTTCGCTATGTGCGCGACGTGCTGGTCTATCCCTTCAAGATCGTGGGCGGAAGGCTCTGCCGCTGCCACGTCTTTGAGACGGAGAAGGCCGGGTATGTATTCTTTGACGTGCATCATGCGGTCTTTGACGGTAGCTCCCTGAAGGTATTCATGAACGATATCGGCAAGACCTATATGGGCCTGGAGGCCGACCCGGATTACTATTATCTGATGCTTCAGCACCGTGAGGACGCGGCGCACACGCCCTTCTATGAGGAGAGCCGCCGCTACTTTGAAGAGCGCTACGACAATGTGGACTGGTCCTGCTTCCCGCGGATCGACCACGAATCCAGAGACAATGAAATGGGCGAGCTGTTTGCGCCGCTGGGTATCCTCCAGCCGCAGATGAACGCCATGGAAAAGGCCTACAAAATCAGCCGCAATGAGTTCTTCATCACAGTGGCGGCCCTGGCCATTTCCATCTATAATCACGCGCCGGATGTGAAGATCTCCTGGATCTACAACGGGCGTGAGGATCTGCAGAACATGACGACGGTGGGCCTGCTGTTTCGTGATCTGCCGGTGGGCATCCGCTTTCGGGACAGTGACACGCTGCGCAATGTCTTCCAGGATGTGCATGAGCAGGTGCAGAAGGGCATCGAGCACAGCTGCTACCCCTATGTGGACAGCCACAATCAGGCGGGCGGCAGCGAATGCGCCTACCTTCTGTACCAGCAGGACATCCGGGATATGGGCGGCATGGACGGCTTCGACATCGAGATGGTGGACATCCGCCAGAATCAGGCGGCGTCTCAGACCATTCTGGATATGGAGATCCTGGACGGAACCGACGGGCTCACGCTGATGATCGACTTTGCCGCGAGCCGCTATAAGGAAGAGAGCATGGAGCACTTCAAGGACATCTATGTCAAGCTTGCCCAGGCGCTGGTGACCCATAACTCCCAGGCGGACGTGACAATCGGCGAGATCCGGGAGAAGCTTGCGGATAAGCGGAACTTTTTCAAAACCATCACGGGCATCTTCAGCAGAAAGAAGTGACCGGTCATGGAACAGGAAAAAGAGCTCTCACAGGAATTTACCTTCTGGTCGCTGCTCAAATTCGTCGCTCCCAGCATCTTCACCTTTGTCTTCATCGGCGTCTACCAGATGGTGGACGGCCTGTTTATCGAGCGCTATGTGGGCGAGCTTGCCGTCAGCGCCGTGAATCTCTACTATCCGATCATAAGCCTCTTCATTGCCGTGGGCATCATGATCGGCACCGGCGGCAATGCCGTCATCGTCCGAAAGGTCGGTGAGGGGAGGCGGAAGGAGGCTGGACAGACCTTCTCACGCGTGATAAGCTTTACGGTGCTCTGCGGCATCGTCTTCACGGCGGTCTGCCTTGCCTTTGCCGAGCCCATCATGCGCCTGTGCGGGGCGACGGACGGGAACATTGCGTATCTTCGTCCCTATTATTTGACTCTGAGCACGTTCTCTCTCACGATCCTTCTGCAGTCTGAGCTTGGCATCCTCATCATCGGTGAGGGGAAAACCGTGACGGCCGCTGTCGTCATCATGATCGGCGGCGTGCTCAACTGCGTGCTGGACTATGTGTTTATGGCAAAGCTGCACATGGGCATCCGGGGCGGCGCCATCGCCACCGTGATCGGCTATTGCAGCACCATCATCTATGCCGTGTGGTTTTATGCCATTGCGCGCAAGAGCTCCTATCATCTGGAGCTTGCAAAGCCCGACATGAAAGAGATCGGCGCCATCTGCTTCAACGGCTCCTCGGACATGGTCTCCAATCTTGCCGAGGGGATTACGGTCCTTTTCATGAACCACCTGGCCTATCGCTGCTACGGCGAGGTGGGCGTGAGCGCCCTTGCGGTCATCACCTATGTGCAGGTGCTGATTGCCATGGTGTTCATGGGGTATACCTCGGCGGTGGAGCCGGTTTTTTCCTACCACTACGGCAGCGGGAATGTGGAAATGCGGCGCCGTGTTTTCCGCCTGAGCATCCGCTGGAACCTGGTGCTCGGGGCGGTCAGCATGGTGCTCCTGCTCCTGCTGAGAGACTGGCTGGTCGGGATCTTCTTCCAGAAGGGGACGGCGTTTTATGATATCGCGTCCGAGGGGTATCTGATCATCCTGCCCGCCTGCCTCTTCATCGGCTTCAACATCTTCGGCTCGGGCCTCTTCACAGCCTTCGGAAACGGCGTCGTCTCCGGCTTCCTGTCTCTGAGCCGCTCCTTTGTGATCCTAACCTGCTGCCTCTTCGGGCTGACGGCTCTTTTCGGCGGGCCGGGCCTTTGGAGCGCCTGGCCGGCGGCGGAGCTTCTGAGCAGCTTTGTCACCTTTTATGCCCTGAGAAAATACCGCGGACGATATCAATACGCCTGAGCAGGCGCAGATGGTTCCGCGCATGTTGGTACAATTCTTGATTAACGCATTACAGGAGGAATGATCATGCTGAACATCACAAAAAAAATGGAGGGGGATACCCTCACCGTCGTGCTGGAAGGTCGGCTGGACACCATTACTGCCCCAAAGCTCCAGAGCGAGATCGAGCCGCTGTTCGGCGGCATTTCCAGGCTGGTCCTGGATTTTGAAAAGCTCAATTATATTTCCTCGGCCGGCCTGCGCGTGCTGCTCACCTTCTTCCAGGAGCTGCAGGAGCAGGAAAAGAAAATGGAGCTTTGCCATGTGAACGAGATGATCCGTGACGTGTTTGACGTGACGGGCTTTCTGGACATTCTGACCATCGTCTGAACCCGGGCGTATTCCGCTTTTCAACAGAAGAGATTTATGGAAGAAACGAACACAAACCGGGAAGACCAGCCTCAGAAGCACAGATGGAGCATGCAGCACAAGCTGAACGCCATGATGATCTGCAGCATTCTCGCTGTCGCGGTCGGCCTGATGGCGATCAGCTACTATGTGTTCTGCCAGCGCGTGGACAGGAAATACGACGCCACGCTCACCCATGCGGCAGAGGCCTGCGCCAACAGCGTTTCCGCAGAGTTCATCCGGTTTTTCTGGAAACAGATCAATACCGAGGAGTTTCGCACGCTTCGTGACAGGGCGCAGGCTGCCAGGGACGATCAGCCCATCGCTGACTGGCTCCGGAGCAAACCTGGCTTTTATGCAGCGTACGCCCTGAGCGAGGATAAAGGCACGGCCGACGGGGATGAATGGAGCCTGATGGCTGACTATGAAGATCTCCAGACCGTACTGCTGGAGGTCAAGGAATACTTTGAAACGGACGGCGCGTACTTCCAGTACGACGACGGCGACAAGACCTACAATCTCGCGGATGTGGATGAGAGCCTGTTTTATATCGGGACGATCGAAAAACCGATCCCGGAGTTTGAGGATTATCCGGCAAACGGGGCGGTGCCGCCGGTTTCTTACCGCTCGGAATTTGGGTGGCTGCGCACGGCGATGGCTTCTGTGATAGATTATGAGACCGGAGAGGCCGTAGCGCTTGCGGGTGTGGACATCAACATGACGGGCGTGATGCATGAACGCAGCGTTTTTCTGAGGCAGAGTCTGCTCTTTGTCGCCATTTTTCTGATCGTCGCGATCGCGCTGAGCGTAGCGATCCTGCAGCGCACGGCCATAAAGCCGCTCCGGCAGCTGGCAAAGGCGGCCATGCTCTTTGCCAACGAAGACCGCGCCTTCAGCAAGGACGATGTGATCCGCCTGGATATCCGCAGCAACGATGAGATCGGCGATCTCTACCGGGAGATCAAGTCCATGGAAAACCGCATCGTGGATTATACGGAGCATCTGACTCAGGTGACTGCGGAAAAAGAGCGCGTCAGCACGGAGCTGCGCACGGCCTCGGGCATCCAGGAATCCATGCTCCCGAACAGCTTTCCAGCCTTTCCGGACAGGAAGGACTTTGATCTCTACGCCAGCATGACGCCGGCCAAAGAGGTGGGCGGGGATTTCTACGACTTCTTCCTGATCAGCCCCACACAGCTTGCGGTCGTGATTGCGGATGTCTCCGACAAGGGCGTGCCCGCGGCGCTGTTTATGATGTCGTCCAAAATTCTGATCAATTACCGTGCCCAGATGGGCGGCAGTCCCAGCGAGATCCTGCAGGCGGTGAATGCGCAGATCTGCAGGAACAACAAATCCCGGATGTTTGTCACGGTGTGGCTCGGGATCCTGGACCTGGAGAGCGGCGTGCTGACCTGCTCGAACGCCGGGCACGAGTACCCCTTCCTGCGTGGCAGAGACGGTGTGTTTCGCATCTTCAAGGACAAACACGGGCTGGTGGTCGGCGCGATGGCGCAATCCCGGTACCGGGACTACGAGATCCAAATGGAGCCCGGGGACGCCGTGTTCGTCTACACCGACGGCGTGCCCGAGGCAAACGATGAGGGCGGGGATTTTTATGGGTTGGATCGTCTGGAGTCTGCCCTCAACAGACTCTCCGATCAGGCTCCCCGGCATATCCTGGAGGGAGTCAAGGCGGACGTGGACGCCTTTATCGGCCAGGCCATGCAATTTGATGATCTGACGATGCTGTGCCTGGAGTACAAAGGCAGCAGCGCACAAACCGGGGAGAACAAATCCTGAGAAAATTCGGATTCGGAAGCATCCTTCCGGCGGGACGCTGCCGGAACCATGCTGCTTTAAAGATGAAAGGAAAGAGAACGGAATGAACGAGAACCAAAACCCGAGCACTGCCGCCACAGTCACTCCCCCCGCGAAGGAGAAGCTGACGCGCAAGGAAAGAAGGGCACGCTGGAGAGCGGCAAAAATGGCAAAAAAAGCAGAGCAGCGCGAGTATTACCGCTATGCTCCGCCGCTCAAGAAGGCGTGGAATCTCTGGCTCGGCAAGACGCTCAAGGTCCTGCTGATCCTGGCGATCATCTTTGGCGTCCTGGCCGCAAACATGGAAACCATCTACAACTCCGTCATGATCCCGGCCATGCGGGCGTATTATAACGAACAGAAGGACAAGCCGCTCACCGAGGACAAGATCGCAGAGATCTATGAGCTCTCGCCCATTGACGAAGAGGGAAATGAGCGCATCGAGGCCCTTCCTGCCGTCGGCGCTGACGAGACATGGACCGTCTGCGTCTATTTCGTCGCGGCGGACCTGGAGGACGACGGGGAGGATGATCTGTCCATCGTGACCTCGGTCTTGACGAAAGAGGAAAAAGAGAAAGCCAGTTCAGCAAACCACGCCCAGAGCATTGAGCGCCTGAACCGCTACACCGGGGAGCTTAAACAAAACGGGCTGGAGCTGCCCAAGTTCTTCTACTATCCGGACACCCCGGTGGCTTCCTCTACGGTCATGACGAAGGATGTGCATGTGTCCGACCGCCTGGGCCTGGCCTCGGCCGATATCATGGAGATGACCTCCGGCAAATGGTCCGACAACATCCAGATCGTGATGCAGACCGGCGGCGCGACCCACTGGAGCAACAGCATGATCAACCCCAACCGCACCCAGCGCTTCCAGTATAAGGACGGCAAGTTCAGCGAGGTGGCGGATCTCCCGCTGCAGCCGGCCTCCCGGCCGGAGACTCTGGCAGACTTCCTGCGCTTCTGCAAGACGGAGTATCCCGCGGACCATACGATCCTGATCCTCTGGGACCACGGCGGCGGCCCCTTCGGCTATGGGATGGACTCCATTTACGGCGAAATGCTGAGCCTGAAGGATGTCAGAAAAGCGTTGGAGAGCGTCTATCGCCCAAACAGCAAGGACCCCGCCTTTGACATCATCGGCTTTGACGCCTGCCTTATGAGCTGCCTTGAGGTGACGGAAACGCTGGACGGCTTTGCCGATTACTACTGCCTGAGCGAGGAGAGTATCCCCGGCGACGGCTGGGATTACGGCCCCTGGCTGCAGGCCATGACGGATGATCCCACGATGAGTCCGGCAAAGGTTTGCCGGGAGATCGCGGATTCCTTCACCGATCATTACATGATCCAGAACATCAACGTCCCCTTTGTCCAGGTGAACACGACTTTCTCCGTCCTTGATGCCCATAAGACAGCAGAGCTCTATGACGCATACTGCGAGCTTGCAAAGGCTCAGCTTACAGACGCGGTGAAGGATCTGGGCGTCCTTGCGGAGATCGGGCGCTGCGGCGGCCGTGCCACGCGCTACGGCGACGACAGCGCAAGCGTCTTCAACACCGCCGATCTCGGCAACTATGTCGATTACATGATCGACAGCTATCCCGAGCAGTGCAGCAGGATCAAGGAGCTCGTGAATGAAGCGGTGCTCTATCACCGGGAAAACGGCGGTCTGTGCGATTCCACCGGCATTGCCGTCTATATCCCGACCGAGGTGAATACCCTCGGCGGCCTGCTTTACTACCTCGAATATGTTTACGACATCTGCGATGACGAAAACATGAAGGCCCTTTATTACTACAAGCAGTCCGGCTGCCTCAATGACGAGCAGAAGGAACATGTTTCCACTCTCACAGATGCAAAGCCGAAGATCCTGGATACCACACCCTTCACAGATTTCAGCAAGGCAGATCCGCGCATTGACGAGGCGGGCTTCACCATCCCCGTCGATGCAGAGCTCCAGAGCCTCATGAACGATTATGAGCTCGAGATCGGCAGATTCGACGAGGACGAAAACACCATCACCTATTACGGCAGAGACAAGGTCCTCTCCCTCGACGGGGAAGGGAGCCTCTGCAGCGACTTCGACGGCACATGGATCTGCCTGAACGGGGAGCCGCTGTATGTCGAGGTCGTGTCCTCCACCGCGTCGGCTGTGGAATACAAGGCGCACATCACCTATGACGGGGAAGAGGCCTACCTCATGCTCGCCTATGACAGGGATTCCGAAGAGTATGCCATCAGCGCCGTTCGCAAGGTGGACATGTCCAATGAGGTGAACTCCCTTGCAAGCTCTCGCTCCAAGATCGAGCCCGAGGCAGGCAAGAGCATCGTCCCGATCTATCAGGTGACGAATCTGAGTACCGGCGAGACCAGAAGCGTGAACGGCAAGAGCGTGATCTTCAACACCGGAACGAGCATTACCCGCGAAATGCTGCCGGAGGGCTACTACCTCACAACGGCGGTGATCAGCGATACCCGCGGCGACAGCTACTATTCGCATGTGGTCGGCGCCAGTGTCTCCGGCAGAACCATCGGGAACTGGAAGAAGGATGAGCGCTTCTTCGGCCGGGACTATTGATACAAGGAGCACCCATGAACGCCATCTGCGTAGATGATGAAGCCCAGTTCCTCCGGCATGTTGTCGACTCCTGCCGGAAGATCCGCCTGTTGAAATCGGTGCGGGGCTTTACCCGGCCGGAGGAAGCGCTGGACTGGGTGCGGAAGAACCCGGCCGATCTGGCGATCTTGGATATCAACATGCCGGAAATGACGGGGCTGGAGCTTGCCCGCAGGCTCAGAGAGATGAATCCCGGCATGGCGATCATCTTTCTCACCGCCTTCAGCCGGTACGCCCTGGACGCCTATGAGGTACATCCGACGAGCTACCTGCTCAAGCCCTTCGATCAGGGGCGGCTGATCCGGGAGGTCGAATATGCCCTCTTCGGCCGGGAGGCCGGAAAGCCCCCGCACATTGCAGTGCAAACCTTCGGGCATTTTGAGATCCTTGTCGACGGGCAGACCCTGGCCTTCCGCCGCTCCAAATCCAAGGAATTGCTGGCCTATCTGGTGGACCGGCGCGGCGCCGGTGTCACCCGGCAGGACGCTTTTGCCGCCCTGTGGGAGGATCGGGTATACGATGCCTCCATGCAAAAGCAGATGGACGTAGTCATCCGCTCCCTGCGCGATACGCTGCAAAGCAGCGGCATCGGGGAGATCTTCGAGCTGAAAAACCGCAACCTGCGCATTCTCCCGGAGCTGATCGACTGCGATCTCTATCGCTTCCTTGAGGGCGATGAGAAGACGGTCAACACCTTTTTCGGGGAATACATGTCCCAGTACACCTGGGCCTCCAGCACGGAAGCGCGCCTGTCGCTGCTGCAAAGCAGAAAACAGGAAGAAGCGGCTCTCGCCTGCGGGAGCAGATGACGCGGCGCGTTCACCCGTTTTGCGTCCTGACTGACGCTGCGGCGCTTATTGGTTTCACACCTGCTCTGTCAGCAGCCGCACGAGCAGCAGGGCCAGAACGGCCAGAATGATAGGCCGCGTGATCTTCGCGCCGCCGCGCATCGCAAGGCCAGAGCCTGCATAATTGCCCAGCATGTTGCAGGCTGCGGCGGCAAGCCCCAGCGGAATCAGAACGGTGCCGCCCCGCAGAAAGACCGCGAGGGACGTGAGATTGGTAGTGAGGTTGATGCATTTGGCATGGGCGTTTGCCGCGCCGACGGAGAGCTTTGCGAAGGCCGTGAAGGCGATGATAAGAAAGGTCCCGGTTCCGGGGCCGTAAAAGCCGTCGTAGAAGCCAATCACAAGGGCGGCGAGAACGCAGACCGTGAGCGTGCGGGCATCCACGATGATTTCCCGCTGCTCACGCTCGGGAAAGAGCCGGGGATTGAGCACGATGAGAGCGGCCAGCGGCAGCACCATGAACAGAACGACCCGGATGATACGCTCATCTGTGATGAGGGAGAGGCGGGAGCCGATGCCGGAGCCAACCATCGCCGCAGCGATCCCCGGCAGTGCCAGCCGCCAGCGGATAAGGCCGCCGCGAATGAAGCGCGCCGTGGTCAAAGCGGTGCCGCAGGTAGAGGAGAGCTTGTTTGTGCCGATGGCCATATGGACGGGCAGCCCCGCAAAGAGATAGGCGGGCAGGGAAATAAGTCCGCCGCCCCCGGCAATGGAGTCCACAAAGCCCGCCAGAAACAGCAGCGGGCAAACGATCAGAAACATTTTCGGCGTCAGCGTCACAGTCAAACTCCCCTTTGCAGGTGCAGATTTTCAGACAGTATAGCACATCATGTAAAAAAAGGAAACACAGAAAAAAGACAGATCCGAGAGGGAAAACCAATAGGTTTACATAACGGGAAAACACCGCTGCGGTAATAGCCCCGCGGCGGTGTTTCATTGGCGTCGGCCTCGCCGGAAAAGCCCTGAAATCAAGGGCGTACGGACAAAAGGAAAAGGCAGGCCACTTATACTCGTAGGAATGCCCAATCTTACGCTTCATCCTGACCGTTGTTCTGCTGCGTGGAATTCGAGTCATCAGTGAAGATTCTCCTCAGAACATCTTCCAAATCAGCGAAGAAGTTTCCGCCGGCAACCTTTGCCATTTCCATATCGTTGAGAGCCTTTACATTTTCAAGATTTTTCATTGTTATTATCTCCTTTGTTTTTCAATTTTACTTTAGCCTCTTGGGCTGATTTGTTTTTCTCTTGCTTACGGGCACACTATAGCACGCTGTCTATCACAGAACAGTCACACAAGAGGTACATCTGGATGAGCTAACGAATAGGGTTGATGGACGGACGTTAAAGGCAATGGAGATAAACTGAACGATCGAGAAAATTATGTAAACCGAATATACAATAGCCCGTCAAAAACGAACGATTACTCGGGGAACAAGGACCAAAAAAGGCCGCAAAAGCGCGAAAAACCGGCCGCAGAAAAAGGACCGCGGCCGAAAGTGAATGAAATTATAGAAGCAAAAAATGCGGAGAAACAACTGGATCTCGGCTATTTCTTCGCATTTCCGGGTAAAAAATCATAGGCAGGCTATTCTATCAAAACAGCCTGCCTGATATGATCCGGGTGTTCATAACGGACGCAACCCCCGTTTAAACCAAACCGGAGGACCCCCGTGAGTCCTCCGGTTTGGAAAGGAAGAAGGAGACTGTGGATGTGAAGCTTTCCCGGCGCTTACGCAAACCGGG
>CACWLG010000061.1 GCA_902761635.1 Oscillospiraceae bacterium | reverse complement strand
GGTCCAGGTCCTTTTTTCAGAGTTGCCCGACCAGCCTGTGCCTGATACGTCACAAAACCCATTAGTCGCTACTACTTCAATCTTGGTGAAGTTGCCGAGCTTGGTGGTAAATGTTCCGTTTTCCTCGAAATTCTTTTCGTCGAAGTCTATAGAGCCGGCAGCTATAGTGACACCGCCCTTGGTGAAAGAATTTCCACTGCCGGTTATATCATCGTTGTTCCACGTTACGGTGATGGGGGGAGCCATCTTCAGCATGCTCAGGTAGTATTTGCCGGCAGCAAAGGTCACGCTGGCCTTAGAGCAGGTGTAGGTCTTGCCGTCGCTGTCTGTGGCAGAGAATCTGACGGCCTGATCGCTGACGGCGGGCAGGGCGACGTAGAGCGTGCTGGTGGCCGAGGCGGGGGTGATGACATAGTCCTGCGCACCGATGGTGACGGTCAGCGACGTCACGTTGATGGTGGCCGATCCGTCGGAGTTCTTGGTGGTGAACTTGAAGATGGCGAACGGGCTGGTGAGCTCCAACGAGGGCAGTGAATTGCCATCCCAAGCGCCCGTTGTTGTGCAGCAGTTGATGATGTCTTCATCCAGCGTGCCGTTCTGCGCGTCGAGAGCGCCTGTGTTCAACGTGCCGTCGTCATTGGCCATCGTAGCGGGATAGATATAGGTCACGTGCTTCGTCTTGTCGGCATCGTCGATGGTCACGTTGATGGTGGCCGACTTGCCTTCGTTGCTGATGTCGCTGGCGGTCAGAGCATCACTCACGACCTTCGCGGTCTGTCCGCTTGTGTTCTTGTAGATGACAGCTACCTGTTTGCCCGCAACAAACGCAGTGGGGAGGGTACCTGTGCTACTTCCCCAATCAAATGGATCACCGCCGAACGTCATGTTTCTGGTGAGTGTAATGCCAGCCGGAACTGCGATCTCCACCTTCGCCGTAAAGGTCACGGTGTCCTGATAAGTGCCTGCGGGCTTGGAGCTGTAATCGTCCACGATGATGCCCATATCTTTCTTTGTTGCTGTGCTGCTCAAACTATCAAATGTCCAAGAGGTCGTAGCAGTTGTGTCCTCGGACGTAGCTGCCAGTATGTAGCCGACCTTCTGCGTATTGTCGCTCTGATTCACAAGCGCAAATTCATCGTCAGATGTCGCAGTCACGCTAAGCTTCTTGCCGCTTTCGAGCGAGCCGGTTGCGCTGATGCCGTCCGTGGCGTTCCAGCCTTTGTCGGCTACCGTCAGCGTGGACGGGATGGTGAGGGTGTAGCTGGTGTCTCCGTCCGCCAGCGCGGTCATGGTCATGCCCGGCATCAGGCCAAGCACCATCACGCCTGACAAGGCCAGCGAAAGTAATCTCTTCTTGATCTTCATAAATGTTTGCCTCCATTTGTTGTTTTGTATATACAAAAAACCGCCGAACCTGACAGGGTATACTTACCCCGTCAGAATCCGACGGTTATCCATCACGAATATAATATTCAGTTTCAAGCGCCCCGCAGGACGCAAAAAGGGCGCAGTTAGCCTGCTCTGCTCTAAAGAGCGTAGTTCTATTCCGCATGGCTGTTAAGCCCCTTTCCGTCAAAAAAATGAGAAGTTCTCATCTCATGTATCGACCTGCCAGTGCGGATTCTTAACTCCTGCACGTGAGCATAAAGATACAAATAGATTATAGCAAAATCTGGGGCTGATTTCAACGGATTTTTCAGAAATTTTCCCGGACGAGAAACAGGCGAGAACCACCGCCTCGCCTGCAAAGAGTGTATCACAGCTGGAGTATGGGTGCAAGTACGGATTGCTCATGTGACCACCCTCATAAAAAATCGGGCAGCTACATCACCATTTTCATAGTGATATGCTGCCCTGTGTTCCCGCTCAAATCTCGACCTCCACGGTCACGGCCTTCAATTCGCTGATCCGCAGGCCGAGCGCGCACAGCGTCTGGACGATCAGCGCCAGGCGTCTGTCGCCCTGCTCTAAGGCGGCGGAAACCAGACTTTCGTATTCCTGCCGTGTAAGCTCTCGGTCTGCCGGTAAAAAGGCCCTGCGCTGTACGCGGACATATTTGAGCCGCCAGTCCGAGCCGAGAAAGGCGAGAAAGCGGTTGACCGCCCCCAGCATGGAATTGACGCTTGCGCCGGAATAACCCATGTCCTCCAACCAGGCGCGAAATCTGTTCAAGTGCTCCTTGTCCCTGATCCCCTCCGGCGCGTACTGGATCAATGTCTGTACATCATGGGCGTATTTCGCAATCGTGGCAGGGCTGTACTCCAGCTCCCTGAGATGTTTTATAAAGGCGTCCACAGACGCGGCGTTTATATTGAGCATGATAAGTCTCCTTTCAGATGGTGCTGGAAATCTTATCATTCTCTTATTGATAGAGAATTATGTGGAGCGGATCGGATGAAACGTTTTCTCTGCGTCTACATTTTTTCTCTGTATTATTCATCTTGTTAGCTTTCTACCTTCAAGCTGGTCCGTGATGACCCCATCCTCAGTCCAGCATAGCGGCGCAGGTTTCCCCAGGCGGGAGCTGCGCCGTTATTTCATGTGGTAGAGATTGCTGGTGAAGCTGCCGTTGTCGCGGTAACGGTGTTCCTTCTCCAGGTAGCCGTGCCGTTCCAGATCGGTTATCGCGCGTTTCACCGTGCTCCTGGAGAGGCCGAGATCCGCCGCGATGGTCTTGATCCCCGGCCAGCATTCTCCCTTGGAGGCGGACATGCTCTTGAGGTACATGTAGACTGTCTTGGCCCGGTGCGGAATACTGTTGTCAGCGTAGATTGTGTCAAAAAAGCTGATAGCATTACCTCCTACGTTTTGACATGCGGGGCATCGTTTTCCACTTTTCCTTCGTTAGGCTTCCTGTCGTTTTTCCTCGTGTTCTCCCGTTGCTTCGGCGGGTACTTTGCCTGGATCGCTTCAACCAACTCTGCCCGACCGGCGTAGCGGATCACAGCGTTCTCTCTCTTGGGGACAGTGTACGGCCCTTCAAAAGATATTCCCCATTCCAGAAACAGCCGTAGCCGTGTGCGCGTCGGGTGGATGCCCGTTTTCATCACGATAAAATGGCCCTTGGGGATGGATTTCAGCTCGTCCGGGGACATGAGTGGGCGCTCCGTCATCTGAAGGCTCTGGCTTGGCTCCTTGCTTTTACTTACTGAGCCGGTCAGCACTGTTCGATTACCGAGGGCCTTGGACAGCACCTCCGCCGTCTGGCTGTTGGGCGCGAAGCCGCCGAAGATCGTGTCCTGGCAGTTGTCCTGAATGATCTCGCAGCCCTCCTTGCCGTAGTTCTTTTCAAGCTGGGCAAGGCTCTGGATGATCGGCACCAGCGTCAGGCGGCGGGAGCGGCCCGCGGAGAAGAGCGGGAGGATATCGAAGGCGGGCATGGTGCCCAGCTCGTCGCAGAACAGCACCACGCGGTTCTTGAGCTTGCCGCCGTTCTCATCGGCTACAGAGAACAGCTCACGGGACAAGTTTTGGATCATCAGACCGGCCATGAAGTTTTTGGTGGTGTCCTCCTCCGGCAGAATTAGAAAGATTGCGCACTTCTCAGAGGCAAACTTCTCCGCGTCGATAGCGCTGTCAAAGCACAGCACATGCTCCAGCTCAGAATCAAGAAAGGCGTTAAGGCGGGAGAGAACCGTGGACATGACCGAGGCCATGGCCTGATCCGCTGCGTTGAGCGCAGCACCGGCAAACCATCGGGCTTTGTGATCTGAGGGCAGGGAGGTCATCAGGAGCTGAAAGTTTGACTTGCCGGGAATCTTGGAAGGCTCCAACAGCTCCTGCACCAGCTTGAACACGGACGGGATGTGCCGCCGCTCTCCGTAGTCGCCTCTGGGCGGCAGGAACTCCGCCATCAAGAGAAACACGGCAGTCAGCAGTCCCTCGGCGGCATCGTAGAAAAAGGCGTTTTGCCCGTGGTCGGTATCGTCGCTGGGATTGATGATCGTCTTGGAGAGAATCTTGGCGTACTTCTCTGCCTTTGCGCGGGAGGCGAGGTCTTTCTCGTCAGCCCTGGCCTTGTCCATATAGCGGTTGATGAGGGTCAGCAGGTTGTTGCCGTCCGAGCGGGTAGGGTTACGCAGATCGATCACGGCAATTTGATACCCATAGTATTTTTGCGCGATGGTGCCATAGTTCCTCGCTAGATCGCCTTTGGTGTCCAGAGCCAGGAAGCTCATGCCGCTGGCGCAGGCATATTCGAGATTCGGGTACAGGAAGAAGGCTGTCTTACCGACGCCTGACGCGCCAATCATCAGGCAATGAATATCGTCGCTGTCTACAATGGCTCTCAGGTTATGCTTCTGCCCGACACAGCCGAGGACAAGGCCCTGTTTGTTCGGGCGGTACTCTCCCTTGCGCCAGTCCCGGATTGCAAAGGGCACATAGGAAAAGGCGCTGCGCATTTCACGCTCCGTTGCCCAGCGGGCGGTTCCGTGCTGGCCGTCGCCTACGGTCTTGGATTTGATGTTGCTGAGGCTGTAGCTTTTGTTGGCCAGTGCCATCGCACCGATCAGGAGCGTAAGCATAAAGCCCACGCCGACCAAAAGCCAGGGATTAATGCCCGCAACGGAGAGATTTTCACGGACATCACGAAGGGGCGGTAAGCTGCATAGCGTACTGATGTTGTGCAAGTAGATCATCGTTCCAATCCTTCATTTTCGGTATTTGCAGTATGACCGTGAGGCCCTCTGCCTCGAGTTGCTCAACCATGCGGCGGTTGGATTTTTGCCCGGCCTCGTCATTATCCATGCAGAGCAGGACAGTATCGGCATGGGGCATACGCTCCAGTGTATTCAGCACCGGCTGGATGGAGGTACCGCAGCAGGCCACATAGCTGTTGGACTGCCAATTCTGCGGGTACATCGAAATATGCGACAAAAGATCAATGGGAGCCTCAAATACCAGGAGGTTCCCATTGTTGCCAATATGATGAAAGCTGTATCGCGGATCGCTGCCCTCGATGTTGATGCGGAAGGTTTTGCCCTGGCTGTTGGTGCTGCGGACGTGGGCATGACGCGCAATTCTATTTTCATCCTTGCCGACGAAAACCGCGTTGTGATACTTTCTTTCCTCATAGATCAGCCTGTCATGGGCAAAAGCGGAGAGAACCTTGCTGTCTATGCCGCGGGTCTTGGTGAGGTATGCGAAAACCCTCCGCATGTCCGAATTGGCTTCGGGCAGTACGAAGGGCTTGGGTTCCGGCTGCTCCCGTTCGATGGGCTTATAGTCTCCGCCGAGGAGAGCCTGCATCGCTTCAGGAAAGCTCATATTGTAATATTTCTGGAGAAAGCTGATGGCGTTGCCGCCGCGCTGTTCGGCATGATCGTACCACTCACTTCCGCGAACGGTCACGCTGTGATCGCTGGCAAGCCGCTTCTCTCTGCCGGAGCGGATCAGCTTTTCGCCTCTGCTCTGGAGGAAGGCTTCGAGATCCGTCGCCGCAGCCTGCTCCTTTTGCGCTTGAGTAAAGGGAATGTATTGGGGGATTGGGATCACCTCCTATAAGATTGCTTTTCTCACCCGCCTGTGATATAATCCGCCTCGTTGTGCCGCCTATTCAGTGAAAGCGAGGGATAGCATGGACATCAGCCACGATAACAGCATCTGGGCCAGCATGAGCTATGCCGAGAAAAACCATCAGCTCTTTCTGCGTCAGAAACAGATGCTGGATACTGTTTGGAAGCATGGCGCTATATCAAAAGAGCAGCGCGACAAGAGTCTGCACGACCTCGCGGAAAAGATGGGTGAGGCGCTGGACTGACAATAACGAGCATGGAGCCATATCAGGGACGATTCCCCGGTGCGGCTCCACGCTTTATTCGTCGACTTTTTCAATTTTGGAAATCAATCTTCTCCGAGTCAAAGATCAGAACATTTTTATCGGTTCGCCGCGCATAGTGGAGCGCGACTTCCAGCAGGGTGTCTTCCTCCTTGGCCCTGACGGCGAACACGCGCTCGGTGCCGTCAATAGCCCGCAGCTTCGCTTCCACCTCACAGCTTGCCGTCCAATGGGAAGATACGGTTTCCGTCTCATCACACCGGGCCTGCACGTTGTAATAGCGCTCCCGCAGATCCGGCGGCCATTTTGCAGCCTGTTCCTCCCACGGGACCACACACGTCAGAGATATTTCGGAGTCCTTCTCTTTCAGCTCGCTGATGATCTCGGCGGCGTATAAACCGATCCCCGCGTCCAGCACCACGACGAAGGACTTGATCTTTTCGACGAGACAGAAATTGACCATGTTTAGAAGGATCAGTTTCAGCGCGCCACAGCGTTCACCCTCCTCATCATATCCCCAGGGAAATTTTAAGGGCTCGGGGCCCATAATCGCACAGCTTTTCTCTTTCATCTTATACTCTGTCTTGACATCCTGACTGACCAATATAACGGTCAATATTTTCCTGAATTATAGCATACACTATCAAGCGTTGCAACCAATACTGGTCAATACTTGATGGGGTAATATGATGGAACAGAAGATCCGGCGAGACAGGAATATGGGTTCAAATCTGCGGCGGCTGCGCTTGGCGAACGGCCTTTCGCAGGAAAAGCTCTGCGCGGAATTGCAGCGCCGGGGCTGCGATATCGGGCGCTCGACCTACGAAAAATACGAGGCTGGCGAGCTGAACATCCGCGCCAGTGTTCTCATTGAACTGAAGAAAATCTACAACTGCTCCTACGATGAATTTTTCGCTGGGCTTGAAGGCTGAGACAGGCAATCCGAAGTTTAACGGATCGCCTGTTTTGAATCCTCACATACTTATGCCCATGGCGTAGGACGGATAGCTCTCTTGCGGGGCGGCCTGTTCTTCCTCATAGACTTCCTCCGCTTCTTCCTCGGATTCGCCTAAAAAATAGCCAACGTCGGCTTCTTCGACCTGGGTGGGGTACTTGTCCTCCAGCTCCGGTTCCTCCGACACCGCGTCAATTTCGGCCTCACGTTCGGTCATCTCTCTGTCCAGTTCGTCCTCGATCAGTCCGATCAGAAACTGCCGCTGCGTCATGTTGTTGCGCTGCAGGTAATCCTTTACCCGCTGGAACAGTTCCTCCGGGATCTGGATTGCCAGGGTTCTTGTCTTTTCCATCTTGGCACCTTCTTTCATATCGTTTTTGGGGTGGAGCTCGTTATCCAGCGCCTGGGTTACGAACTCCGCCATTGTCATATTGTGGGCATCAAGGTATTCCCGCACCTGGGCATGGAGGGCAGCGTCAATTTTGACCGTGATGCCCTTCTTGTTTTCGTCACTCATTGTTTGGTGTCCTTTCCAGATAGCCACTGATCAGCAGCTCTATGTATTCTTCGGGAGACACTCCGAGTTCTGCGCAGCGCAGAAAGAGAAACTCCCAATACTCCTGCGGTATCTCGATGCTGTTCATTTATGCTCACCTCCGCATCATTTCCCGCGGCGTCTCCTCGTCGGAATCGCTCGCTGCCTGTAACAGACAGAAGCATCCGAAACCGACGAAGCTGCCGACTACTGTTCCGATCCAAAACCAAAATACTGCTTGCATATCCTTTTCCTTTCCTGATCCACTCTTTCGGATCAAATGTTTAGTTCATAGTCTGCTGTCCCTGCATCTGCTCCTCGTGATCGTCGATCTTGTGCCCGAGGGCGAGGCGTTTTTGCAGGAGCTGCTTTCTGCGACGGGAGTCCATGCGGATGCCCTGGGGATTTGTGCTCATGGCCTGCTCCCGAAAGATACGAGAGGCATGGTGCAGGAGCTTTGTCGCGGCGAGCAGGATCGACGGATCGCGCTGCTCGTCCATCCGGTCGATCAGATACTGCGCATAGACGTTGCCCTGCGCGGCGGAGCTCTTCAGCCAGCGCAGGGCTTCTTCTCTGTCCTGAGGAACCTCCCGACCTTGCAGGTATAGCTTGCCGAGGGTGTACTGCGCATACGGATCGCCCTGCTCCGCTGCCTGTTGAAACCATGCAACTGCAGTTTTTTCATTCTTCTCCACATGCTTGCCGTCCATGCACAATTTGCCGAGACGATACATGGCCCATGTGTCGCCGACTTCGGCAGACGCTTCGAGCTTACGAATTGTTACCTCGTCCGGTTCCTCATGATCGTTGTCGTCCTCAAACGTGAACACACCCAGGCGAATGTTCTCCGCCTCCCGAATCACCATATTTTTTATGGCCCGAAATTCTTTCTGGGCAGAGAGCGGGAGATGCTCACGGGGCTTGTCCTTATAGTATCGTTCCAGCTCATCCCGCAGCTTGTTCCATGTCCCATAGCAGGCTGCCACCTCCGGCTGCTTTGCCAGCTCATCCACAATGCTGTCCACGATCTCCTTGACGCTCTTCGGCAGATAACCATACTGCTTTTTCCCTTTGACTGCACCCAGAGCGATTACCAGCTCCTGTATTTTCAGTTCAATCATGGGATTGTCACAGACCTGCCCCTGCATCTTTTCGAGCAGGCTGCGCATGGTTTCCCGCGCCTGCGCGGTCAGTTCTTTGTACGAGACATCCTTCTGCACATAGAGCTCATACATTTCATCCTTGAAGATCGCGTTGGTCATTCTGGAGCGCAGCGTATAGACGCCGTCCCTGCGAAGGTGTTCTCTTTTCGGGCTATCGCTCCACAGCATCATGTGGATGTGCGGGTGGTGACCCTCATCATGAAAGGCGGCATACCAATGCAAATGCTCCGGTGAGATATTCAGCGCTTCCGCAAAGGCAGGCTGCTGTTCAATCAGAAGACGCTGCCAGCTCTCGGCCTTATCGAAACCGAGCCGGGCAGCGTCCTCCCTGCGCAGGGAATAGATGATTGTCCATGTATTGCCTTTGTGCGATTCCAAGTCACGCATGGCCGCATCGAGATCCACATGGAGTGCAGAGCTGAACAGGCCATGCTCGCCATGTTTCTCGGCACGGGGACGGGTGGCAATGTATTTCATGTACATGTCCCCGTCCTGAATTGTGTGCGCGTTACGGTCAAGTACTGCGGAGAGAAAGGCGGAGGCGTTGCCTGTTGTCGGTTTTGCAAGATAGTCTGCGTACTCAAACAACTCCGCGGAGTCCGGGAAGTCATGTAGGACATCAGCAATCAGCGCTTTCTGCTTTTCTGTCGCCGGCGCATTGCTCTCGATAATCTCCACGCCCTCCCGCGTGGCAATATACTTCATATATGCTCCGCCGCCACCGGCCTTGATGTAACCACACTTCTGGATGAGCTTTGCCACGGCTTACAGGGATTTCTGGAAGATCAGGTCATCCTCGAAGCTGATCTCGCCATGGGTCTGCTTTACCTCTCGCAAGCTTCGGCTGCGCAGACGCTCGTATGTCTCTACATCCATATCCGTATCGGCGGCGAGGATGTGATTGCCAATGTTGCTTTCCACTGCCAGCTTGAACAGCAGCTTGCCGATGCGGTCAGCGAATATGCCGAGGGTTCCCTGCAGCACAGAACCGAGGACTCGTGGCAGATAGTATTCCGCACGTCGGGCATGGAGATATCCGCTATAGAAAAGGATTGCTTTTTCAACAAATTCACTCATGCTCTTACAGTTGTCCTGCCGGAATGATTCCGCTATGATCTCTTTTGTCTCCGGCGCGATCCAAAGCGGAAATTTGATCTTTCCCTCAACCACGGGCAAAACTCCTCCAAAACGGGGCAAGAACCCCGCTTTTTTCCTTGAACAATCGGGCTTTTTTCGTAATCAGAACCCCCTTGCCTTGTTTTTCTGCCGTTTAGGAACCCCCTTCCGAAAAGCCGGAAACTGCCCGCACTGCGGGCAGAAGTGAGTGCAGCGGGGCGCTCCGCGACCCCGGTGCTTTCTCCCGCCTCGCCCCGCCTCGTTACCCTGCCTCGCCCCGCCTCGTTACTCTGTGCCTCCGTGCCTTCAGCGCGGCAGGGTCTGCTCCGGCGTGTGCTGAGAACTGAACAGGCGCAAGTCTGTGCCGATACGCTTGTGAAAGAAGGCTTCCATCTTTCCGGTCAACATCTGTCGCTCCTCCTCCGTGAGCAGGTACTCATACTCACAGTCCCGGCCACAGTATTGCACAGAGAGGTTCAGTGTGCAGGAAGCCAACTGCTTTTCCATCTCATAGCAGGCTGTGGCGGTGATGCTCTCGCTCGGGACCAGAGCCAGGCCGAACAGTTTTCCAGCGTCCGCGATCAGCGCAAGTCGGAAAGCAATCCGCCGCCCGCTTGCAAAGGAGATGTGATCGAACACCACATCATTGGGAAACAGCCTGCGGGGTACTTCCGTTTTCAGAAATGCGTTTAGTTTGTTGCTTACGGTTATCATCTCCACTCGTTATCAAATTCCTCCATCACGAACTGGCCAGGCATGACACCGTCCTGCATCCACCAGTGGAAAACCTCCATCGGGTCAGTGCCCATGCGCCAGGTGCCGTCTATCTTTCCGCGCTGTGCCCGTTCCTGAATCATCTTCTCGAAGGCATGTAAGTATGCAGTCTTATACTTTGGCCAGCGGGCAAACTCAATTGAACGCCCGCGCCTTGTCGCCATTGGGCAGCCTATACAGCCGAGCCTGTGAAAGCCCTCGTCGTAGAGGCAACAGTATGGTATTTTTTCCTGACGGATGAATTGCCAGATCTCCGCATTCGTCCAGTCTATGATGGGGTTGAGCGTTGTCTTGTGGCGGCGATAACAGAACTCAACCAACTTTCGGTTTTCATCGTTGTCGTTCATCAGCATTACGCCGCCCTGCCTGGTTGGACGAAAATCCGTGTTGCCGTCCAATTCCTTGTGTATGCTGCGGCTCATGATCGTAACCACTCCCTGGTTATCCTCACGGTTTTTGCTCTCCGCCCAGCGGACACCGGTCACCGTCATGCGCCCTTCGCCGCCGCTCTCCTTGAGTTCCTCGCAGCAATAGCGCACGAGTCTTGTCGGCGGCATCAGCTTGCGTGGGATCAGGTTCCACATGGTGATAGGCTTGCCCGTGTCATCCCGCGGCACCTCCCGATCCACATCGGGATAGGTATCCCGGATAAAGCGCACCAGCTCCGGCGGATCGACAGAGGTTACCCGGTAGTGCGCGTCATACTTCGCACCTGCCATATCCAGCAGACGCTTGGTTACGACGGAATCCTTTCCACCCGAGAACGCAAGATAGAGACCTTCCGGTCGTTGGAAGGTCTCTATCCGTTTCAGGGCCATGTCAATTTTTCGCGTCAGTTCGCTCGGCATGAACCTCCGCTTTCTGTTTCGCAGGCGGCTTCACCTTCGGTTTGGGCGGCGCCACCTTCCTTGCCCGCGCTTCGATGTACTCACGAACATCGGCTGGCACACTCTTTTCGTACAGCTCCTCGAGCATTTTCATGAGTTCCTTCTGCAATGAGGAAGTTTTCTCTTTCTGTAAGTAAAAGGTGAGCGCTTCCAGACGTTCCGCTTCAATACTAAAGGATACCGTTTCTTTTTCCATTTCATAGTGACCTCCTCATTCATAATAGATGTAGGGCACCTTCAGCCAGTGTGTCCAGCCGCTGCCCTCGAGGTGCGTCTTGACCACACCGTACAAGGTGCCCATGGCCTCGATCACCTCGCCGTTGCCGATGTAAATGCCGATGTGACCGCTCTGCCAGACGGCAAGGCCGGGAATTTCGGGGATAGAGTCGATGGTGCCGGACTCCGCCGCCGCGTAGTACATCTGATCCGCGCCGACGTCCGGCATCCCGTGGGAGCCGTAGACGATGTTCCCGGTGTCGGGGTCGAACCAGCCGTAACTCTTGATGAGCCCCACGCAGTCAGCCGTGCGTCTGCCGATCCAGTTTGCTCGAATGAAGTCCGCGTAGTTACCGACCGCCTCCGGGTACTGTTCCAGCTTGGAAGCGAAGGCACCCTCGGTCAGGATGTTGCCGAAGGATAGCGATAGGTAATCCACCGCTTTTACTGAACAATACGTTGTTCAGCAGTCAGAGCGGATTTTCCCCCGCTTCACACCGTGCATGCGA
>CACWLG010000060.1 GCA_902761635.1 Oscillospiraceae bacterium | reverse complement strand
TGAGAAAATCTGCTGCTTTTGATTTCATCAAAATCCTCCTTTTTCCTCTTCCGTCTTGTGAATGCGCAGAAGATAATGCTTTTGATTTTCAAAGATTCCATCCAGCCGCCGGGCGATCCAGAGGATCACGCCGGTGAACAGGAGGGAAAGGGCATCCGTAGTAAAAAAACCAAGGCTGGTCTGAAAATCCGTACCGAGAAGAAGGGACGTCAGCATCCGGCCGAGCTGCATCAGAAGCAGCGTACCCACGCCGAAGCAGACGCTCAAAACGCCGTCGAGCCGTATCCGTTCGCCCCCCAGAAGGCGCAGCGGGACGAGCATGAGAAGCGACAGGAGATTGCCGAGGCAGTAGATGAGATACTGCCTGCCGCTGCCGTGGGAGGCCAGGCAGAACACCGCCCCGCCCAGCACCGCATGGATCGCGGCCCAGGGGCCCCAGCGCATCAGGACGATAGCCGTCACCGCGCCCACAACGGACACGGTATAGAGCTGGTCGGCAAACCAGTAGGTGGCCGCCTTCACGATCATCCATTCCGCAGCGCACAGGATCGCCGCGAACATGGCAAGGTCGATATTGCGATATTCCCGAAAACTGAGCTGACGCTTCATAGCCGTCCTTTTCCTGTTATGATTAATCCGTAATGTGTGGTCCAAGCGACCGTTGGGACTCCATTTTAACAGTTATTCCCCTCTGCCGACATGTCCTATCAGGTGCTTTTGTATGGTCAAAACGGGCGCCTTTTTCAAATGCCGTTGCCCGTTTTTTCGGGGCTGTTATATAATCGGCTTGCAGGCCCCTGCAGGGCTTGAAAATGTGTTGGGAGTGTTTTGAATTGAATCAGAATCTGACCGTCCGGCCGGGGGACGATGTCCAGGCAATTCTGGACCGTGCCGAGCCCGGCGCCGTGCTGCGCTTCGCTCCCGGAGAATACCGGCAGAAGCTCATGATACGCACCCCGGGGCTCACCCTCGAGGGGGCGGGCGCCGAACAGACCGCCCTGGTCTGGGACGACTGGGCCAAAAAGCTTGACGCCGAGGGGCGGGAATACAACACCTTCCGCACCTGGACCGTGGCCGTGTGCGCAGACGATATCACGATGCGCGGCCTTTCTATTATAAATGATGCGCTGAACCCCGCCGAGAAGGGGCAGGAGGTCGCGCTGAGCGTCTGCGGGGACCGCTTCCGCATGGAAGAATGCACGCTCCGCTCCACGCAGGATACGCTCTTCCTCGGCCCGCTGCCGCCGGATCTCATTGAGCGCTACGACGGCTTTCTGCCGGACGAGCTGCGCAGGCCCTCCTTTTTGAGCCAGCGCTTCACCCATTGCCGCATCGAGGGCTCGGTCGATTTCATCTTCGGCTGCGGCAGCGCGGTATTCGAGGACTGCGACATCCTCACCGTCTTCGACGGCCGGGACCACGGCTATGTGGCGGCGCCCGCCCATTCCCTCAGCCAGACGGAGGGCTTTGTCTTTCGCCGCTGCGCCTTTCTTCAGGGAGAGGGCGTCATGGACGCGACGCATTTTCTCGCCCGCCCCTGGCGCGACTACGGGCTGAGCGTGTTTGAAGACTGCCGCTACGGCCGGCACATCCGGCCCGAGGGCTTCGACCCCTGGCGCGACAGCGGCCGCGACCGCACGGCCCGCTTTTTCGAGACCCCGGCGCGGCCCGGGCGCGTCGCCTGGATCAACCGTTATACGCAAGCGTAAAGACGCTCGATCAACTCTCTGGCCTGGACGGCGTTGTCGTTGGAGGTGTTCTCCAGCGACGCCTGGATAAAGGGCTTTCTCTCCTTGAGAAAGCGCAGGATCGCGGTATAATCCATCTCGCCGGTGCCCGCCGCCACACTCACAAGGCCGTTATCCGTGCGGACATAGTCCTTCAGGTGCACCATGGCGATATGATCGCAGAGCTTGTCCATGGCCTCGTTCAGCACGGCGTCCCGCCGGTCCGCATTGTCCGCGGCCAGCAGGTTCACCGGGTCGAAGATGATGCGCAGGTTCGGACTCTTCATCCCCTCGATCACCTGCAGGGCCCGGTCGGTGTTGTAGACGATGTGGGTTCGCACCGGCTCAATGGCCATCATGACGCCGTAGTTCTCGGCCATCTCCAGCACCGGCTCCAGATTCCACATGAAGGTGCGCAGCGCCTCCCGCGAGTGGGTGTTGGCGTCGAATTTGTATGCTTCGTTCGGCGCGCCGGTCTCCGTCCCCACCATGCCGATGCCGGCCAGGGCCGCCACGCGCAGGCTCCCGAAGTAGCGCGACTGAAACGCCTTGACCTGCCGGGGATCCGGGTGGGCCAGATTCAGGTAGCAGCCGAGCACCGCCACATCCAGCTCCTGCTTCTGAAACACGCGGCGGATATAGGCGGCAAGGCCCTCGGTCAGGGCGGCATTGTCAAAGTTCACGCCCTTGATGCACTTGGACAGGGCCAGATGGACGCAGGAAAAGCCCTCCTCCCTGGCCTTGCGTGCCCGCGCCTCGAGGGTCTGATCCTCCGCCGGGAGGGCAGCGTTTACATCGTGCAGGCGGATACCGAGCTGCATAAAGATCTCCCTTTCCGTCTCATTTTTGGTCAGATTGTCATAATTTTATGTAAACTATGTGTTCTATTTTTATTTATTTTACATTTTTTCTGTTTTAAGTAATACGGTTTAGGAACGATATTTTTTGAATTTTACGGTTTTCTCAACAAAGGCAACGCCGCACAACATCAGGAGGCCGATCATGAAAAACGAAGCCCGAACAAGCACCGGCAGCATCAGCCGCGTCTATGTGGACCGACGTACGCGAGACGGGGGCTATGTGATGAGTCACCACCACTGCCACCCCTACTATGAGCTTTCCTATATTGAGCACGGGTCCTGCCGTTTCTTTGTTGAGGATGCAAACTACGATCTGCACGACGGCGACTTTCTGCTGATCCCGCCGCAGCTTTTCCACTATACCCGCTATCTCTTCGGCTCCTGCCTGCGCTGCGGCATCTACTTCCGCGCCGAAGATCTGAGCCCGGAGCTGACCGCCCGCGTGCCGGGCGGCATCGCCTTCTTCTCGCAGCTGCGCATCTTTCAGGCGCCCGCCGTGAGCCGCCGCCGGATCAGCGGGCTGCTCGAGCGCATGGCGGCCGAGGAGGCGGAATTTGACGATCTCTCCCCGCTCATGCTGCGCTTCCAGCTCCAGGAGCTGCTGCTGTTGAGCAGCCGCCTCTGCTCGCTCCTGTCGGAGAAGATCGCGGATATCCACACCACCGACCAGCAGGTGCTGCTGGCCGCCCGCTTTATCAACGAGCACTTCCGCCAGCAGATCAGCGCCGCGGACATTGCTGCCGCCTCGGGCTTCAGCCCCAACTATCTCAGCCGGAAATTCCGGGAGGCGACCGGCATCGGCGTACACGACTACCTGGTGTTCATCCGCCTCAGGAACGCAGCCTTCGAGCTTGTCTCCACCGACGACAGCGTGACGGACATCGCGCTGCGCAGCGGCTTTTCCGACAGCAATTATTTTAAGGACGCATTCAAAAAGAAGTACGGTATCACGCCGCGGGAATATCGAAAAAAACGGTGATGTGACATGGCGATCAAAGCAGAACTCAGCAGACGTGACGCGCGCTTTCTGGACATGAGCCTGAACGCGCCGATGTGGCGGGTCGTGCTCTATGTGGGCACGCCGCTGGCCCTCTATCAGGGGCTCGCCGCCCTCTTTACGATCCTGGACACGATGATGGCCTCCCACATCAGCAAGGAGTCCGTGTCCGCGGTGGCGTATCTGGCCCAGCTCAACCTGATGCTGTCCTCGGTGGGCGGCGGTCTCGCGGTCGGCGCCGGCATTCAGATCAGCCGCGCCTACGGCGAGGGGGACCTTGTGATGGTCCGGCGCCGTGTGAGCTCGCTGTACGCGGTGAGTCTCGGCGCCGGCCTTCTCATGCTCGCGGTGATCCTGCCCTTTACCGACGGCTTTCTGCGTCTGGCGGGCACCCCGGCGGAGCTGATCGCGGTTGGGCGGCGCTACTTCATCGTGCAGCTTTTCGTCATGGTCGTGAATTTCCTCAACAGCGTCTACATTGCGGTGGAGCGCGCCCGCGGCAACGCCCGCCGGATCTTCCTGCTGAATCTCGCGGTCATCCTCGTCAAGCTGTCCCTGACGGCGTATTTCGTCTACGTGCTCGAGAGCGACCTTGTGATGATCGCGGTGGCCTCCCTCCTCTCGGAGCTGACCATGTTCGTCTTCGCCGTGCGCTACAGCCTCGTCGGGGACAGCGCCTTCAGCTTCTCCGCGAAGGCCGTGGCGCTGCGCGAAAAGCGCGTGGTGGAGCCGATGATCCGCAATTCCCTGCCCGTCATTGCCGAGAAGGCCCTCTTCGCCTTCGGAAAAACCATCGTCAACTCCATGAGCACAGTCTACGGCGCGCTGACGGTGGGTGCCCTGGGCGTGTCGAACAATCTCGGCGGCATCGCCACCAACCCGCAGAACGGTTTTCAGCAGGGCAGCTCCGCCATCATCAGCCAGAACTACGGCGCGGGCAGGTTCCGCCGGGTGCTGGACGCCTTTTACGCCACAGCTCTGATCAACATGCTCCTCGGCGCACTGATCTCGGGGCTTGAGCTCTGGCAGCTCGAGCTTCTCTCCGGTCTCTTTGACGGCGGGAGCGAGGCGTTTCGCCGCACGATCGCCTCGGTCTACCGCTTTGAGGCGCTCGGTGCCGTTCCCCTGGGCTTCAACGCCGCCGTGATGGCGCTGCTTTACGGCCTCGGGAAGACGCGGATGACGCTGGTGCTGAACTTTGCGCGCGTGTTTGTCTTCCGCATCCCGGTGTTCTGGTTTCTGCAGCACTGCACGAGCGTGGGCGAAAAGAGCGTCGGCATCGTCATGATGGTCAGCAACATCGCCGTCGCGGTCGCGGCCGGTGTCGTCTGCGTTGTTGTGGTCCGGGATTTTAAACGCGAGTATCATTTGAACTAAAAAACTACCTTTCCGCCTCTCCGAAATATTGCAAATTGCTGAAAGATTTGATATGATAGGGCAAAGACACGTATGGAGGCGCAGCACATGTATTCAGCCGAATATCTCGCCCGCTATCCCTTCTTTCGGGAGCTGCTGGAGACCACTCCCCTGTCCGTGATGCATGATTCCCTGACGGGGCTGATCGCGCGGCCCTATATCCTCCGCTTCATCCACGCCCTGATTGACGACAAAACGCCCTTTGTCATGGGCATCGTCGATCTGGACAATTTCAAAAGCATCAACGACAACTACGGCCACCGCACCGGCGACAGGATGCTCAGCACCGTGGCGGAGGATCTGCGCGTCTTTGTGGGCGAGGACGGCGTGGTCGGCCGCTTCGGCGGGGACGAGTTTCTGTTCGTCTATTTCGGCTGCACCGACTACGACGGCATTCACGCCTTTCTCGACGAGATGTACCTGCCCGGGCGGGTTTTCCGCAAGGATCTGAAATTCGGTGAGCGCACGATCTTCTCCACCGCCACCGTCGGCTGCGCGGTCTATCCCACGGACGCCGACAGCTTCGACGGGCTCTTCGCCCTGTCCGACAAGACGCTGTACCGCGGCAAGTCCAAGGGCCGCAACTGCTTTATCATCTATGTCCCGGCCAAGCATGAAAAGCTGGAGATCCCCACCCTCGCCCGCCGCAATCTCTACGACACCTTCTATCGCGCGGCCAGGGCCTTCGACGCGGGCGGCGACGCCGGAGAGCGTCTGCGCCGCGGCTTTGCCCCCATCGGCGAGAGCATGCGCATGTACCGGCTTTTCTACATCGACACGCAAAATCGCCTGCATGACATCACCGGCAAAAGCGAGCTCGGCGCGGTCGAATCGCCGGATGCCCTGATGCGCAACGGTCTCTTCGCCCCCCACAGCCTGGAGGAGCTGCAGAGCGCCTGTCCGGTGCTCTCCGGGCACGTGAGCCGGATGCAGTTTGACTCCGTCATGATCTGTGAGGTGGAAAAATCCGGGCGCCGCTACGGATATCTGCTGTTCTGCCCGGAGGTGCTGACCTTCCGCATCTGGCAGGAGAGCGAATGCGCCGTCGCCTATTTCCTCTGCCACCTCCTGGCGGACTATCTCGAGGGGTGCGAAAAGTAAAGAAGCCGCACCGTACAGCCCCGCGCCGTGATTTGGCGCGGGGCTGTACGGTTTCGCGGGCCGTTCGTGAACGACCCCTACGGAGCGGGGCAAGCTTTTCGTCGTAGGGGCCGTTCACGAACGGCCCGCCGGTTTGCGGCATTGTACGGTTTTCGTCGGGTCTCAGCGCTTGGCTCCCCCTTCGGGGGAGCTGGCACGGCGCGTCTCACGGAAGCGACGTGACTGAGAGATGCCCTCTCCGTCGCTCCGCGACACCTCCCCCATTAGCCGCAAGCGGCTGGGGGAGGCAAGAAAACAGGGCTGTGAAGTTTGGGATTCACCCAGACTTCACAGCCCTGTCATGCTATACAGTTATATTGTCGCGCACTCTGCCAGGGATCAGATCCTCATGCAGATGTCCCAGGCGCGCCAGATGACGGTGCGCAGGTTGCCGATGGCAACGCAGTCGCCGACTCTGTGGACGCGGGCGCTCTTTTCGCCGACAGGCGCGGGGACGAAGCCGATGCCGTTGATGACGGCGTCACACTCGCAGCGGATCGTCTCGGTCGGGGTCTTGATGATGCAGAAGTCGTCGCCGATCTCGGTGATGGTGCTGTGCAGGAAGACCGGGACGTTGTGGTAATCCATGGCGTCGCGCAGGAAGGAGGTGTTGGCAAGGCAGGTGGCCTGGGCCGCGACGAGGTCGCTGCCGTACTCGACAATGACGGGGTGCTTGCCGGCCAGGACCAGATCATAGGCTGCCTCGCAGGAGGACTGGCCGCCGCCGAGGAAGACGATTTTGTCGCCCTCGACCGTCTTCTCACGCAGCAGCTCCCGGAAGGAGCGGGTCTTGTCAAAGCCCTTGATCTGCGGCATGGTTCTGGGGACGGAGCCGGTGCAGACGATGATCTCGTCAAAGCCGCGCTTGAGCGTGCCCAGATCGTTGACCTCGGTATTGAAGTGGATCTCAATGCCGGCCTTGGCGATCTCGCGCTTGTACCACTCGATGAGCTCCCTGTCGTTCTCCTTGAAGGTCATGGCGGAGGCCGTCAGGAACAGGCCGCCGAGCTGATCCTCCTTCTCGAAGATGACGGGAGTATGGCCGCGCTTTTTCAGGACCAGCGCGCACTCCATGCCGCCGACACCGCCGCCGATGATCGCGATCTTCTTGGGGCGCTTCGTCGGGACGATCTTGTAGCGCTCCTGCTGCATGGTGGGCGGGTTCAGCGCGCAGCGGGCCAGATGCAGGGAGTCGCCCAGGGACTGCATGTTCGCGGTGCCGTTGGCCTTGGAGAAATTGAAGCAGCCGTTGTGGCAGCGGATGCAGGGACGGATGTCCTCCTCATGGCCGGTGCGGATCTTGGTGACCCAGTTCTCATCGACCAGGTTCTGGCGGGCGATGGCCACGGCGTCCAGACGGCCGGCCTGGATCTCCTCGGCCGCCTTGACCGGGTCCATACGGCCGGCGCAGGCGACGGGGATGTCAATAAACTCACGGATATGCTCAACATCGGCGAGGTTGCAGTTGTCGGGCATGTACTGTGGCGGATGGGCCCAGTACCAGGCATCGTAGGTGCCGTTGTCGCAGTTGAGGAAGGCGTAGCCGGCATCCTGCAGGATCTTGACGGCCTTCTCGGACTCGGCCATGTCGCGGCCGAACTCCTCAAACTCCTCATACGGCATCGCGCCCTTGCGCCAGCCCTTGGTGCAGGAGCGGACGGAGTAGCGCAGGGAGACGGGGAAGTCGTCTCCGGCCTGGCGGTGGATCTCCTGTACGATCTCGGTGGCAAAGCGCAGGCGGTTCTCGAGGCTGCCGCCGTACTGGTCGGTACGGAAGTTCATGTTCGCAATGGCGAACTGGTCGAGGTTGTAGCCCTCGTGCACAGCGTGGATCTCAACGCCGTCAACCCCGGCCTCGCGCAGCTTCTTGGCGGTGGCGCCGAAGTGCCAGACCATCTCCTGGATCTCTTCGACGGTGAAGGGGCGGGAGCTGAGGTTATCGGCCCAGCGGTTGGGGGTGGCGGAGGCGGAGGCGCAGGCATACTGCACGTCCACGATGGGGCTTGCGAGCTTGTTTAAAAGGTCGTTTCTGGCAAGCGCAGCCATCCAGGGCGTGACGGCCATGGAACGGCCGAAGCCGCCGGCGAGCTGGATGAAGAGCTTGCTGCCGGTCTTGTGATACTCGTCCATATAGGGCTTGAGCACACGATACATCTGGCGGTTGGAGTCCAGCCACTTTCTGCCCATGGTGTCGCGGATGACCTGCATGCCGGGCAGAACCAGGCCTACGCCGTCCTTTGCGCGCTGGAGCAGAAAGTTTGCAGCCTCTTCGTCAAAGTGAGACGGCTCCAGCCAGCCGAAAAGCGTGGTACCGCCCATGGAGCACTGCACGATGCGGTTCGGGATCTCCACTTCGCCGATCTTGAACGGCGTAAACAGAGGTTCATATTTCGGATTCATAGAATTTCTCCTTTACCTTTTTTAGTTCCGTTTCTGATTACGGAAGCAGCGCTCTGATAAACTCGACCGGCCAGCCCAGCAGGTCTCCCGCGAGGCGCACTTTGTCCAGAATACTCAGGTAGTTGTCTTCCCCGAGGAAGTCAAACAGCGACTCCTGCGCCTTATCGGTTTTCAGCAGCTTGTACAGGCCGTATCCCGCTGCGCAGAGGATCACGCCGACCACGATCCTTTTCAGTTTTCTAAAAAAACCAAACATATGATAGTTTCCTCCTGCTATGATATTTGGTGGTTTTTGCCGTTTTACGCTGTGAATATTATACTGATTATTCCCCTCTGCGTCAATCCCTTTTCCGACGATTTGAACAAGTCCCGGGAAACTGTAAGCCTCCCCGCGCACTCGCGCAGATCGAAAAAAAGCCGGGCTTCCCCTGTACAAGAGGGGGAAAAGCTGTTATAATCACGCTTATCGAACAACAAACGCGAGGTGTACTTATGCGGGAACCGACACTGGTGATTCTGGCTGCCGGGATGGGCAGCCGCTTCGGCGGTCTCAAGCAGATCATGGCCGTCGATGATTTCGGACACGCGATCATTGACTTTTCTCTGTATGACGCTTACCGCGCGGGCTTCCGCAAGGTCGCCTTCATCATCAAGAAGGAGATCGAGGCGGATTTCAAGGCCGCCGTGGGCCGCCGCGCGGAGAAATATTTTGACGTACAGTACGTCTTTCAGAGCATCGACCGGCTGCCGGAGGGCTATGCCCTGCCGGAAGGGCGCGTCAAGCCCTGGGGCACGGGGCATGCGGTGCTCTGCTGCCGCGGCGTGGTGGACGGGCCCTTCGCCGTCATCAACGCCGACGACTTTTACGGCCCCGGCGCATACAAGGCGCTGTACGATTTTCTCGCCGCCGACCGGCCCGCGAACGAGCACGCCATGGTCGCCTACCTCCTGCGCAACACCGTCACGGAAAACGGCTACGTCTCCCGCGGCATCTGCCAGGTGGAGGACGGCCTGCTGACCGACGTGGTGGAGCGCGTACATATTGAGAAGCGCGGCGAGGACGCGGCCTACACCGAGGACGGAGAGCACTGGGTGAGCCTGCCCGGGGACACGCAGGTCTCCATGAACTGCTGGGCCTTCGGGCCTGCGATGATGGACGAGCTCTGTGCGCGCTTTCCCGCCTGGCTGGACAAAAACCTGCCGGTCAATCCCCTGAAGGCCGAATACTTCCTGCCCTTTGTGGCCAACGCCTGCATTCAGGACGGCAGTGCCGCGGTGCGGGTACTCCCCTGCCATGAGCAGTGGTACGGCATGACCTACAAGGAGGATCTGCAGAGCGTGAGCGCGGCGCTCAGGCGTATGCGCGAGCAGGGCGTCTACCCCGAAAAGCTGCTGGACTGATGAGCGGCCTGTGTATGAACTGCGAGATCAGAAAATGGCGGCTTGAAGACAAAGCGGCCCTGTCCCGGAATCTCAACAACATAAACATTCTGGACAATCTGCGCGACGGGCTCCCCTTTCCCTATACGGAGCAGGACGCGGAGGACTATATCCGGGCCATGCTGTCGGCCGATCCGGACAGGTGCTTCGCGTTTGCCGTCACGCTGGACGATGAAGCCATCGGGAGCATCAGCGTCTTTCGCGGTGAGAACATCCATTCCCGCACCGCGGAGCTGGGCTATTATCTCGGTGAAGCGTACTGGGGCAGGGGATATATGACCAGCGCGGTCAGGCAGGCCTGCGAATATGTTTTTGAGCATTCGGACATCCTGCGGATCTATGCGGAACCGTTTGCGCGCAACGCCGCCTCCTGCCGGGTGCTGGAAAAAGCGGGCTTTCGGCTGGAGGGTGTGCTGCGGAGCAATGCCGTCAAGAACGGGAAAACGGAAGACATGAAAATGTATGCCTTGTTGAATCAAGAATAACATAAAAGGAGAACGAATATGAACGTACTTGTTACCGGCGGCGCCGGGTATATCGGCAGCCATACCTGCGTGGAGCTTCTCAACCGCGGCTACGGCGTGGTCGTCATCGACAATCTCGTCAACTCCAGTCCCAGGGCCATCGAGCGCGTGGAGCAGATCACCGGCAAAAAGGTGGCCTTCTACGAGAACGACGTGCGCGACAGAGCCGCCCTCGACCGCATCTTTGAGAAGCACCACATCGACTGCGCCATTCACTTCGCGGGCCTCAAGGCTGTGGGCGAATCCGTGGCAATGCCGCTGGAATACTACGACAACAACCTCTTTTCCACCGTCCGCCTGTGCGAGGCCATGCGCGACCACGGCGTGAAGGACATCGTCTTCTCCTCCTCCGCCACGGTCTACTCCGGCGACAACGAGGTCCCGCTCAGGGAGACCAGCAAGACCGGCAACTGCACCAACCCCTACGGCTGGACCAAGTACATGTCCGAGCAGATCCTGCGCGACACCGCCAAGGCGGTGGACGATTTCTCCGTGTCCCTCCTGCGCTACTTCAACCCCATCGGCGCGCACTCCAGCGGCCTGATCGGTGAGGACCCGCGCGGCATTCCGAATAACCTCATGCCCTTCATCGCCCAGGTCGCCGTGGGCCGCCGCGATCACCTGAACGTGTTCGGCAGCGACTACGACACGCCCGACGGCACCGGTGTGCGCGACTATATCCATGTGGTCGACCTGGCCCGCGGCCACGTCTGCGCCATCGAGTACATGATGAAGCACCGCGGCGAGAACGTCTTCAACCTCGGCACCGGCGTCGGCTACAGCGTGCTGGACATGGTGCACGCCTTTGAGCGCGTCACCGGCGTGAAGATCCCCTACGAGATCGTGGACCGCCGCCCCGGCGACCTCGCCACGGTCTACTCGAGCCCCGACAAGAGCGCCGAGCTTTTGGGCTGGAAGGCGCAGTACAACCTCGACGACATGTGCCGCGACACCTGGGCCTGGCAGTCCAAGAACCCCATGGGCTACGCGACGGTGTAAAATAAAAAGCAACGCCACCCGAACGGGTGGCGTTCTTTTTATCAGTTACTATAATCAGCGGATCAGGCTCTCGCCGGTCATTTCCGCAGGCTGCTTGAGGCCCATGATCTGCAGGATCGTGGGGGCGATGTCCGCCAGGCGGCCGGGCTTGAGGCTGATGCCCTTTTCGCACACGGCGAAGGGGACGGGGTTCGTGGTGTGGGCGGTATTGACCTTGCCGGTATGCTCGTCAAACATGCAGTCGGCATTGCCGTGGTCGGCCGTGACCAGCAGGACCGTGTCGGGGTGCTTGCTGACTTCCTCCACGATGCGGCCGATGCAGGTGTCCACCGTCTGGACGGCCTTGACGGCGGCATCCATGACGCCGGTGTGACCCACCATGTCGCAGTTTGCGAAGTTGCAGACAATCAGGCCGTACTCGTCGGAGGCGATGGCCTCGACCACCTTGTCGCAGACCTTATAGGCGCTCATCTCGGGGATGAGGTCGTAGGTCGGGTACTCCTTCGGGGAGGGCACGAGGCAGCGCACCTCGCCCTCGGTCTCCTTCTCAACGCCGCCGTTGAAGAAGAAGGTGACGTGGGCGTACTTTTCGGTCTCGGCTACGCGGAACTGCTTATAGCCCAGGGCGCTCACATAGTCGCCGAGGGTGTTCTCGATGACCTCGGGCGGATAGGCGATGGGCAGGGGCAGGGCCTCGTCGTACTGCGCGGTGCAGACATAGCTGAGGGGGAAGACCGTCTTCTTGCGGGCAAAGCCGTCGAAGTTCTCAAGGTTCAGCGCCCAGGTCATCTCTCTGGCGCGGTCGGGGCGGAAGTTCATGAAGATGACGCTGTCGCCCTGGTTGATCCGGCCGTCGGCGCAGCAGACCACGGGCTCGACAAACTCATCGGGACGATGGCGTTGTAGCCCTTCTCCACGCGGTCCCAGCGCTTGTCGCGGTCCATGCCCCAGAAGCGGCCCTGGACGGTGGCGATCTTCGCGTTGCCGAGAGCGTCGCACTTCTCCTTGAGCTGCCTGACGAAACCTGCGCCGCTGGTGGGCGGCACGTCACGCCCGTCGAGGAAGCAGTGGACGAAGACCTTCTCCACGCCGTGCTGCTTTGCCATGTCGAGCATGGCGAAGACATGGGTCAGGTGGCTGTGCACGCCGCCGTCGGACATGAGGCCCATGACGTGCAGGGCGTGGCCGCCGGCCTTGGCGTCTTCAATGGCCTTGAGGTAGACGGGGTTCTGGAAGAACTTGCCGTTTTTGATCTCCTGGGTCATCTTCGGCAGGATCTGGAAGACGACGCGGCCCGCGCCCATGTTGGTGTGGCCGACCTCGGAGTTGCCCATCTGCCCCTCGGGCAGGCCCACGTCAAGGCCGGAGGCCTGCAGGGCGGTATGGGGATTCTCGGCAAAGAGTTTATCAAGGTTCGGGGTCTCGGCAACATAGATGGCGTTGCCCGGGGAGGGAGCGGCCAGTCCGTAGCCGTCCATAATGATCAGGACTGCTTTTTTGCTCATTGTATAAGCTCCTTACTCCTGATCGGTGGCCTTGATGATGGTGGCGAAGTCAACGGGCTTGAGCGAAGCGCCGCCGATGAGACCGCCGTCGATGTCGGGCTGGGCCAGAAGCTCGGCCGCGTTCTTGGCGTTCATGCTGCCGCCGTAGAGGATGCTGACAGCGCGGGCGGGACGGGCGCCGTAGATGCCGCGGATGACGGCACGGATACCCTCGCAGACCTCCTGTGCCTGCTCGGCCGTGGCGGTCTTGCCGGTGCCGATGGCCCAGATGGGCTCGTATGCGATGATGCAGCGGCGCAGCTTGGTGGCGTCAATGCCGCTGAGGGCGGCCTTGACCTGGTATGCGACATACTCCATGGTCAGGTCCATCTCGCGCTGCTCAAGGCTCTCGCCCACGCAGATGATGGGGATGATGCCCTTTTCGATGAGGGCCTTGGCCTTGGCGTTGACAAGCATGTCGTCCTCGCCGTGGTACTGGCGGCGCTCGGAGTGGCCGACGATGCAGTACTTGGCGCCGATGTCGGCAAGCTGGCTGGCAGAGACCTCACCGGTGTAGGCGCCCTTCTCGTACTTCGAGACGTCCTCACCGCCGGCAGCGACCTTGCAGTCCTTGCCGGCCTTGATCATGGCGGGGATCATCACGGCGGGAGTGCACAGGACCATTTCGCAGGTGCGGGTCTTGGGCAGGTTCTCCTTCAGCGCTTCCATGAAGGGCTTGATTTCGGATGCCAGCATGTTCATTTTCCAGTTGCCGGCGATGACGGTTTTACGATATTTTCTGTTCATTTTCAATTGATCCTTTCTCAAGCGTCCAGCAGGCAGGCCACGCCCGGCAGCTCCTTGCCCTCCAGGAATTCGAGGGAGGCGCCGCCGCCGGTGGAGATGTGGGTGATCTTGTCGGCAAAGCCGAGCTTCTCAACGGCAGCCGCGCTGTCGCCGCCGCCGACGATGGTGATCGCGCCGGACTCGGCCAGCGCCTTGGCCATGGCCTTGGTGCCGTTCGCGAACTTGTCAAACTCGAACACGCCCATGGGCCCGTTCCACACGATGGTGCCGGCGCCGCTGACGGCCTTGGAGAAGAGCTCCACGGTCTTCGGGCCGATGTCCATGCCCATCAGATCCTCGGGGATGTTGCCCTCGACGAGCACGGGCTCCGCGTCGGCGGAGAACTCGGCCGCGCAGTAGTTGTCCACGGGCAGAAGGAACTTGACGCCCTTGGCCTCTGCCTTGGCGATCATGTCTCTGGCGTAGTCGATGCGGTCAGCCTCCAGCAGGGACTTGCCGATCTCGAAGCCCTGGGCCTTCTTGAAGGTGTAGGCCATGCCGCCGCCGATGATGATGGTGTCGGCCTTCTCCAGGAGGTTATTGATGACGTTGATCTTGTCGGAGACCTTGGCGCCGCCGAGGACTGCGACGAAGGGGCGCTTGGGATCGTCCAGGGCCTTGCCCATGATGTCAAGCTCTTTCTTGACGAGAAGGCCCGAGTAGGCGGGCAGATACGCCGCGACGCCGGCGGTGGAGGCGTGGGCTCTGTGCACGGTGCCGAAGGCGTCGGACACAAAGACCTCGGCCATGTCGGCCAGAGCCTTGGCGAAGGCGGGGTCGTTCTTGGTCTCGCCCTTGTCGAAGCGCAGGTTCTCCAGCAGCAGGAGCTGGCCGGGCTTCAGCGCGGCGGCCTTGGCCTTGGCGTCGGGGCCGACGGTGTCGGCAGCGAAGATGACCTCGATGCCCAGCAGCTCGCTCAGTCTCTTGGCGACGGGGGCCAGGGTCAGCTTCTTCAGGGAATTCTCCCACTCCTCGCGGGTGATGTCAGCCTCGTTCTTGCCCTTCTCGACCTGCTTTTTCACATAGCCGTCGAAGGTGGCGACGGGCTTGCCGAGGTGGGAGCAGGCGATGACGGCCGCGCCCTGCTCGAGCAGGTACTTGATGGTGGGGAGGGCGGCAACGATGCGCTTGTCGCTGGTGATTTCGCCGGTCTTCTTGTCCTGGGGAACATTGAAGTCGCAGCGGAGCAGAACCTTCTTGCCTTTGACGTCTGCGTCGTAGACGGTTTTCTTGTTGTAATTCATGCTGGTTCCTCCTGTTTTAATATATTGTGTGTTTACATGGTTTCATCCGCCATGGAGCCCTCGGCCAGCAGGCCCGGAAAGCCCTGCTGCCGCAGCGCCTCATAGGCGAGGATGGCGACGGAATTGGAGAGATTCAGGCTCCTTGCCTGAGAGATCATCGGGATGCGGATGCACCTGTCGCGGTATTTTTCCCGCAGCCACTGGGGCAGACCCGCAGTCTCCTTGCCGAACATCAGCGTCACGTCCCCGGAAAAGTCCGCCTCGTGGTAGGCCCGGGGCGCCTTCGTCGTGGCAAGCCAGAGCCCCATATCCCCGTTTTTGGCGAAGTAGTCATCCAGGTTATCGTAGACGGAAATGTCCACCAGGTACCAGTAATCCAGACCGCAGCGCTTGACCGCCTTGTCGGAGATATCAAAGCCCAGGGGCCTGACGAGATGGAGCCTCGCCCCGGTCGCGGCACAGGTGCGCGCAACGGCGCCCGTGTTGTGGGGGATCTCCGGCTCGACAAGCACGATATTGAGCATGTCCACTCCTCTTTTCTTCAGCGTCCGCACAGGGAAAAGCATTACCTCTCCCTCTGATTCCTTCCCATTTTAGCACAGAAAGCAAAAAAATCATGCACAATTTTCTATTTTTTCAATCTTCTTGCAAACTGTACAAATATGGGCTATAATCATCCCCGCCGAAGGGTTTAAAACTGTCATTTTGCATATTCGCCTGTTTTTCCTGGGAGATGTTGGAATATGGAATTCTCGTGCAATCTGTGCCCCCGCCGCTGCGGCGCTGTGCGGGGGGATTTGGTACCCGGCGGGCTCTGCCGCTCCCCTCTTCTGCCGCGCATCGCCAGGGCTGCCCCCCACTACGGGGAGGAGCCGTGCATCGCGGGCAGGAACGGTACCGGCGCGGTGTTCTTCACCGGCTGCAATCTGCGCTGCGTCTTCTGCCAGAACCGGGACATTTCCCGCGGAGAGGGCGGGCAGAGCGTCACGGTGCCCGCGCTGCGGGAGACGCTGCTGCGGCTGCGGGACAAGAACGTGGACAGCATCGACCTTGTGACCGGCGCGCACTATATCCCCGCCATCGCCGAGGCGCTCTCCGGCCTCACGCTCGGCATCCCCGTGGTCTGGAACAGCTCGGGCTATGAGAGCGTGGAGAGCCTGCGGCAGCTTGAGGGGCTTGTACAGGTGTACATGCCGGACTACAAGTATACCGACGGCGAAGCCGCCCGGCGATACAGCGCGGCGGCGGATTACCCGGCAGTCGCGGCGGCGGCGATCCGGGAGATGTTCCGTCAGGTCGGGCCGTATGTCCTGGACGAGAGCGGCCTCATGAAGTCCGGCGTGCTGATCCGGCACCTGATCCTGCCGGGGCGCCCGGACGATGCGCGGGATGTCATGGACTTTGCCGCCGATGAATTCCCGCGCGGCAGTGTGCTCTTCTCCCTTATGAGCCAGTATACCCCGATGCCGGGGCTTGAGTGCTTCCCGGAGCTTCAAAAGCGCGTCAGCCCGGAGGAAAACCGGGCGCTCATCCACTACATGCAGGTGCGGCATCTCGACGGCTTCTGGCAGGAGACGGACGCCGCGACGGAGGAGATGATCCCCGACTGGGATCTTACGGGCGTCTGAGGCCCGGCAGGCGTTTGATGAACCAGCCGTGCATTGCGCGTAAAAAAGGCTTGACACTTTCTGCCAAAACGTTCATAATGATTCAAATTCATTTGGGAGGGTTTACTTTTGGATATTCAATATCTGCTTATGCTGCAAAATTTCCGCAACAGCATCAATGACGCCCTGACGCCCTTTATGGAGTGGGTGTCCATGTTCGCGGTGACCTATCTGATCATGATCCCGGTGTTCCTGTACTGGTTCTGGGATAAGCGCAGAGGTCTTCTCCCGCTCGTGTCCTACTACTTCTGCATGTTCTTCACGCCGATCATCAAGCTGACCGTATGCGCCTACCGCCCCTGGATCCGCGACAGCCGCATCCTGCCGGCCGGCGACGCCATCACTACCGCGACGGGCTATTCCTTCCCCAGCGGCCACACCTCTACTGCCGGTCCCCTCTCGTTCGGCACGGCGGCGGCGGTCTGGGACTGCAAGCGCTTCCGCTGGGCCGCCGTGCTCCTGGCATGTTTTGTGTTCCTCACGGGCTTCTCCCGCAACTATCTGGGTGTGCATACCCCGCAGGACGTGTTTGTCGGCATCTTTGAGAGCGTGCTGGGCGTGATCTTTGCCTGGAAGCTCTTTGCGTATCTGGACGCGCACCCGGAGAAGGAAGACGTCATCCTGCTGGGCTGCTTCATTCTCTGCTGGGCAGGCATCGCCTACATCACCCTCAAACACTATCCCATGGACACCGCTGCCGACGGCAAGCTGATCGTCGACCCGCAGAAGATGATGAACGACGGCTACGGCGATATCGGCAAGGTGATGGGCTTCATCATCGCCCGCTTTGTGGAAAAGCGCTGGATCAACTTTAAACCCCTCAAGCCGAGCGTCAAGAGCGCTGTGATCTGCGCGGCGGGCCTTGTGCTCATGGCTCTGCTCAAGCAGTATGTCAGCCCTGTGCTGGTCGGGTGGCTCGGCTCTCACTGGGGCAAGCTCCTGTTCTCCGTGATTTACACCTTCTATTACATCGCCCTGTTCCCGATCGTGCTGAAGCTCGTCGGAAAGAGCGAGGAAGCCGCCGCCTGACAGCGGCGAGGGTTCCGGAACTGAATACTTGCAAGACAGGCTGCGGTTTGCCGCGGCCTGTCTTTTTGCGGCCGAAGCCACCGTCTGTCCCGCCGCAGGCGGCCTCTCCTCCCGGCACCGCATCCGGCAAGGATGGGGAGAAACGCCGAAAGCTCTTGACAGTTTGCCTCCGCCTGCTCATAATGTTGGATAGAATTCGTCAGTATTCATTTATTCCATTTTAACAAAGGAGTGTTCAGCATGAATTATAATGAAATTCTCGCCGCCGCAAAGGATCAGGTCGGGCCGTACTGCAAGGCGTGTCCCGTCTGCAACGGCAGGGCCTGCGGCAACGCCATGCCCGGCCCCGGCTGCAAGTACCCCGGCAGTGTCGCCGCGCGCAACTTTGACAAATGGCAGGAGATCTGCGTCAACATGGACACGCTCTGTCCCAATGCCGAGCCAGACGTGCGCTTTGAGATGTTCGGCCGCGTCTTCACGGCCCCGATCTTCGCCGCGCCCCTCGGCTCCATCGACCTGCACTACGGCCCGAAGTACAAGGACCCCGCCTACAACAGCATCCTCATCAAGGCCTGCGCGGACTACGGCCTCATGGCCCTGACCGGCGACGGCGTGGACCCCAACATCATGCTGCAGTCCGTGGAGGATATGAAGAAGGTCGGCGGCCTCGGCTGCCCGGTCATCAAGCCCTGGAACAAGGAGGCCGTGTTTGAGAAGCTGGATGTCCTCAATGAGGCCGGGATCTTCTGTGCCGGTATGGACGTGGACGGCGCGGGCCTGCCCTTCCTCAAGGCCATGAACCCCAACGCCGGCAGCAAGTCCGTGCCCGAGATGCGGGAGATCATCGACCACGCCGGCATGCCCTTCATCGTCAAGGGCATCATGACCGTCCAGGGCGCGAAGAAGGCCGTTGAGGCCGGGGCCTCCGCCATTGTCGTGTCCAACCACGGCGGCAGAGTGCAGGGCGGCGTGCCCTCCACGGCGGAGGTGCTGCCCGAGATCGCCGCAGCCGTGCACGGCTGGACCACCGTTCTGGTTGACGGCGGCATCCGCTCCGGCGTGGACGTGTTCCGCGCCCTCGCCCTCGGCGCGGACGGCGTGCTGATCGGCCGTCCCATCCTGCCCATGATCTACGCCGCGGGCGAGGAGGGCTTCCAGGTATACATGCGCAAGATCATCGACGAGCTCAAGTCCACCATGACCATGTGCGGCGCGGCGACCCTCGCCGACATCACCCGCGACAAGGTGCGCCTCTGATGCGCAACACTTCCCTTGTCCATCTGGAGCGGGACGGGAAATACCTGATGCTCCACCGCGTCAAGCGGGAGCGGGACGAAAACCACGACAAGTGGGTCGGCATCGGCGGCAAGTTCGAGCCGGGCGAGAGCCCCGAGGACTGCGCGGTGCGCGAGGTCTTTGAAGAGACGGGCCTGACCATGCGGAGCTGGTCCTACCGCGGCATCGTCACCTTCGTGTCCGACGAGTGGGGCACCGAATACATGCATCTGTTTCACAGCACGGATTTTACCGGCAGCGTGAAGGACTGCGACGAGGGCGTGCTGGAATGGGTCGACAAGCAGGCGCTCCTGTCGCTGCCCATCTGGGAGGGGGATAAGATCTTCCTGCGCCTTCTGGACGAAAAGCGCCCCTTCTTCTCCCTCAAGCTCCGCTACCGGGGAGAGAAGCTTGCGGGGGCCGTGCTGGACGGGAAAACGATCCCGTGCGGCGGCTGTTAAGGCAACACCGCACAATCCGCCTTCGGCATCTCCTGGAAAATTTGTGCCCTCTTGAGGTACACAAAGTACATCTGCGAAAAAGTGCCTTTATCAGAACCCAAATTTTCTCAGGATCTGCTCTTGCCGAATTATGCGGTATTGCCTTAAAAAGCTTCGATCCCGTTCAAAAAATCCGTTGTCTCCGGCAAAGAGCTGTGATATAATAGTTTTCAGCAAAGCTTTTTCGGGCAATTATCACAATTGAGAGGAGATCAAGCATGTATAAAGATGAATTTGAACGCTGGCTCGGCCATGATCTGGAGGACCCCGACCTCATGCCGGAGCTGATGAGGATCCGGGATAATGACGACGAGATCAAGGACCGCTTCGCGGTTTCCCTGAAGTTCGGTACCGCCGGTCTTCGCGGCACCCTCGGCGCGGGCACCAACCGCATGAACATCTGGGTCGTGCGCCAGGCCACCCAGGGCCTTGCCAACTGGGTCCTCACCCAGGGCGGCAGTCAGACCGTCGCCATCTCCTATGACAGCCGCCTCAAGAGCGACGTGTTCTCCAAGGAGGCCGCCGGCGTTCTGGCCGCAAACGGCATCAACGTGCGCAT
>CACWLG010000059.1 GCA_902761635.1 Oscillospiraceae bacterium | reverse complement strand
GTCAACACAATCGCAGCAACAGCAGGAACCCGAGAAAAACAAGGAACCGGGCGGCAAGGTCGTGGATCTGGCGCAGTACCGAAAGGTGCCGGAGACTCCGGCCTGGGAGTACATCGTCACCGACGTGAAGGTGCAGAAGGGCATGAACGGTGAGTATACCAACCTCATGCTCCAGAACCCTGAAGGGAAAAAGTGTCTCGCTTTCACGCGGGGATCGCATCCCGAGCTCTGCCGTGATGCAAGACTCTTCCATGTCCGCAAGACCTTGAAGCAGCAGGATTCCGTCACCTTCTACTATCTGGAGAGCTTTGAAATTCTGGAAGAGGCCGCCTAAGCGGGAAAGGAGATCAAATGGAAAAGATAAGCGGTTTTCAGATCACGGGCATGCGTCTTGCGGGCTTCAAGTCTTTTGCGCAGCCCACGGAGCTGAACTTCGGCAATCCCACAGTCATCACCGGCGGCAATGGGCGCGGCAAAACCAGCATCGCGGACGCCATCGCCTACGCCGTTACGGGACTCCCGTTCTTTGCCGAGCGCAACATCGACCGCCTGCACAGCGAGAGCGACCCGGAGCTTTTTGTCACCATGCGCTTTGTGGATGACAAGGGCGCGGCCCATGAGCTGACGCGCAGCCATAAGGGCAGCAGAACCGGGATCGTCTATGACGGGCAGGAGCTTCGCCAGCTTGATCTGACGGAGATGTTCGGCGAAAAGGACGTGTTTCTCTCCATCTTCAATCCCCTGTACTTCATTGAAGAGCTGGGCGATGAGGGGAAGAACCTCCTGCAGCGTTACCTCCCGATGATCCCGCAGGAAAAGGTGCTCGCAGAACTGGCAGAACCCATCCGGGAAAAGCTGCCCGCAGAGACGCTTTTATCCCCCGAAGGCCGCGTCAAGCAGCTTCGCAAGGACATCCGGGAACTGGAGAGTACCGTGATCTATTTACAGGGACAGCAGGATCTGATTCAGTCCCAGAAGGTGAGCGGTAACAGCAAACGCGTAGAGCTTGACGCAAAGCGTGAGGCGCTAATGGCCGAAAAGGACGCATTGGAAACCAAACGCTATACCGGTTTGGACAAGGCGGAGTTGGAAAGCACGCTAACCGATTTGAGCGCGCAGTACAGTGAGCTGTTCAACGACGACAGTGACGACAGCGGACTGGATGAGCTGGACAAGCAGCTCTATGAGCAGACACAGAAGCTGGCGGCGCGTTCCGCAAGCGCCTATGAATCCAAATTCACCCAGGCAATCGCGGATGCATCCGGCCGAGTGAAGGCGCTCGCGGCAAAATACAACGCGGAGCTCAGCTCAGGCAAGGCCATTGTTCCCGGTTTTGTCTGTCCCACCTGCCGCCGTGCTGTTACCGAGGCCGATGTGCCCATTGTTCGCAAAGCCTTCCAGGAGAGCATCAGCGGCATCGTTGCCGAGGGCAAGGAGCAGCGCGCCCAACTGGAGGAGCTGAAAGCAATGGACGCGGAATCCCAGGCGACCTTCGAGAAATTCAAGGAAGAGGATGTGGCAAAGCTCCAGCAGGAAGTCCGTGAACTGACAGAAAAGCGCGGCAGACTTCTGGACGGCAGCCGCAGTGCCTCCGCACAGAAAAGAGTGCAGCTGGAAGAGCTTCGCGGCAGGATGCAGACACTTACCTCCGATCTGGAGTACGGAAAGCTCAGTCCGGAGGAATACGACCGCCTGAGAGCTTGCGGCGAGGAAATCCATCAGCTTGAAGCGGAGCTTTCCGCTTTACAGAGCACGGAGCTTCCAGATGAGGCCGAGATTGAGGCCAGGATCAAGGCCGCGCAGGAAAAGATCACCGAACTCAAAGGATCTGTAAGCTGCTTGCTCCTTTACATCGCCAAGCGCGTGGAGCTCACGCTTGCAGAACTCAAGATGAACAGGGTGTCCATTTCCCTCTATGACGTGGTGAAGAGCACGGGCGAGGTGAAGGATGTATTCCGCTTCGAGTATAACGGCAGGCGCTATGACCGCCTCTCCCTTTCGGAGAAGATCCGGGCGGGCATGGAAGTATCCGAGCTTATGAAGCGCCTTACCGCGCGCAACTACCCCGTCTTCGTGGATAACATGGAGTCAGTCGATGACCTGAACAACATACGGCCCACGGGACAGGTACTCATGGCCAAATGTGTCAGCCGCGCGGAACTGAATGTCCGTCCCGTCAAACCCATCGTAACAGAAATGCCGATCGCGGCATAAAGTACGGCGCCTATGGGCCGTGACTACAAGAAAATCCCCATCGTAGACACGGCTCACAGGTGCGGGCTTGTCCTCAATCCTCGTACCCTTACCAGGGGCGAGGTTGAGGCGAGCTGTCCCTTTTGCGGTGACCACGGTGCGGGAAAATACCATCTGTTCCTGAACACCTCCACCGATCAATACCGCTGCGTCTTGTGCGGCGCACAGGGCAACAGCGTCACGCTGTATGCCCGCGTGATGGGACTGAGCAATCGGGAGGCATTTCAGGAACTGGAGGAGGGCGGCAATGTCTATCCCATGCCGAAACAACCCGACTCCCAATATACAGAGGCAGCGCCCCGCAAGCTTTCGGAGCGCAGCGAAGTCTATTCCACCATGCTGGATCTGCTGACACTTTCCGACCGACACAAAGAGAACCTGATCGGCCGGGGACTGTCGGAGGAACGGATCGAGCAAAACCAGTACCGCTCCATGCCGGAGACGGAAAAGGGCCGCAGACTGCTGGCGGACCTGCTCAGAAGCTGCGGCTGTGATCTGAGCGGCATTCCCGGCTTTCGCACCCGCTACGGCGAGTGGACCTTAGCCGGACCGAGCGGATTCCTGATCCCGGTACGAAATAAGGAAGGTTTGATCCAGGGCCTGAAGATTCGCCTTGACGATGAGGCTGATCCGGAGAGAAAGTATCGCTGGCTCTCCAGCCGGGATATGCCCAACGGCACACGCAGTTATTCCTGGATTCATGTAACCGGGGACACGGCAAGCAGGAGGGCATATCTGACAGAAGGGCCGCTCAAGGGCGACGTGGCCAGTTTTCTGGACAATGATGCGCTCTTTGTCTGCATCGGCGGCGTCAATGCGCTACATGGCTTGAAAGAGACCGTGCTGAACCTCGGCGTCACAGAGCTGGTAGAAGCCATGGACATGGATCAGACCACAAATCCCCATGTCCGAAACGCGATCCTTGCGATCCGAAAAGAGGTCGGACACCTTCCGAACAGCAAGTATTCCAAATACGTATGGAGCCCGGCGTACAAGGGCGTGGACGATTATTACCATGCCCGCGCCGCGGCGTAAAGGAGAAAGTATGCTTACAGAAAGAGAATGTGATCGCATACGAGCGGTCAATCGAAAGAACGAGTATTGCCTGACCCCCACCCTCATGCAGAACCTGTTTCACAGGCATGAGACAGCGCGGAAAAAAGGCGACCGTCATACCATAGAAGCCATTGAATACCGGCTGACGGACATCAATTTTCACTATGAGTGCGGCCTGCTGAGCCAGGGGCGCTATGACAAGCTGGATGAAGTATTGAGAAACTGGTGAGGAGGTTTTGAACATGAGCGATATTATTTCCATGAACGATATGCTGGGTGTGGCGTCCGGTGACAAGAATAACATGCTGGGCAAGCTCCTGTATTTTTCCCTGTCCGATCTGCTGATCGACAAGGAGAAGCTGACGGAGCTGTGCGCCGGGATGGGCATCTATTACGCGGGAGACCGCCGTGTTTCCGTCTCCGACGCCTTCAAAAGCGCCACCGGGGACATCAAGGACCGTATCGTCGTCAAGCATTTCGGGCAGCAGCAGATCTACCGGGTCTACTGCCGGGACAATGAGCACACCGCCCGTGTCCTGTCCAGAGAGCTGGTCAAGGAGACGCTGAACCGGGAGACCAACCAGTATGAGAAGCTGGCAAATATCAGCTTCGACAAGGAAAGCGGACTGTTCAGCTACGATAATCTGGCCTATGACAGTGATGTGGACGCGGCTGCCTACTGCCGCCGCGCTGAGGAGCTGTTCGAGCTGTACCAGACCTGTGCAAACCGCAAGCAGATCGAGACCATCTGCCTCAACTTTGTCCGTGGCCTGGAGGCCACGAAAATGAGTGTCAACGGACACCTCTATTTCGTCCCCCGGCACAGCATGGAGAAGGTAGATATCTTCGAGGACTTCATGGAGGCTTTGAGCAGCCTTAATAAGACGAAATCCCGCCTCATGGCAAACTCCATCTATATTATAGATGATGCCAAGCAGCGGGATAAGATGACCGAGGAATTCTATGCCGCGGTGAAGAAGGAGATCGCGGAATACCAGGAGCGCGCAGACTATCTCATCAAGAGCGGCAGCCAAAGCCCCGCCATCATGGAGCGCTGGGTCATGAAGATCAGCGCCCTGGAGGGGAAGAAGCGCCACTATGAGCAGGTGCTCCGCCGTGAGCTGGACGGACTGGATGAGGAGTTTGAATCCCTCAAGCTCCTGTCGCAGGAGCTGTCCCTCCGCGCAAGCGGCATCCGTTTTCAAAGAGCAGCATAAATGATTTTCGCCCCTGTTGCGTGTTATGCGCAGCAGGGGCTTTTTTGCAGTGAATTATTGAAATTATTGAATTAAAAATTTATAATATTACTAAAATAATTATTTTATTTCTTCATATCTACCCAACCGCAAGTTTTTTAGAAAATTGCAAACAATTTCTTTTTCTCACTATCTGATCGGTGACCGCTTTCTCGCGGTAATACCATGGATACTCTACTATGTCCACGATTACTCGTTCTTTGCAGATCTCCGCCTGAAATGGTTCTTTCCAAAGTCTATTTTCATAAATTGGAGGTTTAGAAGTGAATAAATCAGACCATGAACGGGTTTTACGAGTTCTCAACGATTATCCCAACATGATGAGGAAGATCAGCATCCTGCGTTATGAGCTTGAGCACCCGACTACTGTTACACCGGAGGATATGCTGGAGGCTATGAATTATGCCCATGGAGATGGAGGCGGGGTAACAAGCAGTACTGTTTCAAATAAGACGCTTTATATAGCGATGAACTATCAGTACGCAGCTGAGCGGGCCAACAATGAGATAAGGGATCAGATATTGGCCCGACTTCTGCCGCTTGAGCAGAAGATCAAGCGTGTGGACTACTACCTTGGGCTTCTTACGGAAAACGAAGAAATGGTTTTACGGCGTATGTACATTGAAAAAATGCGTTTAAGTGAAACGGCCACTACTATGAACATTTCTGTTTGGACGGCGAGAAGACTTCGAGACAAAGCTGTAGAAAGGCTTGCAGAAATGGTTTCCTTTGCGGAGGGAGGTGGCTGGGAATAATCCAGTAATATAGTGCTTGCGGAGTTACTCACCCAGCGTTGCACTATTTTTGCTCTACTTTTGCCAAGAAACTCACGTCCTATTGCTCTTGACTCCGCAATTTGCCATGTGCTATTATTAAACTGCAAATATTAAAAGATGCTCTCCGGTACACTGTGTACCAGAGGGCATTTTCGTTATCAAGTTCCGAGGTGAATATGATGATTGAAGAAAAAGTACCGATTCATTTAAAAGTAACAATGACTATCAAGGAAGCTGCTGAATACAGTAGTATCGGGATCAACAAGATCGACGAGTTGTTGAAACAGCCAAACTGCCCTTTCGTTCTGTTTATAGGAACTCGAAAGCTGGTAAAGCGCAGAGAGTTTGAAGAGTTTATCCACAACAGGTTAACCATTTGAGCAAATGTCAACTATTGAGAAACCGGAGGTGATATGCTATAATACATATTGTTGTATTGGACTCCTTTTTCGTTTGTAAAGTGAAAGGAGTCAATTATGGGTAAAAATCTTAAAGGTAGAGAATGCGGGACTGGCATCTACCAGAGAAAGGATGGTCTTTACTCAGCCAGATATAATGCAAGAGACGGCTCGCGTCCGGAGAAGTATTTTGAAACGCTGCCAGAAGCGCGCAACTGGCTTGCCGACGCAATATATCAAGATAAGCATGGCCAGATTTGCACAGGGAAGGACATGACGGTTGACCAGTGGTATCAGTTTTGGATGGACAATCTCATTTGTGATCTGGCTCCTAATACGAGGAGAAATTACTCAGAAAGATATCTTATCAACGCACAGCCCGTTATTGGTAAGATGAAGATCACAGATGTAAAGCCCATGCACTGTAAGGCAATATTGAACCGCATGGAGCCCATTTACGCCGGATCTACCATTCGACAGACATATATTGCGATCGGAACGATGTTCCGCGCAGCAGTGATGAATGATGTAATTGTAAAACATCCGATGGATGGAGTCAGATATACAAAACCGACTCGTGCTCCGGATGATATTCATTTTCTCACCATTGAGGAACAGCGCCTTTTTCTTGAGGCTGCAAAGCGATCACACAATTATCGGCAATATGTTCTTCTACTGGAGACAGGACTCAGAACGGCAGAAATGATCGGCTTGACTTGGGATTCAATCGACTGGAGAAAACGTACGCTGACAGTAAGCAAATCCTTAGAGTATCGTCACGGAGATGGCTACTGGCGAGCAGGCCCACCCAAAACGAAACACAGCTATCGGACAATACCGCTTACAAACAAAGCCTACGATATTTTGAAAACGGCATATGATGAGAGGACAACCAGGAAAGAGTCCGAGCTTCTGTCACAAGTCTTGGAGTATGTTGATTTACGAACCGGCGAAAAGAAGTGCCTACTGATGCGTGATCTTGTCTTTATCAACTGGCGGACAGGAGAACCTGCAAAGAACAGCTCCTACGATACACACTTGTACAAGCTCTGTGACGAAGCCGGAATAGAGCGGTTTTGTATGCACGCATTGCGACATACCTATGCGACCCGTGCGATTGAGAGCGGGATGCAGCCGAAAGTCCTTCAAAAGCTGCTGGGTCATGCAAGCATCAAAACAACAATGGACAGATATGTCCATGTCACAGACGACTCGCTCACAGGTGCCGTGCAGGCGTTTGAACGGAGTATGATGTTTTAATTTGGCGTAAAAATGGCGTAGAGGCCAAAATCGCAAAACCAGCAAAGCATTGAAAACACTGGATTTTTTAAAGGAGATAGATGGAAAATGAAATTAGGAATCGTGGGACTTCCCAACGTGGGAAAGACAACGCTCTTCAACGCCCTGACCGGCTCCCAGGCGGAGACGGGCAGCTACACCAACGCTTCCGCCAAGCCCAACATCGGCACCGCCAGGGTTCCGGACGAGCGGCTTGACTGGCTGGCGGAATACTACCACCCGAAAAAGTACACCCCCGCCACCATCGAGTTTGTGGACGTGCCAGGCGTGGCCGCGGGCGGCAAGGGGCGCGAGGTGTTCCAGGCCATCCGCATGGTGGACGCGCTGGTCGAGGTGGTCAGATGCTTTGATGACGACAGCGTTTTTCTCGAGGAGGCCGACGCCCTGCGCGACGCGGAGTCCTTCGACCTGGAGCTGATCCTGGCGGACCTGGAAATCGTGGAGCGCCGCCTGGATCGCGCGAAGAAGAACGCCAAGAGCGGCGACAAGAAATACAAGCGCGAGGTGGAGATGTGCGAGCAGCTCATGGCCCATCTCGAGGCCGAAAAGCCCGCCCGCGACTTCCCCTTTGCCGAGGAGGACAAGGACATCCTGGTGGACGGCGGTCTTCTGACGGTCAAGCCTGTCATCTATGTTGCAAACCTGGACGAGAGCGGCATGGCCGACGTTAAGAACAACAAGAACTTCCAGGCCCTCAAGGCCTTTGCCGAGGCGCGCGGCGCGGCGGTGCTGCCGGTGGCGGCAAAGTTCGAGGAGGATATCGCCGGTCTCGAGCCCGAGGAGGCGCAGATCTTCATGGAGGATCTGGGCCTGACCGAGACGGGCCTTGACCGCCTGATCAAGACCTCCTACGATCTGCTGGGCTATATCTCCTTCCTCACCGCCGGCGAGGATGACGTGCACGCCTGGACCATCGTCCGCGGCACCAAGGCGCCCAAGGCCGCCGGCAAGGTCCATACGGATATCGAGCGCGGCTTCATCCGGGCCGAGATCGTCGCCTTTGAGGATCTCAAGGCCTGCGGCAGCATGGCCGCCGCCAAGGAGAAGGGGCACTTCCGCCTGGAGGGCAAGGACTATGTCATGCAGGACGGCGACGTGACCATGTTCCGCTTCAATATCTGAAACGATGGAACGCAGCTTTGATCTGATCTGTATCGGCATGGCCCTGGTGGACTCGATCATCCGCGGCTTTGATCCGGAGCCGGTCTCCGCCTCGGGCTTCCGTGCCGAATCCGGCTCGCTGAACGTGGGCGGGGAGGCGGTCAACGAGGCGATGGCCGCCGCAAAGCTCGGCGCGCGCACCGGGATCGTCTGCGCCCTGGGCCGGGACGATGCCGGGGACATGGTGGAGGCGGCGCTGCGCCGCTGCGGCGTGGACACCGGGCGCATCCTGCGGGAGGACAGCCATCCGACGCCTGTGACCACCATGTTCGTCAATGCCGACGGGACGCGCAAGTCCATCACCAACGGCTCCCACCGCTATAACTTCCACCCCGAGCGGGACAGCGCGCGCTTTACCGATGCCGGGGCCATCCTCCTCGGCTCCCTGTTTCGCGCGCCCTTTGACGATCCGGAAATCATCGCCGCGGTTGTCGGCGCGGCGAAGAGAGCCGGGCAGCTCGTCTTTGCCGACACCAAGCTCCCGAACTTCCGCTTTCTGAAGCTTAAGGATCTGCGGGACAGCCTGCCGCTGATGGACTGGATCACCCCGAACGAGGACGAGGGCCGCTATTACACCGGCAGGGACACACCCGAGGAGATGGCGGCGGTGTTTCTCGACTGCGGCGTGAAGAACGTGGTCATCAAGCTCGGCGGAAAGGGCTGCTATTTTCAAAACGGGGAGCGCGCGCTCCGTCTGCCGGCCTGCGCCGTGCAGGCGGTGGACGCCACCGGCGCGGGGGACAACTTCGCGGCGGGCCTTGCCACCGAGATCCTGCGGGGCAGCGACGCCGACGCCGCGCTCCGCTTCGCCAACGCCTGCGGCGCCATCTGCGCCGGCGCGGTCGGCGCGGGGACAGCTCTCAAAAACCGGGCGCAGGTCCTGCGGCTGCTGGAAAAGGAGCGGGAGAGAAGCGCACAATAAGAACAAACGCCCATCCTGACGCACGGCGCGCGGGGCGGGCGCTTTTTTAAGGTTAGAGGCATCGACAAATTTTCTCTTCTATTGACAGAATTGGAGAAAAATGGCATAATGACTCTATGTTACCCTTGCTGCTCTATGCATTCTTGATTGCTGAGGGGAGCATTTTAAGTGCGGAGGATGGAATGCAATGCGCTGGCTGAAGAAAATGAAGGAAGACGGCCTTTCTCTCAGGCTGACCTTTATGGTGATGCTTGTCGTCTCCCTTGCCATTACCGCGGCCCTGCTGTTTACAAGCTATCGGACAATCAAATCCTTCCGTTCGCTGTCCAGCGCGATGGACACCTATATTGATACGCAGGAGGCGGCGGACCGGCTGCTGAAGGCTTCGGACTATCTGACCGAGCAGGCCCAGTGCTACACGGTGATCGGAGACCGGCGCCATCTCGAAAACTACTTTCATGAGACGGAGATCGACCGCCGCCGTGACAAGGCCATTGAGCTGATGCAAATGCGGCTGCCGGAGAGCGCGGCGCTCACCGCCCTGAAGGGCGCCATGCAGGAGTCGATCGCGCTGATGGATCGGGAATACTACGCCATGCGCCTTGTGCTGAGCGCCGAGGGGGATACGGACATTCCGCCCGCCCTGCAGGATGTCACGCTCGCGGGGACGGACATGGCGCTGCTGCCCGAACGCAAGATGGAGCGGGCCCGGGTCATGATGCACGACAGCGGCTATTATGACCGGAAGGAACTGATCCGCGAGCATCTGGACGAGTGCGTCAACGAGCTGAAAAACGGGACCCACGACACCCAGCAGAAGATGGAAGGGCGCATGCGCACGGATCTCGTGTGGATGACGGTTTTGATCGTGGTGCAGTCGATCAGCCTGATCCTCATGCTGTGGGTGACCACGAGCCTCGGCATCAACCCCCTCCTGCAGGCGGTGGAACACATCAAGCACGACCAGAAGCTGCCCATCACCGGCGCGCATGAGTTCCGCTATCTGGCGGGCACCTACAACAATATGTATATGGTCTATAAGCGCAGCATCAACAATCTCTCCTTCAAGGCCTCCCATGACGAGCTGACCGGCGTCTACAACCGCGCGGGCTACGACCTCATCAAAAAGAGCGTGGATCTGTCCACCACGGCCTTCCTGCTGGTGGACGCGGACCACTTCAAATCCATCAACGACGGCTGCGGCCACGAGATCGGGGACAAGGTGCTGCAGAAGATCGCCGTGACCCTCCTGCAGAGCTTCCGCGCCGATGACTATGTCTGCCGCATCGGCGGCGATGAGTTCATGGTGCTGATGGTTCACATCAACAACGGCGTGCAGCGTATGATCGAGAACAAGGTCAGGCAGATCAACGCCGATCTCGCGGACACTGCGGACGGCCTGCCGCCGGTTTCGGTGAGCGTCGGCGTCTCCCTGCGCTCGGACGCCGACGATCCGCAGGAGAGGTTCCACGAGGCGGATATCGCCCTGTACTATGTCAAGGATCACGGGCGCAGCGGCTGCTGCTTCTATAAACCCGGGATGAGGGAAAAAACGTCGGGCACATCCCCACTGCAGTAATACGTGAAAAACGGAAAAGGTAAGCGATATAAGGAGGAATAAAAATGGCAGAGCTGAACAAAATGAAGGATCAGGAGCTGGAGGCTGCCGTCGGCGGCTACGGCGAAGGCAGATGGGTCACGGTCACCGGCCTGCAGACCGGCTATCTGGCCATGCGGCTGCGGCCCACCTATGATCCGAATAACGAGATCCGCGGCAGCGAGAGCTACAACGGCCAGGCCTTGCAGATCACCGGCGGCTACACCACCGGCAGCGACGGCAGGACCTATGTCTGGGTCTACAATCCCAGAACCGGCACGAGCGGCTGGGTCAACGCCCAGTTTCTGGCCTGAGAAGAGAAGAAAACGCACCCCGCGCGGCTGTGAGGCAATGCTTCGCAGCCGCGCGGGGGTTTTAAAGCTCCCGGCACGGGTGTGCCGGGAGCGGGTTTGTGTATGGGACGATCAGGAGAGGAAGGGCTTGAGGGCTTCTGCCAGCACGGCCTTTTTGTCGGAGGACTCGCGGAGGTTCTTGCCCAGGGTGGTGAAGTAGGTTTTGATCTTCGGCTCGGTGCCGGAGGGGCGCACGATGACGGTGGAGCCGTCAGCCAGCTTGTAGATCAGCACGTTCGCCTTGGGCAGGCCGGTCTCGGCGGGCTTGGAGAAGTCGATCACCTTTACGATCTTGATGCCGGCGATCTCGCTGGGCGGGTCGTTGCGGAGGTTCACCATGATCGAGGCCATCTTGTCCATGCCGGTCAAGCCCGGGAACTCGAAGGAGTCCACCTTGTTGAGGTAGCGGCCGTACTCGGCGTAGATCTCCTCCAGTCTCTGCTTGATGGAGGAGCCGATGCTGCGGTAGTAGGCGGCCATCTCGCAGATCAGCATGGAGGCGACGACGGCGTCCTTGTCGCGCACGTAGGGGCCGGCGAGGTAGCCGTAGCTCTCCTCAAAGCCGAAGATGAAGCGCTCGACCTCACCGGCGGCCTCGAGCTGAGCGATCTGATCGCCGATCCACTTGAAGCCGGTCAGCACGTGGCGCAGCTCCACCCCGTAGTGCTCCGCCACGGCGTCAGCCAGCGGCGTGGACACCAGAGACATGACGGCCACGGGATTTTTGGGCATGGTGCCCTGTTCAATGCGCCCGGCGCAGATATAGTCGAGCAGCAGCACGCCCATCTCGTTGCCGGAGACCAGCTCATAGCTGCCGTCCGGGCAGCGCATGGCGATGCCCACGCGGTCGGCGTCCGGGTCGGTGGCGAGCATCAGGTCCGCGCCCGTCTCCTTTGCGAGCTCCAAGCCGTACTTGAGGGCCTCAAAGATCTCGGGGTTGGGGTAAGGGGCGGTGGTGAAATAGCCGTTGGGGTATTCCTGCTCGGGTACGATGGTGATGTCGGTGATGCCGATGTCGTGCAGGACCTTGGTGACAGGCATGAGGCCGGTGCCGTTGAGGGGGGAGTACACGAGCTTCAGCCCTGCGGTGCGGGCCAGACCCGGGCGGACCTGGCAGGCCTCGATCGCCTCATAGAAGGCCTTTTTGCAGTCGTCGCCGACGAACCTGATAAGGCCCCTCTCCACGCCCTCGGCGAAGGAGATGTGCTTGGCGCCGGTGAGGATGTCGGTCTTCTGGATCTCGTCATAGACGATGGCGGCAGCGTCGTCGGTCATCTGGCAGCCGTCGGGACCGTAAGCCTTGTAGCCGTTGTACTTGGCGGGGTTGTGGGAGGCGGTCACCATGATGCCGGCGTTGCAGTGGTAGTAGCGGGTGGCGAAGGACAGAGCGGGCACGGGCATGAGCGCGTCATAAATGCGCACGTTGATGCCGTTTGCGGCCAGAACGCCGGCGGCCTCCTTGGAGAACACGTCGCTCTTGAGGCGGCTGTCATAGGAGATGGCGACGGTC
>CACWLG010000058.1 GCA_902761635.1 Oscillospiraceae bacterium | reverse complement strand
GGTTCTGATTCTGAGCATTTTTATGCATTGACAGCATCAACTAAAGTATAAGGAGTGGACAATAGATGAATGAGTTAAGATTATATGAGCAAAAGGCCCAACTGCGTCATCGCGAGCCAGTGTCGCAATGACAGATCGGACGTTATCGCCATTATTTACAAATTGTTCACTCGTTCAATTGCCCTGACAGCATGGATAAATGATCTTGAAAACCACCTATACTCATGATAAAATATAAAAACATATCATCGGTCGAAGTCCGATAAAAAAGGAGATGTATTTCCATGCCGCGTCCGAAAGGGAGCAAAAATAAAAAGAGCGTAGCGCCTGTAGTCGAAGATATAGATCAGAAGATTGCAGCCGCAGAAGCTGAAATTGAGGAGCTTGGTGCGCAGCTGAAAGCTAAGAAGGCCGAGTTGAAGGCTCTGGTCAAAGAGAAGGAAGCCGCGCTTGCCGCCGCTGCGGAAAAGAAGGCCGAAGAAGAGAAAGCCAAGCTTCTGGATGCGCTGGCCAAGAGCGGTAAAAGCATAGACGAGATCATTGAGTTTCTCGGAAAATAAGAAACAGGGGAGCTGGAGCAATCTGGCTCCTCATTTTTTTACTTTGACAACACACACAACTGTGAGCATAATAACCACAGTTGTGAAAGAAAGGAGCGCTAGAACATGATAAATCTTGATGGGTTTCAGACAGTCCATATGGGTGGAGGAAAAAAAGACGGGACTCTAAAAGAGAAGCGGCTTGTTCTCGAATTGACTCAGCAGGAGGTGGCTGAAAAGGCAAAGATCAGTCTATCCAGCTATCAGAAATTTGAAAACGGCGACAGAAATATCAGAACGGCATCTTTTGAGGTTGCATGCCGTGTTTTGAAGGCTCTTTCGATGGATCCTACTGCTTTTTTCGAGTATAAGTACGTTTTTGGTGAGCCTACAATATATGATGAAGAAGGCCGGAAGTATGTCAGGACAGGGCGGCTTGTGGATGAAGATATCGACGATGTTGAAGCGTTCAATGTTAAGCGTGTTCACATTCATGCCGATTCCATAATAATTCCGCTTGCAATACTGAGAGCCATGGGTAGCCCTGAACTGATCCAGATATTGTATCAAAAGTCGGAAAAACGACTTGGTATTCGCATTTTGAAAAAAACTGACGAGAATGCAATTCAGATCCCTAAAGCTGTTTATAGTGGCCGCTGGAGAGGCGCCAGAATTGACGAGCCGAAATTAATCAGTCTTGTTCGAGAGATCAGCGAAGACGATGCGGATCGGCTTGTTGTTATGCCCGAGTTCTTTGAAAAGGGCTGCGTGATTGCGTTGGACGAAGTTGAGCCAACGGATTATGAATTTAATAAAGATAAGTTCTACAGCCTTGTTTTTCCGAGCGAAGACTAACAACAAAGATGACTATACTCATTTTGCCATGACAATGTGACAAAATGACAAAATGAACTTTCTGAACATAAAACAGGGAGAAAAGAATGATTTCGCGCGGTTATTTGAAAGATGTAGAGCCAAAAGAGATAAGCTGGCTATGGCGACCCTACATAGCATTTGGCAAAGTGACCCTTATCCAAGGGGATACAGGTATAGGTAAAACCAGCCTCATGGTCAAAGTAATGGCGGATCTCTCCAATGGCCTTTACCCACCGACTATGTTTAGGGAACGGCTTCTGCCTCAGGAGACTGGTGATCCGATTACAACCTATTATGTCTCTATTGAAAACGGCATTGCAGATACAATCGTTCCGCTCTTCAACCGTGTGGGCGGCAATAATGAGTTCGTCCAGTATCAAGATGAAATGAAAGAGCACTTTGTCCTCACTGGCGATGAGGTCAAGGAATGCGTCAGAATCTCCGGCGCTAAGCTGATCGTGGTGGATCCCTGGCAGCAGTTTCTGGACGATGCTTCAAGTTCAGACAATAACGCCATGAGAGCGATGATCAGAGACGTACAAAATGCCGCCGAAGAAACAGGTGCAGCTGTGGTTCTGTGCGGCAATTATACAAAGGCTGTTGTACGTTCCGATATGGGCAAAGGCATCGGCGCATCGGAGTTGTTCAACACACTGAGGAGCGTTTTGACGGTGAAGTATGGGGATAGCCCATCAGAACGGTGCATGATCGCCGGTAAAATGAGCTTTCTGGGCAAAGAAGTAACGCCCGTCCGGTTTGTACAGGATGAAGACTATCGTAAATCGTATGTGTTTGATGATGAGGTGGATGAGCTGGAAGCAGGGGAAGAAGTTGTCGAGTCGGCGAGCAAGGCTGATCTGACGGCGGCGTTTTTGGCCGACCTGCTGAAAGACGGGCCCATGGACAGTAATGATGTAAAACGCGCGGTTCAGGCGTCTGGATTTTCTATGACGACCGTTCAACGGGTGAAGGACAAAATAGTCGTGGTCGAGCGGCAGCCCAACAAATCCAGCACTTGGATGCTGCGATAGGCCGCGGTTTGATGGATAACATGGGACCTGGGGTCAGCGCAAGCGCATGCAGGACGGGAAGGTGAGCTTCGCGTATAGTAGATTCCTTGGGTATAGGAAGGGGGCCGATGGACTGCCGGAAGTGGTGCCGGAGGAAGCGGAGGTGGTCCGGCGTATCTACAGAGACTTCATCGCGGGGAAAACTATAGATGGGATAGCGAAGCAGTTGACCCGTGAGGGCGTCCCCACGCCGGCGGGAAAGACGCGGTGGCAGAAGAGAACCGTTGAGAGCATACTTTTAAACGAGAAATATAAAGGCGAAGCGCTCCTACAGAAGGTGTTTACCGTTGACTTTTTGACTAAAAAAGTGAAGAAAAACGAGGGGGAAGTGCCGCAGTATTATGTAAAAAATAGTCATCCCGGAATAATTGATCCCGCCGAGTGGCAGCTTGTCCAAGATGAGATGAAGAGAAGGAAAAGTAAAGAAGGATACCACCACGGGATGAGCCCGTTTGCGGGGAAGATTTTCTGTGGATGCTGTGGTGGAGCATACGGCCCGAAGGTCTGGCACTCGAATGATCCCTACCGTAAGGTTATATGGAGATGTAATGAGAAATATGGGCGGAAAGGGGAGCGCTGCACCACGCCGCATCTGACGGAGGAGGAAATAATAGAGGCGTTCTGTAGGGCGCTGGGCGTGGTCATTGAGGATCGGGAAAAGCTTGCTGAGGATGTCCGCCTATTGCGTGCCAACCTTGCCGACACAGAGGCGCTGGAAAGCAAAGCCGCAGGCTTGACTGCGGAGCTCACCGGCATCAACACCCAAATCGCTGCACTCATCCAACAAAACGCCTCAACTCCGCAGGATCAGGCGGTTTATGATCAAAAATACAATGAACTGGCGGGGAGATACCAAAAAGGCCAGAAAAAGCTGGACGCAGTAACGCGCGAGATCGAGAGCCGCGCCGTCAAAGCCCGCGCGCTAGATGCGTTTGAACGAGAACTCCTTAAGACGGAGAGCATGAATGTTTCTTTCAGCGCGGTACGTTGGAACGCCATGGTGGAGAGGGTGGATGTGTTGGCCGACGGGCGGATGGTTTTTCGGTTTGTGTGTGGGCGGGAGATTGTGGTGTGATAAAGCCAGCTCGTTGCGTGTTTCTCTGGTCAGGGAGACAGCAACGAGCTGTTTTTTTATTATCATCTTCGATTCTTCTCTATCCACTCGACAGCGAAATCCACAAGTTCCCTTTGCCTCATGAGGCGGAGCGCAGCCGTACCCATCATGGCGTGATGAACATCGTACCTTTCTTCAAAAGCAGCACCGATCTGATCAAAATCTTCGCCGTCCACAAAAAGTGTCTCATACGCTTTCCATACCCGGCGGCCTTTTTCAATAATGGCGCTGTGCTCAATACAATTGTGCTTCCCTGGATATTCAGCTCTGGTGTCTGCCAGATGCAGGGAGGTGTTTTTATTATAGCCTACACCGATCAGCAGCACCCAGCCATCAAGCTCATACAGTTTCCCAATTGGAGACCCATCGCCGAAAATATTGGATAGGTCATGGTTTTCAGTCAGATATGCAGCGTGACGCCCCCAAGCGGAGACCGAGCGAGCCGGATGGTCGCTACGGATCGTCCCAGGCCAGGAACGGAACATTTCGGCGACAGCACCCATGGTGTTTGTAGGCGTAAGTTGCTTATCATACGCCGGCCAATTGTCGCGAATGATCTGCCAATCCTCGACAGCAACTTCATCATGAACACCATCCTCCGGATCAAGGTTTTTCCAGGACTGTGTGGGCATCATGATTGTTCCACACTCACCGACTGCTTCAGTCAGCGCCTGGATGACGGTCTGCGCCCCGCCACACACATATCCAATTTTACTCAAAGAAGTATGAACCATGAGTGTTTGACCCGTATGAACGCCCACAACTTTCAGTGCGGCGGAAATATCGTCTTTTGTTATCGGTTTCATGTTTTTTTCTCCGACCTTCTTGATTGATATAAGGAACTATCTCTCCCACAAATACACTGGAATCACGATCTCCGCACCAAAGCATCTCACAGTCAGTTCATTCTCCCCGGTCGGCTTCAAGGCGGTAAACTCGCAGCTCATGCCGTCAGAACTGATGACAAGCGCTGCGCTTTCGCTGCTGTCGTGACTGTCAGTAATGGACCAGGAGACGGCAGGATTCCTTATCTCCGGTTCCAAGATGATAGAGAGTGTAAACGCCTTATCTCCAACATATGCGGTAAAGCCATCGGCGTCCAACTCGCGGCCAAAGGCGTAGAGCCGGATGCTGGTCACGGTGGGCGTGGGAGTAGGCGTAGGCGCTATCGTTTCAACGATTTCTGGTGTAGAAATAGGCGTTTCACTTGTGGGATGACGGCTTGCATTGAATAGCAGCCCTCCGGCGAATGCAATGACAATCAGGACTCCCGCAATGACAGTGGGGAGCATTGCCACGCGCGATTTTTCCCTGGGCGTGGAGTGTTCTTGCATTGAGTCAGAAAAATGACTTCCACATTCCGGGCATTCTGCGAGGTCGGCGGTAATCTTTGTTTTGCATTTGGGACAGGTATTATATTTCATGGGAGGCAACCCCTTGTTTTCTTTTGAATGGTTTTATTCTATCACAGCATTTCACGGTGGACAATGGGCGAATGATTTTTATTGCAAATTTCAAACATGTGAAGCAGAATAGCGCCAGTCATACGAAATATGTAAGAGGAGAGACACAAAACATGAACCTTAAAGAACTGCGCACACAGCTCAATCTTACCCAGGCAGCTTTGGCAAAAGAACTCGGCGTGACAAGCAATACTATCTCCGCAATTGAAGGCGGCCAATTGAAACTCAGTGACAAGCTTTCCGCCAAGATCAATGAGGTGTATGGCGGAGCGGAGGCTGCCGCCATTGCTGAAGCCGAGAAGGCGTTTGAGGCCGAAGCGAAAGCCGCTGTTGCTGAGATGGAAGCATTCGCTGCCGAGGTTGAGAAGGCTGTCGCTACCGAGGAAAAAGCCGAAAAGAAAAAAGCCCGTGCTGCCAAGAAGAAGGCTGAGGCTGAAGCAGAGCAGATAGCCGATACTGTTTCCGCCTTTGTTGCCGAGGTTGTTGAGCCTGAAGCCGAAAAGGAAAAAGCCTGCGCCACAAAGAAGAAGGTGGAGGCAGAGAAAGTCGCCGCTGCCGCGGCAATCCCTGAGACTGAGAAGAAGCCAGAGAAGAAAACCCGCAAGGTGAAGGCTAAAGCCCAGGCGGACAAGCCTACGGCGGAAATGGTAGCTGAGGCGGTTGTTGAGACGGCTGAAGCCGCCGCTGCCCCGGTTGAAGCCGCTGTTGCTGAGAAGAAGAGCAGGAAAAAGGCCCCGACAAAGAAAGCCCCAGCAAAGAAAAAAGCCCTTGCTCCCAAAAAGACTCAGACAGCGCCGAAGGCCCCCGTTGTCATTCTCCAATCCCCATTCGGCGGCGAGATCACGGCTGAGGAGATTCTTTCAAAGGTCGGATCGGTAGACACAGTCTACGTCCGCATTGATCAGAACAAAGCATACTGGGTCAAGGGCGAGGAAAACGGAGAAGTAGATCTCTGGTAAAAATGAAACCAGCTCATTATCATTTCATCCTCAGGCGAGGAGATGATGAGCTGGTTTTTTCAAAAGTTAACATAAGATAAGAAACATAAAAAATGTATGCTTCAGCAGAGCAAAAGAGGCGTCCATTTGCGCGGCACTTTTTTGAATATGTGTCACCCTGAACGGAAGTTGTGCAAACAATACAAAAATTGAAAGGAGATAAGCTCCGCTTTTGATTGCTTTCCTAAAAGCCTATGATATACTGGACACAGGATCTTTCCTCAAAACTGACAGAAAGGAGAAATCTTATGGCACTGATCGCATCCATACCCATTTTGCTGGTCATTGTGCTGATGATCGCGTTCAACAAACCGGCAAAGGTCGCGCTGCCGATCGGTTGGGCGGTGGCCATGCTCAACGCGCTGTTCTACTGGCGGCAGGACGCGAAAACGGCCTTTGCCTGGGCGCTGGACGGCTTCCTGGAGGCCATCGGCACCCTGGTCATCATCCTCGGCGCGATCCTCATCATGAACACCCTCAAGCATTCCGGCGCTGTCACGGCCATACAGCGCGTATTCAACAACGTGAATCCGGACCGGCGGATTCAGGCCATTATCGTCGGCTATGTCTTCGGCGCCTTCATTGAGGGCGCGGCGGGCTTCGGCACCCCGGCGGCTCTGGCGGCGCCGCTGCTGATCAGCTTGGGCTTCCCGCCGCTGTGCGCGGCGATCGTGGCGCTCATCTACAACAGCGTTCCCGTCGTCTTCGGCGCCGTCGGCACACCCACCAACACGGCCGCTGCCGTCGTCTCTCAGAGCGTCACGGATCTGGGGGGAGACGCGGAGGCGTACAAAATGGCGCTCACCAAGTATTCCGCCATCAGCCAGGCAGCCTGCGGACTGTTCATCGTGTTCTTCGGCGTGTACATCATGTGCAGGCTCTTCGGCAAGAACAGATCCGGCAAGGAGGCGCTGGCGGCCCTGCCCTTCGCGATGTTCACCGCCGTGGTCTTTGACGCCTTCTTCCTGCTCATGGCCTTCTTCTTCGGGCCGGAATTCCCGTCCCTTGTCGGCGCGATCCTGACGCTCTTTGTGGTGATTCTCGCCGCTCGCAAGGGCTTTCTGTGTCCGAAGGAGGTCTGGGACTTTGAGCCGCGGGAGAACTGGGACCATGCCTGGCTTTCCAAGCAAGAGGTCAAGAAGGACGTGGACAACGGCATGTCCTATGTCCTGGCCTGGACCCCCTATGTGCTGATCGTGCTGATCCTTGTCGCCACGCGCCTGAACTGGTTTGGCCTCAAGACTCTGCTCACCTCAAGCGCCTTCAAGGTCAGCATCAAAAACATTCTCGGCAACGAAAAGGTCAACTGGACTTGGAACTGGGGCTGGTGCCCGGGCATTTTTCCCTTCATCCTGGTCTGCGTACTCACCTTCTTCCTGCACAAAATGCCGATGCAGAAGGTGAAGGAGTCCTTTTCCGACACCTTCAACCAGTGCCTCGGCGCGGCGATCGCACTCTTCTTCGGCGTCTCCATGGTGTATATCTACCGCAACACCGGCATGAATGCCCAGCTCAGCAATGAGTCTATGCTTTACGCCATGGCGGAGGCACTGGCCCATATCTTCCAGAGCGCCTACATCATCATCGCCCCGATCATCGGCGTGATCGGCTCCTTCATGTCCGGCTCGAACACGGTCTCCAACACACTGTTTTCCGGCCTTCAGTTCCAGACGGCGACGCTTGTTCACATGAGCCCGGTTTTGATCGTGGCCCTGCAAAACATCGGCGGCGCAGCCGGCAACATGGTCTGCGTCAACAACGTGGTCGCGGCCTGCGCCACCACCGGCACCATGGGCAATGAGGGCAAAATCATCAAGACAAACGCCCTGCCCTGCCTGATCTACTGCCTGATCGCGATTCTCGTTCTTGGCGGCATGATCGTTTTAGGCATGGACCCGCTGGGTCTCGCCGCTGCGGCTGGCTGACAGAGCCTGATCCCCTTACTTTAATCAAAAAGATAAAAAAACAATACTGGAGGTACTTACCATGATGCATCTTTCTTTCGAGCAGGAAATCACCCTCATTAAGCGCATGCTCGCGGCGATGGACGTCGACGAGAGCGACGCTGCATACCTGGCCGCCGTTGACACCCACTCGGATTTCACCGGCACCTACTCCCACGGTCTGTCCCGTTTCTGCATTTATCTGCGCCAGTACATGGCGGGCGCCCTAGTGGCGCAGCCCGACTTCCGCTGCGTGAAGGAGGGGGAGACCTCTCTCACCTTCGACTGCGGCGGCGGCTCCGGCATCGCGGCGGTCAACCGCGTGTATGACGCGGTGCTCGAGCGCGCCCGCAAATACGGCGTGGCCGCGGGCGTGGGCCGCAACAGCGCGAACATCGGCTGCGGCGGCTACTACGGCCACCGCATGGCGGAGGACAACGTGATCGGCATCGTCATGAGCAACACCTATCCCTGCCAGTCCCCCTTCGGCGGCGCGGATCGCCTCATCGGCACGAACCCCATCATCATGGGCTGCCCCACCACGAACCCGAACCGCCCCATCGTCATCGACATCTCCACCAGCGGCGTCGCCATCGGCAAGGTCCAGGCCTATCGCCGCGAGAACAAGCAGATGCCTCTGGACTGGGCCAACGACTACGACGGCAATCCGACCTCCGATCCGCATGTGGCCTACTGCGTGCGGCCCATGGGCGGCCACAAGGGGTACGGCCTCGCGGTCTTCGTCGACATGTTCGGCGGCGTTCTGTCCGACGCCCTCACCAGCCCCGAGATCCCCTTCGTGGAGGACATGCGGCCCGAGGAGACGGGCTTTGCCGTGATTCTGCTGGACATCGCCCACTTCATCGATGTCGAGCGCTTCAAGGAGCATGCCTCGCTCTATGTGGACCTCATCAAGAACAGCCGCACCGCCACCGGCGTGAAGGAGATCTTCATGCCCGGCGAGATTGAGGCCCGCCTGATCGAGGAGCGCAAGGTCACCGGCCTCGATTTCTCCGACGCTCTCGAGGCGGAGCTGACCGAGCTCGGCCGCAAGTGCGGCGCCCTCGGCGCGGACGATAAACTCACCGATCTGCTCGCCTGATCGGAAGCGTTTCCTGAGAAAGGATGTTCAATCAATGGATAAGCAGATGATCATCTCCATCGGCAGACAGTGCGGCAGCGGCGGCCAAGAGATCGGCGCGAAGCTGGCGGAGCACTACGGGCTCAAGCTCTATGACCGCAACATCATGCAGCTTCTGGCCGAAGACATGGAGAAGGACCCCGCGAGCGTGGCCAGGATGGAGGAAAAGCTCTCCGGTCTGCTGCCGAAGCGAAGAGGAGGCTTCGAGGCCAAGATGAAGGATCTGATGAACCGGCTGAGCGCCTCCGACGAGCTGTATCTCCATGAGCGCGGACTGATCGAACGGCTCGCGGAGACGGAATCCTTCGTGATCGTCGGACGCGGCGCCAACGGCGTACTGGAGGGAAATCCGAACGCGCTGCGCCTGTTCATCTTCGCGCCGGATGATTTCAGAATCCCCCGCGTGAAGGCACAGTACCAGCTCAGCTCCGACCTCGAAGCCAAGAAAAAGATGGATCAGATGGACAAGGAGCGGCGGGAATTCTACGAGTACTACAGCGGCAAGGTCTGGGGCTTGTATGACCCCCACGACCTGATGATCAACAGCAGCCTTTTGGGCATCGACGGAACGGTTGACCTGATTATCAGCGTCGCAAATAAAAAGTTCGGCCTGTAGAACGTATGCCGTAAAACACGGTAAAGCAAACCTGCGGGCAGCCTCAGGGCTTCTGGGACTGCCCGCAGAGACTAAAAAAGGAGGATGATGCAATGGCGATCTACAACAAGATCACGCCCGAGATCGCGGAAAAGCTGAAAGCCGTCGTGGGTGAGCGGCGTTTCTTCGCGGGGGAGGACGTCGACCCCAACTATTCTCACGACGAGATGCCCATCTACGGCAAGTACATGCCGGACGCGGCCGTGGATGTGGAGACAACGGAGGAGGTCTCCGGGATCATGAAGATCTGCTCCGCATATAAAATCCCCGTGACCGTGCGCGGCGCGGGCACCGGCCTTGTGGGCGGCTGCGTCCCCATCGCGGGCGGCCTGGTGCTCTGTACGCGCAGAATGAACAAGATCCTGTCCTACGACATGGACAACTTGGTCGTGCGCATCCAGCCCGGTGTACTGCTCAAGGACCTGGCGGCGGACGCCCTTGAACACGGCCTCATGTATCCGCCCGATCCCGGCGAGAAGACCGCCACCGTGGGCGGCAACATCGCTACCAACGCCGGCGGCATGCGCGCGGTGAAATACGGCGTCACCCGCGACTATGTCCTGGCCATGACCGTCGTTCTCCCTGACGGGCGTATCATTGAGCTCGGCAAATCCGTCTGCAAGACCAGCTCCGGCTACAGTCTCCTCCACCTGATGATCGGCTCCGAGGGGACCCTCGGCATCATCACGGAGATGACCATGAAGCTCATTCCCAGCCCCATCTGCGATGTGTCCTGTCTGGTGCCTTTCCGGGATGTGGAGAGCTGCATCCACTTCGTGCCGAAGATCAAGCTGGCAAACCTCGATCCCCAGTCCATCGAGTTCATGGACGCGGATATTGTAACCTCGTCGGCGGCCTTCACCGGCAATCCCATCTTCCCCGAACGGGTAAAGAACGAGGACGTGGGTGCCTCCATCCTGGTCACCTTCGTCGGTTCCGACGAGGACGAGCTGGACCAGAAAATGATCAAGCTCGGCCAGATCGCGAAGGAAGCGGACGCCCTGGACGTGCTGGTGGTGGCGACAAGCTCCAACAAAAAGTCCGCCTGGGCCGCCCGGTCCAGCTTCCTCACCGCCATCGAGGCCGACACCAGGCTCATCGACGAGATGGACGTGGTGGTGCCCGTGGATAAGATCCCGGCCTTCCTCATCTACATCCGCAAACTCGGCGAGGAAAACGGCATCCGCATCCGCAACTTCGGCCACGCGGGAGACGGCAACCTGCACATCTACTGCTGCTCAAACGACCTGGAGGAGGATGAGTTCAAGCGCCGGGTCAAGATCATTATGGATGCGGCCTACACCAAGTGCGCGGAGCTGGAGGGCCAGGTCTCGGGCGAGCACTCCATCGGCCATGCCAAGATGGTCTATCTCAGAGAGTCCGTGGGCGAGGACGTGTTCGGCCTCATGGGTGAAATCAAGAAGGTCTTCGACCCCGACTGCATCCTCAACCCCGGCAAGGTCTGCGACGCCGCCTTCAGGGCGTGAGAAGGAAGGAGAGAACCATGCTGAATATACTCGTCTGCGTTAAGCAGATCCCGGACGTCGATCTGGTGAAGATGGACCCGGAGACCGGCAACCTGATCCGCACCGGCGTCCCCACGCTCACAAATCCCCTGGACCTCAACGCGCTGGAAGCCGCCGTCCAGGTCAAGGAGAGATACGGCGGCCAAATCACCCTCATCACCATGGGCCCCCCCATGGCGGAGAGCACCCTGCGCGAGTGCCTGGCCGTCGGCGGAGACAGGGCGGTCCTCGTCACCGGCCGTCCCTTCGGCGGGGCGGACACCTTGTCTACCAGCTACTCCATCCTGATGGCCGCCGAGATGGAGGGAAAATTTGACCTCATCTTTGCCGGCAAGGAGACCCTGGACGGCGCCACCGGCCAGATGGCCTCGCAGCTGGCCGAGCGCTTCGACGCCTCCCAGATTTCCTGCTGCTTCAGCATTGAGGATATCTCCGACGGCAAGGTCCGCGCCACCCGCACGCTGGAGACCGGCAGGGAGATCGTGGAGGCGACACTGCCCTGCCTCATCACTGTGGAAAAGGATAATTTCTACGGCAGGCTGCCCAGTCTGGACGCCTACCTCGCCTCCAAGAAGGCGGAGATCACCGTCTATACGGAAAACAACATCGACGGGCTGGATCTCAATAAAATCGGCGTCCCCGGCTCCGGGACCATCGTGCCGAAAATCTACCCGCCCGAGCTGCCCGAGCCCGGCCAGATGATCCAAACCGGCAGCGTCAAAACGGACGTCAGTGAGCTTTTGAGCCTGCTGGCGGAACAAGACGCGATATAAGGAGGCCAGATCATGCAGAAATCGGATTATAAAAACATGTGGGTCTATATCGAGCACGACGGCAAGACCGCCGCGCCCGTGGGCCTGGAGCTCTGCTGCGAGCTGAGAAAGCTCTGCGATCAGACGGGCGATAAGCTCTACGCGGTCATCCTCGGCGATCTCCCCGCCGGGGAAGCGGAGAAGGTCAAGGACTGCGGCATTGACGGCATCATCCATGTCAGCGGCACAGGCTACGAGTATTTCAACACCGACGCCTATGCCAACGCCTTCACGGTCCTCTCCCGCAAGTACAATCCCTCCGCCATCTTCGTCGGCGGCACCATCAACGGCCGCGACTTCGCCCCCCGCTTCGCCGTCCAGCTTGACACCGGCTGTACCTCCGACGCGATGGAACTGGAGTACGACCCCGAGACCGGCGATATCCAGTTTATCGAGCCCGCGGTGGGCGGCAAGATCATGGCGGTCATCACCGTGCCGATCATGCGCCCGCAGGTGGGCACCATCCGCCCCGGCACCTTCAAGTACGCGCCGACCGGCAAGAAGGCCGACATTGAGTATATCGAGGAAGAGATCAGCTTCGACCCCGAGGCCATCCGCTGCAAACACATCGACTTCATCCCGGATGAGTCCGACCCGGAGATGGACATCGCGAACGCCGACTACGTGGTCTGTGTCGGCAACGGTCTCAAGGACTCGGAACATCTGGAGCGCTATCGCGTGCTCGCAAAGCTTCTGGGCGGTAAGATCGGCTGCACGCGGCCGCTCTATGACCGGGGCATTCTCCCGTACAAGCTCCAGATCGGCCAGTCCGGCGTCATGGTGAAGACGAAGCTCTATCTCAGCTTCGGCGTCTCCGGCGCGGTGAACCATACCGCGGGCGTGGACGCGGACGTCTTCATCGCCGTGGACAAAAACCCCGACGCGCAGATCTTCAATTACTGCGACTACGGCATCGTGGGCGACATGGACGAGGTCTGCGACGAGCTGATCGACCAGCTCAGAAGCCGGAAGGGTTGATTCGGTTATTCCCCCTCGCCGTTGAACAAAAGAGGCTGCCCTGAAAACGGATGCAGGTTGCTTTCGTTTTCAGGGCAGTCCTTTCTTCAGCGGGCTTCTCTCTCACAGATCACATCGGTCAGGGCGGCGGAGAGCAGCATTCCGGTATTTTTTGATCACTTCGCACAGCTTTTCTAACGTTTCCCAGTCGGCTGATGCGTGATCGCTCTCCGTATCATCATTGGCAAAATACCGAACAACGACCGTACCTCCGACACTGCTATTATAGAGAGCGTCACAGCGTAAGGTCAAAGACGCGGATGACAGTACATATAGTGCAACCGTTCCTTCTAAAATAGGAGATTATACCGTAAAGGCGATTGTTGCAGAAACAACAAACTACAAGAGCGGCGTAGCTACAGCGGATTTTACAATTAGTAAGGCTGCGCTCACCGTGACAGCCAAGAATCAAAGCATCACTGTGGGCGACAACGTACCTGATCTATCCAACCCGGTTCTGGATACGCATTATACCGTCACGGGTCTTGTGGGTTCGGATACTTTAACGACTGTCCTGACGCTATCCTATCAGAATATTATTTCTATATTAAAGCTTGACTCTGTAGTACTACAATCCTGTAAGATGGGGATATGAAAGATGGAGAATAATTATTATCAGAGAAGCAAACTGG
>CACWLG010000057.1 GCA_902761635.1 Oscillospiraceae bacterium | reverse complement strand
CTCCAGGAAAACGATATTCTCCAGGGAGTGTCCGAGATCATAATTTTGCCTGGGGATCAAGTGCCTCCGCAAGCCCAAATCTACAATATAGAGCTTTCGATTTTGCTTTAAGAGCTGCTTTCCTTTGATGTCGTATCTCTCTGCGGGATAGAACACATAGGGCTCAATCAAGGCCTCCACATAATCGTTGACCGTATTCTGCGAGATTCGCCGGCCAGAGGATGTGATGAAATCCGCAATGCTTTTTACTGAAACCGGGCTGCCGACAGAGTTTGCAAGAAATCTGGCAAACTTGATATTGCGTAAACAACGCCACCACCTGTTTGCCGTTGAGGCTTTTTGCGGATTTGCAGGTCTCGATACAGAAAATCATGAACTTTCCTTGGATGTCTTCGTTCGTGACGTCGTCATCCAATAGCCAGGTAATCCCGACTGCTTTCGCAGCCTTGATCACAACGAAACCGTGTGCTCAGCGCCGGTCCAGATATCTCCTTGCATACAGGATGCCGCAGAACAGAGCCGCAAAGCATATACCGAGCATCGTCCACTCCGACCGTGTCAGCGCACGGGCTGTCGCCGTCGTCTCGTTCCTTGAGCCGCCGGGGCTGCCGGGACCGCCGAAGCCCTCGCCGCCCTGGGGCGGTCCTGCCTGGGAGAAGACTGGGACCGCGCCGTCTTCACGCTCGGCCGGGGCAGACCCATCCCCGGTGGAAGCGGGTTCACCGCTGTCCGGAAGCCTGTCCCTGCCGGGCCTGCCGTCGAAGCCGCCGGGGAAGCCGCCGTCACCGCCGCCCATGCTGCCGAGGTCGGAGAGCGTCAGCGCCGAGGCGTCCACGAGGGTGTCCGGGGCGGCGCTCTGCCCCTCGTCGGTGGAGGGAATGGTCCCGTCGAGCTGACCAAGCACGCTCTCGCGGCGGAGCGCGCAGAACTGGCGCAGGGTCTCCACACCTGTTTCAAACTCCTCGTACGTGCAGAATTTGGTCGGATCCTTTTCCACATAGGGGGCGATCAGCGCGGCGGTCTCGCGGATCATCGCGTCGAGGTCGAAGCTGTCGAGAAATTCCGCGAAAAGCTCGTGATAGCGCGCGGTGTACCCCTCGCTCGCAAAGATCCAGTCTGCCATTGGGCGGTTATCCCCGCTGCCGACGGAGAGGGGCGTGTCGATGGGATCGTTGACGGAGGAGGTGGCGTCACCCGCCTGGAAGGTGCCGAAGCCGAGGTTGTAGTCCCAGGGGATCATGGAGAGCCGGCCGTTGGACTCATGCAGATAGTAATTGTGGATCATGCCGCCGGTGTAGCTGTCGCCGTTGACGACGAAGTTGTGGACTACAAAGTAGCGCAGCACCCTTTCGATTTCCAGCACCTCGGAGAGCTCCGTCCCCTCCGAGAGTTGTCTGAGCGAGGCGATCAGCCGTGCCTTGTCCGCCTCTGTCAGCACCGTCTTGGCATTGCCGAAGACAGAGGAGTAGCTGTCGGGATTGTCGTCGATGTAGCGCAGCTTCACATCGTCGCTGCCCATGCCGAAGCCGCCGCCCGGCCCGCCGCCGAATCGGCCCTTCCGCTCGGTGGGAGCGGAGCCGTCGTCGGACGCCCTGTCCGTGTCGGGCGGCATGAAGTCCTCCGTCCCGCCGGGGAAGGCAAAGCCGTTTGCGGGATCAAAGCTCTCTGCGCCGCCTGACGCAAAGGGATTGCCGCTCGGCCCGCCGGGGAATGAGCCGCCGCCCGGCATCCCGGAGAATCCGCCGGAGGACGGCGGGGCGGCCTCTTCCAGCTTTTCGCGGATTTCTTCTTCGCTCAGCTCACTGATATCCAAATCCTCGCCGAAGAGCTCCTGCAGGATGGCGTCCATGTCAAACTCGCGCCCGTTACCGCGGCCGCCGCCCATGCCCATGCTGTCGGGCTTGTAGAGCTCGCCGCCGTCGCTGCCGTAATTGCGCTGGAGGAAGGAGTCCTCGACGCCCTCCACAGCGAGATAGAGACCCCAATCCTCTCCGTTGACGGTAATCCAGACATAGGAGCACAGCGGCGCGTCCACGCCGAACTCCGCCATCAGGCGGTAGGTCAGGAAGTCCTTCATATAGGTGTTGTCCTGAATGATGTTGTTCAGACACAGCTTGTCGAGACCGCGATAGGTCTCGTTTTTGTTGTAGTGGTCAAACTCCAGCTTGAAGCTGAAGCGGTTGCTGTTCTGCGCGCGCACCGAGGAGAGGGAGGTGTTGCCCTTGGCGCGCAGCGCGACGTTTTTATAGCTCTCGCCGTCGATGACCGCCGCGCAGGCGACATACTCCTCATCCTCGCAGCTTTCGAGAAAGATTTCCCAATCGTCCACGACGAGATCTACGCTGTGGACCCGTGAGGGGTCAAACAGGCGGCTCTCATAGCCGAAGGAGCGATCGGCCGACTGAATACCGAGGGCTGAGCCGTTCATGAAGAGAACGGTCAGGAGCACCCCCAGCGCGAGGACAACGGCGCAGATGCGGTCAAAATACCTGCTCGTCGACATGGCGTTCAGCCCATGTAATCGCCGTTGTAGCTCACGAGCACCGCGCTCCGCACGCCGGGCATGGCCGCAAGCTCATTGATGAAGTCCGTGCTGTCGTCGAGAAGGCGGATCTCACAGTTAAGCTCAATCAGGTCCTTCTGCGCCGTCTTGCTCTTGACGACGCAGCGCTTCGTGTGCCCGGCAAGGCAGGCGAAAGCGTCCTTCTCGTTCTCGGCATTGTCACACTGAAGCACCACGATATAAGGATTTGAGGCGGATTTGCGGTTGACGAAGAGCAGCAGGATTACGCCGATGAACACACTGCCGAAGACCGCCAGCGGGATGAGGCCCGCCGCCAGCACGATACCGGCCGCGATGGACCAGAACAGAAACGCGATGTCCAGCGGCTCCTTGATAGCGGTGCGGAAACGGACGATGGACAGGGCGCCCACCATGCCGAGAGACAGCACCACGTTGGACGTGACCGCGAGGATCACCAGCGTCGTGATCATGGTCAGCGCGACCAGCGTCACGCCGAAGCTGGAAGAAAACATCACGCCCTGATAGGTCTTTTTATAGACGTAGAAGATGAACAGCCCCAGACAGAAGGCCAGGGCCAGCGCAATGAGCATGTCGAGCGGCTGTACGGCGCTCACGTTCTGCAGAAAGCTCGATTTGAAAATGTCGTTGAAGTTCATGTCAGATTACTCCTTTATGATGCATCAGCCGTAGATCCGGCATTGTGCGTACTTGGAAAAAGCGCCCGCGCGGCAGCCCGGCGTCTGCACGGCATCGCGGATCACGGAGGGAAGAAAAGCGTCCCACTTGACCTCCAGGATGATCGGCGCGTCCCCAGCCGGGACCGTCACGCAGGGAGGGTTCAGAAAGTCCGTATTGGCAAGACCGGTGCGGATGTCATAGTCGAAGGTGACGCGGACGTTGCCGGGACCGTAAATAAAGGGTTCGCGCGTGTAGTCCACGATGGTCCTGGGCCGAAGCCCCTGATATTTCATCTTGCAGTAGAGCTCCCGTACCAGCGGCGCATCCGATTGGAGCATCCAGCCCAGCTCTCCTTCCACGATCGCCTGCGTCTGCTCCATTGTCAGATTCGCGCTGAACTTGGTGCCGAGCTCGTTCAGTCTGCTTTTCTTTTCCAGATGGATGACGGAGGGATCAAGGTTGTAATAACGAATACGGAATTTCTCCCGCCTGTTGACGCCGTCAGTCTTCTCCCGAAGGGCTTTGTCGCCCTGCGTGTCAAAATAGAGACTTCGGATCAGATAGCGCCCGTCCTTCGCGTGGGGGTCCGGCCGCATGACCGCCCGCAGCCTCGCGCGGATCGACAACAGATCGCAATAGCTGATCTCATGCTTCCACTCATGCCGGTAGTTGATTGCGGTTGCTTCCATTTGAACACCTGCTTTTTCTTTACTGTGCGGACAATGTAGCGCCGCTACTTGAAATCAGCTTAAAATCAAGATGAACGGATTGTGAAATGAAAAAAACCCGCGGGAGATGATGAGGGCACCGTCTCCTGCGGGTTGTTGAATTGCTCTGGCTTTACATGCGCGGTCTCTGATTCCGCCCCCCCAGCAGACTGCCGAGGCCGCTGCTGCGGGATTTCGGAACGCTGTATTCCGGCGTGTCGAAGGTCTTGTACCAGACGGTATCGCCCTCGGAAAGACCGGAGAGGATCTCAAGTGTTTCCCCGTCAGAGAAGCCGGGTTCGATGGGCACAGGATTGGACAGCTCGCTTTTATCGCGGCTGAGCGCGGTATAGACCAACCGGGTGCCGCCCTCATCGCAGAGCGCGGCGGCGGGAATCGTCAGCACATCCCGGAAGGTCTCGATGGTCACAAGGCAGGAGGTGTTCATGCCGTCAAACATGTCTGCCGTGCGCGCTACGGTGACCTCGGCGATATACTTGCTGTTGCCGCCGCTGTTGCTGCGCCCGGTGTTGACCGCAGTGACAACACCGTCAAAGGCCCTGCCGGGCAGGGCGTCGATAGTGACCTGCGCCGCGTCTCCCACATGGAGCGTCAGGATATCCAGCTCATCGATCGAGACGCTGATGAGCGCCTCGTCCATCGGGACGACGGAGCCAATGGCTTTCGTACTCAGGCTGAGCGTCTCGGCGGACTCCGCGGAGCCCGAAGCGACGGCCCCGCCGGCGGCCGCGCTGCCTGTCCCGGTGCCGCCTTTGGCCCCGGAACCGCCTGCGGAACTGGCCTCTTCGCCGTCCTGTCCGCTGCTTTTCGGCTCTTCTACCAGCAACACGGTATGCTGTACACCGGCAAGATATTCCACGCCGTCGGCCCCGGTCACATAGGTGCTGTCCGCGCGCATGAAGACCGTGTCCCCGGATTTCGCGCTGGGAAAGCCGCTGAGATCGACCGTGCCGTAGACGCCCGAGACCACGCCCTGACCGCTTGAATCCGGGCTTTCAACGATTGTGGAAGAGATATACTCCGTCTCGGTGATGACTTCTCCGAGAGCCAGCTTTTGAATGTACATCGTTTCACCGGTCGGCTGCGTAAATGTGAGAAGCTCGATGCCGCCCTCCTCGCACACCCCGGCGGAGAGCTTTTTGACCAGGGTCTCATCTGTCCCGGCGACACAGCCGTCGGCGGGGGCGGGGACATACCCGTCGCGGTACATCTGAAAGAGCTGGGCCAGCTGATCCTCAATTTTCTGATGCCGCAGCACCAGCGCGCCGTATTCCCCCATGGTCTCCACGTCGCTGACGGAGAAGAGCGAGGCGTTGACGAAGACCGCGTCCCCTTCGGAAATGAAAACCGAGAGCACCGTTCCGCTGGTTTCGGAGACCTTGAGCACCGTTCCGTTTTCAAGTGTGATTTCCGCAAGCGCGCCGTGCTCCGCCATGACGGAGCGGATATCGTCTCCCTCCCGGGCATAGACGGCGGTGACGGTTCCCGCCACATTGGAGCTGATATAGTTCGAGGCCCAGGTATTCTGCACCTCCGCAATATCTTCTGTGATCTTGTTCAGCTCCTCGCCGAGAGAGGCGATGAGCTTATACACGCTGACCCTGTCCACAAAAGCGATCGGATCGCCGACGCAGACGACCGCGCCGTCCGTGACCGCGTAGCCCGTAAGCACCACGTCGGAGGGGATCGAGACGGAGACCGCGTCCTTCGCGCCCACGGTCCCCGCGCCGGACACCGTGCGGCTGATATCGGCGCGCGTGACCGCAGCGGAGACGAGGCTGGCTCCGTCCCCGGTCTTCTCGCTCATCCTGTCCAGCACAAAGGGAAGTATGACCAGCGCCGCCGTGACAAGCAGCACGAAGCTCAGCAGGAGCTTTCTCCAGATGGAGCCTTTTTTCTTTTCCATAAGCTTATCCTCCGTAGTGCAGGGCGTCGATGGGTTTCATTTTGGCGGCCTTGTTGGCGGGATAGAGACCAAACACCACGCCGATCAGGATGCAGAAGCCGACCGCGATTCCCACGACCGGGCCGTTGAGCGTAAAGGACATGGACAGCCCCGACGCGATGACCGCCGCCATGCGCAGGATCGTCCAGGACAGGAAAATCCCGATGGCGCAGCCCAGCATGCACAGCACCACCGCCTCTGTGAGAAACTGGCGCAGGATGGCCCCGTGGGTCGCGCCGATGGCCTTGCGGATGCCGATCTCCCTTGTGCGCTCGGTGACGGTGACGAGCATGATGTTCATGATCCCGATGCCGCCAACCACCAGGGAGATACCCGCAATGCCGCCCAGCAGGATCGAGAGCATGGAGGTGATGGAGCTCATGGCGTCCTCCATGATATTCATGGAGCTGACAGAGAAGGCGTCATCGTCCTGTTCGAGGCGCTCCATGAGCTTTTCCGTCAGGACAAGCTCAACTTCATCCACGCTGCGACCTTCCGCCGCGCTTACGACAAAGCTCGTCACCGCTTCGGTCACGGAATCCGAGAGGCGCATGAGCGAGGTATAGGGGATGTAGGCCGTGTATCCGCTCGAGCGCATGGAGGTGGTGATGGACTCGCTGTCCGACAAAACGCCGATCACCGTGAATTTCATGCCGTTGAGCGAGACCTGTTCGCCCACGCAGTCGGTGTAGCCGATCAGCTCCGTCGCGGCCTTGTAGCTGAGCACACAAACCCGGGTGTGGCTGTCCACATCCGCGCTGTTGAGAAAGCGTCCCATGCACAGCTTCAGCCCCGCAATGTCATCGTAGGCTTCGCTCGTGCCGTAGACGGTGAAACTGTCGCTGTCGGAGCCGTATTTACCCGTGACGGAGGCCGTCGTCGAGGGGGCGGTCAGCCCGACAGCACCCAGCTCGTCCCGCCATTTTGCCAGGGTCTCCAGATCCATGGGCAGCCCCTTGTCGTCGGAGATCGTGACCGTGAGCATGTCCGTGCCGAGGGAGGAGACGGCGTTCGTCACGGAGCTGGTGGCCCCGTTGACGAGACTCACCAGCACGACCAGGGCCACCACGCCGATGATGATGCCGAGCATGGTGAGCAGGGCGCGCATCTTATTCGCGCCGATGGAGCGCAGCGCCATTCTGAGGGTCATCATAAGCTCACCTCCGACAGCTTCCCGTCGCGTATATGGATGATGCGCCGGGCCTGTCTTGCCACGTCGTTGTCATGGGTGATGAGCACGATGGTGTTGCCCTGCTCGTGCAGCGCGTGAAACATCCCCATGATCTCTGCCGAGGTTTTGGAGTCCAGGTTGCCGGTGGGCTCGTCGGCGAGAATGAGAGAGGGCTTTGTCACCAGGGCGCGGGCAATGGCCACGCGCTGCTGCTGTCCGCCGGAGAGCTCCGTCGGCTGGTGCTTGGCACGCTTGGTGAGACCCACGCGCTCCAGCGCCTCGGCGACGCGCCGCTGCCGCTCCGCCTTGCCGACGCCCCGATAGATGAGCGGCAGCTCCACGTTTTCCTCCGCCGACATTTTGGCGATCAGGTTGAAGCTCTGGAACACAAAGCCGATCTTTTCGTTTCGGATGCGGGCAAGCTCGTTGTCCGTATAGTCCTCGATTGGGATGCCGTCGAGAAGGTAGCTGCCGGCGTCGGCCACGTCGAGACAGCCGATGATGTTCATGAGCGTGGACTTGCCGGAACCGGAGGGACCGATGATGCTCACAAACTCATGCGGGTAGATGTGCATGGTGGCGTGATCCAGGGCGCGGACCCGCTCGTCGCCCACAGTATAGAATTTGCAGAGGTCCTGAATGTCGATCACGGGCGCGCGCCTCCTCCCATGCCGTTGGGCCTTCCGCCCGAACCGCCGCCGAAAGTCCCGCCGCCGAAGTTTCCTCCGGAGGGCATGCCGCCGGACATGTTCCCGCCGCTGAAGCCGCCGGGAGATCCGTAGCCGAAGCCCGCGAAGGGATTGTCCTCACTCTCCACATACCACACCGTTTCTCCCTCGGAAAGGCCGGAGAGAATTTCCACATACTCGCTGTTGGAGATACCCGCCGTCACCTCGCGCATGCCGCCGTAGGTTCCAGTCTCCGGATCATAGCTGGTGTAGACAAAGGAGCGGGTGCTGGTCTGGTGCAGGGCGTCCACCGGAATGATGAGCGCGTTTTCAACGCCCCTGATGCTGACGAGCACGCGGGCCGTCATGCCGGGCAGCATCTCCTCCGCCTTGTCAAGCGTGATAACCGCGCTGTAGCGGGTCACGCCGGAGGAGCTGTTGGCGGTTTTGCTGATCTCGGTGACAGTGCCGGTATAGCTGTCGCTGCCTATGGAGCTGATTGTCAGCTGAGCTGTCTGACCGACCTCAAGAGAGAGAATATTGACCTCGTCCACGCTGATGCTGACCTCCATTTGCTTATCGGGAGACAGGGTGACCACGGTAAACGTGTCCTCCCCGGAATAGTCCGTGTTCTCGTCATAGTTGATCGCGCTGACCGAGCCGTCGTAGGGCGCGAGCAGGGCCCCGTCGTTATACAGGCGCATGAGCGTCAGCAGTTGCTCCTCCTTCTCCTGGCGCTGCTGGACCCAGGAATCGTAGCTTGCGGAAAACCAGGTGTCCGTCAGGGTGAAGAGCACGGAGCCCTGCCAGCAGGAGGCCCCCTCGTGGGCGTAGACCTCGTAGATCGTACCCGCGAGCCCCACCACGCGGATGGTCTGATCGTTCGGCAGCAGGATTTCCGCAAGGCAGCCGTGTTCGGCCATCACGTCGGAGACCTTCTGACCCATTTCGCCGTAGACCTTCAGGATCGTACCCTCCACGCCGGAGCTGATATAATTCTTCACCTCGTCGCCCCGGGCGTCGTAGATGCTCTTGTCCAGGGTCTCCAGATCGCTCTGCAGGGTCTCCATGGCGCTGAGGACGGAAGACTTGTCAATCGCGGCGATCACGTCCCCGGCCTTGACCTTGTCGTTGGCCTTGACCGGGATCTCGTCGATGACCACGCCGCCAGGGATTTTGATCTCCTCCTCGTCCACGTTCTCCAGCGTACCCGAGCCGGAGACCGTGGTGCTGACGCTGCCGCGCTCGGCCTTCGCGCTGGACACGTCGTCGTTTGAAACGATGCTCTTCTGCACGCGGCGTCGCAGATAGTAGACGGCCCCGGTCAGACCCAGCGCGGCCAGCAGCACGATGATGATCACCGTGCGGATCACACGCCGCCTGCGGGCGCGCTTTTTCCTCTGTAAAGAACGGAACAGCGCTTCATCCCGGTCGTTTGTCGCCGTATGTCTGCCCGTTGTGTTGTCTCTGCCTGCTTCTCTCATTTTGCTTTTCTCCCTGTCATAAAAGGTCTGCTCTGTTACGCCTGTGGTTCGGCGGGCGGCGCAGTCACGCTGGGGCCGGGCTTTACATGGTTGAAATCCTCATAAGAGATGGTGTATGATTCTGCTGCGGACGCTTCTGCATCCTGATCCGTCGCGGCGTCTGAGGCGTTGTTCGCGCTGCCGATAATCACGCCGCTGAGAAAGACGGCGCAGCAAAGGACAATGAGAAGCGTGAGAGGCGAGAATAACCATTTCATCATAAATACGCCTCCTTCAATGCATTATTGCGGCCGCGAGGGGCATGATGAGCGCAAACAGATAGAGCGTCTCTGACAGACATTTCCATCCGCTTCCGTTTTTACCAAAATATGTCAGTCTTGTTTTCATTTGGATCGCCTCCGTTTGTCACAGCTTAACAGGGCAAACCAAAATCAACTTAAAACGGGTGGCGTTTCCGCGAAATTCTCGTCAATTTTAGATTCATTTCAAGAACGCTCTATATAATGCCTTTATCAAAAAGAAAGCTGGTGCCAATATGCGCGTGCTGATTGCCGAGGATGAGGTCGGCCTTGCCAGGGGCTTAAAGTTCCTTTTGGAGAAGAACAATTTTACCGTGGATATCGTGCATGACGGCGCGGATGCGCTTGCCTTCTGTGAGAGCGTTGCCTATGACGCGGTCGTTCTGGATATCATGATGCCGAAGAAGGACGGACTGTCTGTACTTACGGAGCTTCGGGAGAAGGGTTCAAAGGTTCCGGTGATGATGCTGACGGCCAAAGCGGAAATCGTGGACCGTGTGGAGGGCCTTGACCGCGGGGCGGACGACTATCTGCCCAAGCCCTTCGCCACCCAGGAGTTTCTGGCCCGTGTCCGCGCGCTTGTTCGGAGAAACGCGGGCTATACGGACAAAACGCTTTCCTTCGGCAATACATCCCTCGACTGCGGCAGCTATGAGCTTCGCTGCGGGGACAGTGCAGTGAGACTGAACAACAAGGAGTTTCAGGTGCTGGAGCTCTTCTTCCGCCACCCGCACCATGTTTTCTCCAGCGAGCATATCATGGACAAGCTCTGGAATCTGGACTCGGACGTGGGGATCGACGTGGTGTGGACGTATATCGGCTTTGTGCGCAAAAAGCTCAGGAGCGTCGGCGCGGACGTGGAGATCCGCACCGTGCGGGGGGCGGGCTACGCGCTGGAGGAGCAGCCATGCTGAAAAAACTGCGGCAGAAGTTCATCCTCTCGGCGCTGCTGTCCTTCGGGCTGGTGATGCTGGTGCTTATCGCGGGGATCAATCTGCTCAACTACCAGGCGGCGCGCCGCGGGCAGGAGCGGGTGATCGACGGGATTCTGGACTATGAGCTCGCGCCGAAAAACGAGCCGAGGCGGCGGCCGATCAACGAGATGCCCTGGGCGGGCGGCCCGGGCAGCGAGTTTACCAGCCGTTTCTTTGTCGTGCGCTGTGACGTGAGCGGCGAGGTCAACACCTTCGGGCACGATTACATCAACTCCGTGGACGAGGAGACGGCGGGCTCCTATGCAAGGCAGGCGCTGGCCGCCGGGCGGAGCGCAGGACGGATCGGAAACTACCGCTATCGCGTCTCGGAAAACGGGGACGAGCTGATCCTGGTCTTCCTGAACATCCAGGCGGAAAAAAAGCAGCAGAGCAAGCTGCTCCTGGCCTCCGCGCTGATCGGTTTTTGCAGCTTCGCCTGCGTGACGCTGCTGGTCCTGCTGTTGTCCAAACCCGCCATGAGGCCCTATATTAAAAATATCGAGCGCCAGAAGCAGTTCATCACCGACGCGGGGCATGAGCTCAAAACCCCCATCACCTCCATCACGACCAGCGCGGACATCGCCGCCATGGAGTACGAGGGAGACGAGTGGATCGCGAACATCCAGACCCAGGCCGCGCGCCTGACCAGACTGGTCAACGAACTGGTCACGCTCTCAAGACTGGACGAAGAGACGCCCTTCCCGGAGCCGACGCGCTTTTCCCTGAGCGAGGCGGCCTGGGAGACGGCGGAGTCCTTTCAGGCCCGGGCCAAGGCGGAGGGGAAGGACTTTCAGACGGAGATCGGCGAGAATATCGAGCTCTTGGGCGACCGGGCCTCGGTTCAGAAGCTCACCTCCATCCTGCTGGACAACGCTTTTAAATATTCCGAGCCCGACGGGCAGGTGCGGCTTTGCGTGCAGCAGAAAAACGCCAAAGCCCTGATCGAGGTCGCAAACACCTGCAACCAGACCATCCCGGTCGATCCCGAGCGTCTGTTCGACCGCTTTTACCGTCCGGACAGCTCGCGCTCAGCAGAGACCGGCGGCACCGGGCTGGGCCTGTCCATTGCCAAGGCCATCGCGGAGAGCCACCGTGGAGAGCTCGCCGTCAGTACAGAAGAACCGGGGACGATCCGTTTTCAGGCGTCGCTGCCCATTTCAAGCAGGTTTTAACTTGCAGGCATAATATGCGACCATTCCCAAATGAACGGAGGAAACAATATGAAAAAGAAGCTGAACTTTGTCCTGGCGCTGGCCCTGTCTCTGGCGCTTCTGAGCGGCGCGTCCGCCAGTGCCGACAGCGGCATGACCGAGGCCGCCGCCCTGGTGGCGGATATCCCCACCGTCCAGTATTTCACCATGGATCCCGTCGCGGACGCGGACGTGGAGAAAATCCTCGAGGCGGGCGTCAACGCGCCCAGCGCCATGAACACCCAGCCCTGGCACTTCAGCGTCGTGACCGACGCCGCCGTACTGGAGGAGATCGCTTCCGGCATGAGCATGGGCGGTATGACGCCCCCCTCCATGCCCGACGGAGCCCCCCAGGGCGGGGACATGCCAACGCCGCCCGACGGCGCCTTCCCCGGCGCTTCCGCTCCTTCTTTCCCTGACGGCACAGCTCCTTCCTTCCCCGGTGGTTCTGACGCGGGCTTCCCCAGCGTGATGCAGACCTCGGCCGGCGGCATGGGCAGCAAAGCGGGGCTGACGGACGCACCGCTGGCAATCATCGTCTCCTGCGAGAGGGGCTCTGAGCTGAGCGCGGGCCTTGCCGTGCAGAACATGTCTGTCGAGGCGCAGCTTTTGGGCTACGGCTCCAAGATCATCAGCTCTCCGACCATTGCCCTCAACGGCGCGCGTCAGGTCGAGTTTGCCGCACTTCTGGGCATCCCCGACGGGCAGACCGCTGTCGCCGTGCTGCTGGTCGGCTATGAGGACACCGGCGTTGACACGACGGCGGACGCTTACACCGGCGCGACCTCCCGCAGTCCCATGAGCGAAAAGGTCACTTATGTGAAAGCGGACTGACAAATACGGCAGAACAATCGGATAGGGGAGGTTTATGCCTCCCCTTCCACGCTACGCAGCGTACCGTTCGGTACACGGCGGTTCACAAGTTTTCACAGACTTTCCGGCACTGACCGAGGAGGGACGGGTATCCCGCCTTGGTCAGTCTCTCTTTTGTCATGACCGAGTTGAGCATCATTGCCACTCTCCATGGCCCTTTCCAGCAATTTGCCAATTTGTGGACGCGCTATTCCTCTGCTCACAGTCTTTGCAGCATTTTGTGTCGGGCTCTTAACCGTTTCCGCTGCTTCCAGATCACTGCTCGTATCCGTCGACGCAGCCACTCCTCGGTCTGCATCATCAGTTGCTTCATATCTGCTGGCCGGAAGTATAGTAAACGAAAATGATTTTCGCTTAATCGGTATGCCCAGGCGCCGCCGAGGTGTATCAGCTCCTGCGGCTCGTAGCTGCGAAGATAGGTGTACAGGTCCATCTGCTTTGCCCTGGATGCTACATCAGCCGGGATATATGGCATAAAAAGCCCCCTTTCCATAGTCATGGATTGGCCTTGACGGAAGGCCGACTATGTAAAGGGGGCTATGAAAAAGGAGCGGAATTCACCGTTCCCTTCTTACTGTATTATTTACGCAGGCTGTCTCGCCTTACCTCTTCATTTTCGTAGAGGTCTTTTATATAACTCTATTTGAGCCATTCGTATTGTTCATAAAACGACATATGACGCTCTTCGTGATGTAAGCCCTCTGTTGGGATCAAGGAGTGGACTGGATACGGGCGAAGACAGTATGGATGATATAGCTGCAAAGTTGGCTGAATTATTTACTGAAGAACAGTGATGTGCTTGGTTCGTTATTCTGAGTATGGTTAGGCAGTTTAAAAAATATTACTGAGGACGTAATACGTAATACAGAAGATTCCGCAAAAGATGAAAGCAGCAGTGTAAGGGCATGAAAAAACCGCCTACTCCGAAATAGAATAGGCGGCCGATGCAAGCATTATAGAATAAACTGATTGGATTATCCCAACAGCCAGTCTATCACGTTGGAAACGATAATCCCGTCATAGTTGCCGGTGGTGAATCGGTCCAGCGTGAGGATTGTCTTGGGGTGATTGTCTGTTATGGCCTGCAAGGGCGCGATCTCTCGTTGAAATGTGCTTTCCTCTGTCAGAGATGCGGTGACTTGATAGTAGTGCAGGCTGTCTCCCTTCTTAGCGATGAAGTCTACTTCCGTGTTTCCAACCTTCCCAATTGTGACCTCGTAGCCTCGGCGGAGCAGCTCCAGGAAAACGATATTCTCCAGGGAGTGTCCGAGATCATAATTTTGCCTGGGGATCAAG
>CACWLG010000056.1 GCA_902761635.1 Oscillospiraceae bacterium | reverse complement strand
GCGCCCTGCTGGACGCTTGCTTTTGTGCACCTTTTTTCCTCTTCACCAATCCACAACTTTTCCCATTTCGGGGCTTGACTTTTAATAGTTAGTCTACGAAATGGGCAGTATGACGGTTTGCTGATGAAAGCCGATACCCATAAAGAGTTTTTCCCGGTAAAACGGCATGTTCCGCTTTACCGGGAATTTTTGGATCATCATGCAACTTTAGTGTTTTTTCACTTCAATTGCTTCCTGTACTCTGTCGGCAGCATGTGGTAGCGCTCGCGAAAGGCGGCGGAGAAGCGGCTGGGGCTGTCATAGCCGACGGCCGAGGCGATCTCGCTCACGCTCTGCTCCCCGCGGCGCAGCAGCTCCGCCGCCTTTTCCAGGCGGTGCTCCTTCATATGCGAGGCGAGAGAGTCCCCGTAGACGGCCTTGAATACCGCCTTGAGGGTGGTGGGGTTCATGAGGCAGCGGCGCGCAAGCTCCTCGATGGTAGGGCGCTGCTCGGGGTGCTGCAAAAGCTCATCGTGCATGCGCCGCACGGTCTCCGCCTGTTCGGCGGTATAGCCTGTGCCCGCCCCGTTTTCAAGCTCCCCGATCTCCGGGCAGGAGATCTCCATGGCCTTCTCGATGACGCTGTGCAGCAGCTTCACGGTCGGGGTGTCGGCGGCGCGGTAATAGACCTCCTTGCCCTCCCGGCGGCTCTCGATGAGACCCGCCTCCTTCAGAAGGCGCAGGTGATGGGAGACCGCGGGGCCCGAGAGCGCCGTGAGCGCCGCGATGTTGAACGCGCACTCCTCACAGTGGCACAGCAGCCAGAAGATGCGCACGCGGCTTCCGTCGTCAAGCAGGCGGAAGATCTCCGCCACCGTGTCAAAGCTGCCGCCGCGCCGGAGCTCCCTGTGCAGGGCCGTAGCCTTTCGCAGATTGCCGTGGTCATGGGGCATGAGTTCCGTTTTTATTTCCGCTTTCATCCGCGTTTTCCCCCTGTGCGCCCGTTTGGAAATCCTTTTCTCCCTTTTGGCAGAGAGCGGTCTGCGGGCGTTGACTTTGTTTTTCGCCAGGATTATACTCCAGGCGTAAAGATTAAACAAGCGTCAGGAGGACAGGGATATGAAAAAGAGCTACAAGATCGAAGTGGACTGCGCAAACTGCGCCAATCTCATGGAGCAGGCCGCGAAGAAGACCCCCGGCGTGAAGGACGCGACGGTGAGCTTCATGGCCCTCAAGATGACCGTGGAGTTTGAGGAGGGCGCCGAGCCCGCCGCCGTCATGCAGGATGTGCTCAAGGCCTGCCGCAAGGTGGAGCCGGACTGCGAGATCCAGCTGTAAGACATGAACGCAAAGCAGAAGAAAATGCTGCAGCGGATCATCCTGTCCGCTGTGCTGCTGGCCTTCGTGAACCTGGTGCCGCTGCCCTTCTGGGCCAAGTGCATCGTGTATGCCGCAGCGTATCTCGCGGTCGGCTGGGACATTCTGCGCAAGGCCGCCCTGGGGATCCGGAACCGGCAGGTCTTTGACGAAAACTTTCTCATGGCCGTGGCGACCCTCGGCGCCATCGCCCTCGCCATTGTCGACGGCAGCGGCGACTTCAACGAGGCTGTGGCCGTCATGCTCTTCTACCAGATCGGGGAGCTCTTTCAGAGCATCGCCGTCGGCCGCAGCCGCAAGAGCATCGCGGCGCTCATGGATATCCGCCCGGACTACGCAAACCTTGAGGTGGACGGGAAGCTCGAGCAGGTGGACCCGGAGGAGGTCGCCGTCGGCAGCGTGATCGTCATCCAGCCCGGCGAGCGCATCCCCCTTGACGGCACGGTGCTGGAGGGGTCCTCCAGCGTCAACACCGCCGCCCTCACCGGGGAGAGCGTCCCGCGCGACGTAAAGCCCGGCGACGCGGTCATCAGCGGCTGCATCAACATGACGGGCCTGCTGCGCGTGAAGACGGCGAAGGAGTTCGGCGAATCCACGGTCAGCAAGATCCTGGAGCTGGTGGAAAACTCCAGCTCCCACAAGGCCCGCTCGGAAAACTTCATCTCCCGCTTTGCAAGGGTCTATACCCCCGCAGTCTGCTGCAGCGCCCTCGCACTTGCGCTGCTGCCGCCGCTCGCGCGCCTGCTCATGGGCCAGAGCGCCGATTTCGGCACCTGGGCCTACCGGGCCCTGACCTTCCTTGTCATCAGCTGCCCCTGCGCGCTCGTGATCTCGATCCCGCTGAGCTTCTTTGCGGGCATCGGCGGGGCCAGCCGGGAGGGTATCCTCATCAAGGGCTCGAACTATCTTGAGACCCTGTCCCAGGTGAAGACCGTTGTCTTCGACAAGACCGGCACCATTACCCGCGGCATCTTCGAGGTGCAGGGCGTGCACCACAGCGAGGGTCGGGAGGACAAGGTGGTGGAGTACGCCGCCCTGGCCGAGTGCGCCTCCTCCCACCCCATCAGCCAGAGTCTGCGCCGCCACTACGGCAAGGAGCCTGACCGCAGCCGCGTGAGCGACATTGAGGAGATCAGCGGCCACGGCGTCACGGCGAAGGTGGACGGCGTGTCCGTCGCGGCGGGCAACGACAAGCTCATGCGCTCCCTCGGTGTGGAGTATATCCCCTGCGGCAGCGCGGGCACCGTCATCCACGTGGCGCTGGACGGGAACTACGCCGGACACATCCTGATCTCCGATGTGGAGAAGGAGAATATCGGCGAGGCCCTGAAGGCCCTGCGCGAGGTTGGGGTGGAACGCACCGTCATGCTCACCGGCGACGCGGAGAGCGCGGCAAAGCAGGTGGCGGCCCGCGTCGGCATCGACGAGTACCACAGTGAGCTGCTGCCCGGCGACAAGGTGGAAAAGGTGGAAGCGCTGCTGAAGGAGCTCAGCGGCGGCAAGGGCAAGCTCGCCTTCGTGGGCGACGGCATCAACGACGCGCCGGTCCTCTCCCGGGCCGACATCGGCATCGCCATGGGGGCCATGGGCTCCGACGCCGCCATCGAGGCTGCGGACGTGGTGCTGATGGATGACGACCCGGCAAAGATCGCCCGGTCCATCCGCATCTCCCGCAAGTGCATCGGTATCGTGTATCAGAACATTGTCTTTGCCCTCGTGGTAAAGTTTGCCTGCCTGCTGCTCGGCGCGCTGGGCCTTGCAGGCATGTGGGCCGCCATCTTCGCCGACGTCGGCGTGATGGTCCTGGCCGTCCTCAACGCCATGCGGGCGCTGAGAGCATAACGATAACACCGCAGGGGCCGGTCTCTTGACCGGCCCCTGTGTTTTTTATTGGGTATGATGATTACAGTACATGTATCACGCCGTAGGTGATCAGCGTCATGATCGCCGCCGCGATGCAGACGCCGATCAGGATCACCGGCACAGCCTTGGCGGTGCGGATATTCAGGAGCGCCGCGATCAGCGCGCCTGTCCAGGCGCCGGTGCCGGGCAGCGGGATCGCCACAAAAAGCAGCAGGCCCCAGTGGCCGTATTTCTGCACCGTCTCTCCCTTGAGATTGGCGCGGTCCTCGAGCCTGGTGATGAGGGCGTTCATGCGCGGCATGTGCCGGCGCAGCCATGCGAAGATCCGCTTGATATAGACGATGATAAAGGGCACCGGGATCATATTGCCGAGCAGCGCCGCCATCAGGGCCAGGGGATACTCCAGCCCCAGCGCGATCCCGTAGGGCAGGCCGACACGCAGCTCTCCCACCGGGAGCATGGACATGAAGAAGGTCGCGCACATTTTGCCGATATCAGTACCGGTCAGCCAGTCGATCATGGACTCACTCCGTATTCTTGCAGATAGTTGCGGGGATTGCGCATAAAACGTGCGGTTCTCGCGAAATCACGCAGAGCTCTGCGCACGCTTCGGCGTTTTCTCAGGTATTCAGCAGCGCCGCCGCCGCAGAGCCGGGCAGGGTGGTTTCCTCCCCCACGCGCAGCTCCAGGCTGATGCCGCGCTTTTCCGTGCCGTAGAGCTGCAGCAGGCGCTCCAGCTCCGGGCGGTAGCTGCGGCCCTTCTGAACAAGCGAGCCCTCGGCCAGCATGCAGATGGGCTTGTCCCGTCCGCCGCCTATGAGCTCCGCCAGGGCCAGGAGATTGACGCACATGCACCGGGCCGAGCGCTGGAAGAGCGCAAGGCTCAGGGTCTGGGCAAAGCTGTGGTCGTCCTCGTTCCCGCCGAGGATGTCAAAGCCCTCGCCGCAGGCCCAGGCGTCCAGCACTGCGGAGTCGAACACCGGCAGCGCGCGCACCTTCTCGGCGCACTCGTCGCTCAAAAGCCCCTCGTCCGCCGCGGCGTTGAGCATCAGATGGCAGATCTCGCCCAGGTACACGCCGGCGGTCAGCTTCTCAAAGTGCTTCTGCCCGGGGTTATGGCTGTGCTCGTCAAGCAGCTTGTCGAAATCGCCGCCCTGGATGCCGTCATACTTGCCGGATTCCAGATTGATGATCATGCCCTTGTCCCCCTCCAGGCCGAGCTTGCCGATGGCCGAGGCGGGCAGGGAAACGCAGGTGTTGGTGCCGGTGCCGCTGACCTGGCCGGTAAAGCCGGAGTACCGGCTCTTGTCCAGGCCTGCCGCCATGCCCAGCAGCACGGCCACCGTGTCGTTGAGGATCACGATGTGCTTGCCGGTGATGCCGCGGCGCTCCAGCTCCTGCAGGAGGGAGGCCCCGACGAGCTGCCCCTCGCAGCCGTTGACGACGACCTCCTTGTCGATGGTGATGACGCGGCCGTCCCGCTCGGGTGTGATGGTCGCGGCGTAGGAGAAGCAGAAGCCGATGGCGTCCGCCCGATCCATCAGCGGTTCGATGGCGTCGGCGGTGAAGCGGATAAACTCCTCCCAGGTGCAGGGGGCGTCGGTCCCCGGCATCTTGCGCTTGATCATATCCGTGACTGTGTAGCCGCCGGGCTGGAAATGGACGAGGGCGCTGCGGAAATTCGTGCCGCCCGCGTCGATCACCGCAGCCTGAATATCGGTCTCAAGCGTACCGTCGTTGGAGAGATAGGTGGGGATCATGTCCATGGAGCATTTCTCCCCGGCAAGGCCGGCTTTCATCTCGGAGAGCATCCGGTAGATATATACGTCGGGGTCCACGCTTTCGGGCGCCATGCCGTGTCTTTCCAGAAAATCGAGGGCTTTTTCGTTGCTTGTCATGTCCGCTTTCCTTTCTTTTCTCTTCTCAGAAGCAGACCGGCGGAGGATGTGCCGCCGGTCTTGTATGGGTTTTTCCCGGGCCGCTTACTTTTCCTTGGTGGACTCCAGCAGCCCCGCCGCAAGGCCTGCGACGCTCTGGATCTCGCTGGGGATAATGATCTTGGTCGCCTGGCCGTTGGCGGCGCTGGCAAAGGCCTCCATGGCCTTGAGCTTGATGACCGCATCGGAGGGAGTGGCCTCGTTGATGAGGCGGATGCCCTCGGCCGTGGCCGTCTGTACCTTGAGGATGGCCTCGGCCTGGCCCTCGGCCTCGAGGATCTGCTGCTGCTTCTTGGCGTCGGCCCGCAGGATCGCAGACTCCTTCTCGCCCTCGGCCTCGAGGATGGCCGCGCGCTTCTCGCCCTCGGCCCGCAGGATGGATTCACGCCGCTCGCGCTCTGCCTTCATCTGCTTTTCCATGGCGTTCTGGATCTCCTTGGGCGGCAGGATGTTCTTGAGCTCCACGCGGTTGACCTTGATACCCCAGGGGTCGGTGGCCTCGTCCAGGATCGAGCGCATCTTGGAGTTGATGATGTCTCGGCTCGTGAGGCACTGGTCCAGCTCCAGGTCGCCGATGATGTTTCTCAGCGTCGTGGCGGAGAGATTCTCAATGGCGAGCATGGGCTGCTCGATGCCGTAGGTGTAAAGCCGCGGGTCCGTGATCTGGAAATAGACCACGGTGTCGATCTGCATGGTGACGTTATCCTTCGTGATGACGGGCTGGGGCGGAAAGTCCGCCACCTGCTCCTTCAGGGACACGACCTTGGCAATGCGTTCGACAAAGGGGAGCTTAAAGTGGATGCCCACATTCCAGGTCGTCTTATACGCGCCCAGAAACTCGATGACATAGGCCCGCGCCTGCTGTACGATACGGATGCAGCGCACGGCGATGAATAACACCACCAGAAGAACGATGCCCCCAACGATCATGCTGTTGTTCATGCTTGTACCTCCTCACTGTCTTCCACTATCAGTTTGACGCCCTCAATGCGCACTGCGCGCACGACAGCGCCCTTTTTCGCTTTCCCGTCCGGCCGGGCCATGCGGGCCGACCAGATTTTGCCGCCGACACTCACAGCGCCCGTCCCCAGGACATTGTCGATATCCTCGGTCACGACGCAGTCACAGCCGATGGCCATGTCCGCGTTTGTGCGCACGGCGCGGGCGTTGACAAATTTCTTTGCCAGCGGTCTTGTGAGCAGCAGCGTCACCACCGAGACCAGCACAAACCACACGACTTGCAGCCAGACCGGCGCGCCCATCATGGCGGCGATCATGGCGGCCAGAGCCCCCAGCGCAAACCAGATGGACACCAGCCCCGGTGCAAGCCCCTCCACGATCAGCAGGGCGATCATCGCCGCAAGCCAGAGCGTGGTCATGCTGATCGGAAATCCTGCAGGCAGCATGGCAACCTCCTTTCCGCGGGAGCAGTCTCCCGTCTTCATGTTTCTAAAAGCGATTATATTATATTGTGTGAAAAACCGCAAGTGGGATTCCCCGGTGCTTGTTGAATTTTCGGTAAACTCTTGTTTTTCCTCTTTACTTTTCCAATGTAATGATGTAAAGTATGGATGTTAAATCTTGACAAGCACCTGAACAATTTATTGATCGATAGTTTTTCTTCGACGGAGGTCCACATGAACAAGCTTTCCCGAAAGCCCCGCAACGAAAAAATGTACGAGGCCATACTCTCGCTCAAGACGATGGACGAGTGCATGCGCTTTTTCGACGATCTGTGCACCGTGTCCGAGCTCATGGCCATGGAGCAGCGCTATCAGGTCGCCGCCTGCCTCAACGAGGGGATGATTTATAACGACATTCTGGCCCAGACCGGTGCCTCCAGTGCCACCATCAGCCGCGTAAACCGCTCTCTCCAGTACGGCAGGGGCGGCTATGCCATCGTGTTTGACCGCCTGCAGGAGAAGGACAAGTGAACTGCTACGATGCTCTCGCCCCCTGGTACGACAGCCTGACGGGGGATGTGCCCTATGCGGCGATCGCGGATTTTTACGAGACGGAATTTGCCGCCGACGGCGGCCGGTTCCGTCTTCTGCTGGATCTGTGCTGCGGCACGGGCTCCATGACCTGGGAGCTGGCAGGGCGCGGCTATGAGATGATCGCCGCGGACAGGTCGGCGGAGATGCTGATGCAGGCTCAGGCAAAGCAGAGGCCCTGCCGGGTGCCGCCGCTCTTTGTCTGCCAGAGTGCCGAGGCGCTGGATCTCTACGGCACGGTGGACGCGGCAGTCTGCTGCCTCGACGGGCTCAACTACATCCCCCCGGACACGCTGGGGGAGGTTTTCCGCCGCCTGCATCTTTTTGTCCGCCCCGGCGGGCTCTTCCTCTTCGATATCCGCACGCCGGACTTCCTGCGTTCTCTGGACGGGCAGATCTTCGTGGATGAAAAGGAGGACGTGCTCTGCCTCTGGCGGGCAGATTTTGACGAGGCGCTCGGCGCGCTGGTCTACGGCATGGATCTCTTCACGCGCCGCGGCCGCCTCTGGGCGCGAAGCGGAGAGGAGCACGTTGAATACGCCCATGCGCCGGAGAAGCTGCGCGCCCTGCTGGAGGGCGCGGGCTTTACGGATGTGCGCCTGAGAAGCGACGGGCCCCAGGGCGGGGCCGGCCGACTCTATATCATAGCAAGAAGGATGGAACATGGATAAAATCATCAGAGCGACCGCAGCCGACGGCTATGTGAAGATGGCCGTCATCACTGCCCGGGACACGGTCGAGCGCGCCCGGCAGATCCACGACCTCTCCCCCACCGCCTGCGCCGCCCTCGGACGGACGCTGTGCGGCGCGTCCCTGCTGGGCCAGGCCATGAAGGAGGAGAAGGCCACCCTCACGATCCGCATCAACGGCGGCGGCCCCATCGGCAGCGTCGTGGCTGTGTCGGACTGCGAGGGCAGCGTGCGCGGCTATGTGGAAAACCCGCACTGTGAGCTGCCGCTGCGCGGCGACGGCAAGCTCGATGTGGGCGGCGCCGTGGGCCGGGACGGTATGCTGACCGTGAGCCGTGACCTCGGCATGCGCGAGCCCTACATCGGCTCGGTGGAACTGGTGAGCGGCGAGATCGCCGAGGATCTCACCGCCTATCTTCTGGAAAGCGAGCAGGTCCCCTCCGCCTGCGCCCTCGGGGTGCTGGTGGACAAGGACAGGACGATCCGCGCGGCCGGCGGCTTCATCGTGCAGCTCATGCCCGGGGCGGACGAGGAGCTCATTGCAAAGCTTGAGGACAACATTTTCCTGATGGACCAGCTCACCACCGTTCTCGATGAGGACGGGACCGAGGCGATCTTCGCCCAGGTGCTCCGAGGCTTTGACTGGCACACCGTGGGCGAGTATCCGGTGGAGTACCGCTGCTATTGCAGCAGGGAGCGGGTGTCCGAGGCCCTGACCGTCATTGATCCCGGTGAACTGCAGGAGATCATCGACGAGGGGCAGGACATCACCGTCTCGTGCCAGTTCTGCGACAGGACGTACAGCTTCAGCCCGGCAGAGCTCACGGAATTAAAGAAACAGAATGCTGAAAAAACGGATGCGGTTTGACGCCGCATCCGTTTGGTTTTTACATCGTGATTATTTTGCAAACAGCACGTAGTCACTCTCCACAGGGTAGGCCTGGACATCCTGATCCATGCCGGTCTCCGGATCCTCCTCGGCCTGCTTGATGTAGAGGAACAGCTCATGCTGGGTGACCTTGCCGTCTCCGTTCAGGTCGGCGGGCATGCTGCCGTCCGGGCCGTAGACGCCGTCAACCAGATACTTGGTAAAGTAGCTGACGTTTTCCTCATTGCTGCCCCAGCCGACATAGCGGTAGCGGGCGGCGGTCATCACCTGGAAGTTGGGCAGGCGCAGCTCGCCGGTTTCAAAGTTCAGCGTCTCACCGGCATAAAGCCCGGCATAAAGCCCGCTGTCGATCTGGTACTCATCCCATTCGTCGCCCCATTCGTCCTCGTCGATCTCGCCTGTATAGGGGAGCCGAACGTTCTCCTCCTCCGGGTGATCCTTGTCATAGATCGCCGCGCCGGTGCCGCAGGCGGAGAGCCATACGATCTTGGTGCCCTTGATCTTCTCCAGGGCTTCGGCCAGCTCCTCAATCCGCAGCTCTCCATAGACCTTGTTGGGCGTCTCCACCGTGCAGAGAGCGCCGGCATAACGACCCACATTGCTCACATTGCCGTGGGTTGCAATGAAGAAGAGGGATACATCGTTTTCGTCGGCGGTGCTGAAGGTCTCCTCGATCGCGTTAAGGATCTGCTGCTTGTTCAGATCCTTCCGGCGTATATAGGAATAATACGTGCCGGAGGGAGTTTTGACGTTCTCGAGCATTTCGGCTATACGCTCGACGCTGCCGTAGCCGCGCGGGGCATACATGCCGCCCTTGAAGGACACCTGGCCGATGAGCAGGGCGCGGTACTGCACCTCATTGAGCGGATCGGTGATCTCAACTTCCTTGTCGGGACTCGTCGTGTTCCATTTGCCGCAGGTCGCCTTCACGCGGAAGGTCCACTTCTCTCCCTTGTTGAAGTTGCCCAGATCCACAAAGTTATTCCAGCTGTTCTCGACGAATGTCTGCTCCTCGCCGCCGTCAACGCTGCCGTAGAGCGAATAGGTGCAGCCGGTCAGGGGCGTCCAGCCCAGATGCAGGATATCACCCTTGAGCTCACATTCATCAATATTGACAGAGGGCCCATCCTCTGTGGGGGTGATCGGTATGATCTCACTTGCGTAGACATAGCCCGTGTTCGGGATCCTGGCCTTGATCAGCATGTATGACGTCTGTTTGGGGAAGCCATAAGCGCTGTAGTATGTCGCCGTGCGGTTGGCCGAGAACAGATTCAGGCTATCCATGGTTCTGCCCCAATACACATCGTACACCGCGTTGTGGATCGGCTCCCAGCTCATTTGGACGCTCGTGCCGATCACTTCAAATTCATGCATCTTGAATTCGGTTTCCTCTTCCCCGGTGGTGATGGTGATCGGCTTGGATTCGATCTTCGTCGCCCCGTCCTCAAGGATACCGATCATGAACTGATAGGAGGTCTTCGGGCTCAGGCCGTAGATCGTGCATCTCCTGCCGCCCGTAAAGCTGTCGACCGGTGCCCAGGCGCCGCCGTCCGGGTTCTGCTCGTCCGGCCCCCACTGCCAGACGACATAGTCCACATCCTTGCCCAGGAAGCCCCATTCCAGAACCACGGTATCGCCGTTTATGGCCCTGCATCTTTCCGGGTTAAAGGCAAGCTCGTTGCCATAACGGTTGATGCAGAGAGGATCGCTGGGGACGGAGTACACATCCCCCCACACGGCGGAGACGCGGAAATAGGCGAAGCCTACTCCCTCGGTGTTGGTATATTCCATCGTGCGGCCGGTTTCGCCCTCGATGACCGTCCAGTTGCGCTCCCGCTCACGCGTCTCCCAGATATAGCTTGTGGGCTCGTCATAAAACACGGGGCTTGCCGACAGAACCGTCGTTTCTTCATAAAGCAGAGACTCTTTTGTTGCGTTGAGGAAGGGCTTGATATAATCGTAGTCGACGTCGTTTTCTATGCACCACGTTTCGGCGTAGGTGCCCGGAGAGCAGGTAAACTCCGTCCCCTTGTCAAAGGCGTCGGGCGCGATCTCCTTGAGCGTTGCCGGCAGCCACACCAGCTCCACCCCGGTATTGGCGAAGGCGCGGGAGCCGACCTTCTCCGTACCGGTTTTGATCATGAAGCTCTTCTGCAGGGGAACCCCCTCGAAGGCCCCCTCTCCGATCTCCTTGATGCTCTTGGGGAAGAAGATCCCCGCGAAGGCCGCGGCGCTGAGACAGAAGACCGCGGCGAGGGTCAGGATCAGCGTCAAAGCGGCGCTGCGCATGTGTTTCATCCCGGTGTCCTCCTTTTGTATAAGATGATTAATTATACCATTTTTCCCCTGTTCCTGCAAGAGCTTCTCTGCCGTCCGGGGGACAAAAAAACGGATGCGGACTGACGCCGCATCCGTTTTCAGCTTCCCTGTATCATTTCACAAACAGCACATAGTCGCTGTCCATGGGGTAGGCCTGCACGTCCTGGTCGGCGCCGGTCTCCGGGTCCTCTTCGCGCAGCTTGATGTAGGTGAACAGCTCGTGCTGGGTGAGCTTTCCGTCCTCATTCAGGTCGGCGGGCATGCTGCCGTCGGGGCCGTAGACGCCCTGTGTGAGGAAGTAGGCAAAGAAGCTGCTGTTCTTTTTCGTGTTGCCCCAGCCCACGAAGCGGTGGCGGGCAGCGGTCAGGACCTGGAAGTCGGGGCGGCGCAGCTCGCCGACCTCAAAGCTGAGGGTCTCGCCGGCAGTGAGGGCGCCGTCGATCTCGTATTCGATCCACTCGTCGCCCCACTCCTCCTCGTTGATCTCGCCTGTATAGGGGAGCGCGATGTTTTCCTCCTCGGGGTGGTCCTTGTCATAGATGCCCGCGCCGGAGCCGCAGGCGGAGATCCACACGAGCTTGGTGCCCTTGATCTTCCCCAGGGCCTCGGCCAGCTCCTCCATCAGCAGCTCCCCATACTCGATGGGTGTTTCCACCGTACACAGGGAGCCTGCCCAGCGGCCCACATGGTCCACGTCGCCGTGGGTGGCGATGTAGAAGAGGGACACGTCGTTCTCGTCTGCTCCGCCGAAGGCCTCTTCGATCGCGTCCAGGATCTGCTGCCTGGTCAGATCCTGCCGCCGTATGCAGGAATAATACGTGCCGGAAGGGGTCTTGACATTGTCCAGCATCTCGGCCATGCGCTCGACGCTGCCGTAGTTGCGCGGGGCGTACATGCTGCCGTCAAAGGTCACCTGGCCGATGAGCAGGGCACGGTACTGCACATCCTGGAGGGACTCGGGAAAGCTGATGGCCTTGTCGGGGCTTACGGCGGACCATTTGCCGCAGGTCGCCTTCACGCGGAAGGTCCACTTCTCCCCGGGGTTGAAGCCGCAGAGATCAGCAAAGCTTTTCTCGGTTTCCGTCTCAAAGCAGAGCTCCCTGCCGCCCTCCGGGGTCCCGTAGACCGCGTAGACGCAGTCGGGCAGCGGCGTCCACCGCAGGTGCAGTATGTCGCCCTGGATCTCGCTGCTCTCAATGCTCACGGTGGGGCCTTCTTCCACAGCCTTGACCTCCAGGATCGGGCCCCAGAAGCTGTAGCCCGTGTTCTGGATTCTGGCCCGCAGGCGCACATACTCCGTCGCGCCCAGGGTGAAATTGTAGATATGGTATTCCGTTTCCTTGATGCCGCTTGCAAAGAGCGGAAGATCGTCCTTATCGGCGCCGAGGTAGACATCGTACACCGCGTTATAGATAGGCTCCCATGCCAGGTGGAGGCTTGTGCCGCGCATCGCAGATTCCCGCATCTGAAGGCTCGTTTCCTTCTCGCCGGTGGTGATGGTGATAGGCGCGGAGACCGCCGCGTCCTTCCCGTCCTTCTCCAGGGCGACCCGGAAGCGGTAAGCTGTGTTCCTGTCCAGGCCGTAGGCCACGCTGCTCGTCTTGTCCGTAACGGAGCTGAACCAGGTCCATTCGCCGCCCTTCGGGTTCTGCGCGTCGGTATCCCAGCGATAAAGATTGTATTCGGCTTCCTTGCCCATTGTGTTCCACTCAAGGTAAATGCTGTCGCCGCTCAGAGCCTTACAGTCCTCCGGGTAAAACATGATTTCCCTGCCATAACGGGTGACGGCCTCCGGGGCGCTGGGGACGGACTGCACATCCCCCCAGACAGCGGAAACACGGAAAAAGTTGAAGCCCACCTCTTCGGTATTGGTATAGCGCAGCACCGCGCTCGTCTCGCCCGGGATGACGGACCAGCAGCGCTCCCGCTCCCGTCTCTCCCAGATGAAGCTTGTGGGCTCGTTATTATAGACGCAGTCGGCTGTGAGGATCGCCGTCTCGCCGTAGGCAAGGTTCTCTTCGTCGATCTTGAGGGTGGGCTTGATGAAGTCGAACTCCACCCCGTTTTTCTGACACCACTCCTCAGCGTAGGTGTACGGCGAGCAGATAAACTCCGTCCCCTTGTCAAAGGCGTCGGGCGCAATATACTGAAGGGTCTTCGGCAGCCACACCTGCTGCACTCCGGTCCCGGCAAAGGCCCGCGCGCCGATCCTCTCCGTGCCGGAGGGGACCACAAAGGTCTTCTGCATGGCTACCCCTTCAAAGGCTCCGTCCCCGATCTCCCTGAGGGCCTTGGGAAAATAGAGATCCGCCATGGCCGCGGCGCTGAGGCAGAAGACAGCCAGGAGCGTGAGAATCAGAAGGACGGCGCTTGTGCGCACTTGTTTCATTGCAGCATTCCCCTTTCAGTTTATTTGAATAAATATTGATTTATTATATCATTTTCCGGTCTCCTCCGCAAGAAAAAAGAGGCTGCCTCATGATGAGACAACCTCTTTTTCCCGTTCCCCGGCCAAGGCCTCAGGGGTTTCCGGGAAGCTTATTTATTATTTCTGTAGTAGTTGATGAGGCAGCCGTCGGTGATGATCTGGCGCTCGGGATCGGTCAGCGCGCCGACAGAACACGTAAACTTCGTCACCGTGCCGTCGGGCTTGACCGCATAGGCGGTGATGTCGTCTTGCTTCTCGAGGATCGCCTTGCGGAGACCGGGGACGAAGATGTAGTCGCCCAGGGCGAAGACCTCGGGGTTGGGCACAAGGAAGGGCGGTTCGCGCTCGCGCCCATGACGCGCTGGCAGGAGGCCGCCTGCTCACGGGCGGAGCCGTCGCCCGGCATGTTGGCAAAGATCGTGGAGCCGATGTCGGTGCCCTCGGGATTGACCTTCAAGCCCGCCTTTTCAAGCGCCGCATACACGGCCTTGATCTCATCACTGAGGCCCTTCCCTGCTCTGCGGTCGCGGTCCGCCTGGCGCAGCACCTTGGAGCGGGACACATACTGCGGGTCACGGCGGCTGAGAGCAAACTCGCTCAGTCTCTCGGGGTTGGAGCGGTAGGAGGAGGTCTCGCCGGAGGGGATCAGCTCGTCCGTGGTGGTGACGGGGTCGGTGATGTAGGAGCAGACCTTCACCAGCAGGTCGTCCGTCAGGGCGGGCATCTCGGGCCAGTCCTTGATGTTGGGGCCGAACTTGAGCTCGTGCTCCGGCTCCGGCTTGCCCCAGCCGTTATAGACGCGCTTGGCGTAAACACCGGCGTCGTACTCGTAGACAGGGGTGCTGTATTCCACGTCGAGGTCGGTGGCAGCCGTCAGCTTGCCGCCGTTGGCAGCGGTGGCCGCGATGGAGCGCGCGTCCATGAGGGCAACGGCGCTGATCTGCCCCTCGCCGGGCTTGCTGCCCTCGCGGTTCGGGAAGTTGCGCGTGGTGTGGCGGATGGAGAACTCGCCGTTTGCCGGGGTGTCGCCCGCGCCGAAGCAGGGGCCGCAGAAGCACTCGCGGATGATGGCGCCCGCGGAGACCAGGTCGAAGATGCGCCCGGTCTTGACGAGGCAGGCAAAGGCGGGCATGGAGCCGGGATAGATGTTGAGAGAGAACGCGCCGTTGCCGCAGCTCTTGCCGCGCAGGATGTCCGCCGCCGCGCAGATGTTGTCGAAGGTGCCGCCGGAGCAGCCCGCGATCTCGCCCTGCTCGACCCAGACGCCGCCGTCGTGGTACTTGCTCATGAGATCCATGGTCACGCCCTTGAGCTGCTTGTTGGCCTGCTCCTGCACGGCGTGGAGGATATCCTTCGCATTCTCCTGGAGCTCATGGATGGTGTAGGTGTTGGACGGGTGCATGGGCATGGCGATGGTGCACTCCACGGTGGAGAGGTCGACATAGACACAGCCGTCATAGTACGCGACCTCGGCAGGCTGGAGCTTCCTGTACGCCTCGGGTCTGCCGTGGGTGACAAAGTAGCCCTGGGTCTTCTCGTCCGTGACCCAGATGGAGGACCAGCAGGTGGTCTCGGTGGTCATGACGTCGATGGCGTTGCGGTACTCGATGGGCAAGTTCGCAATGCCGGGGCCGACAAATTCCATGGCCTTGTTCTTGACATAGCCGTTTTTGTACACCGCGCCGATGATGGAGAGGGCCACGTCCTGCGGGCCGACGCCGGGACGGGGCGCGCCGGTCAGATAAATGGCGATCACGCCGGGGTAGGCGAAATCATAGGTGCGCTTGAGGAGCTGCTTGGCAAGCTCGCCGCCGCCCTCGCCGATGGCCATGGTGCCGAGCGCGCCGTAGCGGGTGTGGGAATCGGAGCCGAGGATCATCCTGCCGCAGCCGGACATGGTCTCGCGGTTGTAGGAGTGGATGTTCGCCATGTTGGTGGGGACGTAAATGCCGCCGTACTTGTGGGCGGCGGAGAGGGCGAACTTGTGGTCGTCCTCGTTGATGGTGCCGCCGACGGCGCAGAGGGAGTTGTGGCAGTTTGTCAGCACATAGGGCAGCGGGAACTCGGTCATGCCGGAGGCGCGCGCCGTCTGGATGATGCCGACGTAGGTGATGTCGTGGCTTGTCATGGAGTCGAACTTCAGACGAAGCTGCTCCATATCCTCGGACTGATTATGGGCCTTGATGATGTTATAGGCCATGGTGCCCTTTTTGGCTTCAGCTTTATCGGCCGCCTTGCCGGTGAGGGCTTTCACCTTCTCGGATTCGCTTTCGGGGACAATCTCGGCGCCGTTTACGAGGTACACGCCGCCGTCATAGAGCTTGACCATGATAATCTCCTCCTAAAAAAGATGTTATATTCTGCAGAGTATGAGTCCCAGGCCCGCGGCCAGAAGGATGGTTTTCGGGATGCTCCACTTGAAGCGCAGCAGCACCGCAAGCGAGACAAGCCCGATCACCAGCGCGGGCCAGGAGAGAAAGCCAAAGAGCGGTCCGGCATAGTTCGCCATGCTCTGCTGGACGATGACCGCGAAGATCATGCCGATGCAGGCGGGGCGGATGCCGTAGAGCGCATCGCCCATCAGGCGGCTCTGCTTGAACTTTTCCAGGAACATTGCCGCAAGCAGGGTCAGCGTGAGCGACGGGGTCAGAACGCCCAGGGACGCGGCAAGCGCGCCCGCGGTCCCGGCTGTGCGCGCCCCGGCGAAGGTGGCGCAGTTGAGCCCTAAGGGGCCGGGCGTCATCTCCGCGATGGCCACGATGTCCGCAACCTCCGCCGCCGTCATCCAGCCGTGGGACAGCATCTGGTCATTGATGAGCGGGATCATGGACATGCCGCCGAAGCTCGTGAAGCCGATGAGCAGGAAGGACAAATACAGCTCAAGATAGATCACGGCGATTTTGCACCTCCTGCCAGCACAGCCCGGCCAGCGCGCCGAGCAGCACGATGAGAGCGTTGTTCATCTTCGTAAACAGGCACAGGGCAAGGGCTGCCGCCGCGACCAGATAACAGAAGGCGTCCTTGAGGCCGGATTTGAGAAGCTTTAAAAGGGCGCTGATGATGATGGGCACCACCGCGGCGCGCACGCCGACCATGGCGCGGGACACATAGAGATTGTCCTTGACCAGATCGTAGATATACACCACGAGGAGCATGATGACAATCGGCGGGATCGCAATGCCGAACAGGGCCGCCAGCGCCCCGGGGACCCCGGCGGCGTGGTAGCCGAAGAGAACGCTGGCATTGCCGATCATGAGGCCCGGTGTGGAGCGGCCTACCGAGGTGTAGTCCAGCAGCTCTTCATCGCTGAGCCAGTGCCGCTTTTCCACATACTCCTTCTGCATCTGCGCCACGATGCTCCAGCCGCCGCCGAAGGTGAAGCAGCCGATTTTCAGGAAGGTCGCAAAGATGGACAGCGCCCGGCTGAGTCGGCTGTCCTTCATACCTGCACCCAAAAGGCGTCGGGGGCCGGGACCTTCACCACCCACTTGTCGATGAAGCCCTCCTCCCCGTTGAGCTTGCCGCCCACCATATGGGCTTCGCCCGGGAGGATGGCGCAGAAGCAGCCCTCTTCCAGCAGGACGGCGGTGCCCTGGGGCGCGCCGTCGAGCTTGCGTCCGTCGCCGCCGTTCGGGAGAGCCTCGGCGGGACTGAGCCGGGCCATGGGACACAGATGGATAAGCTCCGCGCCCTCGCGGGCGATCATGAGATCGACGGTCCGGCCGTGCACCTCAAAGCGGCGCTTGTCGTCCTCCTTGAGAGCATAGTGTTTTTCCCGCACCTCACAGGGCGCGGCACCGGGGTCTGCGCATTGAAAAGCGGCCAGGATCTCGGCCGCGCCGGGGAGGACCGCCGCGTACAGCGGCAGACGGGAAACAGAATCGAGTATCATAGGGTATTCCTTATCTGTGGATTTACTTTGAGAGACGGCGGGTCACAGGCCCAGGGCCTCTTCCAGATTGCAGTTATAGATCCTTACGTTTTTGAAGGGGTAGTTGTAGGCGCCGGACAGCGTGCAGTGCAGCAGCGTCTCGCTCCCCTTCGGGATCAGCGCGTGAAAGCCGCCGGCCTCCGCCGTGATTGTGCCCACAGGGGGCTCGGCGTCCGCGGGGGCCTGCACCGGCACGCGAAAGCGCCGCGCTTCCCCGGCAGGCGGAAAGGCCAGCAGGAAGCTGTCCCCCTCCCGCAGCCCGGCCGCGTCTCCGCCGCGGGGCATGGAAAAGCTGAGCATGGGATTGCGCTTGATGTTCAGCCAGGAAAACCACTCCGTGAGCTGCAGCGTAAAGCCCTGAGGGGTCTTCATGCACAGCACGCAGGGGCTGCGGGGCGGGGCGCTGCCGAAGGCGTCAAGAACGGAAATGGGATTCATGTGCGCTCCTTCAGTCATGAAAAGCGCGCCCCGGAAAGCCCGTGTATGCAGGCTTCCACGGGGCGCTTTTACCTGTCGTGTGGAATGAATTATTTCTTTGCCTTTTTCAGCAGAGGCATGTACAGCGGGCTGAGCAGCATGAGGATGCAGACGGTCATGACGACGGCGGCGATGGGAGTGCCGAAGAGCGCGCCGAAGATCTTCTGCATGATGTCGCTGAAGGTCATGGGCTGGGTGACGATGTGCGCGCCCTGGAAGGCCAGGGAGAAGTGCGCCTCGCACATGCCGCCGAGCACCAGGCCCAGGACGATGGCTGCGGAGTTGAGGTGCATGTACTTGACGATGATGCCGAAGATACCGGCGATGACCATGACCTTGACGCCGACGAAGCCGCCCTCAGAGTAGGAGCCGATGGTGGCAAGCAGCAGGATGATCGGCCCGAGGTAGTAGTACGGGATGGCGAGGATCTGGGCGAAGACCTTGGCAATGCCGATGGCGACGATGACCATGAGGATGTTGGTGATGATCATGGTGATGAAGGTGGCGGACAGGTACTCCGGCTGATTGGTGAGGAGCAGGGGGCCCATCTGCACGCCCTTGAGCGCGAGGGCGGAGGCCATGACGGCTGCCGCGTTGCCGCCGGGGATACCGAGGCAGAGCAGCGGGACCATCGCGCCGCCGGTGGCGGAGTTGTTCGCGGCCTCAGAGGCGGCAATACCGTCGATGATGCCGGTGCCGAACTTCTCGGGGTACTTGGAGAGCTTGTTCTCCATGGTATAGCACATGAAGGAGGCGATGGTGGCGCCGGCGCCCGGCAGGATGCCGACCACGGTGCCGACGATGGAGCAGCGCAGCAGGACCCACTTGATGCTCAAAAGCTCCTTCAGGGTGGGCATCTTGGTGTTGACCTTGCCCTTGGTGCCGCCTACGCCGTCATCCGCGGAGAGGCGCTTTTTGGTATTGGTCTGCTTCAAGACCTCGGTCACGGCGAAAAGACCGATCAGCACGGGGATCATCTCCATGCCGCTGAGCAGGTTCACCTGGCCGAAGGTCAGACGGGCGACGCCCGCCATGGGGTCCTGGCCCACGCAGGCCAGCAGCAGGCCGAGAAGGCCGGAGATGATGGTGGTGAGGATATGATCGGTGTCAAGCACCACCAGGATCGAAAGGCCGAGGAAGGTGATGGCAAACAGGTCGCCCTGCCCGAAGGCCAGCGCCGCTTTTGCCAGAGGCTCGGACAGGAGGAACATGACCAGCGCGGAGAAGAGGCCGCCGACCGCGGAGGCGATCAGCGCCACGCCCAGGGCCTTGCCGGCTTCGCCGCGCTGGGCCATGGGATATCCGTCAAAGGTCGTGGGCGCCGAAGAGGGCACGCCGGGGATCTTGAAGAGGATCGCCGTGATGGAGCCGCCCGTGATGGACGAGCAGTAGATCGCGACGAGGAAGACGATGGCAGGCACAGGGCCCATCGTGTAGGTGAAGGTGAGGCCCAGGGCCACGGCCATGGTGGCCGAAACGCCGGGCAGGGCGCCGAAGATGGTGCCCAGGATGATGGCCAGCACGACCATCAGGAACATGGTGCCGCCGCCCCAGACTGCGCTAAGGCCGGAAGCAAACATTTGACCCAAACTCATGTTTCAATTCCTCCTTAGAACAGATTTTCCAGGAACAGGGCGAAGTTGCGCAGGAAGGGAACCTCGCCGCGCGGCAGCGTCACATCCAGCAGGCCGCTGAAGAGGATGTGCATCAAAAGCGCCACGACCACGGACACGATCGCCATGCGCCACACCTTCTTCTCGCCGAGCAGCAGGCCATAGGAGAACATCAGCAGCGCGGCGGTGACGACGAAGCCCAGAGGCTCGAGCAGGAAGGATGCGGCAATGAGGATCAGCATGCCGATAAACATCTTGGATTTAAAAAACTCCTTGCTGTTCTCGACAAATTTGGCAAAGGTGAAGTCGGGATTGCCCTTGTTCTTTTTGATGATCTTGTAGATGTTGACCGCAAGGCAGATCAGCAGCAGGATGATGATGGCCTTGGGCCAGGCGCTGGGGTGAATGACATTGGGGTTTTTCAGATAGCTCTTGGGGATCTTGGCCTCGATGACGTGTGTGAAGTAGGAATAGACCAGGAACACGAACAGGCCGATGTTGCAAAACAGTTCAAACAAAGGGCGTCAGCTCCTTTTATGTGTAGTATGGAAACCGGGGAAGAGGAGCCTCTTCCCCGATCATCGGTTATGCTGATTCTGTCGGCCCCGGATTACTTGAGATCGTCGTAATCCTTCTCCAGGGTCTCCTGCTCGTTCATGTAGTCGCGCAGATCCTTGTACTCGCCCAGGCAGAACTTTGCGGTGTCCTCGCCGGGAGCGGGAACTTCGCGCTGGTCATAAGCGGCGTTCTTGGTGAATTCCTTCCAGGTGGCGTCCTCACGGCACTTCTCAACGGCAGCGATGAGCTGGTCGATGGCGCCCTGGGGGGTGCCCTTCTTGGCGAAGATGGCGCGCCACGGGCCGGCATAGGAGTCGATGCCGAGCTCAGCGGTGCACTCGCAGTCGGGCATGATGTCGATGCGGTGCTCGCAGAAGACGAGCAGGGGGATGATGTCGCCGGACTCGATGAGGCCGCTCATGTCGTCGTAGCCGCCGACAGCGAGGTCGACGTGGCCGCCGGCCATGTCGGAGTTGACCTCAGAGCCGCCCTGGTAGCTCTTGGGGTTCAGGGCCAGGCCTTCGGTGGCGATCTCGAAGCACATGCCGTCAACGCCGGTGGCGGTCAGCATGGCGACGGAGACTTCATAGGGGTGGGCAGCGGCGTACTCCTTCAGGTCGGAGAAGGTCTTGATGCCGTACTTGTCCATCTGCTTCTTGGAGCCTGCCAGCATGTTGATGGAGTGGACCAGGATGTCCTCGCACTCGAACTCATCCTTGAAGTTGAAGTCCATGTTGTCCATCATGTCCTGAATGTACAGGGACTGGGTGCCGAGCAGGAAGGTGTAGCCGTCGGCGGGCTGCTTGTAGGCGTAGGTGGCGCCGGTCACGCCGGAGCCGCCGGTCTCGTTGCGGACTTCCACGGGCACGCCGAGCTCATTCTGCAGCAGGGTGGCCATGGGACGGATGGTGCTGTCGGCGCCGCCGCCGAGACCCCAGGGGCACACGATCTCGATCTTGCGCTCAAACTTCCAGTCGTCTGCGTAGGCAGGGGCGGAAGTCATCACGAAGACGCTTGTCATCATCATGACAACAAGAACCAGAGCGATGATTTTCTTCATAGGGGTAGTCCTCCAAAAAAAATAATTTTCTCAAGCAGCCGTCCCCCCTTTCGGAGGCGTCCCGGCTGATTCAAGACAATTTTGATGAAACGGCGGAGATCCATACGCCTTGTTTTTGTAAAAAGCGCCCGAAATTCACTTCTTGTTCACATATTAAACTATCCGAGTCAGAAGCACAAATACATTTATTTGTATGCTTTACATAAGCATTTGCTTATGATAGAATGCTGTCGATGAAAACAGCCCAAAGGGAGGGTCCGAGCCATGCTGAACATGAAGTACGCCCCCGCCATCCTGACCATTGTTCAGGAGGGCTCCATCACGGCGGCGAGCAAAAAGCTGTTCGTCTCCCAGCCCGCGCTGAGTCAGACCATCCGCCAGGTGGAGGAGGAGCTGGGTGCGCCCATCTTCACGCGGGACACCCGCCACATTGAGCTGACAAACGTGGGAAAGCTCTACATCGAGTCCGTGCGCCAGATCCAGATGATCGACCAGAACCTGCACGCGCGCGTCAGCGACTCGAAGGATGAGGTGTTCGGCACCTTCCGCCTGGGGATCTCCGTGCAGCGGGGTTTGCAGCTTCTGCCGCTTGTCATTCCGGATTTCATCGCCCTCTATCCCCAGGTCCGCATCCAGCTCCACGAGGAGGGCAGCGGCATGCTGGAGCGGCGCGTGCTGGAGGGCCAGTGCGACCTCGGCCTTGTGACGACGGCCAGCAAGCGCGACCAGCTCACCTATTCCCTGATCGAGAACGAGCGGCTCATGCTGGTCGCCGCGAAGACGACCGCGCTTGCCGCGCGCTATCCGGACGGCACGCCCATAGACATTGCCGACGCCCGGGACGAGAGCTTTGTGAGCATGTCGGAGGGGCACAGCGTCCGCGCCATCCAGGACAAGCTGTTTGAAAAGTACGGGCTCTCGCCCAAGATCCTGCTGGAGACGCACAACATGGAGGCGGCCAAGCGCATCGCCGCGCGGGCAAACGCCGTCTTCCTCGTCCCGAGCGCCTATGTGTCCGACACCATCGAGGATCGGGAGCTCATGCACATCTACCCCATCCTCAACAGGGAGTTTGCGCACCATTTTTATGTCTGTTATCGAAAGGGCAAGCACCTGCCGCGCTATGAGCTGGATTTTGTGCAGCTCGTGTGCCGTGTTCTCGGCACGCGCTCCCCTCTCGCCGCGCAGGAAGACAGGGACTGAGACTGTCGAAAAAGCGCCGCAAATTGCCATAGCGAAAGCGGGCGCGCGCCCGGTATGCACACGATCGCGGCAATCCGGGAAAAACAGATCGATTCGGTCTATGAACGAAAGAACATTTATGGTAGAATAGAGGCGGAAGACAGTTTGTCGGATGCGTGAGTCCGTGTAGCAGATGAGGAGGTTATCAGGATGATCTATCCCCTGTTGCTTGTGTGCGGCGCAGTGCTGCTGAGCGTGTACATCCGTGAAAAAATCAGCGGGTATTCCGTGAAGGCGCTCCTGCTCAAATCCATCGTGTCGGTGCTCTTCGTCGCGGTCGGGGTCTATGGCGCGTGGCTCGGCGCGGCGAAGGGAAATGCGAGCCTGCTCTGCCCCTTTGTGGTGCTGGGCCTTGTTTTCGGGCTCATGGGCGATATCTGGCTGGATCTCAAATACGTGTTCCCGGAAAAGGACGAGCCGTTTACCTGTGCGGGCTTCTGTGTGTTCGGGGTCGGGCACATGCTGTACATCGCGGGTATGCTGCTGCGCTACTATCCGGCCGGCAGACCCATGACGGTCCTTGTGCCGCTGGTGCTCGCGGTGCTGATGAGTATCGGGAACGCCGCGCTGGAGAAGCCGATGAAGCTGCATTTCGGAAAGCTCAGGCCCATGGTGATCGCCTACGGCGTACTGCTCTTCGGCATGGTGCTGCTCTCCGGCAGCCTTGCCCTCGCCCACGCCTGGAAGGAGACGGCGCTGAACCTGCTTTTCGTCGGCGGGATCTTCTTCGCCCTCTCTGACCTGATCCTGAGCGGCACTTATTTCGGCGTCGGCAGAGAACGTCCGGTCGACCTGGCGCTGAATTATATCACCTACTACGCGGGGCAGTTTTTGATCGCCTCCGCGCTGGTGTTCCCGGCTTAACGGGAGGATTTACGGTTCTGTAAGGAGGAAGACATGAAAACTGTACTTGCTGTCGCGGCCGTCATCCGGGACGGCGACAGGATCTTTGCCACCCAGCGCGGGTACGGAGAGCAGAAGGACGGCTGGGAGTTTCCCGGCGGGAAGATCGAAGCGGGAGAGACACCGCAGCAGGCCCTCGTGCGCGAGATCCGGGAGGAGCTGGACACCGGCATCACCGTCGGCGATTCTCTCACGACCATCGAATACGACTACCCCGCGTTCCATCTGAGCATGCGGTGCTACTGGGCCACGCTCTGCGGCGGGGAGCCTGTACTCAAAGAGCACGAGGCGGCCAGGTGGCTGCGCGCGGACGAGCTTGACAGCGTGGCCTGGCTCCCGGCGGATCTCACGATCATTCCGCTGGTGAAAGAAAAACTGACAGAGCGTTAAGGCAATCCCGCATAATTTGGCAAGAGCAGATTCCGAGAAGCAAACGGGTTCTGATAAAGGCACTTTTTCGCAGATATACTTTATGTACCTCAGGAAAAAGTGACGAAATCAGAGTGCAATTTTTCCAGGAGATACCGAAGGCGGATTCTGCGGTGTTGCCTTAAAAATACCCGGAACAGAAATCAAACCTGTTCCGGGCTTTTCATTGTCCTTTCGCGATCATTTTTTCTTTTTTGGCGCGGGAAGCTCGTCCGCGACGGCCTGTACCATCCGGCACAAAAGCTCCCGGTGATCGGTATCCGCAAGGAGCATCTGCTTTGCCCCGTTATAGGGCTGCTCCATCTGTATTTCAAGCCCGGCCTCGCGGAGCAGGCGCAGCGCCGTGGGCGCAGGTTTCAGCAACAGGCGGTCATCATACATGCCGCCGACTACCTTGCCCTGACAATAAAGAACATACTCGCCCATCATCGGACGTGCCGTGATCCCCTCCACCTCTGTGAGCTGTTCCAGCACATAATTCAGATATTCTTTTGAAGAAGCCATATTCCCACACCTTTCGGATCGGGTGTTCCCGTGCATCCGGGAGATAGATTTCACGGAGCATCCGCGTGTCGCTGAGATTGTTACCAGAAATATACCACATGGCAGGAAAAAATAAAAGCGTCGATTCCTTTGCAAACAGAAAAAAGATCGACCCGAAGCGGGACTTCTCCCGTCTCGGGCCGGTTCAATGTATTCTATGCTGTATCAGTCGAAATCCCAGGGGTCGAACCACTGGAGCAGGAGATCAAATAGGAAAACGAAAAAAGCCACAGATTTCCGGGGTTCTTCCCCACGAAATCTGTGGCTTTTCAAATACCGCCGTGCCGCGAAAGCAGGGCGCGGCTTTCTGCCGTTGTTACAAATCCCGGCATTCGGCAAGCCGAAGACGCTGTGATGCTTGTGTGACAATCCGTGTGTTAGGATGTGCCCGTAAGCGAGAGAGAAACACCGCTTGCAAAAGAAGAATGACAACAGTTTCAAGATAAAGGAGGACATCACCATGAAAATTTCTGTCAAAATGATCCTTGCCCTTGCACTGGCCCTCATCATGCTCTGCTCCCTCGGTGCCGCGGCCTTTGCCGACTCCCCCATCCTCATCACCAAGAACCCCACCAACGAGCGCCACTTCGTCGGTGAGTACGCGATGTTCGTCGCGGGCGCAAACAACTATGACCGCATTGAGTGGCGCTTCACCGCTCCCAACGGCGGCGACCACAGCCTTGACGCCTTCAAAGCCCAGTTCCCCGCCTGCAGCGTGGACGGGCAGGGCACCCCGACCCTCGTCATCCACAACATCCAGTACGGCATGGAAGGCTGGAGAGCCTATTGCCGTTTCTACCTCGGCAGCAGCTGCGCCGACACCACCGGCGCCAGCATCGGCGTGAGCGCCCCGGCTGCCCCGGCCGCCCCGGTTTACAATCCTCCCGTGTACAACACTTGGGGCTACCTCGACTACGAGCCCGATTACATCATCGTCGACGGCGTGCGCATCTACTCTGACGGTACCACGGTTTATGACGACTGCGAGCCCGATTACATCATCGTTGACGGCGTGCGCATCTACTCCGACGGCACCAGGGTTTACGACGGCTATGAGCCCGACTACATCCTTGTCAACGGCGCGCGCGTCTACCCCGACGGCACGATCGTCTACTGAGAAGCAATTGCCCCCAATACCGAAACAGTACCCCGCCGGCAGTTCAAATTCCTGCCGGCGGGGTACTGTTGCCCGACTGATCTGTCCCTTCTTTTTGCCTGTCCGCCATATACCGGGGATGCTTGCAATCGTGGGTTGATTGTATTGGGATGTACAAACCCCGGCCGGGCGGAGAGGGAGGGAACGGACCGCCGGAATAAGCCGGGAAATTTTTTTGAAAAAACGCTTGACATTTTTGAGAACCGATGCTATTATAACCGTGCTGTGGCCGGGTAGTTCAGTCGGTTAGAACGCCGGCCTGTCACGCCGGAGGTCGAGGGTTCAAGTCCCTTCTCGGTCGCCACAGATATGCCCCTTTCATAAGGGGCATATACTTTGCTGCTATAGCTCAGCAGGTAGAGCGCATCCTTGGTAAGGATGAGGTCCCCAGTTCGAATCTGGGTAGCAGCTCCAGAAAAACGCCTGATTTT
>CACWLG010000055.1 GCA_902761635.1 Oscillospiraceae bacterium | reverse complement strand
TCCTGACAGGCCCCTTTGCAGAGAATACCCGTCAGAGCACTGTCTTTGCCGCCGGAATTTCCGTAGACAATTCCTTTTGCACCGCTGCGTGCAAGGAGCGCACGAATCCAGACTACACGTTTTTCGTACTCAGATTTCCAATCACGTCTCATGTTTCAGCATCTCCATTCCCGCTCAGGTTCCGCTCGCGCCGTAGTTTGCAAGGACACGGTCGGCAATAGAGCTATCTGTCTGTATTGATATACGCAGACTGAGAATGATCATTCCACATCCTGCAGGGCGTCATATCCTTCTTCGCCGGTGCGCACCTTCACGACGTTCTCCACATCGTAGACAAAGATCTTGCCGTCACCGATATGCCCGGTATACAGCACCTTCTTGGCGGTTTCGATCACATCCCGCACCGGGATGGCGCTGACCACAATATCCACCTGCACCTTGGGCCGCAGGTCGGTTTCCACCGCAACGCCGCGGTAATACTCCACCTGTCCTTTCTGGATACCGTAGCCCATGACATGGGAAACTGTCATGCCGGTGATGCCGAGCCTGCTCATGGCATCCTTGAGGGCATAGAGCTTTTCTTCCTTGAAGACGATTTCAACCTTGGTAAACTTGTGACCGTCCGGGCGCAAGGCGGCCTCACGCCTGACCGGAACGGCCTCTGCCGGAGGAACAGTTCCGGTTACGACGCTGTCAGCACCAGTCATGCCATACTCTGCGTATTTACTCACCGCAGGGGCGAAGTCCGCATATGCGCTGGGTAAACCGTGTTCACTCACGTCCAGGCCGATCAATTCATCCGCAGGATCGGCGCGCAGACCGTTTGTCTTTTCAATGAGCCTGAAGGTAATGAACAGCAGTACCGTCGTATAAACAGCGACTGTCACAAGTCCCAGTGTCTGGATGCCGAGCTGCGTAAAGGAGCCGGTATAGAAAAGGCCTCTCAGCCCCGCCGGGGCGTCGGGATTTGCAAGCAGGCCGACCGCAAGCGTACCCCACATGCCGTTTGCCATATGGACACCCACAGCGCCGACAGGATCATCGACATGCAGCTTCAGATCCAGAGTTTCCACAACCACGACGACCAGAATGCCCGAAACAATGCCCACGACGATTGCGCCCAGGGCGTCCATCGCGTCACAGCCTGCCGTAATGGCAACAAGGCCGGCAAGAGATGCGTTAAGGCACATGGACACATCCGGTTTCCCGTTCTTCTTCCAGGTGTAGATCATGGTGGTGCAGGTAGCGACAGCCGGTGCGATGGTCGTTGTGAGGAAGATGGACGAGAGCTCCGAGGGGGAGGTCGCCGCTGCGCCGTTAAACCCGTACCAGCCGAGCCAGAGGATAAACACGCCCAGGGCTCCGAGCGGGATCGAATGGCCGGGAATAGCGTTGATCTTGACAACCTTGCCGTCCGGGCCCTTCACATATTTCCCGATTCTCGCGCCCAGCAGGATGGCGCCGATCAGGGCTGCGATGCCGCCCACCATATGGATCGCGCAGGAGCCCGCGTAATCGTGAAAGCCGAGCTTGCTCAGCCAGCCGCCGCCCCAGATCCAGTGCGCCTCGATGGGGTATACCACGAGGCTGATGACACCGGAATAGATGCAGTAGGCGGAAAACTTCGTGCGCTCCGCCATTGCGCCGGAGACGATCGTCGCGGTCGTGGCGCAGAACACAAGGTTAAACACGAAGGTGCTTGCGCCGGTGAATCCTTCTTCCGGAGAGGCAATGAACTCCTTATAGTGCGTGAACAGCTGGAGATTCGGTTTGCCGATGAGGCCGAAAAAGGCGTCCTCCCCCATCATCAGCGTATATCCCAAGATCGAGAACACCACGGTGCCGATACAAAAATCCATCAGGTTTTTCATGATGATGTTTCCCGCGTTCTTCGCACGGGTAAATCCTGTCTCCACCATTGCAAAGCCGGCCTGCATCCAGAAAACCAGTGCCGCGCCTATCAGATACCAAAACTCAACAGACATAGAAAGCCCTCCTTGACTTCTTCGTATTTCTTTGTTAAAGTGGAGGGCGGTGATGAGTGCTTTTGCCCTCCATTACCTCTATAAAAGCAGCCGTGACTTTTCCAGGGTGGCGGCTGTCTTTTTTTATTCCCACTCCACCGTTGCGGGCGGTTTGGACGTGATGTCATAGACCACGCGGCTGACAGAACGGACCTCGTTTGTAATGCGGGAGGATGCCCTTGCCAGAAGCTCATATGGCAGGCGCGTCCAGTCGGCGGTCATGAAATCGTCGGTGGACACCGCGCGCAGGGCAATGACCCAGCCGTAGGTGCGGGCATCGCCCATGACGCCGACGCTGCGGTTATCCGTCAGCACGGCGAAATACTGGTTCGGCGCATCCGCAAGTCCGCCGCGCATGATCTCCTCCCGGAAAATGGCATCCGCCTCTCTGAGCGCTGTGAGCTTTTCCTCCGTGATCTCGCCCATCACGCGGATGGCGAGGCCCGGGCCCGGAAACGGCTGGCGCATGACCAGCTCTTCCGGGATACCGAGCTCCAGTCCAACGGCTCGAACCTCGTCCTTGAAAAGCTCCCGCAGGGGCTCGATGACGCGCTCAAAGCCGATCTTCTCCGGCAGGCCCCCCACGTTGTGGTGGCTCTTGATCACCGCCGCGCTGCCCGCGCCGGATTCCACCACGTCCGGGTAAATGGTGCCCTGCACCAGCACGTCCTGTTTTCCGAGTATCACAGCTTCTTCCTCAAAGACGCGGATAAACTCCTCGCCGATGATTTTCCTTTTCCGTTCCGGCTCCGTGACCCCCTTGAGCTTTGAGAGAAAGCGCTCCCGCGCATTAACAACGATCAGCTTCATCTGAAAGCGGTGTTGAAACACTTGCTCCACCTGCTCGCGCTCTCCTTTGCGCAGCAGGCCGTGATCCACGAAAACACAGGTCAGGCGATCCCCGATGGCCCGGTGCAGCAGCACCGCCGCCACAGCGGAGTCCACCCCGCCTGACAGGGCGCAGAGGGCGCGCTTGCCGGACAATTCCTGACGTAGTTTCTCAACGGAGGCGGAGACGAACTCCTCCATTGTCCAGTCGCCGCGGCAGCCGCAGATCTTGTAAAGGAAATTTCCAAGAAGCTGTTTGCCGCAGGCCGTATGCGTGACCTCCGGGTGAAACTGCACGCCGTAGAGTCTTCGGGCGTCATCCGCCATAGCGGCACAGGGGCAGTTATCCGTAGAGGCGGTAATCGTAAAGCCGGCGGGTACGGTCTTCACCATATCCGTGTGGCTCATCCAGCAGACGCTTTCGGCCGGGACCCCGTCAAACAGGATGCCCCCGGCAGACTTGAGCGTTACCCTGCCGTACTCGCTGGCGTTTTCGGCGGCCTGAATCTCGCCGCCTGCCATCCAGGCCAGAAGCTGGTGCCCGTAACAGATGCCGAGGATCGGGATCTTAAGCGCAAGGATTGCCGGATCAAAGTGCGGCGAGGCGAGATCATAGACATTGTTCGGTCCGCCGGTGAAAACGATGCCTTTATAGGCTTCGCTCTGTATCTGCTCTATGGTGACGCTGCCGAAGGCTTTCACCTCGGCATACACATGCTGTTCGCGGATTCGCCTTGCGATCAGAAGGTTATACTGACCGCCGAAGTCCAGCACAAGAATCTTTTCCTGCATGCTCCACACTCCACCGTCACGGGTTCCGCCGGATTTTTCGTACAGGCGCCGCGGCGCGCTCCGGTATATCCGACGATCCCGGATAATAAAAAAAGAGACAACGACGTGCAGGGGCATAAAGCCCGCTGAGACGTCGTTGTCTCAAGACGCTCGCGAGTATAGACCTGTTCGGCGTCTTTGTCAAGTTCGTTCCATGTTTTTCACCGATTTGCATTGACAGAGGAATCTGCACAAGGATATCTTTCGTCATGTTGAACGAATGGCATGTCCTCCGGGTGTCAGCAAAGGCGGATTCTTCACGCATTCGGGAACAGAGCCTTGACAAAGCGGCCTTCGCGGTGTATTCTCGCAGCATAGAACAAAGATGTTCATCCGGGTTTTTGCGCCCGGAGGGGCGTCTTTTCTTTTTTTGTTGTTTGTTTTTGCAGTTCAAGATATGGAGGAAAAACCATGGCCGCTTTTGAACCGATCCTCTCCGGCATTCCGGGGCTGGATTGCTGTCTTGATTCGATCCGTCTGGGGGACAATGTGGTGTGGCAGGTATCAGAGCTGGATGAATTTCGCGTCTTCGCCGAAGCCTTTGCCAAGCAGGCCGTCCGGGACGGGCGGAACATCCTTTACATCCGCTTTGCCGGACACGATCCCATCCTGCCGGCCATGCCCGGTGTGCGGGAGGTGCATGTTCCTCTCTCCCATCTCTTTGAATCCTTCACGGTGGATATTCACAATCTGATCGAACGGGAAGGCCGGGACGCCTTCTACGTCTTTGACTGTCTCTCGGAGCTGGAGGAGGCCTGGGCAACCGATCTCATGATGGGAAATTTCTTTCACCTGACCTGTCCGTTTCTCTTCTCTCTGGACACGGTCGCGTATTTCCCGGTCCTGCGCGGCAGGCACTCCTTTGATGCGATCGACATTATCGCGAACACCACGCAGCTCTTTCTGGACGTTTTCCCCGGAGGACGGGACAGGCTCTTTTTCCGGGCGGAAAAGGTCTGGGAGAGACCGCTTGCCCATTTGGCCCAGCCCTACGGCTGCGATCTCAAGGACGGTAGCTTCTATCCCGTGTCGGAGAGCGTGGAGCTCAGCCGCTTTTACCGCAGCCTGAACGACGCAAAGGGGCTCAAAAACAGCCAGAGCATGGACAGCTGGGAGCGCTTCTTTCACGCCGCGCGCGTAAAATATGACGCGGGGCTGGATATCCGGCAGGAGTGTGACCGCATGTGCGATATCATGCTCACGCGCGACAAACGCATGCGGGACATGATCGTCCGGCAGTTTCAGCCCGAGGACTATTTTGAAATCCACGACCGCATGATCGGCACAGGTCTCATCGGCGGCAAGGCCTGCGGGATGCTGCTGTCGAGAAAGATCATTCAGAACCGGGACGCGGCGCTTTTTGAGCGCATCGAGCCGCATGATTCCTTTTACATCGGCTCCGACGTGTTCTACTCCTTCATCGTGGATAACGGCCTGTGGGATCTCAAGCTCAGCCAGAAGACGGCGGACGGGTATTTTTCTCAGGCGCAGGCCTTTTCGGAAGCCCTGCTCAGCGGTGCGTTTTCCCCGGCGCTTGGCACCCACTTCCGCCAGCTTCTGGAATACTACGGCAACGAGCCCATTATCGTGCGCTCAAGCTCCATCCTCGAGGACGGCTTCGGCAACGCCTTTGCCGGGAAATACGAATCCGTTTTCTGCAGCAATCACGGGTCAGCGGAGGAGCGCCTGCATGCGTTTGAATCCGCCATCCGCACCGTCTACGCCAGCACGCTCAGCCTCTCGGCGCTGGATTATCGAAAGCGACGCGGCCTTGAGCATCTGGACGAGCAGATGGGCATTCTTGTCCAGCGGGTCTCCGGCTCCCACTACGCGGGCTTTTTCATGCCGTGCGCGGCAGGCGTCGGCTATTCGTCCAGTCCCTACCGCTTCGGCGTCGATCATCCCGAGAAGGGCATGCTGCGCCTCGTATGCGGGCTCGGCACCGCCGCGGTGGACCGCCGCACAGGCTCCTACCCGCGCATGGTCGCGCTCGACAAGCCCTCCGTTGTCTGGCAGACCTCCTCAGCGGACCGCCATCAGTTCTCTCAGCGCCTGGTGGACGTGGTCAGTGACAAGTCCGACGGTGTGGAAAACCGGGACGCCGAGGCGATCCGCGCGGCGCTCCCGCCCTATCTGAGCGCGCTGCTCTATTCCCACGACCGGGAGACGGAGACCATCCTGCGGGAACAGGGCATCCGCGAGGATGTGCTGTACGTCTCCTGTGAAGGTCTTGTCAGCAACAGGGTCCTGATGCGGGATATGGGCGAGATCCTGCGCCTGCTGCAGGATACCTACGCCTATCCGGTCGATATCGAGTACACCATCAACTGTGCCGCAACGGGCGAGTATGTGATCAGCCTGCTGCAATGCCGCCCCCTGCAGCTTACCCGTACCGGCGAGAAGGTCTCCATCCCGGCAGATCTCCGGGAGGAGGATATTCTGATCGAAACCATCGGCACCTCCATGGGCTTCTCCCGCAGCTTCCCCCTGGATGTGCTGGTATATGTGGACCCGGTCGCCTATTATCATCTGCCCTACCGCGACAAATACCGCGTCAAGCAGACTCTCTCGGCCATCAACTGGCGCCTGCGCGGGCAGCGGAAGCGGATGCTCCTCATCACACCCGGCCGGATCTGCACCAGCTCTCCCGAGCTTGGGGTGCCGACGGAGTTTTCCGACATCAGTGAGTTTGACACGATCCTGGAGCTTGCGGACCGCCGGGCCGGATATATGCCCGAGCTCAGCTACGGCAGCCATATTTTCCAGGATCTTGTAGAGGCGGAGATCCTGTACTCGGCTGTGTTTGAGGGGGCAAGCACGCGCGTTTTCCGGGAGCAGGCGCTGAAAAGCGGAAATGAGCTTGCAGCGCTTGTCGATTCGCCGGACGGCATGGAGGATGTCATCTATCTGCAGCGCATGCCGCAGGGCGAAATCTGGGAGTATTACGACCTCTCCAGCGAGCGTTTTCTTGTTGCGCGGAGGATTCCCCTGCCGCGCTGAGGGATGCCGCAGACCGCTGTGCTCGTCCCCGCCTGACGCCTGGTATTTTCTGGACTTGCCCAAACGGCGGATTTGTGCTATCCTCTTGTCTCGTGGTTTGCGTCAATGACGTATTTGATGATCACGAGGAGAGTGAAAATCCGATGAATTCTGCCGAAACCGCAGAAACGCAAGGCCAGCAGCCTCTTGATGACGATTTCATCTATGAGCTGCTGGCCGAGATGAGACTGCCTTAGCCGATTCCTTCGATAGCAGCCTCCGCGCGCACAATACTGACACAACCATGAGCCGGTACCGCAATCAACGCGGTACCGGCTCTCAGTTTCATCCGTGTTCGATGTTGTTTTTCTCCAGCCACGCGCTCACGTTGGCCGAAAGGCCGCTGCGCCCGGCTGGGATGAGCACAAAGCCGTCGTTCAATTCCGCGGGCGCTGCGCTCTCTGCGAGAGGCTCCGGGGTATAGGCCGTCTCGGCAGGCTGTGCCTCGGGGACGTTCCAGGCCGCGTCGAAGTCCAGATCGTTGTCGCCCGGAAAGGCAGTGTTTAACACAAGGCCGAGCACCGCCGCGGCGGCAACGCTTCCAAGGATCAGCGCCGGTTTCTTCTTCCGCTTCATGCACAAAACAGCAAGCTCCGCGCCGAGGAAGACCCAGGTGCTGAGCATCAGGGTGTTTTCCAGAAAGACAAGCCAGAACGCCTTCTCATAGTCCAGGAAGGCAAAGGGCACACGGAAGAAGAGATAGTTCGGCATCCCGTTCCTGAGAAACAGCCAGAGGCCGACACCGGCGATCACCGCGCCGACAGCGGTAAGGATCGAACGCGCGCCGTCTTTCATCCTGCCGAGCATGAGCGGCACATGCAGGCCCAGGTGCAGCCCCATCAGCACGAAGCTCCAGTGGCTCATGGCAAGGTGCGCCGGGCGCACAACCATCAGCCCCCGCGCCCAATATAAGAAGGGCACGGCGTACTCGCTCATGGACATGCCGCAGAAGGCCGTCACCAGCATGGACGCCAGAAGCAGGAGGTTGACCGCCGTCGTGACGCTGCGGTAAGCGTTGTACCTGCCCTTGAAAAGCGCCGCGTACCAGCGCCGGTTGAGGTATTGGTGGAGAAGGACGGTCAGAGTCATAACGATGCCCGTCCACTCGTGCTTCTCCTCCCCTGTGACCTGATAGGCCATGAGGCACAGCAGAAGGAGAAGCATGCACAGATCCACAAGCTTCCGCAGGCCGTCCCGCTTGATGCTCTGCATGCTGCTCATTTGTGGCTGTCGATCCAGCTCTGCAGCTCGTTATCGGAAACGCCGGAGCTGAAGCGCGTGGAAGCGAGGAAGGTGCCGGTCCCGGCCTGTTCGCCCAGGGTCTCCCCGGTGCGGCCCGCGCCGCTGCCGCCGGAGGTGCAGAACGGGATGACGGTGATGCCGGTAAAGTCATGGCTCTCCACAAAGGTGCTCATGATGCGCGGGGCCTGCCCCCACCAGATGGGGTAGCCGAGGTAAAGAGTAGTGACGCCGTCGAGCGGGATGTCTTCCGCGATCTCCGGACGTGCGTCAGGGGTGTTTTGCTCCACGGTGGCGCGGGTCGAACGGTCATTGTAATTGAGATCCTCTGCCGTGTAGGGCTGGGCCGGGACGAGGTCCACAAGCTCTGCGCCGGTGAGGGCCGCGATCTTTTCCGCGACACCCTTCGTGGTGCCGGTGCAGGAGAACACCACGACAAGGCTCTTGTTTTCCTGCGCGGGCTCAGCGGGTGCTTTTTCGGCAGCGGCCTCGGGTGTCTGCGCGGGGGCCGGAGTCGCCGGCGCCTGTGTGGGCGCCGGTGTGGCTGCGGGGGTCTGTGCGGGTGCCGGTGTGGATGTCGCCTGCGCCGGAGCGCTGCCGCAGCCTGCGGAAACAAGCGTCAGGGCAAGCAGAAGAAATATTGCAGTCAGTTTTGTTTTCATTTGTTTTACTCCCTTCCTGTATGTCAGGATTGTCTGCGCTTCCTCTCCATATCCTTCCGCTCCTTTTCCGGCTGGCCGGAATCGTCGGAGACAAAGCGTTCGGTTTTCAATCGTTTTTCCGTTTAATCAGTCATCCAGATTCACCAGATCATACGTTCTGCTGCCGAGGCCGATCTCGGCGGCGTATTCCAGCGTGTGCAGACCTTCGCGGGACTCGATACGGCGGATAAGGGACTCATTGCCCTCCGCCTGCCACACGAGGTCGATGCAGGCCTGATCCAGAGCCACCGGGTCTGTGGAGGCAAGGATGCCGATGTCGTGGATATCCGGCTCGGCGGGGTTGCCGTCGCAGTCACAGTCCACGGAAAGGCGGTTCATGACGTTGATATAGACGATGTGCGCCTCGCCCACATGGTCGCGCACGGCGGTCACCATCTCGCCCAGGGCCTCCAGCCAGGCATCCTGATCGCTGTGCATGATGCTGCCGCTGGTGCGCGTTCCGGCAGAGTGGACATAGACCTTGCCGCTGGGCGAGGACATGCCGATGGCCATATTCTTGATCGCGCCGCCGAAGCCCGCCATGGCGTGGCCCTTGAAGTGGGACAGGATCAGCCAGTCGGAATAGTTTTCCGCGTGGCTGCCGACGATGGCGTACTCCAGGCGTTTGCCGCCGGTCACGGGCCACTGCACCTCTCCCTCCTCGTCCATAAGGTCGAAGTCCGCAAAGGAAGTGAAGCCGTGGTCCGCCGCCACCTGCTTATGCAGGGCGGAGCTTGCGCGGGAGCCGCCGTAGGCGGTGTTGCACTCGACGATCGTGCCGCCGATGGACTGCACCAGCGGGCCGATCAGATCACTGCGGAGGTAGTTGCTGGCGGGCGGTTCCCCGGTGGAGACCTTGACGGCGAGCTTTCCGGCGGGCGTCCAGTTCAAAGCGTCATATACGCGCTGCAGGCCCTCGGGCGAGATGTCCGCGGTGAAATACACCGTGGGCGCGCCCTCCTCGGCCGACGCAGCCTGTACGGACAGCGCAAGCACAAGAGACAGGACCAGGAGCAAAGCGAACAGTTTTTTCATGTTGACCTCCCCTTTTCTGCTTTACAATGAAAATCAGTTCATTTTCATGCAGGCGCCGAGCACATCCCCGGTCTCCAGATACTCATAGGTCGGAAACTGGAACAGCACGGGCTTGAATTTGCGGTAGTCGATCTTGTCCTTCTCGGTCAGAATGTCCTCCTCCACATAGGTCCCGGTGATGCGGCAGATGAAATTGTCAAAGCCCTGGAGATCGTAGATATCCTCCACCTCACACTCCATCGTGACCTTGGCCTCGTCGATCATCGGTGCGCCCTTCTCGCCGAGGGTGCAGGCAAAGGCTTCGGACTTGTCGGTCTTGCTGCCGCTGACGCAGCCCATTTTATCCGCATCCCTGAGCCAGGAGGCGTCCACGACGTTGACGGAGACGACCTTGTTTTCCCGGATACCCTTGTTGGTATAGTGCGCCTTGACCATGGAGAGCATCAAATGACTGTGCGCCATGATGCCCGCGTGGGCCACCAGCGTCCAGTTCGGCTTTCCGTCCACCATTGCGCCGACCACGATCACCGGCGCCGGATACAGCGCAAGCTGTGCTCCCGTATTCTTTTTCATTGTGATACTCCCTTTCAAACAGTATATTGACACGATGTCAAAACGCAGTATAGCAGCATTCTGACATCGTGTCAATATCGTTTTTGTTCTTTTTTCCTGCGCCTCCCTGATTATGACGATATGATGGTGAAACAGCTCATGGCGTTCCGTGACACGCGCCGGGGCGGCCAGTGCCGCTGCGCTACTTCTCCATCATGTGGACGTTGATGTGCTCGTAGCTCATTTCAACGCCGTGCTTCTCAAAGCACTCTCGAACATGTTCGTTGAGATCAAAGTAGACATCCCAGTAGTCCGCATTCTTGCACCATACGCGAACAGCATATCGGATGGAGCTTGCGTCATAGGACAATAGACGTACAAAGGGCGCCGGCTCGGGGAGTATGCGGGAATCCATGCCGATCGCCTCCCGGACAGCCTCCTTGACGGCTTCGGTCCTTGCGTCGTAGGAAGCAGAAAACGTGAGATCGACCCGGCGATTGGGCTCGCGGCTGTAATTTTTGACTGCCGCAGCGGTAAGGTCGCCGTTGGGGATCACAATGGAGACATTGTCAGGCGTGGCAAGGATCGTGTTGAAGAACCCGATGTTCTTGATGGTACCCATCTTGTCGCTGATCTCAACAAAGTCGCCCTCCTTGAAAGGCTTGTTGATCAGCAGCATGATACCGGAGAAGAAATTTGTCAGCAGGTTCTGCACGGACAGCGACAACGCAAGACCTGCTACGCTGAGCACGGCCACGAGCGAGGTCGCGTTGATGCCGAAAGCCCCGGCCACGATGATAATCGTCAGTACCCACAGAAGTGTCGTGACGAGCTTGATGATGAGGTTCCGTATGGGCGGGTCGAGCCGGGTCATCCGGTTGAGCGTCCTGGTCAGCACCGCCTTGAGGATGCGGATGGCGATGACGCAGACCAGGAAGGTGACAAGCCCCGAGACGAGCGTGTTGAGGGCAAGGCTGCCGGTGAGTGTATTCAGGTTTTCACGGGTTTGCTGTACAGCTTGGTCAACGCCGGCGATTTCCATGATGGCTTTCTCCTTTCTATTCCGTCAAATTCTGCCTGATCTCATTCCCCGGCGAACGGGATATCCGCCCGTATGCACCATGCTTCGGTCGTACCGCCCGCGGGAGCATAGACGGCGATCAGGCTTGTGCAGCCGGTGAAGGCAGTGTCGCTGATCGCGCAGTTTTTGGGCAGACGGATCTGCGTCAGACCCGTGCAGTTCCGGAAGGCGTTCGCGCCGATGGCGGTGATCCCCTCCGAAACCGTGACGCTGTAGAGCCCCGGCTTTCCCGCGAGGGCGCCGTCCCCGAGCTCCGTCACCGTCTGCTCGCCGATCATCGCCGGAACCACGAGCTCGCTTTCCTCGCCTTCATAGCCCGTGAGACGCAGGGTGCCGTCTCCGATCTCTACGTAACTCCACCCGTCTGCCGTGCCGCCGTTTGACCGGGTGCGATGACGGCTGTCGCCGCTTGCGCTTGTTTCCTGCGCATGCGCCGTAAGGCTCATCCCCGGCAGCAGCCCAAGCAGCAGGGAAACTGACATCATGAAACCAAGTATCCTTCTTATCATGGGCTTATTCATCTCCATTTTTGTTCTCCTGAAATACATCCAGAATGAAATCCTGTGAAAGCGCGGACCAATATGGTAAGGCCGAGGCGCCGAAAGGAGCTTGTGCCGCAGCTGAAGCGACAGGCATGCAGCGAGCCGGACTATTTAAAAAAAGAAATTGGGTATCGGGTGTTCAACGCGAACAACGTATAACCTGCCCCGTAGGGGCTGATGCCCTCATCAGCCCGAAACCTGATGGCTTGTGCAGTGAACCGGGGTTCGGGTCGATCTGGGGATCGACCCCTACGCAATGGCAGTTTCGACGCTTAGCTGATGAAAGCCGATACCCATAAAAAAGAATATCACATCTGTGTCAGATGCTCAAGATCATGTCCATCAATCTGCCGGCTTTTTCTGGACAAACCCTTTTCTGACAGCAAAGCTGTATTTCGGGAAATGCCGAATGAATCCCCAAAAAGACGCAATACGCCCTTGCCAAGCAGAAGCCGGACTGCGGCCCCGGCTCTCTATTGGCAGCGGAAAAGAGATTCAACAAATCTTTGCTCTATTATTTTGTGATTTTAAACGATTTACTTTCGCAGTTTTTTGTGTTATGATTTACGTAAACCAAAGGCAGCACCCACTGCAAAGGAGGTCATGTTTATGGCACGCCGCAAGATAGAAACGCCGACTGTGCCGGGAAGCATCGTCGTCGATCTGAACAACGGGAAGACACTGGAAAAGGCCCTGCCCGCCGTGATTTGCAGCCGCATCAAATTTTTCCGGGAAAGGCTGGGAATGGAGCAGAAAGCCCTGGCCGCGCAGATCGGCGTGACCTTCAACGCCGTCAGCAACTGGGAGTGCGGGCGATCCCGTCCCGATCTGAACCTGATCCCCGCCATATGCGAGGCTTTGCATATCACGCTCTACGATCTCTACGGGATGACAGCGCCCGCGGATTCTCTCACATCACGCGAGAAGACGCTTGTGGACGGGTATCGCAGGCTCAGCCCCGGGCATCAGTACGCCATTGACAGGGCTGTTGAAACCTTGCAGTTTGTCCAGTCCGCCGCGGCGCAGCCGGAAATGAAGAAGCTGCTGTTCTTCTCACGCTCTCTTGCAGCCGGCGCCGCCGACCCAACCGAGTTTGAGCAGGACGCCGAGCCCTACTATCTCTATGCCTCCCCGGAGGTCAGGCGCTCGGACTATGTGTTCAACGTCAACGGTGACAGCATGGAGCCGGACTATCACACCGGTGACATGGTGCTGGTGGAAAAGCTCTCCGGCGGCAGCGCCCTGCACTATGGGGAGATCGGCGCCTTCATTGTCGGGAACGAAACCTATATCAAGCGCTATGAGAAGGACGGGCTGCACTCGCTGAACAGAAAGTATGCCGTGCTGCGCTTTGGCGAGGATCAGTCCGTGTATCTGATCGGGCGCGTGGTCGGCATCGTCTCACAGAAGGATATCCCGTCAAAAGAGGACGTGGAGGCGTATCTGACGCTGCGCAGCTTTGCGCGGGTATAAGAGCCGAAGGGAGGCCGGAATGGACACGCGCACCTGTATCTGCATTGATCTCAAGTCCTACTATGCCTCTGTTGAATGTGTGGCGCGCGGGCTTGATCCGCTCAAGGCACGCCTCCTGGTGGCCGACGTGACCCGCTCGGATCAGACGATCTGCCTTGCGGTCTCCCCTGCCCTCAAGGCGATCGGCGTGCCGTCCCGCCCCCGGCTCTTTGAGGCAAAGCAGGCCATCCGCCTGTATGACGCGAAGCACCGCACGAAGACGCAGTTTTATATTGCCACGCCGCGCATGGCGGAGTATGAGCGCGTCTCCGCGCTGATCTTTTCCATTTATCTGCACTATGTCGCCCCTGAGGATATCCACATCTACAGCATCGACGAGGCCTTCATCGACTGTACCCGCTATCTCTACCGCTTTGAGAAAGAGGCTGAACACCAGCACGTGAGCCCTGCCCATGTCATGGCGAAAACCATGATCCGGGAGGTGCTGGAGCGCACCGGTATCACGGCCACAGTCGGCATCGGCACGAATCTGTATCTCGCCAAGGTTGCCATGGACATTGTGGCGAAGAAAGCGCCCGCCGACGAGGACGGCGTCCGCATCGCGGAGCTGGATGAACGATCTTATTGCGAGCTCCTCTGGAAGCACACGCCGCTGACGGATTTCTGGGGGCTGGGGCCCGGAAAGGCAAAGCGGCTGATGGACGCGCATCTTACCTGCATGGGCGATATTGCCGTCCGCTCCATGAAGGACGAGGAGTTTTTCTACCGCGCCTTCGGCATTGACGGTGAGATCCTCATTGACCACGCCTGGGGCATTGAGCCGGTCACGATGGAGGATATCAAGTCCTACAGGACAAACGCCAACAGCTTATCCAACGGGCAGGTACTCCCCCGCCCTTATCGCTATGACGAGGCCCGCGTCGTATTCCAGGAGATGGTGGAGCTTCTGTGCGCCGATCTCTTTTCAAAGAATCTGACGACGCCCGCGCTGAGCTGGTGGGTCTCCTACGACTACAAGAGTCTCGAGGCGCATCCCCTGTACAGCGGCCCTGTCAAGCTGGACTTTTACGGGCGGCTGCACCCCTGCCACTCAGGTGGCACCGTCAGGCTGCGTACACGCACCAACGCCCCGAGCGTGATTGTCCAGGCGGTTCTGGCTTCCTTTGATAAAAAGACAGATCACGCGCTTCTCTTCCGGCGGCTCGGGATCTGTGCCGAGGATGTGCAGCCTGACAACAGTGCCTGGCAGCTTGACCTCTTCTCGGATTATGATGCTCTTCAAAAGGAGCGGAAGCTGGAGGGCGCCATGCTGGAGGTACGGAAGAAATACGGAGCCAACTCCCTGCTGAAGGGCTTAAACTATCGGGAAGGCGCCACCGCCATTGAGCGCAACACCCAGATCGGCGGGCACCGCGCGTAAAGAAATTGCTTATGGATACACGATTGGATAACGAATACCGGCGCGCCCTCTCCCACGGAAGGCCGAAGCACGGCCGCTGTGACGATTTTTCTCTGAAGCATCCCAGGATGCTTTTGAGCCAGAGGGCAAAGATCTTCTCCCCCTTTGCCGCGCTGAAGGGCTTCGAGGAGGCCATCGACGAGAAGGTCCAGCGCTATGTGGAGAAGCGGGAGCTGAGCGACGAGGAGCAGGCGGCGCTGGAAACAGCACTCGCAAGACTCCATGATCTGACCGCGAACCTCCGCATGGCAAAAGAAAACCAAGTCACCGCAAGGGTGACCTGGTTTGTTCCCTGCGCCGACGAAAACCATGAGGCCTACGGCCGCGGAGGGACTTATGAGCGCTATACCGGCACGGTTTGGAAAGTTGATCCCGTCCTTACAAAATCGCTTTTGATCGGTGACAGGACGATCGCGTTTTCCGAGCTCGCCGAGATCGTGATACAGGAGGATTCCTGATATGTGCTGCCGTTATTATATGGAGATGTCCCCGCAGCTTCGCCCGATCGTGGAGGCAGCGCAGCGCTCCAGGCTGTACCAAAGCAGCATTGAGAAGGTGGCCAAACCGCTGATTACGGAGGGCGAAGTGTTCCCGGATTCTCTGGTGCCGGTCATCGCCACCAGCAAATCCGGAGAGAAGAGTGTTTTCCCGATGGTCTGGGGCTTTCATGTTCCCGGCATCAGCCGCACCATTGCCAACGCCCGTGTGGAGACCGCAGCGGAAAAGGCCAGCTTCCGGGATTCCTGGGCCGCCCACCGCTGTGCGATCCCGGCCTCCTGGTACTATGAGTGGGAGCATGTGCCCATGCCGTCAGGCAAATCCAAAGCCGGGGACAAATATGCCATCATGCCCAAGGGCGGCGAGCTCACGTGGCTCTGCGGGCTCTACCGGCTGGAGGACAACTTCCCCCATTTTGTTATCCTGACGCGGGAGCCGGGTGAATCCATCGCCTTCATCCATGACAGGATGCCGTTTATCCTGCCGGAGTCGGAAGTCGGCCACTGGATCGACCCGAATCGAAATCCGCACATGCTGATCGGCTCTGCCGTGACAGATGTGGTCTTTGAGAAGGACGCACACGGGAAAGTGCCGACGTGAATCCCGCTTAATAAAAGATGCTGTCTGCTTTTTTCTGATCAGACAGCATCTTTATTTAAGGCAACACCGCACAATCCGCCTTCGGCATCTCCTGGTCTTGAGGTACACAAAGTACATCTGCGAAAAAGTGCCTTTATCAGAACCCAAATTTTCTCAGGATCTGCTCTTGCCGAATTATGCGGTATTGCCTTATGCGTTTATTGTTCCCGAATCATTTTCTTTCTCCAGTATGCAGATTTCCATGCCCGCTCACAGCTCTGCTTTCGCCAGCAGCTCATACAACGCATTCTGGGAAAGTATGCCGCGCTTCAGATCAGGCGGCAGCTCACCCCGTTCATCCGCTTCACAGTCCTCCAGCCATTCGCCGGACGTGCAGCAGGCATTCAGGCGCCGACGCTTCTCCGGGTCATGCGAGACAGCGGCTTCATCAAAAAGCCGCTCATGCTTCCACCCGCTCTGTCCGATCCGAACGGCATAAGACACTGTTATGTTCCGCCATATCTCGCCCTGTACAGTATCGTCTTTCATAGCTTTTGCTGTTCTATCCCATCAGGACCTCGACTGTGTTCCTCGTGCCGACGGCCTGAGGCGGGATCACATTGCCCTCGAGGGGCCTGCCGTTGAGCGCAACGCTCTTCACCCCGTGCTGCACGCCCGCGGGATTGAGTACGCGGATCTCGTATTCCGCCCCGCGGAAGGCTCGTGTCACGGTATAGTCCCTGCAGCCGGAGGGAACGCAGGGCGCAATCTCCAGCCCGTCGAGGGTCGGCTTCACGCCCAGGATGGCCTGGGAGATCGACAGGAAGGACCAGGCTGCCGTGCCGGTGAGCCAGGAGTTCTTGGCCTCGCCAAAGCTGGGAGCGTCCTTGCCCGCCACCATCTGGCTGTAGACATAGGGCTCGGTGCGATGGATGTCGCTGATGTCCTCAATAAAGGCGGGAGCAGTGCGGCGGTAAACCTGGAAGGCCCGGTCCCCGTGGCCGAGCTCCGCCTCGGCGCACACGATCCAGGGGTTATTGTGGCAGAAGATGCCGGCGTTCTCCTTGTATCCGGGGGGATAACTGGAAATCTCCCCGAGCTCGAGATGATAGCGGGTGTAGGCGGGGTTCAGAAGCACAATGCCGTACCTGGTATCCAGGCGCTCCTCAACGCTCCTGAGGGCTTTGGCTGCCTCGCCCGTCTCCTTGCCGATGCCGGCCATGACGCACATGCCCTGGGGCTCGATAAAGATCTGGCCCTCCTCGCACTCTTTTCCGCCGACCACGTGACCGAAAGCGTCATAGGCGCGGCGGAACCAGGCGCCGTCCCACCCGGCGTCGAGCACTGCCTTCTCCATGCTTTCAATGGCCGTGAGCGCCTCGTCCGCCTCGGCGTCCAGGCCCTGATGGCGGCAGATTTCCGCCCAGGCGCGGCCGTATTTGACGAACATGCCGGCAATAAACACGCTCTCTGCCACAGGCCCTTCACTGGGACCGGTGATCTGGAAGCTCTCCCCCGGATGCTCGGAGAAGCAGTTGAGGTTCAGGCAGTCGTTCCAGTCGGCCCGGCCGATGAGCGGCAGGCCGTGGGGGCCCAGATGGGTGCAGGTGTAGCGGAAGCTGCGGCGCAGATGCTCCAGAAGAGGCCGGGCCAGGCCGGGATCGTTGTCGAAATCCACCTGCTCATCCAGAATGCTCCAGTCCCCGGTCTCGCGGAGATAGGCGTCCGTCCCGGCGATGAGCCAGAGAGGATCATCATTAAAGCCGCTGCCGACGGCGAGGTTGCCCTTCTTCGTGAGGGGCTGGTACTGGTGATAGGCGCTGCCGTCCGGAAACTGGGTGGCGGCGATGTCCAGGATGCGCTCGCGTGCGCGCTGCGGGATCATGTGCACAAAGCCCAGCAGATCCTGGCAGGAATCGCGAAAGCCCATTCCGCGGCCCATGCCGCTCTCGTAGTAGCTGGCCGAGCGGCTCATATTGAAGGTGACCATGCACTGGTACTGGTTCCAGACATTCACCATGCGGTCCAGGCGCGCATCACCCGTGACGACCCGGTAGTTGTTCAGAAGCCTATCCCAGCAGGCGCGCAGCTTCTCCATCGCGCCGTCAAAGGCGGCACTGTCGGTGCAGCGGGCCATCATGGCCTCGGCGCGGGTCTTGTTGATGACGCCGGGGGCTGCCCACTTCTCCGCCTGCGGGTTCTCAATATAGCCGAGGCCCAGGAGCAGGCTGTCGCTCCGGCCGGGCTGAAGCGTAATGTCAAACTGCTGGGCGGCGATGGGCTGCCAGCCGTGGGCGACACTGTTTGTGCAGCCTGCGCCGAACACCGCCTCCGGCCTTGCGGGGCTCCCGTAGAGGCCGAGAAAAGCCTCCCGCGAGGTGTCAAAGCCCGCCGGGGTGCGGTTTGCCCAGAAGACGGCATAGTGGTCCCGGCGCTCGCGGTACTCGGTCTTGTGGTAGATGGCGCCGCCCTCCACCTCCACCTCGCCGATGGAGTAGTTGCGCTGGAAGTTGGAGGAGTCGTCCATCGCATCCCAGAGGCAGAACTCCACATAAGGGAAGAGCCGGACCGATTTTGCCTGCGCCCCGACGTTGCTCACCGTGACACGCATGAGAAGGCAGTTGTCTCCCTGAGGCACCATCAGCTCCTGTGTGACCTTGACGCCGTTTTTGGTTCCCTCGATCACGGAGTAGCCCAGACCGTGGCGGCAGCAGTAGCTGTCAAGCTCCGTCTGCACCGGCTGCCAGCCGGGATTCCAGACGCAGTCCCCGTCCTTTATATATAGGTGGAAGCCCTCCTGATCCAGCGGCGCATTGTTGTAGCGGTAGCGCGTGAGCCTGCGCAGGCGCGCGTCCCGATAGAAGCTGTAGCCGCCGGCCGTGTTGGAAACCAGCGTAAAGAAATCCTCGCTCCCCAGATAGTTGATCCAGGGCAGAGGGGTGCGCGGTGTGGTGATCACATACTCGCGCCGCGCGTCGTCAAAGTGTCCGTATTGCATAATTCGTCGCCTCCGCTTAATCGTTTAAGTTTATTAGAGAGTACCGCACTTTTTGGAAAAAAGCAAGTGCTTTTTTGTAAATCAGTAGTTTTTCTATGTATTTTACAAAGAAATCCGTATTTCAGAAGCGTGACATCATATCATGCGTTTTTTCTTTTGTTGATATTTTCCAAATAGTCCAGCCCTGTTTTGTGGAAGTATACCAATCTTCTTACAAAGGAGGATTTTTTCCGAAAAAAGACTTGCAATTTTTGAAGAACTGCGTTACATTGAGATCACGTAAACGATTAAGTTTAAGGAGCTGGTCCCCATGGTATCGCTGAAGGACATTGCCCAACGCTGCGGCGTTTCGACGGCCACGGTCAGCAAGGCCCTCAACGGCCAGCCGGACATCGGGGAAGAGACCCGCTCCCGCATCCTGCGCATCGCGGATGAGCTGGGCTACATGGCCAACGCCTCCGCCCGGGCCCTGAAGACCAAGCGCAGCTACAACATCGGGGTCCTGTTCGTGGACCCCATGCACGGCGGCCTTGCGCATGAGTTCTTCTCCACCGTGCTCGACAGCATCCGCAGCGAGGCCGAAGGGCACGGATACGACATCACCTTCATCAACCAGGGTCTCGGTCAGCGCGAGATCAGCTATCTCCAGCACTGCCGCTACCGCGGCGTGGACGGGGTTGTGATCGCCTCGGTGGATTTCACGGATCACATGGTGACGGAGCTGGTGCAGTCGGACCTGCCGGTGGCGACCATCGACCATGTGTTCAACGACCGCATCGCCGTGCTGTCCGACAACCTCAAGGGCATGGATGCGCTGGTGCGCTTCGTCGCGGCGAAGGGCCACCGCAAAATCGCCCTCATCCACGGGGAGGACACCAGTGTGACCGCAGGCAGGCTTACGGGCTTTCACCGGGCCTGTGAGGAGCTGGGCATTCAGATCCCGGACAAATGGATACGCCAGGGCGTGTTCCATGATCCGAAAAGCTGCTATGCCATTACAAGGGAGCTGCTGGAGGGCCCCGAGAGACCGACCTGCATCTTCTTCCCGGACGACTACTCCTGCATCGGCGGGCTCAATGCGATCCACGATGCGGGCCTGCGGGTGCCGGCGGATATCTCCGCCGTGGGCTATGACGGCATCCCCCTCTCCCGGATCGTAAGTCCCGTGCTCACAACCTGGCGTCAGGACACCGAAGCGCTCGGCAGCCTGGCAGCGGCTCGTCTCATCGAGCAGATCGAGCATCCGCGCACCGCGATCCTCGACCGCGTGATCGTGGAGGGCAGGCTGCAGGAGGGCGGCTCGGTCCGGCAAATTTGTTAATCCGCGGGCAGGCGTCCCGCAAAAAATATTTTTTTACAGGAGAAAAGATCATGAAAAAACTTATCGCATCACTTCTGGTTCTTGTCCTGGTATTCGCACTCTGTGTCCCCGCCGCATTCGCGGATGAACCCGAGGGCAAAGTCTTCAACATCTACGCGTGGAACGAAGAGTTCAAGGGCTTCTTTGAGAAGTACTACACCGTCCCCGAAGGCGTGACCGTCAACTGGGTCATCGTTCCCAGCGACAACGGCGCCTATCAGGACGCCCTCGACGCCGCCCTGCTCAATCAGGCAGACGCCAAGGACGACGACAAGATCGACCTGTTCCTGGCCGAGGCTGACTACATCCTCAAGTACGTCGATTCCGATTTCACCCAGGACATTCAGGCGCTGGGTGTGACCGATTTCTCCAACGCATACAAGTACACCGTACAGGCCGCGACCGATGCCAACGGCGTTGTCAAGGGCGTCTCCTTCCAGTGCTGCCCCTCCGCGCTGATCTATCGCCGCTCCATCGCCAAGGACGTGCTCGGCACCGATGATCCTGCCGAGGTGCAGGCTGCTCTGTCCGATTGGGACAAGTTCAACGCTGTCGCCGCCGACGCCAAGGCCAAGGGCTACTACATGACCGCCTCCTTTGCCGAGACCTTCCGTCCCTTCTCCAACAACTGCACCATGCCCTGGGTCGATGCCGACAACAATCTCCAGATTGATCCCCAGATCGAAGCCTGGATGGCCCAGACCGATACGTTCATCAAGAACGGCTACACCCTGACTGCCGGCGTGTGGGACGATGAGAAGAACGTCCAGATGTTTGCCGACGGCAAGACCATGTGCTTCTTCGGCCCCGCCTGGTACTTCAACTTCTGCATGGGCAATGCCCAGGATCCCGAGAAGGGCTGCAGCGGCGACTGGGCCATCTGCGAAGGCCCCGCTGCCCACTTCTGGGGCGGCACCTGGCTGCTTGCGCCTGCCGGCTCCGATAACCCCGGCATGCTCGCCGACGTGATGAATACCTTCATCAACAACGAGGATGTCTGCACCAAGCTTGTCGCAAACGAGGCCCAGTTCTCCAACAACATGGCCGTCAACGCCAAGTTTGCCGCTGACCCCAACTACGGCTCCGCCTTCCTCGGCGGCCAGAACGACGTCGCCGTCTTCTCCGAGATGACCGACAACATCGTCTGGGAGAACCACACCATCTATGACCAGCTCCTCAACGAGGGCCTGCAGAACTCCCTCCAGGAGTACTACCGCGGCTCCGTCGATCAGGACACCGCCATGGAGAACTTCTACCTCTACGTCAACGAGAAGTACCCCACCATCGTGACTCCGTGATCTGACCTGAACTGCAGCGGACACCAGCAAACCTTACGGGGCGAGGCATATGCCTCGCCCCGCTTTCATAAAGAGCGGATCGGAGCGCACACGCGCCGTGCGCCGCGATGCGTTCTTCATCTTCCAATTACAGATTGTTTCCGAGGGGGTATCATCCGTGAACGAAAAAGAGCTGCGCCGCAGTCAGAAGGGGGTCTCCTACGCCAAGTGGGGCTATCTGTTCATCCTGCCCTTCTTCCTTGCGTACTTCGTGTTCACCTTTGCGCCGCAGGTGCTGACCATCTACAACAGCTTCTTTGAAAACTACCGCGAGGGCCTCAAGCAGATCGGGCCCAACTTTGTGGGCTTCGGCAACTATGTCAAGCTCTTTACCCCGGACAAGAGCGGCACCATCAACATCCTCAAGTATGCCGGCAACACCCTGACCCTGTGGCTGCTGGGCGCGGTGCCGCAGATTCTGATCGCGCTGCTGCTGGCGATCTTCTTCACCAGCTACCGGCTGAACATCAAGGGCCAGCAGTTTTTCAAGACGGTCATCTACATGCCGAACCTCATCATGGCCTCGGCCTTCTCGATGCTGTTCTTCACCCTCTTCTCCAATGTCGGCCCGGTCAACCAGCTCATCCAGGCCTGGGGCTGGAGCGATGTGCCCATCGACTTCTTCGCCTACAAGGGCACCGTGCGCGGCCTGATCAGTCTGATGAACTTCCTCATGTGGTTCGGCAATACCACGATCCTGCTGATGGCGGGCATCATGGGCATTGACCAGGATCTGTTTGAGGCGGCGAATCTGGACGGTGCCAGCTCCGTGCAGACCTTCTTTAAGGTCACGCTGCCGCTGCTGATGCCGATCCTCGTCTACACGATCATCACCGCCATGATCGGCGGCCTGCAGATGTTCGATGTGCCTCAGGTCCTCACCAAGGGCAAGGGCATGCCGGACCGCACCTCCATGACGCTGGTCATGTATCTGAACAACTATCTCGGCGGCAGCAAGAACTACGGCATGTCCGGCGCCATCTCCGTGATCATCTTCATCATCACGGGCGCGCTGAGCCTGGTAGTCTTCCGCACACTGAACAAGAAGGATTAAGGAGGGAGAAAGATGAATTCCGCCACACCGAAAGAAGCCAGACGGGCCGTGGTGCAGCTCACCGTGCTGCGCATCCTCGTCTACGCCATCCTGATTTTCCTGTCGATCCTGTGCCTGTTCTCCTTTGTCATGCTGTTCATCAACGCCAGCCGTTCCAACGGCCAGCTTCAGGCCGGCTTCACGCTGATTCCCGGCGGACACATGCTCGAAAACTTCCGAAACGCCTGGACGGACAGCTCCATCAACATCCCCCGCGGCCTTCTCAACAGCTTCATCGTCGCCGCCTGCACCGCCGTTTTAACCACCTACTTCTCCGCTCTCACGGCCTACGGCTTCCAGGCCTATGACTTCAAGGGCAAGAAGTTTCTCTTCGGCTTCATCATGGCCATTATGGTCATACCCACGCAGGTGTCTGCCTCCGGCTTCGTGCAGATCTGCTACAAGTTCGGCCTGACCAACAACTACTGGGTGCTGATCCTGCCGGGCGTCGCGGCCCCCATCGTGTTCTTCTATATCAAGCAATACATGGAGTCCAACCTCCCCATGGAGATCGTAGACGCGGCCCGCGTGGACGGCTGCGGGGAGTTTCGCACCTTCAACTTCATCATTCTCCCCATGCTCAAGCCGGCGCTCGCCGTACAGCTCATCTTCTCCTTTGTCCAGTCCTGGAACAACTATTTTCTGCCCTCCCTGCTGCTGACCAAGGCCGAGATGAAGACCGTCCCCATCATGATCGCCCAGCTCCGCTCCGCCGACTACTCCAAGTTTGACATGGGCAAGGTGTACATGTTCATCCTGCTGGCCATCCTGCCGGTGCTCGTGGTGTACATCCTCCTCTCCAAGTCCATCATCAGGGGCGTCACCGCGGGCTCCGTGAAGGGATAAGAAAGGAACAGGCTTATGCTGAAAGAACTGGGCATCAATAAGGGGGTAAACCTGGGCGGGTGGCTGTCCCAGTGTGATTACAGTGAGGAGCGCCTCAACACCTTCATCACAGAGGCGGATTTTCGTGAGATCGCGGCCCTCGGCTTTGACCATGTGCGCATCCCCGTGGACTACAACGTCATCCAGAACGCGGACGGCAGCATGAAGGAGAAGGGCCTCCGGCGTATTGACGATGCCTTCGCCCTCTGCCGGCGATATGCCCTCAAGGCGGTGCTGGACCTGCACAAGACCCCCGGCTTCTCCTTTGACGCGGGGGAGCATGAGGACGGCTTTTTTACAAACGAGGCGTATCAGGCGCGCTTTTACGCCATCTGGGAGGCCTTTGCCGCCCGCTACGGGGATCAGCCTGACCGTATCGTTTTTGAGCTTCTGAACGAGGTGACGAAGGCGGAATACCTGCCCGCCTGGAAGCGCATCTCCCGGGAGTGCGTGCGTCGCATCCGCATCCACGCGCCCGAGACGCCGGTTCTGCTCGGCAGTTATCACTGGAACAGCGCCCGCACCCTGCCGGAGCTTGACGCACCCTTTGACGAGCATGTGCTCTATAACTTCCATTTCTACGAGCCGATGATCTTCACCCACCAGGGCGCCTACTGGAATCCTGACTACAAGGATGTCCGGTGTACGTATGACGCATGCGGCGCCTCCCCCGCCTGGTTTGAGGACTTTCTCGCCCCGGCTGTCGAGAAGGCGGAAAAGGAGGGCACAGAGCTCTACTGCGGCGAGTTCGGCGTCATTGATGTGGTGCCGCCGGAGGAGGCGCTCAAGTGGTTCCGGGATCTGCACGAGGTCTTCGACCGTCACGGCATCGCCCACAGCCTCTGGAGCTGGAAGCAGATGGACTTCGGCTTTATCGACCCCCGCATGGACGGCGTCCGCAGTGAACTGCTGTCGCTTTTGTAAGAAGAAAAAGAGGCTGCGGCAAAGCAGCCCGAAAGAGCAAGAGACCGAGACGGCTGAAATCAGTCGCCTCGGTCTCTCGTATGTCGAAAAGAAGCCGTGAAGAGCAGAATGCCGCATCAGGATTCTGATACATGCCAGCGGGATGCTGTCATGCTCTGCCGAGTAATCATTGTGTTCTGATTTCATTATACGCATTCACTATTGCAATGTCCAATCGAAATACTGTATAATCATATAAAAACGGCGCCGAGTCCTTTCTGAGAAACGAGGTCAATATCCTGTTTGTGATGTAAAAGCGGACGAAGAAAATCCCCCGGGATCGCCGTCACATGGGAGTCAGGGTATTTCCGCTTGGGCAGGATTCTTGTTTGCGTCGGGCGTAACGAGCCACAGAGTGTCGGGAGATAACGGCCGAAGATAGTCTGGAAAAAACACTGCGAAGCTCCTTCACATCCTGCAGATCGGAAAGTGCCAACAGCCCGGCGGAAAGGAACGGAACGAAAGCGTATATGCGTCTCAGGCCTGATCTCAAGCAGATCGGCGCCCTCTGCAGCTGCCAGGTTCTTTGCCACCTTTCCCGTTGTCCCGCCGGCAGGATAATACGCGGCCAGTACCTTGCTCATGAAAAAAAACTGCCCCGGCTTTGTCTGTTGTGGAAGGACAAAATGCGTGATATAATCAGCAAGACAGCTCGGGATTTGATCAAAGGAGAACAATGATGGTGCTTTTTATCAATGCGTGTGTCAGGAAAGAATCCAGAACAAAAGACCTGGCAGACTATCTGCTTTCAAAATTGAATGAACCATACGAGGAACTATATCTGAACTCATGCAAGCTTCCGATTGTTGATGAAGATTTCCTCAACAGGCGTGACCGGCTGATTGCTGAGCGGGATTTCCGTGATCCCATGTTTGATCTGGCAAAACAATTCGCCGAAGCGGATAATATCATAATTGCCGCACCTTTTTGGGATCTGTCTTTTCCCGCGGCATTAAAGCAATATTTCGAGCAGATCAACGTCCGGGGAATCACGTTTTACTATACGCCGGAAGGAATACCCACCGGCTTGTGCAGGGCAAAATGTCTGACATATGTCACAACTGTCGGCGGGGATTTCTTCCCCGAAGAATACGGAGCCGGATACGTCAAAGCGCTGGCACAGAGTTTTTACGGTATCTCGGAATTCAGGCTGATCAAAGCCACAGGGCTTGACATTATCGGAGCTGATGTTGATGCCATAATCAATTCCGTCAAAAAGGAATTATGAATCTCGATGCTCTGCCATATTCCATCAGTGTGCATGATGCTCCAATCGAAGGCAGGATCAGAATCGCAAAAGGGAAACTGAATTGTCCCGCAGCCCCCTAACGATCCTTTTGACCGTATCATGATCAGTCAGGCGAAAGCTGAGAACATGCTTTTTCTCACGCGTGATCCGCTTCTGCCGGATTGCAGCGAAGCCTGCATTATTTCCGTATAACGTGTCGAATACAGCGCCCGATCGGCCTCAATGGCCTTTCGGGCGCCGTACTTCGTTTTCAAGTTCGACAGAATGACTTAAGGCAACACCGCACAATCCGCCTTCGGCATCTTCGCGTTAGCCAAATCAAAGATTTGGACGCTCACTTAAGTACATCTGCGAAAAAGTGCCTTTATCAGAACCCAAATTTTCTCAGGATCTGCTCTTGCCGTATTATGCGGTATTGCCTTAGGGTAATTTCTGGACTTGTATGTCCGCCCGGCGCGAGGTCAGCCGCCGGCAAAAGAGTTCTTGATCTGCTTCAGGAAGCGCTCCGCAATCGGGGTGAAGCTCTGGTATTTGTTCCAGATCAGATACATCTTCATTTCAAGCCGCGGATACAGCGGGCGGAAAATCAGACCGCTTTCGGGCGAAGTGTCGATCAGATTGTTCAGTGTCAGAAGGACGCCGAGACCCTCCCTTGCAAACAGGGAGCCGTTGAAGGCAAGGCGGAAGGACCCCTCCAGCCGTAGCGCGGAGAAGGTCTCCTTCGCCCAGGGCTGGATGTCATTCTCCCAGCTCTGCTCGGAGGTGAAAAGAGGCAGCCCTGCAAGATCCTCTGCGGTTATTTTCTCCTTTTGGGCAAGCGGAGAATCCGGAGAGAAAACAGCGCCGAAATGATCCGATTCTGGGAAGAGGATATGGCGATACTTTTTCTCATCCGGTGTTTCACAGATCACGGCAAAATCCAGCAGGCCCTTGTCCAGCTTTTCCGTAACCTGTTCCGTATCCCCGCTTGTGATATGATAGCGCAGGTCAGGATAGAGCTTTTTGAACGCATGCACCTCTCTGGCAAGATAGCGGATCTGATAGGACTCCGCGAGACCGAAGTAAATATCTCCGCCGGTGATGTCGTCCAAGGACGAAAACTCCTGTTCGATCTTGTCCGCCATGGAAATAAGGTCTTCCGCGCGGCTGCGGAGAAGCTCTCCCTCTTCCGTGAGAGTGATGCTGAAGCTGTGCCTTAAAAAGAGTTTCTTCCCGAGCTCATCTTCCAGGGATTTCAGCGCCTTCGACAGGGTGGGCTGTGTCACATGAAGCTGCTCGGCAGCGCGGGACATGTTCTCCTCCCGGGCGACAGCGAGAAAGTAGCGAAGCGTGCGGATTTCCATGGCGTCCTCCTTTGATATGCTTTTTTTGAATATCACGATATTCATTATAGCTATTAGCACGCTGCCTGGCAATATGGTATTCTCTATCTGCAAGGACAAAGCGGGAGGAAACCGATATGGTTGATTGGACAAGCATGGAAGAGTGCATGAGCGACGCGGGCTGCAGTGAGTCAACGATACGGCGCGCAGAACACTTCTATCAAAGCGGCAGCGCCGAGGATTTGATCCATTGTCTGCGTTCATGCCGCTGTGACGCTTTGCAGGAGATCCACGAAAAGCAGAGACAACTGGACAGGCTGGACAAGCTGATCCGCGAAACAAAAACAGGGAAGCGCTGATTAAATCGGAGTGTGCGGATTGGCGAGCAGATTTTTCGGCTGACGAAGCCTGAAAAGCGCAGGAATACTTTGTGTATTTCAAGTTTTTCAGGCAAAGTCAGGCGGAAAAGATGTCGTCAAGACGTGCGCGGCGATTTATTCAGCGTTTCCACAGGTAAAGGAGAAGGCAGAATGAAACTCGAAGAACTGAAGCTCACACAAGAATGGGACAAGACTTTCCCCCGGAGCGATAAGGTCAATCACAGCAAGGTCACGTTTATCAACCGCTATGGCATTACCCTGGCGGCAGATCTTTATATCCCCAAGGGCGCGGAGGGAAAACTCCCCGCAATCGCCGTTTCCGGTCCCTTCGGCGCAGTCAAGGAGCAGTGCTCCGGTCTCTACGCCCAGACGATGGCGGAGCGCGGCTTTGTGACGCTGGCCTTTGATCCCTCTTTCACCGGCGAGAGCGGCGGCAGCGTCCGCTATATGGCCTCGCCTGACATCAACACGGAGGATTTCATGGCAGCGGTGGACTTTCTTTCCCTGCACAACATGGTCGATCCCGCGCGTATCGGTATCATCGGCATCTGCGGCTGGGGCGGTATGGCGCTCAACGCCGCCGCGCTGGATACCCGCGTCAAGGCGACGGTAGCCGCGACCATGTACGATATGACCCGCGTCAATGCCAAGGGCTATTTCGACTCTGCCGACAGTGAGGAGGCGCGCTATCAGGCAAAGGCGGCCATGTGCGCCCAGCGCCTTGCCGATTTGAAGGCGGGAGAATACAAGCTCGGCGGCGGTGTGGTCGATCCGCTGCCCGAGGATGCGCCCTTCTTCGTAAAGGACTACTATGATTATTACAAGACACCGCGCGGATATCATCCCCGTTCCCTCAACTCGAACGGCGGCTGGAACGTGATCGGCTGCGAGAGCTTCCTCAATCAGCCCATCCTGCGCTACTCCAACGAGATCCGCTCGGCCGTGCTGCTGATCCACGGTGACAAAGCGCACTCCTGCTATTTCAGCCGCGACGCCTATGCCGACATGGTGCGCGACAGCAAATACGCGGACAACAAAGAGCTGATGATTATTCCCGGCGCGGTGCATACCGACCTTTATGACGGTGGCGGCAGGGACGCCATCCCCTTTGACAGGATTCAGAGCTTTTTCGAGCTGTATCTGAACTGAGATGAGAAGAATAAGGAACTGCCTTGCGGCGTCTGCGCTGCTGCTCCTGCTTCTTATGAGCGGAACAAATTTCGGATTTGCGGAGGAAACCGGCGTGTTTGATTTTGAAACAAAAACAGTGCTGCTGAACAGCGGCTATGAAATGCCGATTCTTGGACTCGGTACCTACGCGCTGGATTATGATACCTGCGTCAATTCTGTCAAGACGCTGCTTCAAAACGGCGGACGCCTGATCGACACGGCATACATGTACGGAAACGAGGACGCCGTCGGCGAGGGTGTGCGTCAGGCCATGGCGGAGTACGGGATAGACAGAGAGGAAATCTTTGTCATCACGAAGATTTACCCCAACCAGTTCCATGAGCCGGAAGCCGCTATCGACATGGCGCTTGATAAGCTGGATATCGGTTATATTGATATGATGCTGCTCCACCATCCGGGCACGGATGATGCGAAGGCGTACAAAGCCATGGAGCGCTATGTGGAGGCGGGAAAAATCCGCTCTCTTGGTCTTTCCAACTGGTATGTAAAGGAACTGAGCTCGTTTCTGCCTCAGGTTTCGATCACCCCCGCGCTGGTGCAGAATGAAATCCACCCATATTATCAGGAGCGGGATGTCGTGCCGTTCATTCAGGAAAAGGGTATCGTGGTTCAGTGCTGGTATCCCCTGGGCGGGCGCGGATATACGGCTGCGCTGCTGCAGGATGATACCATCTGCGCCATCGCCGAGGCACATGGCGTCTCCGCCGCGCAGGTGATCTTGCGCTGGGATCTGCAGCGCGGTGTCGTGGTGATTCCGGGGTCAGGCAATCCGGAGCATATCAAAGAAAACCTCGATCTGTTCGGCTTCGCGCTTACCGCGGCGGAGATGGACGCCATGGCTGCACTGGATCGGGGCGAAAAACACGATTGGTACTGAAACTGTGTACCCATGGAAGGATGGCTCCAGGAAAATATCTTCCAAGCTGGATTTACGCTTTCGCCACACGCTGGTTAAAATATGATTTGATGCCGCACGATTTGTCAAAATCCTACAATATAGTCCCCAAAACGAATATATTTTCCCTGCTGGTCATTTTGAGCTTCGCGGCAACTGTTTGCAGATTATTACCTTACCTTGTGCCGAAGTAAAGTGCTAAAATAAACTCAATCCGCTATGAAAGGATATCTCTATGAGGCCGGCGCCTTTATCCCTTATCTCAACGGCATGCAGCTTAAAAACAGTGCGGGCGAGGCGCTGACGCTCACCGCCCTGCGCGAAGGCAACTACTATGACGCGATCCTGCAGAACATCAGTGACGCGCTCAACGCCATGGTCAACGCGGGCGAGATTGATCCCGCCGCTTCCTACGCGGCACCGCCGACCAGCACACCTCCTTCAGCGTGGGCTACAACATTCTTCTCGCAGTCCGGATGTTCGGAGCAGATGTGGATTACCATCTGGTCTGGAACATGGGGCATGGCAGCGACGAAGGCAGCTCTACCGGCACTTTCATCGACTGGATCAACACGATCTGCGCAGCGTAATTTCGTTCCTCTATTGTACAGGCCCGTGCAAAGCAGTTCGGCTTTGCACGGGCCTTGTGTTCTCCATTCTTTCAAGGGGCAAATACCAGTGTGAATAGATGTTCCTCTTCTGACGCAAACATCAATGTACTGCAATGTATAACAATCTCTGTGCCTGAAAGCTATGATGCCTTTTCTTCCCGCCGCGCAGAAAAAAACACCGCTTGCTTGAACTGCGGTTTTATGACGGCGAGATGCTCTGCAATCGCAGCTGTGCAGATTACACGAGCCGCGACATATTTTCCGAGTGGTATACGGACAACCTGGTAAAAACCGCTTCGCCGCTTTGTGTGTTTTGGTTTACATAAATCGTATTTCGTATCTGTTTTCAAACAATGGAGGTCATGTACATGGCACGCCGTAAGATGGAGACACCGACTATGCCGGGGAGCATCGCAGTCGATCTTGACTGAAACTCACGCTTACAATGCTTCCATAATACAGGATCGTAGAAAAGCCTGCTGTGATAACTCACAGCATAGCTTTCATCGTATCATCAACCTGTTGCAGCACCCTACTCCTGCATCTGTTCTTTATACGCCAGACCCCAGCTTTCCATGGATTTGATGATCGGGCGCATGGATTCGCCAAGCTCGGTCAGCGAATACTCCACGCGGGGCGGGACCTCCGGGTAAGCGGTGCGGATGACGATGCCGTCCGCCTCCATCGAGCGCAGCGCCTCGGTCAGTGCCTTCTGGCTGATGCCGTCGATACTCTTCTGCAGCTCATTGAAGCGCCAGGGGCGGGCGAGCAGATTGCGCATGATGAGCAGCTTCCACTTGCTGCCGATCAGCGAAACGGTGGTGGCCACCGGGCATTCCGGCAGGATATCTTCTTTGGATCGCATGGAAAAACCTCCAATAGTTTCAAATTAACTGTTGCCGTCCAATTATACTGTAATGGCGCGGCAAAAGCAAGGGCAGTTACAAAAAGGTGCGTACTTGTTCCGATTCCCTACTGCCCTTATACTGTTTACAGTCAATTGCGAAACTCGTTTCGCAATTGAGAACCCACGCTTATCGCACGCGGCGTTGCGTGGAAAACGCCGCCTTTGGTCGGCGCGAGACCTCATGGCTCGGCTCAGGGTGTTTTTGAGTCGGCGAAGCTGCCTCAAAAACGATTTGAAACTCCTTCGGAGTAAAAACCGAGCTATCCAGCGTCTTTCGCAATCGACTACTTATATTGTTTATTAAGGAAGAAAACCCATGATGTTTAACCGTTCATCCAAAAAGAAAGTGAGCTTTGAGCGTTTTTTGACCTGCGAATATGCGCGGGACTATATCAATCAGAATACTCCCTATAAAGAGCAGCTTGAAAAGGCCGCGCAGGCGCTCCGGGAGGCAGACTATGTGCTGCTCGGCGCGGGCGCGGGTATGAGCGCCGCGGCCGGAGCCGAGTACGGCGGCAAATACTTTGAGGAACATTTCGCCGAGTTTCAGAAGCTCTACGGCAAGGGGCCGTATATGCAAGACATGTACTCCGCAGGCTTTTATCCTTTCCCCGACGAGGAGAGCCGCTGGGGCCTGTGGTCGCATCTGGCGCTGCTGGCCGGCGCTGATCTGGACGTGACGCCGCTGCACAAGACGCTGCTGGACGCGCTGGAAGGGAAAAAGCTTTTCCTGCTGAGCACCAACGCCGACCATCAGTTTGAGAAAGCAGGGCTTCCCACAGAGCAGATCTTTCAGACTCAGGGCAGCTATAACCTGATCCAGTGCAAACTCGGCTGCCATCCGAAGACCTATAACGCGGTCGAGCTTTTCCGACAGATGGAGAGAGAACGGAAGGATGGGAAAATTCCCAGTGAGCTTGTTCCGAAGTGCCCGGTCTGCGGCGGGCCGATGGCGATGAATCTGCGTGTGGACGATCATTTCGTACAGGACGAGGACTGGCACGCCGCCGAGGAACGCTTCAGCCGCTTTCTTTCGGAATGCGTCGATCAGAAGACCGTGCTGCTGGAGCTGGGCGTGGGCTTCAACACCCCGACCATCATCCGCTTCCCCTTTGAAAAACTGGCGCGGGAGCATGAGAACATCAGCCTGATCCGTCTCAGCCGCAGCAAGGCCGCTGTGCCCGAAAGCCTGGGTGACCGGGCCATCGGCATCAACGCCGACATGGCGCAGAGCATTGGGGACATCGCCGCAATGCTGCAGGCTGCGGAGGCAAGCGCGTCATGATCATCCAGACCGGGATGACTGACATCCCCGCCTTTTATACAGGAGAGCCGGGCGAAGGAGGAACAGCATGACAAACATCACAGACTTTCAGGTAAATAAAGAAAAGTGCATCGGCTGCGGACTGTGCGTCAAGGTTTGCCCCGGAGGCATTTGCACCTGAACGAAGAGCGCAAATGCGAGATGGACGAGATCGACCAGTTCGGCTGGTGGGGCTGCTGGAAGTGTGAGCACTGCCTGGCCGTCTGCCCCAAGGGCGCGATCAGCATCTTCGGCAGGCAGCCGGAGGACAGTCTGCCGCCCGTCAAGGCGGAGAGCGCCGCGCCGGTGCTGGACGCGCTGATCATGAACCGCCATTCCTGCCGCCGCTTTCTGAAAAAGGACGTGGACGCCTCTGTGATCGACGGTATGCTCCAAACGCTGGGCAACGCCCCTAACGGCGGCAACAAGCAGCAGGTGGAGTTTACGCTGATCGACGACCGGGCGCAGATGGAGGCCTTTCGCCGTCTCGCCTATGCGGAGATGGATCGCCTGGCCTCGGAGGGCGTCTATCCCGCCGGCTTTGACAGAGCCTCCTATGAGGATATGAAGCGCTGGGAAAAGACCGTGCGGCCGGAGATGCTGTTCTGCGGCGCGCCCTGTCTGCTGATCCCCCACGCGCCGCTCGGCAGGGGCGAGCCGGTGGAGGACGTGAATGTCGCGGCGGCGTATTTCGAGCTGCTCTGTGCCTCCCGCGGTCTTGGCTGCGTGATGATGAGCTTCCCGAAGGACGCGCTGCGAAACATGCCGGAGATCAAAGCGCTGCTCCATATCCCGGAAACCCACTATGTCGGCGTGATGCTGGGATTCGGCTGGCCGGAGATCCGCTATGCCAGAGGCACGCAGCGAGGCGTCGAGGAAGAGAGAATCCACCGGCTGCGATTTACGGAGGACTGAGTGATGGCCGCTCTGATCGCCGCCTATTATGAGAGCAGCGGCAGCCGCTTTGTCGGTATGCTGCTGGCCCATATCCGCGTGAGCCTGATCGCGCTGGCGATCGCCGTGCTGATCGGCGTCCCGGCCGGCTTTCTCTGCGTCCGGCATCCGCGCTCGCAGAAGTTCATCACCGGGCTCTTCGCCGTCCTGCGCGTCATCCCGAGCCTTGCGATCCTGCTGCTGATGGTGCCGCTGCTGGGCACAGGCACGGCCCCCGCGGTCGTGGCGCTGGTACTGCTGGCCGTGCCGCCGATTTTGATGAACACCGTGGCCGGGCTGGAGGGTGTGCCGGCATTCATGCTGGAAACGGGAGAGGGCCTCGGCATGACGCCAGGCCAGGTCTGGACGAAGGTGCGTTTCCCGCTGGCCATGCCGATGCTGCTGACGGGAATGAAAACCGCCGCGGTGGAGATTGTGTCCAGCGCGACCCTCGCCTCCAAGATCGGGGCGGGCGGCCTGGGCGACCTCATCTTCACGGGCATCGGGCTGTATAAAACCGAGCTGCTTTTGATCGGCGGCGCGGCGGTCGCGCTGCTGTCGCTGAGCACTGGATTGCTCTTCGCCCTGTTGGAAAAGAAAACCATGAAACACTCAATCGCATAGGAGGACTTACTCATGAAAAAAACGATCGCATTTCTTCTCTCCGTCGTGATGCTGCTCACGCTCTGCGCTTGCGGCAACAAGCCGCAGGAAACAAAAGCGGCGATCCGCGTCGGCTCCAAGGACTTCACCGAGAACCTGATCGTAGCCGAGATCTACGCGCTGGCACTGGAGGACGCGGGCTGCACCGTGGAGCGAAAGCTGAACATCGCGGGCTCCGTCGTACACACCGCCATCACCTCCGGGGAGATCGACCTCTATCCCGAGTATACCGGGACTGGTCTGCTCGCTATCCTGCAGCTTCCGATGAGCAGCGATCCCGTGGAGGTCTACGAGACGGTCAAGGCCGCCTATGCCGAGCAGTTTCAGATCACCTGGCTGGACTCCACGCAGGTCAACGACCGCAACGGCCTCGCCGTGCGCACCGAGATCGCACAGCAGTACGGCATCTATACCATGTCCGATCTGCAGCGGGAGGCCGCGCACATCCGCGTCTGTTCCCAGGGCGAGTTTGAATATCGCGAGGACGGCATTCCGGGGCTGGAGAAGGTTTACGGGCCTTTTAATTTTGCCTCCATCAAGGTCTATGACAACGGCATCAAGTACCAGATCCTGGAGCAGGGCGAAGCCGACTGCTGCCCGGCCTATTCCACCGACGCGCAGTTGGTGAACACCGAGCTGTTCACCTATCTCGACGACGATCTCGGCTTCTGGCCGCCCTACTACCTGGCGCCCATCGTTCGCGGCGAGGTGCTGGAGGCAAACCCCGAAATAGCCGCGATCCTGAACGCCGTCAGCGCGAAGCTGGACACGGAGACCATGGTCGCCTTGAACGCGAAAGTGGACATCGACCACATGGAATACGACGAGGTCGCGAGAGAGTTCTACGAGACCTGCTGCAAGTAAGGAGAAAGGCCATGGTCGTCGCCATTGAATTCAAAAACGTATGCAAGCGCTTTCCCGGGGCGAGCTGCCGCGCCGTGGACGACGTAAGCCTGACGGTGAACGAGGGCGACTTCGTCACGATCCTCGGCTCCTCCGGCTGCGGCAAGACCACGCTCTTAAAGATGATCAACCGGCTATACGAGCCGGATTCCGGCAACATCATACTCTTCGGGGAGGATATCTCCACCGTGGACGTGGTGAAGGTGCGGCGGCGCATCGGCTATGTGATCCAGCAGATCGGCCTGTTCCCGCATCTCACGGTGGGCGAGAACGTCGCCACGGTGCCGAAGCTGCTGAAATGGGACAAGGCCAGGATCGACGCGCGAGTGGACGAGCTGCTTGCGCTCACAGGCCTGAAGCCGGAGGAATTCCGGGGCCGGTATCCCGCCCAGCTCTCCGGCGGACAGCAGCAGCGCGTGGGACTGGCCCGCGCCCTGGCTGTGGACCCGAAGATCATGCTGATGGACGAGCCCTTCGGCGCGGTGGATTCCATCACGCGGGAGAAGCTGCAGGAGGAGCTTCTGCGTCTGCACCGGGAGACCGGCAAGACCTTCCTGCTGGTCACACACGACATTGAGGAGGCCTTCAAGCTCGGCGACCGCGTGATGATCATGAACGAGGGGAAGCTCCTGCAGTTCGACACGCCGGAGGCCATCATCCGCCGCCCCGCCGATCCCTTCGTGCAGTCACTGGTGGATTCCGCGAAGGCCAAGGAGGCGTTCTGGAGGGATTATTTATGATCGGCTATGCCTGGCGCTACTATGACAAGCTGGTCGCGGCGACTTGGGAGCATCTGCAGATTGTGGTCATAACGCTGCTGATCTCTCTTGCACTTGCCGCGCTTCTGACCGTGGCCTGCAGCTATTCCAAACGGCTCTCGCGCGTGCTGCTGAACCTGCTTTCCATGATCTACTCTGTGCCAAGCCTGGCGCTGCTGGCTCTGCTGATCCCGATCACGGGGCTGGGGCGGAGGACGGCCATCGTCGCGCTGGTGATCTACAACCAGTACCTGCTGCTGCGAAACTTCCTCGCCGGTCTGGACGGCGTGGACAGCTCAGTCGTGGAGGCCGCCACAGGCATGGGCATGACGCATCTGCAGCTTCTCTGGAAGGTGCAGCTCCCGCTGGCGAAAAAGGCGCTGATCGCGGGGCTGCGGATCGCGCTGGTGTCCACGGTGGGTATCGCCACGATCCCCGCCTCCATCAACGCGGGCGGCCTGGGTGCGATTCTCTTTGACGGTCTGCGCACGATGAACACCGCCAAGATCCTCTGGGGCAGCCTCCTGTCAGCGGCGCTGGCCGTCGCCATCGACCGCCTGCTTCTCCTTGTGGAAAGAAAAAGCGAAAATAGTGCGTAAGAAAGCATAAACCCCATCCGATTTCAACGATCGGATGGGGTTTATGCGTTACTACGCCAAAAGCAGCGACTGATAGATCCTCAGATTCTCGTCTCCGTGAACGCAGAAGACGACCTTCTCGATCCGGCTGTTTTGCAGGGTTTCCTTCACGGTCGCCACGGCGATCCGGGCGGCCTCGCCCTTGGGGAAACGGAACACGCCCGTGGAGATGCAGCAGAAGGCCACGCTTTTGAGCCCCTTTTCCTCCGCCAGCGCGAGGCAGGAGCGGTAGCAGGAGGCGAGCAGCTCCCGGTCGCGGTCGGTCAGCGGCCCGTCGATGATCGGGCCGACGGTGTGCAGCACATGCCTGGCCGGGAGATTGTAGCCCCCGGTGAGCTTGGCCTGTCCGGTCGGCTCCTCGTGGCCCTGGGCACGCATGATTGCGGCACATTCCTCGCGCAGCTGCAGTCCGGCGGCGGAGTGGATCACGTTGTCGATGCAGTTGTGCCCCGGCCGGAAGCAGCCCAGGAGCCGGGCGTTGGCCGCGTTCACGATGGCGTCCGCATCCAGCCGCGTGATGTCGCCCTGCCAGAGGATGAGGCGCTCGTCAGAGGGGACGGGCGGGAGCTCCGCCACATGGACAACGCCCTTTTCCTCCCGCTCCCGGCTCAGCAGCTCATCCTGCGCCTTCAGAAAGCGCTCAGACAGTGCGCCGGGCTCTCGGACGTTCATCAGGCAGCGCAGGAAACAGCGCTGCTCCTCCGCGTTCCGCGGGACGCGCTTTGCCTCCCGGCGGTACTGCGGCATCTCGTCCAGCAGCGTTTCATTCAGAAATTGTATTTGCTCTAATTCTTTCATCTCTCGATCACATCCTCGATCTCCCCGATAAACATGGTGTGGGGAGGCATGCGCTTATAGATCCAGTCCGCGACCTCTGGATCAGCCCCCCCTATTTCTTCGTATTATACTCGTGATCTATATTCTGTCGCTTGCCATATTGGCTTCGATCAGGATGAAGGAGTGACTGCATAGCTCCATCCGTGTTCCCCGTGGTAGATCATGAGCTTCGTCATGCCTCCGTCGACACAGATGTTTTCCCCTGTGATGAAACCGGCCTTCTCCGAGCAGAGGAAAAGCGCCAGTTCTGCGATATCCTCAGGCTTTCCGACTCGTCCGACCGGCTGCTGCAAAGCGTCCGCTCCGGTGATGTTGGAGTCATAGGTGTCGATCCAGCCGGGTGAAATGCTGTTTACGCGCACCTTTCCGGCAAGGCTGATCGCCATGGCATGGGTCAGTGCCGAGATGCCTCCCTTGGCTGCGGTATAGCTCTCCGTCTGCGGCTGGCTCATGCGGTCGCGTGACGATGAGACGTTGATGACCGACGCTCCCGGCGCAAAATACGGCATCAGCAGCCTGGTCAGATAAAACGGAGCAGTCACGCCCACGGAAAGCGCATACTGAAACTCTTCAAAGCTGCATTCATTGATTCCCTTCATCATCGGCAGGGCGTTGTTGATCAGGTAATCCACATGCCCGGACCGCTCCGCCACATAGCGTGCAAATCGCTCCAGCGTGTCTTTGTCACCGACATCGCCCACAAACCAGTCACCAGTCTGAATGTCAATGATATGTACCTCAGCGCCCTCGGAGCGGAAGGCTTCCGCAATCGCTTTCCCGATTCCGTGCGCGCCGCCTGTGATAACGGCTACTTTGTTTTTAAATCTTTTGTCCATTCTCATAACCCCATTTATGAATTGTCCATCTGCCGACTGATCCAGCGCATGATAATATCCACAACATAGCGCAGTTCGGCATCCGAAAGGGCTCTCCCCTTTTCGATTCCATGCCATTTCTCCAGACAGCCGCGGCAGCAGGTCGCCGTCGCGTGCTGGGCGAGGAATACCGGGTGGCCCTTCGGTGCGCCGCGCATCGGCGTCTGTTCCCCATCGTTTGCGGGTTCAGCGGGTGCAAGGCGCTTTCTGACGATCTCCGCCGCGTGTTCCCGGATGGTGTCCATCCCCTTCTCGGAGATATACCGCCGATCCGCGTCCGTCAGCTGAAAGCGCATGCGGAATTTAGATTTGGAAAGGCGTTCAAAGAGATCAATCTTTAGCCATTCCTGATGCTTCGGCGTCGGCTCCTGTGGCTTCTCAGCCTGTTCGGGCTGGTCTCGAAGCTCTTTTCTCAGGCGCTCTTTCAGCATGGTATTGCGTTTATCCACGGTCACATTGCGGATGGCCAGGGCGAGCGCTTTTTTGCTGCTCACCAGCACCAACGCTTTCTTTGCCCGCGTGACTCCGGTATAGATCAGGTTCCTCTGAAGCATCACATAATGTGTCATGAGTACGGGCATCACGACGATCGGGTACTCACTGCCCTGGGATTTGTGTATCGTTGTGGCATAGGCCAGCACCAGCTCGTCAAGCTCCGCGGCGTCATAGACGACCAAACGGTCGTCAAACTGGACGCTCAGCTCCCGGTCTTCCGGGTTAACATCCTGCACGACGCCGATGTCGCCGTTGAAGACCTCTTTCTCATAGTTATTGCGGATCTGCATGACCTTGTCTCCGCGGCGGTATTCCACGCCACCGCGGCGCAGGCCGAAGCCGTTGGGGTTCACCGCCTGCTGGAGGATCTGGTTCAGATTTGTCGCGCCGACGACACCGCGCTGCATGGGTGTCAGCACCTGGATATTCTCCGGAGTAGTGCGGTAGTGCTTCGGCAGACGCCGCTGGACCAGATCCACAATGGTCTGCGCCGCCGCGTCGGGGTCCTCCTGCTCAACAAAGAAGAAGTCTGTGTCCCTGCCGTTCGATAAATCCGGCGACTTTCCCTGATTGATCCTATGAGCATTCATGATGATGCGGCTCGTCTGCGCCTGACGGAAGATCTTGGTCAGGCGCACAACCGGGAACATCTCCGATTCGATGAGATCGCGCAGCACATTCCCGGCTCCCACAGAGGGAAGCTGGTCAACGTCCCCGACAAAGATCACGGTCATTTTATTTGGGATCGCCTTCAGGAGATTGTACATCAGCATCAAGTCGATCATGGAGCATTCGTCCAGGATCAGCACATCGCCCTCAAGCGGGTTCTCCGCATTGCGTTGGTAGCCCTCCGGCGGCTTGACCTCCAGGAGTCGGTGGATCGTCCTGGCCTCCATGCCGGTGGCCTCCGACATGCGCTTGGCCGCTCTGCCCGTGGGCGCGGCGAGGACAATATTTGCGTTCGCCGTTTGAAAGGCCTTGATGATGCCGAGGGTCGTGGTTGTTTTGCCGGTGCCGGGGCCGCCCGTGAGGATCAAAAGCTTGCTCTCTGCCGCGGCCTCAATGGCGCGCATCTGTACCTCGTCATACTGCATCCCGGTACTCTGCGTGATCCTTTGGGCAAGGCCGTCAGTCTCCACCCGGATGCTGCGCGGGGCATGAAAGATCTCTGAAAGGCGTCTCGCTGTGCCGATCTCGGCGAAATAGAAGACCGGGAGATAGATTGCCGATCCTTCCTCATCCGGCAGCAGCTCTGTTCTCAGATCCTCGTTGCGGATCATCTCCTCCAAAGCATCCGACAGAAGGCTTTCTTCAACCTCCAATAGCTCCTTCCCGGTTTTCAGCAGCTGCTCCCGGGTGCTGTAGCAATGCCCCTCTTCGGAGAGCTTATTAAGCGTATACAGGATGCCGCTTCTCAGTCTCGGATACTGCTCATGGTCGAAGCCCATCTTCTCGGCGATGGTGTCCGCCGTGCGAAAGCCGATCCCCCAGATGTCGTCAGCCAGACGGTACGGGTTTTCCTGCACGACCTTGATGCTTTCATTCCCGTAGGTCTTATAGATCCTGGTAGCGTGGCTTGTGCTGACATTGTGGCTCTGGAGAAAGAGCATGATGTTCTTGATTTCTTTCTGCTCCTGCCAGCTCTGTTTGATCTTCTCAACACGCACGCTGCCGATTCCGGGCACCTGCAGCAGCCTGTCCGGCTCATCCTCGATCACCTGCAGGGTATCCGATCCAAACTCCTGCACGATCCGCTTGGCGAATTTCGGGCCAATGCCCTTCACAAGACCGGAGCCGAGATACTTCTCGATTCCGAGTACGGGAATCCATTTTCCATTCGCCGGTGAGGGAGAGGACAGCGCCCACATGGACCTCCGGCATGGCGCCGACAACCGTGACAAGCTCAGAATAGCCCTTTGCCCTGCACTTGATCACGGAATACCCGTTTTGATCATTTTGATAGGTGATCCTCTCAACCACGCACCGCAGCCGCTCCATATGTCCGCCTCCCTTCCCCCGTGAACTTCATGATATATGCTGATTATATACGATACAACTTTGGATTTCTACCAGCTTTTGTGAAAGATGGCACCTTTTTGGCACCTCCATGGCACTGACACTGGAAATAAAACATGCTACAATGCTTTCATCAAGCAGTGGGCTCGTCTATACCTATCCCGGCATTTTCCCGTTTATGAGTGTGACGGATTGCAGGTGATTCCGAGATACTATGCGCTCAGTGTCACCACGGATTTGTCGGTTGTGGAAGGGCAAAATGCGTGATATAATCATCTCGATAAATTGGAAGTTGTCGATGTGTTGACTACGCAACTAAACATAACAAAAACGGATAATATTTGACGTCTTCGATTGGTGGATTATCCGGCAACTTTTCATTACAATTCTCATAAGAATCAAATACGGAGGTTCTCATGAAAAAAGCTATAAAAATTGTCGGTATAGTATTGTTGGTTATAATTGTAGCTGCCATTGTCGCTTTCGGACTTTATTGGCACCACAACACGCATTGGTATGACAAATATGAGAAAGCACTGAAGACGGCAGGCGCGGTGGAGAAACAGATTACTCTTCCGAATGGTAATGTAATAAACTAT
>CACWLG010000054.1 GCA_902761635.1 Oscillospiraceae bacterium | reverse complement strand
AATGAATTGAATTGGCGGAATTCGAGTCTTGTATCGTCCACCATGAGAACCGCACTGAAAAGTGTGGTTCTTTTTTACTTTCACGGCGGATTTGCCATGTTTCGCTTGAAAAAGTGACGAGAATGAAGGCTGTTTTCGGCTTGACCCTTATTCTGACCCTTAATGTTGCGCGGAGGCGGTTTGCGGGATCATGCGGCTGGAAATGAAGTTCTGCATGCGGTTCGAGCTGGCGATGCGCATCTCATCGGTGCAGTGTCCGTAAAAATCCAGCGTAAAGGCTGCCGTCGAATGGCCCAGATTCTCCTGCACGGTCTTGATGTCGTCTCCGGCGTGGAGGGAATTGACTGCGTAGGTGTGCCGCAGGTCGTGGATCCGGACGCCCGGCATGTTGAGCGATTTTACGATACGCTTGAAGCAGTCATACAGCGCGCGAAACGACGTGTAGCGCCCCAGCTCGTTGGTGAACACCAGATTGTACTCGTTGTTCCAGACGCTCCCGGCCTCCTCCGCCCACCTGGCCTGCAGCGCCTGTTGCTCGCGGAGAAGATCCATCACGTAGGGCGCGGGCACGATCAGGCGGCTCTTGCCGTTTTTCGTGGGGTTGAAGCTGTAGCCGCCGTCCTTGCGCTGGCTCTTGTTGAGCTGCTTGTCGATCAGAATGCTGCCCCGGTCAAAGTCCACGCAGTCCCACATCAGTCCCAGCAGCTCGCTCTCGCGCAGCCCGGTGAACATGAAGACGATGATCATGATCCGATAACGGCTGTCCTGGATCGCCTCCAGCAGCTTGTTCATCTGTGCGTCGGTCAGCGGTTTGATCTCCTTCTTGAAGACCCGCGGCGGCACACAGTTGTCGCTGGGATTGGTGCGGATGTAGTTGAGGCGGACCGCCTGCTGCAGAATGCAGTGGAGCATCCCGTGGACGTCCTTGATGGTCTTGGCGGCCAGAGGCTTCTTGCCGTCGCGCTCTTTGCGGAGGGTGTTGTACAGGTGCTGGATCATGCGCCCGTCCAGCTGATCCAGGCGGATATGGCCGAGGGTGGGCCGGACGTGCAGCGCCATGGCGCGCTCGTAGTTGTACGCGGTGGAGTCCTTCAGGCTGATGGTGTAATCCGCCAGCCAGATATCGATCCACTCGTTGAGCGTCATGGTGCAGGGGTCGATGTAGGTTTTCTCGTCGATCTCGTTGGTAATCTTGCTGATTTTCTGCCGGACTTCCTTCTGCGTCTTTCCGTAGACCGAATGCTGAACCTGCTTGCCGGTGATAGGATCAAAGCCGTTGGAGAAGCGGCCTTCCCAGCGCCCGTCGGGACGCTTGCGGATCGAGCCGCTGCCGTTGGGCGTGCGGGTGTGTTTGTTGTTTGGCAATGAGACCTCACTTTCCTTGAAATCCAGGAAATCCATTTCCTTTGTTCAAATCCATTATAACTCTTTAGCGCTTTAAATCAAGATGTTTTGTATAACCTCCCGCCCTTTTTTCTTGGGCGGGAGGTTTTTGTGACGATAATGACGGTTATGACGGTATTGGGGACATCAGGCCGGTGTCTGAAATGTCGTCATTTGCGTCATGACCGTCATGCCGCAGCTGGGAGAGGTAAATGATCCGGGCCTCCGGCGTGCGTTCGGTGTGATACCGGATTCCGTAATCCTGAGATAAGCGTGAGGCTGAGGCCTTCAATTGCCTGGAAAGAACATTGGGTTTGATCCCGCTGCCAAGACTGCCCTTGAGGCAGCTCAACAGCTCGGTTGCGGTCCCCTGCCATTCCCGGCCATCGGATACCAGCTTTTGTACGGCCAAAAGGACGGGATCCGGCTTTTCGTCCGGCTCCTCTTTGCCGTACTCGATGAACTGCCAGTGCTTGCTGTCGTCGAACTCCAGTTTCAGCTGCAGATCTGCGATCTCGCGCCCGGTGATATCCAGCGTGGCCACTCTGGACAGGCGCGATCGTATTCCATCGAATCAACTGCGGATCTATCAGTGTGACGCCGGAGAAGAAGAGCATTTCCTTTTTCAGCTCTGTTTTATGTGCCTCCTCGACACGGGAATGACGGAGCAGGATCATGACCGTGGTGATCTCGATCCCGCTGGGCATCCTCGCGGCGGTAAAGCACGACCGGGCAGCCGACTCCCACGCCGAGCCCCTCCCCCGTCCCTCCGGGCGGGGAGCCAGGCTCTCCGAGGGCCGACGATGAGAACCGTTCGGATCATGGGGAAGCCCCCCCTTTGCGTGGCTTCCCTATTTTCCTGCGGTGCCGGGTGCCAACGGTTTTGGGAGATTTGTGATCCACCCGGCAGCGCACCCTCCGGGACAAAAAGCCCCCGGCGAACACCTGTATTCTCTCCGCAGAGGGAGGAAAAATCTTCGGGGAATCTTCGGGGAATCATGAAAAAAACTGTTGACAAACCGAGTGATCCCTGTTATTATAATCAAGCGCCGTGGGGGTATAGCTTAGCTGGGAGCACTACCCATTAAGAACGCACCCCCCATGTTGAGAGCGCACCGAAATCGCAAAACCCCTTATAATTCAATAATAATGCGTCTCCTACGGGGGTATAGCTCAGCTGGGAGCACACACCGTATTTAACCAGCCCCCCTGTTCAAGAGAGCTACTTAAAGCAAAAACCCTTACAAATCAATAAAAAACATGCTCTTTCGGGGGTATAGCTCAGCTGGGAGCGCACATCGTATTTAACCAGCCCCCTGTTCAAGAGAGCTACTTAAAGCGAAAGCACTTACATGGCATTCAAGAGGTCAGCGGTTCGATCCCGCTTATCTCCACCATAGCATGTTTTATGGCTTGTATTCTACGGAGTACAAGCCTTTTTATTTCCCCCAATAAAAAATATCGGGATGATGCTGGCAGCTTCCACCGCCGTTCAAGCATCCTCCCCCCCTCTGCTGAAAAAGGCCGTTTCCACGTTCAACTGATCGTGAAAGCGGCCTTTTTTGTTGCCCGGAAATGTGTCTCACGGTGAGACATATTGTTAATGGATTACTGTGAGCAGTAAAAAGCACAAATAACATGGCATATCTATTTCAAGTATTCTGAAACTAAGGATAGAAATTCGCCTATGTCTGCAAAGTAGTTCGGATATGCAGCCTTTAAATCTCCAAACGAAGCTGCACGAACAAGTACAGCATCAATACCGTTTACCTTACGATTACTTTCTATGTGAGTATAGAGCCTATTCGCTTCATCGATTTGGCTTGGAAGAAAATAGCGGATGCGGAGTCTTCGAATATTATAGTTTAATACTAGGACATAGTAACCTTTTTTGTCTATGCTTGCTCCATTTTCGTGGTCTAACGCTACTCGAATAGCACTTAATATTTCTAAGAGATGATATTTGTCGTTGATTTCCTCTATTTCTGCAATAAGTTCAGCTTTATCATTTATTGTGTTTGGAACTACTGGGTAGCCTTCCTTTATGGCAAACAAGGAAGATACGAGAACAAAAAAACGTTTAACGTATTCGTCACCTTCTCCTGCTTTTAGGGCTTGTTTTGTGAATAATCCCATCGTTTCTAGCGCAGTTGCCCATATATGTTGAAGATGTGTACGGAACTGGATTTCCACCAGCAGATTGTTGTTATATGTATCTTTCGTGTCACTATGGAACTTATAAACTAAATGAAGAGATCGATACCCAGAGGCTTTAGGATTGTTAATATAATCGTAGCTGCGTTTATACTCATGTCTTACGCGAGAAGATTTAATTCTATCCGCATACATGAAAACTTCATCAACAGTGGGCACAATAAATCTACAGCCTCCCAGGTCTTGCATACGCCATAAATCCATTCCACTTTCTCTCTGCAACTTGCCAATAATTGAGTCCAGCCTTTTTAAGCGTTCTACCACAAGAATATCTTTTCGATTGGCCGCCATTCGTCGCAAATGCATGTAAATGACATGCATCGGATATGCGTGCGCAGCCCTCCAATTATCAATCACTTCCGTCGCAAGTGCAATTTCATCCGGGCTTGCGTCATCGTTACGGATTATATTTCCCGCATCGTTAACTTGCCGCTTTGTATACTCCGGCTCTTTCCATCGTTGTGTTTGTATGTTCATATCTTTCGCCCAGCCTTTTCTTTAATTGCTATAGTTTAAAATAACATGTAAAAATGGACATTTCAATACGTCAATAACTTGTCTCACCATGAGACAAGTAAACTATTGATTGATGCACAAGTGAGTCTTCCGAGTCCATCGAGCTTTCTTCATATATCATCAATCCCCATCTTCTCTTTCAGATCATGGAGGCTTTTATCATGCTGGGCTTTACTGATTGCCCCGCGCTCCAGGAACATTTCAAGAGTCCGTTTCTGTTTCAAGAATAGCCGCTTGTTCTTCTCCGCATAGGGCAGCTTGTCCCATGCGGAGTTTTCTATATTCACGTCCATATCGTTCTCTCTTTCTTATACTGCCTTTCTCAAAAGCATAGGCGAAGCCGTGGCAATGATTTCAGCGGCGGCGTCTCGATCTGTCAGATAAGGTCGGACTTCCTTTTCCCCGACGATCACGGGCATACGGTCATGGACTTCGATCATGGACTCGTTTGCCGGGCGCGTGAGGATCACAAAGCGATAGGCGCCGTCAACGAGCTTATAGATCCCGCAGAGGTATATCGTCTGCATAGCGTCCAGGGTAAACAGGTATTTGGTCTTTTCCCTGTCGTGATGGCTCCACTCATAGAAGCCGGAGGCCGGAAGGATTACACGCCGGTCGCGCAGGCCATCAGCAAAGGTTTTCTTCTCTGCCGCCGTTTCCGAGCGAGCGTTGATAATCAGCCTGTTATCCTGGTAGCCCGGAAAGCCGAAGCCAGCCGGGACAGCGACGATCTTTCCCTCCCGATCAATGACCGCCGGGACAATATCACCGGGAAAAATCTCCCCGGTTTTGTACTCTCCCGGATAGTTCTTCTCCATATACTTGTTGACCGCATCGAGCTTTTCATCCTCACTCACGCGGGTAAAGTAGTATCTGCCGCACATATTGAATCCTCAAAACTTGTCTCACCGTGAGACACAGTTATACCTCAAAATCCGGAAATAGTCCGTCCTTAACTGATCCGATGATTTTCTCCATCTCGTTAAGTACCCTGTTTCTCCCTTTATCATTATTCATCCAATTATCTCTTCTTGTATTTGTATCGTCTGCAGGGCAAGGAATTACTTTAATATGATTTGGAAACAAATACTGCGCTATACATAGGCTTCTTCTCATGTGATACGAAGTAGTAACTAAAACCACTCTATGAATACGATTCAGTCCAAAGTTTCGTTGCAGAAGCACCAGTGCTTCAAGTATGTTTTCCACCGTGTTCATTGAGTGCTCATCAACTAAAATATCTGTGCTTTCTACGCCAAGAGTCTCTGCGCAAATTCGCATATGCTGTGACTCACACATTGCTCCTTCCGAAAAGTCCCTTACTTTCCCACCGCACATAATAATTTTGTCGGCACGATGGCATTGATATATTCTTACTGCGACTGGAACTCTGTATGCGGATGCTTTCATGCTACCTAATACAATAACGCAATCTGCGTTTTCGCCTGTATCTTCCAGCCCTTCAAACAACACCCTATCTATAATATCTTCGTTCAGTTTTTCTCGTGTCAATGTAGATACCAACATACGCCACCATCATTCCTTTACCGAACACCGATTGTTGTCCGTAAATCTTGTCTCTACTGGCTTATTGAAAACTTGTCTCACCGTGAGACACATTTCCGGGTGATCCGGGATTTACCACCGGCTCATATTCTTTTCAAACTTACCGACATACGACTGTTTCAATTCCTCGGCCGAAATCCCGTAGCAAAGCAGAATGTCGTTATAATACATAAGGACGTCTGCCAATTCTTCAATGAGATGCTCTCGCAATGGTGCTTCTTGGCTTGCTTTCTCGCCGCCATGCTTTTTTACTATATCAATTACTTCACCGATTTCACCGATCATCCATAACAACTGATCTTTTCCGCGGTCAGGACAGATTGGCTTCCATTTATCTTTATACTTTTCCTGCAAAGCCTTCTGCATTTCGAGCATTTCATTGATTCCGAAGTCATCCATTTCAATATCCTCACTCATTTAGACATACCTATTCTTTTACCATCCGATAGAAAATGCCCTCGCCTATAGGCGTTGTTTCCTTGAACGGCTCTCCGTCGATCCAAAAACCGGCTTTTTCATAGCATCTGACCGCCCGCTGATTCCACGTTCTCACTTCCAGATACAGCGGCTTGTTCGGGAACAGCGACTTGGAAAGATCATACGTCTGTTGCAGCATCTTTTGCCCGTAGCCTTGATTGCAATACGCCGGATTTGCCCCTATGCCGACAAAGACCTCTTTTTCCTCTTCCACAAGATTGGTGAAGCCGACCAGCTTTTCCCCGTCAAAGAAGGAAAAGAAATTGCTTTTCGCGTTGGCAAAGCCCCGCCCTGTTCTCTTGTCCTCTTCATAAGAGGCTTTGTTATAAAGGGCGTATTCTCCCTCATACTTCCAATCGCTGATTATATGTTTCTCCGCTTCCGTAGTTTTATGATACTCTAACATTGTTCCGTCCACCTCGACTAATTGGAATATGTTAATCTGTGTATATTTTCAGTTCTTTGCACTTTCTGATTGCCAAATCATGATTCTGTTCAGCGGCTTTTATATACCATGCTTTTGCCGCTTCCATGTCAATTCCAGTCCCAATGCCTTCTTCATAAAAGCAGGCAAGATTAAACTGTCCGTCCCTATCACCATGTTCGGCTGCTCGTTTTGTCCAATAAAAAGCTTTTTCTGCGTCTTTTTTCACGCCCAAACCATCATAGTAGAAATAGCCAACCTGGCACTCTGCAAGCGGATAACCTTTCTTAGCAAGCGGTAAATGTCCCTGAAAGCACTTTTCATATTGCTTGGTTTCAAAGTATTCATTGATGAGACGATTGCATTCATCAAATTCTGGGCATGGCTGATAGTATCCCATATAGTCTCCTCCACAAATCCCGATTAGTTGTCCCGATTATACCACACCGAAAACTCCATATCAATCTGTCGAAAAATGTGTCTCACCGTGAGACACATTTTTTCATATATATCGCAATCCCAACCGCACAGCCCAATACAAGCCGAAAGGAGGAATATCATGTACTTTACCAATGGCGAGCATCGGGCGTTTGAAAGTCTCATGCGGGACAAGCCCGGCGACCACTACGACAGCGGCGCGGACGGCCCATTTCCGGAGTGCCGGAACTGCCGCTGCCACCGTCCTCAATGGAAGGATCGGTACTGCAAGTACGCCGAATGTCCCTATACCCCCGGCCGGATGACCGCCATAAACAAGGGCAATCCGCCGGGGAACGGAGGTGAGGCCGCCCCCTAGCTTTTCTATTCCAGCAAAATCAAGACAAGGAGGAATCATGCCCATTGTAAAAACAAAATGGTCAAAGCGGCTGGCCGTGACGCTTTGTACCTTGCTTCTCTTCTGCGCGGCTATCCCCGTTACGGCCTTTGCCGATGATGTGCATATCTTCACCGCATACCAGCCCTTTATGTACTTCGAGAAGTACGACGGCGTATGGGGCGATCTCGGTACGCCCCCGCACTCTGTCGTGGAAACCGGCCAGCCCGCTTACTGTCTGCAAATGAGCATGGAAAGCCCTTATGGAGACGGCTATGACGCGACGGACGGCTCACAGTATTACAGCCCGAAGATTCTGAACGGACTGAAAGCCATCCTCGCGCACGGCTATCCGGCCTCCACAGGCGGCTTCACAGACAACGAGGCGCAGTACGCCACAGCAAACGCGATCCGCTTTTTCCTTGCGGAAAACGGAATACAGGAAATGCCTTATTACCTGCAAGATACCAGCAACGCCCGCGCAAAGCCGGGTTATGAGGCGTTGTTTGCGTGGTGCCTGGAGCTTCTGGAATACGGCAGACACCCGGACACGAATCATTCCATTACGTTCTCCCGCGCAGATATGACGCTGGAATCCAATGAGCAGAATTACAGCTTTGAGGGCGACGTGAGAGTGACTTTCACCGGGCTTACAGGCGGCTACACGCTGGACAGCTCAGCCTTCCCCGCGGGGACGAGCATCACGGGCTATACCGGCAGCAGCGGCGACACGCTGCATATCTCCATTCCGGAGGAATACGAGGAAAAGTCTTATTCTCTCTATGCCTCTGGCATCTATGACAGCACCGAGGCGGTGCTGTTTTTCTATGCGCCGACCACCTACGGTCAGCAGCGCGTAGTCACCTGCACCATAGATATGCAGAGCACGTTTGTGGACGCCGGAATGACCGTGAGGACGCCGAAAGCACCTGTCCGCACCGGCAACATCGAATTGTACAAGGTGGACGAGAACGGGAACGCCGTACCCGGCGTGTGTTTCGTCCTCTATGACAGCGACGGGAACGTAGTAACCGGCGGCAAGACGGACAGCAGCGGAAAGCTCGTCTTTTACGATCTCCCGCTGGGAGAATACTACTATGCCGAGACGGAAACGCTGCGCCATCTTGTGCTTGATCCCGCGCTCTATCCCGTGACGATCATAGAGGGCGGGCAGACGGTGAGCATGACGGCGGAAAACGAGTTTGCCCGCGGGAATGTGTCTGTGCTGAAGCTGAACGAGGAAACCGGCGAGCCCATGTCCGGTGTACATTTCCAGCTCAAGGACAGCGCCGGAAACCTTGTGGCCGAGGACGACACCGGCGAGGATGGAACGCTGACCTTTACCGGGCTTCTGCTCGGCACTTACGCTCTGCAGGAGACGGCAACGCGAGAAGGATTTGTGCTCGACAGCGCCCCGATCCCCGTGGAAGTGGCCGAGCACGGCAAGACCTACACCGTCACAGCCAAAAACACCCCGATCCGCGGAAACTTGAAGATCGTCAAGCGTGACACCTACGAGGACACCCCGCTTTCCGGCGCGGGCTTCCGGCTCTTTGACAGCGGAGGCCATCAGATTGCGGAGGGCTACACCGACGCAAGCGGCGAGCTGACCTTTGAAAGCCTGCTTTACGGCTCCTATCAGTATCAAGAGTTCTGCCCGCCGAAGGGCTACGAGCTGGACGATACGGTGTACCCGTTCTCCATTACGGAGCATGGCGTAACGATCACGCAGACGCGAGACAACCTCCGCAGGCCGGGAACGCTGGAAGTGAAGAAACAGGATCAGAACGGACGTCCCCTTGCCGGGACGACCTTCCTCCTGGAATACTCCACGGACAACGGCGCGAGCTGGACGGCGGTTTTCTCCCGCAGCGGCGACGATGTTCAGACAGGCGGCTGCACCAGCTCTGGCCTCTCTGACGGCCAGCTTACCACCGGCGACAGCGGCAGCGTGACCTTTACCGGCCTCCGGGCAGACAGCGAGATCCTTTACCGCCTGACCGAGACGCAAGCGCCTGTTGGCCACTCTCTGCTGGGCAGTCCGCTTTACGTCGGCACTCTCCCCGTGGAAATCAACGGTGAGGCCGCGGACAGCGAAACCGTGGACGGCGTGACCTACTGCTATACGCTCTATGTAACCGCCACCGATGATCCCATTTTCCGCATCCCCGAAACGGGCGGCGCGGGCTTTGCATGGCTGCCCCTGTTCATGGGCTTTATGACCATGCCCTACATCATTACGAAACGAAAGGACGAAAGCGAAACTTGAAGAAAATCTTTGCGCTGCTGCTTGCTATCTTGGTAGTGAGCAGCTTTTCTATTACGGCCTTTGCCGCCCCTGTGGACGAAGCCACGATTGACACCTCCCGCACCGGCTCTCTGGACATTTACAAGTACGACCTCACCAACGCCGAGAAAGACGGCGTGTGGGACAGCTCCTATGTCAGTACCGGCGTCAAGGATGCAAACGGCGTCGAGGCCGTGCTGGGTGATCCTGCCCGCGTCTCCGCGCTGAACGCCAACGGCAACGCTTACGGCTACGCCATCAAGGGCGTGGAGTTTACCTATGTGCGCGTGGCCTCGATCCTCACCTTTACCGAGAGCGAGAACGGCGCGGCGCATATCGAAGTGCTGTACGGCATCGCCCCCACCGAGCAAAACAACGCCTTTCTCTCTGCAATCGACGTCAGCACCAATGACCGCTATGCCCCCGCCGATGAAGTGGTAGACGGTATGACCGTTTACTACTATCGCTCCGACGTGCTGATCGACGGTCTCAAGGCGGCGCTGGACGCCAACGCCACCACGGTCAAGAACGCGCTGGAAAAGTACGCCCACGATAACCACGGCGTAGCCATGACGGAAACCGACGCCTACGGACACACCGGGGCGAGTGATCTGCCCCTCGGCCTGTATCTGCTGATCGAAACCCGCGTCCCGGAAATGGTCACGGACACCACCGCGCCGTTCCTCGTCTCTCTGCCCATGACCTCCGTTGACGGCAGCAACGCCAACGACGGCGGCACGCGCTGGATTTACGATGTGACGCTCTATCCGAAAAACCTCACGGGCATCCCCAGCCTTGAAAAGACGCTGCGTGAGGATAAGGCCGACACCGGCAAGCACAACGGCAGCGCCGGAGATATTACGGACGGCTACGCCCACACTGGCACGGCCTCGGCAGGCGACGTGATCGACTATCAGATCGTCAGCACGCTCCCCAGCATCACTTCCGCCGCGTCCTATCTGACGGACTATACCTTTATTGATACCCTATCCAAAGGCATCACCTACAACAAGGGTGATGTGCTGTTGGAGTTTTTCAAGGACGATGGCTGTACAGACAAGGTTACGGAATGGACAGAAAGCTCTGACCGTTTCCTTGTGAGCTACAACACCGCCGCGGACGGCGCAAGCGTTATGACGATCTCCATGACCGCCTCCGGCCTTGCGGAGATCAACGCAAGCCGCAGTGTCTACACCGAGGCCAGCATGGTCAACAGCGGGTACAGCGATTGCACTCTCCGGATCACCTACAAGGCCACGGTCAACAGCGACGGCTCTGTGACCTACGGCGACGCGGGCAACCCCAACGATGTTGTCCTCACTTGGAAGCGCACGAACAGTTCGTACTATGACACGCTCGTGGACGATTGCCATATCTACGTTTACGGCATCGACATGACGAAGCAGTTTTCCGATGGGCGCGGCGACTTCTCCAAAGTCCAGTTTGTTGTCCACAATGATACGGACAATTATTTCCTCGTCGGCAAGCTGAACGAGGCCGAGGGCGTTTGGTATGTGACCGACCATGTAGCCGAGGAAAAGGACGCTACCCACTTTATTCCGACAAAGGACGGCAAGCTGATCCTCAAGGGCTTGGAGGACGATACCTACACTTGGACGGAGATACAGACCGCCAACGGCTACACGCTGCTGAAAAACAGCATCAAGGTCGTGATCTCCCAGAGCGAGAGCGACACGCTGTGTGGCATCTATGGTACGGACGTTCTCGGACTCATTCAGAACGATCCCCGCTACAACGACGTTGACCCCGGCCTGTACCACAATATGCCCCAGCGCCACTTGGAGCATAAGCTGCTGACGGCCTCGGCCACGGTAGACAGCAACAAGGTCAACATGGAGCCGGACGGCAGCTCGGCCAACGCCTTGGTGCCGTTCACGGTCATCAACACCCGCGGCTTTGATCTCCCGCAGACCGGCTCCTACGGCAACTGGATGTTCCCAGTAGCCGGGCTCTCTATGCTGGCGCTCTGTGTGGCGGGCATTGTTGCCCTCACCCGCAAGAGCAAGAAGAAAGCGCAGAGCACTTAATCCATACTGACAGACAAGAGGGCGGCCACGGCTGCCCTCTTGTGCTTTGAAGGGAAAGTATGAAGAAAACTATGAAAATCCTATCTCTCGCCGTTCTGATCGTTGTTTCCCTCGGCGTTATTCTCTACCCGCTGATCGCCAATTACCTGTCCGAGAAAAACCGCAGCCTCATTGAGACGCAGTACACCGAGGCAATCGAACAAATGGACACCACGGCGCTGGACGAAGCCTGCTCCGAAGCGGTGGAATACAATAAAACCCTCGTCACGATCCCGGACAAGCCCTACACGAAGGACGCGCTCATAAAAGCCGCCGAGAGCTATGACACGCTCTTGAATGTGCGCGGTGACGGTATTATGGGCTATGTGGAGATCCCTGCAATCGGCGTCAATCTGCCCATCTACCACGGCACGGAGGAAAGCACCCTTGACCGGGGCGTGGGGCATCTTCTTGGCTCCTCTCTCCCGGTGGGCGGTACGGCAACCCATTGTGTGCTGACCGGGCATAGCGGCCTTGCCGGACAGAAAATGTTTTCGGATCTGAATCTTTTGAAAGAGGGCGACATCTTCTTTCTCCGCGTGCTGGGGCAGACGTTGGCCTATAAGGTGGTCGAAGTCTATACCGTACTCCCAGAGGACACAGGAAAGCTCACAATCGACGCCGGGCGTGATCTCTGTACCCTTGTCACCTGTACGCCCTACGGCGTGAACAGTCACCGACTGCTGATCCGGGGTGAGCGTACCGAGTATGAGGAAGCGGTCAACGTGATCGAGGACGCCGAGTTTGCCCCGGTGGAAGAATCCACCTGGGGCGACGAGTACCGTCACGGCTTGATCTACGGCGGCTTGACCGTGGCCGGGATTGGCACGGGCTATGGTATATACCAAACGGCAAGGAAATCCAAACGCAAACGGCTTTCCATGCGACAGGAGAAAGCGAGGGGCAGACATGAAACATTTTAAGCTCCGGCTTATATTGCTTGTCCTGCTGGTCTGCCTCGCCTTTGCCAGCGCTGCCTTTGCGCTGAAACCGCTGATCGACGGCGCGGAAAAGAGTGTGGAAGTCAAGCAGGCTGTCGAAGAATTTAACGAATCCATCGGGGTTATACGCAGAGAGTCCGAGGAAAAGCATGAGGTCATCCCCTATGCTGATCTTTATGAGGCCATGCATACCTACAATCGGCAGCTCTATCTGTTCAAGCAGAACAAGCTCGACAGCAAAAGCGCCTATGAGCAATCGCAGTTCACGCTGACGGACTACGGCCTGCCCGATGAGAAATTCGGCGTCATTACGATCCCCAAAATGGATTTGGAAATGCCGCTGTTCCTCGGCGCGAGTGAGGCGAACATGGCGGCAGGCGCCGCGGTGCTTTCCCAGACCAGCATCCCCCTCGGCGGCAACAACAGCAACGCCGTGATCGCCGGACACCGGGGTTACAGCGGTTACCCCTATTTCAAGGAAATAGAGTTGCTGGAAGTGGGCGACGAGGTGACGATCACAAACATTTGGGGAACGCTGACCTATGCGGTGACGGAGATCAAAATCATTAATCCGAATGATGTAAATGCGATCCTTATCCAGAAAGACAGAGACATGATAACGCTGCTGACCTGTCACCCCTACGCCAGCGGCGGGAAGTACCGCTATCTTGTATTTTGCGAAAGAGTGGAGGCGGACACCAAATGAGCTTTGAATATTTCTATGGCGGCCAGTCTGAAGCCTTTTCCTTTTACCGTATTCCCCGGCAGCTTGTGACCGGCGCGGAGTTTCGCAATCTCTCTATAGACGCGAAGCTGCTCTATGGCATGATGCTCGACCGTATGGGTCTGTCTGCCCGCAACGGCTGGTACGATGAGCTTGACCGCGTGTATATCTATTACACGGTGGACGAGATCATGGAGGATCTGTGCTGCGGCCACAACAAGGCTGTGCGCCTGCTGGCCGAACTGGACACAAAGGGCGTCGGACTGATCGAGCGGAAAAAGCAGGGGCAAGGCAAGCCCACCATGATCTATGTTAAGCAATTCGTCGAAACCGTGCCGCCTGCGCCCAGGGGGAAGTCTGCGCCGTCCAGACTTCCCAAAAAGGGAAATCAAGAAGTTTCAAAAGAGGAAGTCCAGACTTCCCAAAATGAAACTTCAAGACTTCCCGAAAACGGAAGTGCAGACTTCCCAAAAAGGGAAGCAAATTATAATAATAAAAATCAAACTGATTATAGCTATACTGATCCATCTATCCATCCCCCGGATGGACGAGAGATCGAGGAAAGTGTGAGAGAGCAAATTGATTATCCTTTGCTTGCCCAGAGCTATCCCCATGACGATCCGGATTGCCTGTTGGAGCTGATATGCGACGTTTTGAGCAGCACCTCCCCAACCATGAGGATCGGCAGCGAGAACATCCCCACCCCGAAGGTGCAAGACCGTTTCCGACGCCTTACCTTTGAACACGTTTCCTATGTGCTGGACGCCTTGCGGGAAACGACCACAAAAATATGGAACATACGGGCTTATCTGTTGACGGCGCTATATAACGCACCGCTGACGATAGGTCCGTATTATGCCGCCGCCGTGCGACACGACTTTGGCTGAAATGTGTCTCACCGTGAGACACATTTTTGCATATTTCACACTATGAAGGAGGACGTAAATGCCCAACGAAAAACCCATTCCCCAGCAAATCCCTATCGAGAAGATCCACGATCTTCCCGGCATCCCCATTGTCAAGCTCGCGGATAAGTCCTACGGTGGCCTCGTTGCCACGATCCTGCTGGACGGCGTAAAAGAGCCTGTCATCCTGCGCAAGCGCGAGGATGGAGAGTTCCAGCTTGTGACCGGCTACCGCCGCCGCAAGGCCGCCGAGCTTGCCAAGCTCAAGAAGCTGCCTGCCCTGGTCTATGCCATGACGGAAAAAGAGGCGCAGGAGTACCACAAGATCGCCAACACCAGCCCGGACGCGCCGATCCCCGGCAAGCTGATCGATCCGGACGCCAAGACGCCCGCCGACGTGAAAGACTCGCCCAAAGCGGAAAAGGCAGCGGACAGCAAGGCAGCTCCCGCCGAGAAAAAGGCCGAGGAAAAGCAACCCGCCAAAGCTGCCGAGCCGCAAGAGAAGAAAGCCGAGCCTGCCGAGAAGAAAGCGGAAGCTGCGCCGCCTGCTCCGGCGAAAGCCCCGGTGGAAAAGCCCGCCGAAAAGAAAGCGGAGGCCGCAGCTCCTCCCGCTGCGAAGCCGGAGGAAAAGAAAGCCGCGGTCAAGAGCGAAGCCGCAAAGGTTGAAAAGCCCGCAGATGCCCCGGCTGAAAAGAAGCCCAACGAACCTCCCAAAACCGTACCGGCTCCCGAAGCGAAAGCCGCCGATCAGAAAGAGAAAAAAGCGGTGGAAGCTCCTGCCCCCGCCGCAGCAGATAAAGAGGAAAAGCCCGCCGCCGCAAAAGCTCCGGCCAAGAAAGCCGAGAAAGAGGAAAAGCCTGTCGGCGCCGCCGCCGTTGGCCCGACGGGAACGCTGATCACCAAGCTTCTGGGTGAGAAGCTCAACCCGCCCACCGACAAGGACAAGAAAGCGATCCCGATCCCCGGCGAGGGAGAAGCCTTTGCCGTCACGCTCCACCCGGCCTATCTGAAAAAGGCAGACATTAACACCTTTTCCGTTGACCGCAACAGCGACGATTTCAAGGAGCTGTTTCAGTCTATCAAGCGTTTCGGCGTCAAAGACCCCGTGCTTGCCCGTTTTGGCACGGACGGCGAGCTGGAGATCATTTCCGGCCAGCGCCGCCATCTGATCGCCACCGAGCTGAACTATCCTGTCCCTACGATCATCCAGCAGCTCGACGATGATGACGCCCGTATCCTTGTTGCGGACGGCAACCTGCACCGTGAGCATATCTCCACCTACGATCTCTCCCGTGCGGTGAAAATGAAGTCCGAGAGCATGAAGCACAAGGTCGGTCGGCGCAGCAAGTTTGACACCGGCCCCAAGAAGCAGTACACAGACGAGGCAATTGCCGCCGAGATGGGTATGAGTACCGCAAAGCTCAACCGGCTTATGAAGCTCTCCGAGGCAACCAGGCAAATTTGCGATTTGGTCGATGATAACACGATCCCGCTTTCCGTGGCTTACAACATCGCTTTTCTGACACCGAAAGTACAGGACACCGTTGCCGACCTGATCGGGATCAACGTCAAGGTCAACAACGAGAACACCCAGCTTTTGAAAAAAGTCGCGGAAAAGGAATCTCTGACGGAGAAGAAAATCCGAGACGTGCTGGAAGGTAACTATCCTCCGAAGGTGGTGGAAAAGCCCAAGCCGGTCACTCCTCCTGCTCCGCCTGCGCCTGCAACGCCCTCTATGGCGCCGTCCAGCATTCCAAAATCCCCGGATGTTGTAACCCCCACCGCGCAGCCTGCCGGAAATGTAGTGCCGTTCCCGTCTGCCCCCTCCGCGCCCACACAGACCCCTGTCCCCGTCGCACCGGGACAAGACGCCACCCCTGCTCCTCAAGTGCAAACAGCGCCGCCCTCCCCCTCGGATCCCTCCAAGAGTGCCGAGGGATCGCAGGATCGGGAAAACAGCTATGAGACAAAGATCGTCCTGCGCGGCGACCGTCTCCGCAAGTATTTCCCCGATGTTTCCATGACACCCCGCGAGATTGAGGACAGCGTATATGACGCGCTGGAGGAACGCCGCCAGCGGCAGGAAAAGCAGAAGCAGAAAGCGGAAATCTTTAGCAAGGAGAAGAAAGGCCCGGTGAAGTGAGCGTATGAACGTTCTTGTGGTAGAACCGGGCTATCTCCCTTATGAAAAGGAGATCCACGGTCTGGAGCAAATGCAGGCCGTGGTAGGCGGCTATATTCAAGCCATTTATCCCTATCAAGAGGAAGTGGCCATTGTCTGCAACGAGGAGGGTCTTATCAACGGTCTGCCCTTTAACCGAAGCGTTCCCGGCGGCTACGGCGGCGTGTTCGGTACTTTCTTCATTTGCGGACTAGGAGAGGAAAATTATTCTTCTCTCCCGCCCGATCTTATGGCACGCTTCAAAAAAGAGTTCAAAAACTCCGAAATCCTGCTCGGCTTTGATGGAAATGAGGCTGTCACGCTAAAGGTATCTTCCCAGCCGAAGCAGCCCGACGCCCCGACCCATGAGAAAAACCACAGCAGCCCGGAACGCTGATGCGCTGGCCGAGCGTCAGGAACGGATCAAGGCGCTGACGGACAAGCTGGAAAACGGCGTCAAGGCGATCTTTGAGAGTGAGGACTACGCCCGGTACTTGGAGGCCATGTCCAAGTTTCACCATTACAGCTTCGGCAACTGCCTTTTGATCTTCTTTCAATGCCCCGAAGCACAGGCCGTGGCAGGATACACCACATGGAAGAAGCTGGGGCGCTCGGTGAAAAAAGGAGAAAAGGGCATCCAGATCCTCGCACCCTGTCCGCAGAAAATCCTCATGGAGCAGGATAAGCTCGACGCACAAGGCAACGCCGTGATCGGCCCGGACGGAAAGCCGGAGAAAGAAAGCGCTATCATCAAGCGTCAGCGGTTTAAGATCGCCTATGTGTTCGATCTGAGCCAGACCGAGGGCAAGGAGCTGCCCACCTTGGGCGTGGACGAGCTGACCGGCGACGTGGAGGGCTTCGACAGTATTTTTCATGCTGTCGAAGTCCTCAGCCCCGTGCCGATCCACTTCCGGGAGGCGCAGGCGTCCAAAGGCTGCTACAACCACTTGGAACAATGTATCTACGTCAACGAGGGCATGAGCCAGGTGCAGACGCTAAAGACGCTGATCCACGAGACAGCCCATGCCAAGCTCCACGCCCTGCCCGTGGAAAACGGGAAGATCATCGGCAAG
>CACWLG010000053.1:15400-26031 GCA_902761635.1 Oscillospiraceae bacterium | reverse complement strand
AGCTCCTTTTGTTAGTTTGGTGGTGTGGTAGCTTCATTCTAACAAACTCAACCGCTTTTTTCTATTCCCTTAGTCTCACATCTATTGTAACGCTACAGCAGCGTCCTCTTTCCGCCGCATCAAACCTTGACCGGCGGGCGCTTCCATGGTACAATACCACAGTTCAAGACCAAGGAGACGCTGAATCAATCGCTGCGCATATCCCTGATGACAGCTTCGATCGCTTCAGCGACTCCCGAAAGAATGGAGAGCGTTATGTTTGTTGCGGATCAATGGCAGGATTTTGAGCTGATCGACTGCTCAAAGGGTGAGAAGCTGGAGCGCTGGGGGCGTTATTACCTTGTGCGCCCGGACCCTCAGGCGATCTGGGATACGCCCCGGCGCAACCCCCACTGGAACGACCGCAATGCCCGTTACCGCCGCAGCGAGACCGGCGGCGGGAGCTGGGACAAGGGCGATCTGCCCGAGGCCTGGAAGATTCGCTATGGGGAACTCACCTTCCATGTCAAGCCCATGAACTTTAAGCACACCGGCCTCTTTCCTGAGCAGGCCGCCAACTGGGACTGGGCTATGGACAAGATCCGCAGAGCCGGGCGGGAGATCAGCGTGCTGAACCTCTTCGGCTATACGGGCGCGGCCACGGTGGCCTGCCTCAAGGCGGGCGCCAGCGTCTGCCATGTGGATGCGGCCAAGGGCATGGTGGCCTGGGGCAAGGATAACGCCGCGGCCTCCGGCCTGCAGAACGCCCCGGTCCGCTGGATCGTGGATGACTGCGCCAAGTTTGTCGAGCGGGAGATCCGCCGCGGACACCGCTACGACGCCATCATCATGGACCCGCCCTCCTACGGGCGCGGCCCGGGCGGCGAGGTCTGGAAGCTGGAGCAGAATCTCTGGCCCTTCGTGTCTCTGTGCGCCGGCGTCCTGTCGGAGGAGCCGCTTTTCGTGCTCATCAACTCCTACACCACGGGCCTGTCTGCCTCGGTCCTGAGCTATGTAAGCGAGAGCATCTTCACAAAAAAATTCGGCGGCCGCTCCGACAGTCAGGAGCTGGCCCTTCCCGTCACCGACAGCGGGCTGTATCTCCCCTGCGGTGCATCGTGCCGCTGGGAAAGCTGACTGCGCCGCCGGGGGCGGATGAAGGGAGGCAGCTTTCTCCGCAGCCGCGCCGTTGGCGGGCCGAGGCGCCAAAGCCCGGCCCGGGAATGGCAAAAGCGGCAAGGCGGCAAAGAGCTGACTGCGCCGCCGGGGGCGATCCCCCGATCGACCCGAACGCGTTAACAAGGTACAAGATCTGCAGGCTGACAAGGGGAAGGTGCATTGCCCCAAAGGGGCAAGAGAGGATAGCCTGGGCTGCATCAATCCCCCACAAAAAGCAGACCACGAAAGGAACCGGAACTTGGAACCGATTATTGTATTTGAAAACGTACACTTCAGCTACCCCGGGGATGAGAAGGAGAGCCTGCACGGCATCGATCTCTCCATCGCGCGGGGCAGCTTTGTCGCGGTCCTGGGGCAGAACGGCTCCGGCAAATCTACGCTTGCCAAGCACATGAACGCCATCCTCGTCCCGGATGAGGGGCGCGTGCTGGTGGACGGGATCGACACTGCCGACGAGTCACGCATCCTGGATGTGCGCCGCCGGGTCGGCATGGTCTTCCAGAACCCGGACAACCAGATCGTCGCAAACGTCGTGGAGGACGATGTGGCCTTCGCCCCGGAAAACCTGGGCGTGGAACCGAAGGAGATCCGCCACCGTGTCGACAGCTCGCTGCGCCTTGTCGGGATGTATGAGCACCGGATGCACGCCCCGCACCTTCTCTCCGGCGGGCAGAAGCAGCGCGTGGCCATCGCGGGCGTCATCGCCATGACGCCGGAGATCATCGTCCTGGACGAGCCCACTGCCATGCTCGACCCCCAGGGGCGGCGCGAGGTGGTGGACACCGCCTTCGCCCTCTGCCGGGGCAGGGGCATGACCGTGGTCCTTATCACCCACCATATGGAGGAGTGCATCGACGCCGACCGGGTGCTGATCCTGTCGAAGGGGCGCCTGACGGCGGACGGTCGACCGGAAGAGATCTTTGCGGACAAGGCGCTCCTGGAACGCGAAGGGCTGGAGCAGCCCGAAACCGCGCGCCTGCTGCGCGAGCTGCGCGAGGCGGGCATGAGGCTTCCGGGCGAGGCGCTCAAGATCGGCGACTGCGCGGACCAGATCGCGCAGGCATTACAGGCAGAGGAACGGAGTCGGAGCTCATGGCAGAAATCATCACCGAAAAGCTGAGCCACGTGTACAGTGCGGGCACGCCCTTTGAATCGACCGCCCTGCATGACGTGAGCATCAGCATCCCCCAGGGCCAGTTTGCCGCCGTCATCGGGCACACCGGCTCCGGCAAGTCAACCTTTATCCAGCACCTGAACGCCCTGCTGCAGCCCACGGAGGGCAGGGTGCTGCTGGACGGACAGGACATCAACAATGATAAATACACACGGCGCGACGTAAAGTGGAAGGTCGGCCTTGTGTTTCAATACCCGGAGTACCAGCTCTTTGAGGAGACGGTTTATAAAGACATCGCCTTCGGCCCGTCCAACATGAAGCTGAGCAAAGAGGAGATCGACGAGCGGGTGCGCGAGGCCGCCGCCTTCACCGGCGTCTCTGAAGAACTCTTTGAGCGCTCGCCCCTGGAACTCTCCGGCGGACAGAAGCGGCGTATCGCCATTGCCGGCGTGATCGCTATGCGGCCGGAGATCCTGATCCTCGACGAGCCAACTGCAGGTCTCGACCCGGCGGGCTGCGCGCAGATCTTTGAGAATATCCGCAGCTACCGTGAGAAAAGCGGCGCGACCGTGCTGATCGTGAGCCACAGCATGGACGATGTGGCCCGTCTTGCCGAGCGTATCATCGTCTTTGACCGGGGCACCGTCGTGATGGACGACACGCCCGCTTCGGTTTTCTCCCGCGCGAAGGAACTCATGGAGATCGGCCTGAATGTGCCGAAGGCGGCAGAGCTGGCCGTTGCACTCCGTGACCGGGGCATCGGCCTGCCGGAGGGAATCTTTACCCATGAGCGGCTCCTTGCGGCGCTGCTGCAGCTCAGGGAGGGAAGAAAATGCTGAGAGACGTTACCCTCGGCCAGTATTTCCCCGGAAATACGGTGGTTCACCGTCTGGATCCCCGGACCAAGATCCTCCTGGTTGTGATCTATATCATAGCCCTCTTCCAGGCGCAGGGCTGGATCAGCTATGGCCTCGTCACGCTGGTGACGCTTGTGTGCATGGCCCTGTCGAAGATCAAGCCCTCCAGCATGTTCAAGGGCGTCAAGCCCATGCTTTTTATCATTGTGCTGACGGCACTGCTGAACATTTTCTATACCGAGGGCACGCCCATCCGCCCTGGCTGGATCATCACCTGGGAGGGCATTGCCCGTGCCGTGCAGATGATGCTGCGCATCATTCTGCTCATCTCCGGCACCTTCCTGCTGACCTACACCACAAGCCCCATCGCCCTGACGGACGGACTTGAGATGCTGCTCAGTCCTCTCAAGAAGCTGAAGGTCCCCGTGCATGAAATGACCATGATGATGAGCATGGCTCTGCGCTTCATCCCCACGCTGATCGCCGAGACCGACAAGATCATGTCGGCCCAGAAGGCCCGCGGCGCGGACTTTGAGACCGGCAGCCTCATCCAGCGCGCCAAGGCCCTGCTGCCGATTCTGGTGCCGCTCTTCGTCTCGGCCTTCAAGCGGGCGGACGAGCTCGCGGTGGCGATGGAGAGCCGCTGCTACCACGGCGGCGAGGGGCGCACCCGCATGAAGCAACTTATCATGCAGCGGCGTGACACGATCGCTCTCGTGCTGGGTCTGCTGTTTCTCACCGCGATGATCGTGCTCAAAAGGGTCGGACTATGAAAAACATTGCCCTCTGCCTGCGCTACGACGGCAGCCGCTACCACGGCTGGCAGGTACAGAAAAACGACGTCACCGTGGCTGAGACGGTGGAAGAGGCCATCTTCAAGGTCTGCGGGGAGCGGCTCCGGATCGTCGGCTGCGGCCGCACGGACGCCGGGGTCCACGCCCTTCGGTACTGCGCGAATTTTCAAAGCGAAACCCGCATACCCATGGAGAGACTGCCGCTCGCGCTCAACACCCGTCTGCCCGCGGATATCGCCGTGCTGGACGCCTGTGAGGCGGAAGAGCGCTTCAATGCCATCGGCTCCTGTATAAAAAAAGAATATGTATATAAAATACTAAACAGGAACATCCGCGATCCCTTTCTTGAAAAGCGCGTGTGCTTTTATCCGCAGAACCTGGACATGGCGCTGATGCAGCGCGCTGCCCGGGCCTTTGAGGGGACACATGACTTTCGCGCCGTGCGCTCTGTCGGCACGGAGACGAAGACCACCGTCCGCACCGTCCACTGGTGCCGGGTGGAGAAGGAAGGGGATCTCATCACCGTCTCCATCTGTGCAGACGGGTTTCTCTACAATATGTGCCGGGCCATGGTCGGCACCATGGTCTATGCCTCCTACGGCAAGCTTACGCCCGAGGAGATCCCGGACCTGCTCGAAAAGGGCGACCGGCGCCTCACCGGCCCCACCATGCCGCCTCAGGGCCTGTACCTCAACCGCGTCTGGTACGACGGTCCCGTCGGCGCCATGATGGAAAGGAACTGACTCCCTGTATATTTGTTCACAAAAATGTGCTACACTATTCCTGTTTTGAAAAAAGGATGAGCGGTACATATGAAAGCTATTATTGACATTATCCTGATAATCATCATCGCCCTGTGTACCTGGAACGGCTATAAGCGCGGCCTGGTGGGCGGCGTCGCGGGTATCCTTGCGATCATCGTGTCGCTTCTGGGCGCCAGCATCGTGTCGGCCGCCTACGCCCATGAGGTGGTGCCCGCCATCGAGCCCTTTGTGGACGGGTATCTCGATTCCCACCGCAACCGGGATGCCATCCTCGAGCGCATGGGCTACGGCAGCAGCGAGCTCTCACTGGAGGATATCCTGGAGCAGGACAGCTCTCTGCGCTATGACTATGCCTATGAGAGCCTGCTGGACCTGGGCCTGTATCACAAACGGGCCGAGGACTTGGCGCGCAAGGCAGTCGTCGTAGCCGAGGAGACCGGCGTCACCATGACCAAGGCCATCGTCTCCGTCCTCTGTGACACCATCACCACGGTCGGCACCATGGTCATCGCCTTTCTGCTGATCCTGATTTTCCTTGTGGCGGTGGCCAGTATCGGCAATCTATCCTTCCGCCTGCCGAATCTCGAGAATGTCGATGAGATCGGCGGCGCCATCCTCGGCTTTGGCAAGGGCTTTCTCTACTGTATCCTGCTGTGCTGGGTGCTGAGCTTTCTTGGCATCATCATTGGCAAGGACACCATGGCCCACACCACGCTCGGCCGCTTTTTCCTGATTTTCGACTCCCTGACCGACAGCCTCATGTAATACAATATAAACCCGGAGGAATACCCATGCGGCCTACACTCTGCTCCCGCTGCGGCAAAAATGTCGCAGTGGTCTTTATCACAAAAATAGAAGGCGGCCAGACCAAGAATGAGGGCCTGTGCCTCAAATGCGCGCGCGAAATGCACATCAAGCCCGTGGACGACGTTATCAGCAAGATGGGGCTTTCGGATGAAGATCTGGAAAGCCTGACCGGTGAGATGATGAACGCCCTGAGTGGTGTGGAAGAGCTTACGCCCGTGGAGGAAGACGACCAGGGGAGTGAGGACGACGGCAAGACCGCCACCTTTCCATTCCTGAACCGCCTCTTCGGCGGCGGGAACAGCAGTGCCGAAAGCGCGCCGCCCCCCGCCTCCGAAAACCGCCGGAGCGAAGGGAGCCAGCAGGCGGCCCCCAAGGGCGGCAAGCGCAGGTTCCTGGACAATTACTGCATCGACCTGACCCAGCGCGCCAGGGAGGGCAAGCTCGACCGTATGGTCGGGCGCGAGGAGGAGCTCGAGCGCGTCATCCAGATCCTCAACCGCCGCCAGAAAAATAACCCCTGCCTCATCGGCGAGCCCGGCGTCGGCAAGACCGCCATCGCCGAGGGGCTCGCCCAGCGTATCGCAAACGGCGATGTGCCCGCAAAGCTCAAGGAGAAGCAGGTCTTCCTGCTCGACCTCACGGCGCTGGTCGCCGGGACACAGTTCCGAGGTCAGTTTGAAAGCCGCATGAAGGGCCTGATCGAGGAGATCCGCAAGCAGGGCAATGTCATCCTCGTGATTGACGAGGTACACAATATCGTCGGCGCCGGGGATGCCGAGGGCAGCATGAACGCCGCCAACATCCTCAAGCCCGCCCTCTCCCGCGGGGAAATCCAGGTCATCGGTGCCACCACCTTTACCGAGTACCGCAAGCATATCGAAAAGGACTCCGCTCTCGAACGGCGCTTCCAGCCTGTCACGGTGGGGGAGCCCTCCATCGAGGACAGCGTGCAGATCCTGCGCGGCATCGCTCCTTATTATGAGGACTACCACGGCGTGGTCATCCCGGACGAAATGTGCCGCCAGGCCGTCCTTATGAGCGAGCGCTACATCACCGACCGATTCCTGCCGGATAAGGCCATCGACCTCATTGACGAGGCCTGCTCCGACGTGAACCTGAAGCACCCGGACATCAACCGCCGCATGGAGGCGGAGAGGGATCTCGAAAACCTCCGCTTTGAGCGGGAAGCCCTTATGAGCGCTGACACGCCCAACGGTCAGGCGCTCACGGACGAGATGCTGGATAAGCGCTACGCCCGTATTGCCGAGCTGCGCAGCCGCGAGATGCAGCGGGAGGCCGAGCTCCGGGAGCTGGACGCAAAGCCCCGGCCCGCCCTGACTGTTGACAATCTGGCCAGGATCATTGAGCTCTGGACCAAGATCCCCGCCTCCACCATCCGGGAAGATGAGCTTGAGCGCCTGGCAAAGCTGGACGAACGCCTCAAGGCCCACATCATCGGACAGGACGAGGCCGTGGACGCCGTCTGCGCCGCTATCCGCCGCAGCCGTGTCGGCCTTAAGGTCAAGCGCAAGCCTGTGAGCTTTATCTTCGTCGGCCCCACCGGCGTCGGCAAGACCGAGCTTGTGAAGCGTCTGGCTGCCGATCTGTTCGATTCGCCTGAGAGTCTCATCCGGCTCGACATGTCGGAGTTTATGGAGAAGTTCGCCGTCTCGCGCATCATCGGCTCTCCCCCTGGCTATGTGGGCTATGACGAGGCGGGACAGCTCACTGAGAAGATCCGCCGCAAGCCCTACAGCGTGGTGCTCTTCGACGAGATCGAAAAGGCGCATCCGGATGTGATGAACATCCTCCTGCAAATCCTTGACGACGGACATATCACGGACGCTCAGGGCCGGAACATCAATTTTGAAAACACCATCATCGTCATGACCACCAACGCCGGCTCCTCCAGCAAGACCGGCTCCGTCGGCTTCGGCGGCAGCCTCAGCGATATGTCAAAGGAGCGGGCCATGAAGGCCCTCAATGAGTTCCTGCGGCCCGAGTTTATCAACCGCGTGGATGAGGTTGTGTGCTTCAACCAGCTCACGGAGGCTAACTTCCGTGATATTGCCGCCCTCATGCTTGGGGAGCTGCGGGACGTCATGGCCGAAAAGGGCGTGACCCTCAGCTGGGACGAGAGCCTGATCGACTGTCTGTTGAAGGAGGCCTATTCCGTCACCTACGGTGCGCGCAACCTCCGCCGCACCATCCAGAAGAAGGTCGAGGACGAGGTCGCCCGCTACATCGTCGAAAACCGCGGCCGCGAGATCCGCACGATCCGCCTCTCTGCCGACGGGCTGGGGAAGGTTTTGATCGAGGAATAAAGATCAAGGAATAAAGAGAAAAAGTACAGGGAACCGAACGAATGGATTCCCTGTACTTTTTTGCGGACACTCTTCACATGTCGGAAATTATGTCAATAAAAATATGAAAACAAAATTATGTCAACTCGCCTGGAGCACGACCTGCACCCGGACCGGGTTGTGGTCGGAATTGACAAAGCCCTCATCCAGAGTTTCCACACTCTTGAGCTGGACGTTGGGGGAGAGGATCAGACCGTCGATGACGTAGTGCTGGGTGCCTGCCGTATCACCGGGATCATAGGGCTGGTTGAGGAGGCGGCAGGTGGGCGTAGAGAGATCATAGGCCAGCGTCCAGCCCTCGGGCAGCAGCGCCTCGTCCAGCACGCCCGGCTTCCAGTTTTCCTCGTGCATGTTGGGATAGACCTCAAGACTGCCGGGGAAGACCTGATTGAAGTCACCGCCCGCAATGACGTAGTTGCCCTTGGCGTATTCGCTCTCGATGAAATCACGCAGCTGATTGGTCTGGGCGATCTTGCCCTCGCCGTCGTCATAGGCCTCCAGATGGAGGTTTACGAGCACAAGCTGCCTGTCGCTGCCCTCCACGGGCAAATAGCTCACCAGCAGGCAGCGCTTGAGATTTGCGATCCTGAGCGGCCAGGAGAAGGGGCAGGGCAGGGCGATACGCTCGGACCTGTCAACTGTGAGATCATCCGCGATGGTATACAGGCCGCTGTTGATTTTGCCGAGGGGACGGATGATCAGCGTGCTGGGATTCGGCACAAAGGGGCAGGCATAATTGAGAGCAAAAGCTGCGCTGTCCTCTTCGACATTCAGCAGGGAGCGCTGATCAATGCCGTAGGTGCGGGAGGAATTTGCGTCCACCTCCTGCAGCAGCACAAGATCGGCGTCACTGTCCCGGATGCTGTTGCTGATGCCGTCAAGATAAGCCCGGACCTGCTCTTTATCGGCAGACTTGGTGTTTTTGCCGCCGTCCATGAAGAAATCCGAGTCCTTGCCAAGACCACCGTACCCAATGTTCCAGCTCAATACCGTGAGCGCCTGTCCAGGTCTGAGCTTGTGCATATCCTTGCCGCTGACAAGTGCACCCTGTTTGATTGCCTCTACCGGCGCAGGCTTGTACTCCACCGCAGTCAGCCAGCCGAGCAGGCCGCCTGTACCGATCGTAACGGTCAAAATCGGCGTCAATAGGATTTTGGCTATTCTTTTCATCGTCCCATCCTCCTTTGAAAAACAATTTGTCGGATCTGACAATAATATAGTATCATGCGTGAAATCAACTTGCAAGGGAAAGAATGGCCTTGCCTTGCCTGCTGAAATCATGTATAATGCAGCGGCGAAAAGAAAAAGAGATCGGGAGGAACACCCCCATGCAGTACTACGAACATATCAAAGCACAGGACCCCGCGGTTTACGCCGCCATGATGCGAGAGCTTTCACGCCAGCGGGATCATATCGAACTCATTGCCTCGGAGAACTTTGTCTCCCCCGCGGTCATGGAGGCCATGGGCAGTCATCTGACGAACAAGTATGCCGAGGGCTATCCCGGCGCGCGCTATTACGGCGGCTGCCAGTATGTGGACGAGGTGGAAAGCCTTGCCATTGAGCGGGCCAAAAAGCTTTTTGGTGCCGAACATGCCAATGTGCAGCCTCACTCCGGCTCTCAGGCCAACGTGGCGGTGTACCTTGCGCTGCTGCAGCCGGGCGATACCATCATGGGCATGGATCTCTGTCAGGGCGGCCATCTGACCCACGGTTCAAAGGCCTCTATCTCCGGCAAGTATTTTCGCGCCACCTTCTACGGCGTCGATCCCGAGACCGAACAGATCGACTATGACGCTGTGCAGCAGCGCGCGGAGCAGGAGCGGCCCAAACTCCTGATTGCGGGTGCCAGCGCCTATTCCCGCGTTATCGACTTTAAGCGTATGCGCGAGATCGCTGATTCCGTGGGCGCTTATCTCATGGTGGACATGGCCCACATCGCTGGCCTTGTGGCCGCCGGGGAGCACCCAAGCCCGGTACCCTATGCCCATGTGGTCACCACCACGACGCACAAGACGCTGCGCGGACCCCGCGGCGCGCTGATCCTCTGCAAGGAGGAGCTGCAGAAAAAGATCGACTCCGCCGTCTTCCCCGGCACCCAGGGCGGGCCGCTGATGCATATTATTGCAGCCAAGGCTGTCTGCTTCCAGGAGGATCTGAGCGACGATTTCAAAGCCTATCAGCACCAGATCATCCTCAACGCCTCGGCGCTGGCCGATGAGCTTAAAAGGCGCGGCGTTCGCCTGGTATCCGGCGGCACGGACAATCACATGATGCTGGCTGATGTCATGAGCCGCGGCAAGACCGGAGCCGAGGTGCAGGAGCTTCTGGACCTTGCCAACATTACCGCCAACAAGAACACCATCCCCTTCGACCCCCTGAGCGTGAAGGTGACCTCCGGCATGCGCTTCGGCAGTCCCGCCGTCACGTCCCGCGGCATGAAGGAGGCCGAGATGCGTCAGATCGGCGCCATGATCGCCCGGCTCATCGACGAGGGCGAAGCCGCCGTTCCTGCGGTCAGGGAGCAGGTCATCGCCCTATGCGGGCAGTTTTCCCTCTATCCGGAGATTGGTTGACATAATTAAAAACCTGGAGAAAAAAACAGCCTCTATCCCGCGTCTTGGGATGGAGGCTGTTTTGATCGAAGGAAGTGTTAAGGCAATACCGCATAATTTGGCAAGAGCAGATCCTGAGAAAATTTGGGTTCTGATAAAGGCACTTTTTCGCAGATGTACTTAAGTGAGCGTCCAAATCTTTGATTTGGCTAACGCGAA
>CACWLG010000053.1:0-15374 GCA_902761635.1 Oscillospiraceae bacterium | reverse complement strand
GCGAAGCGAATCGTATTGTGTACCTCAAGAAAAAGTGACGAAATCAGGGCACAAATTTTCCAGGAGATGCCGAAGGCGGATTGTGCGGTGTTGCCTTAAAGGTTACTGTGCCTTCTGCAATGCGTTGACTTTGAAGCTCAGCTGCTGCACAGCCTCCTTCAAAATCACAATATCAGTCTTCATGCTCTCAATCTCTTCGGGCGACGTCATCCGCTCCAGCAACACCTCATGTCCCTCTGCCAGAACACGAAGCTTGGGATTGATTTCCGACTCGACAATGGTCATCATGTCAGCATGCATCTGCTGTCTGAAACTGCCAAGCTTCTCATCAGTGTGCTTGCGCTCCTCGACGAACAAACCCTCGGTATGCTTGCGCTCCTCGGCAAGTGCGTCGCTCACAATTTTAGAAATGATCTGAATGTCATTTGCATCCAACATGCCATCTCACCTCGCTCTCTTTTCGCAAGGAATTATACCATCTCCATCTTTCTCGTGTCAAGGCGGCTCAGTCCAGCTCCACCTCGTAGCCGTGGTTTTTCAGCTCATCAAGCACGGCCTGGCCGTGGGGCTTGCCGCCCACCTCACAGGCGATGTGGACCTTGGTCTCGTTGGGGTTGAGACCTGCGGCAAGCTTGTCGTGCTCGATGGTAAGGATGTTGGCCCCGCTTTCAGCGAGGATCGAGAGCACATGCACCAGACTGCCGGGCTTGTCCAGCAGGCGGGCGGTGAAGCGGATGCGGCGGTGGCGGGCGGCCATGCCCTGTTCAATGATGCTCTGCACAAAGCTCACGTCGATATTGCCGCCGGAGAGCAGGCACACCACATTTTTCCCCTTTACATCGATCTTGCCGTTGAGGACCGCCGCCACCGGCGTTGCCCCCGCAGGTTCTACGATCATCTTGCAGCGCTCCATGAGCAGCAGGATCGCGTCGGCGATCTGTGTGTCGGAGACCGTCACTACGCCGTCACAGAAGCTGTTGATGATGTCCACGGTAATGTCGCCGGGGCTTTTGACGGCAATGCCGTCAGCGATTGTCGAGGCTGTCGCCGTGCTGATGAGGCGTTTTTCCCGGAAGCTCTGGGCGATGGCATTGGCCCCTTCGGCCTGCACGCCGTAGACCTGGACGCGGGGATTGACCTGCTTGACCGCGGCGATCACACCGGCGAGAAGTCCGCCGCCGCCCGCAGGGGTGATGATGATATCCACCGTCGGCAGGTCGCCGAGAATCTCCAGGCCGAGTGTGCCCTGACCCGCAATGACCTCCAGATCGTTGTAGGGATGCAGAAAGGCTGCGCCCTCAGCCTCGCAGATCTCACAGGCTTTGGCATAGGCGTCGTCATATACGTCGCCTGCCAGCACCACCTTTGCGCCGTAGCCCTCTGTCGCCTGGATTTTGGCAATGGGCGCATTCTTGGGCATAACGATGGTCGCCGGGATGCCGAAGACGGAAGCTGCGCAGGCCACACCCTGGGCATGGTTGCCGGCGGAGGAGGCCACCACCGGCCGCCGTTCACCACGCTCGACCATGGCGGAGAGCTTGTTGGTCGCGCCGCGGATCTTGAAGGAGCCGGTCTTCTGCCGGTTTTCGCACTTGAGATAGATATTGCCGCCGCTCATGCTGGAGAAGGTGGAGGAGAGGTCCAGCTCCGTGTGATGCAGGATGGGCTTGAGGCGCTTGGCGGCTTCCATGATTTCGCTCAGCGCGGGCTTGATGGTATCCATAAAATGCACCCTTTCTATGTTGATCAGACAAAATTTTTAATGAATCCAGAGTATGTAATCTCATGCAGAAAAATTACTCACGATGCTATTCACTATGGTGATGAGAGCTTGATTATGCCTTATGAGTATGTAGAGCGAAGACCAAATGATACATGTCCATGGAAAAAATTAAATACTTTGAATTAGCAAATAGATAAAGAGGTACATAAGGAATATAATGCCAATAATCAACAATCCAATTGTCGTTCCATCTTTATTTTCTTGTTTTTTAATGTCTAGCTCTTGTTGAAGCTTTACCTTTTTAATGTCTAGCTCTTGTTGAAGCTTTACCTTTTCAAGTTCAGCTTTTTCTTTAGCAAGCTTTATACTGGTTTTAGCTTTAATAATTTCTGGGTCCTGTTCTGTCACATAAATCTTTGTGCCGCAATACTTACAAAAGAAACTGTCGAGTTCGTTTTCAACTTCTAGATTTGCGCCACAACTCGGGCACTGCATTTTATAGAATTTCAAGAGATCATCTCCTTGTAATCTTTTATTTTAATTCTAACATGACACAGTTCCGTTCGCAAGCAGAACAGGCATTTTCCCTTTGACATTTTAACGCCCCTGTGTTACGATACCCGCGTATTAGGGAGTAGCCGGCGTTTCGGAAACGTCGGGCAGATCGCCATTCCCGGGGCCCGGCCCCCGGTCTGCCCGGTAAACGGCAAGACTTTTACCTTGGGAAGTGTTCCCGGCGGTAAAAGTCTTTTTTCTTGCTTGGAGGTACTGCTATGATTCCGGCCCTGATCGTATTTGTCCTGACCTATATCCTGATGCTGAGCTTTCAGAAGTACCGCCCCTGGATCGCCCTGGGTTCTGCGGTCATTATGATGATCCTCGGCGCAATGGGCTTTTTTGAGATGACGCCCCTGTCCGCACTCAAGGCGGTGGACTATAACGTGCTGCTGATGATCTCCGCCACCATGTGCACGGTCATGCTCTTCATTGAGAGCCGCATGCCTGCCCGCCTTGCGGAGATGATGATGGAGAAAGTGCCGAACGTCATGTGGGCCGTCACGGCGCTGAGCCTTTTCGCCGGCGTGGTGAGCGCCTTCGTGGACAACGTGGCGACGCTGCTGATGGTGGCTCCGGTGGGCCTTGCCATCTCCCGCAAGCTCAAGATTTCGCCCGTGCCGGTGCTAATCGCCATTTCCGTCTCCTCCAACCTCCAGGGAGCGGCTACACTCGTGGGCGACACAACCAGCATCCTGCTGGGCGGCTTTGCAAACATGAACTTCATGGACTTCTTCTGGATGGATGGCAAGCCCAGCATCTTCTTCAGCACCGAGCTCGGTGCCCTGGCGTCCCTGCTGGTACTGATGTACCTGTTCCGCAATTACACGGAAAAGGTGGAGGCCAAGGTGGAGACCGAGGTGGACGATCTTGTGCCGAGCTGGCTCATGATCGGAACCGTGCTGCTGCTCATCTGCATGTCCTTTGTGCCCGAGCCGAAGGAGGAGGGCATTCTCAAGACCCTGCACGGGCTGAGAAGCGGGCTTTCCTGCGTGCTCTTTGCCCTCATCGGTCTTGTGCGCCAGAGCATCAGGGAGCACTCGGGCGCCCCCTTTGTCCGTGCCGCGAAGAGTCTGGACACGGACACGCTGCTGCTGCTCTTCGGCCTGTTCATGGTGATTGAGGGTATTCGCTCCGCCGGCGTGATCGACGCGGTGGCCAGCATTTTCCATAAAGCGGCGGGGAACAACGCCCTTCTGCTCTATGTGCTGATCGTGACGGTGTCGGTGATCCTCTCTGCCTTTATTGACAACATCCCCTACGTGGCCACCATGCTGCCCGTGGTGCGAGGCATCGCCGCTCTTATGGGCGCGGACCCGCGGGTCTTCTACTTCGGCCTGCTGACCGGTGCAACGCTGGGCGGCAACCTCACCCCCATCGGGGCCTCGGCCAATATCACGGCCATCGGCATCCTGCGCAAAAACGGCGAAACGGTCACCAGCAAGGATTTCCTGCGCATCGGTGTGCCCTTCACCCTGACGGCTGTGATCGTGGGCGCAGCCTTCATCTGGGCCTTCTGGGGCATTCGGACATAAAACGGATAACGCTTCATCCCGGCAGCCCAGGGAGGGCTGCCGGGATGAATTTTGCCCGGGGACTTGCGAAACTGAAAAACTTGTATTATGATGCTGTCATTGTTATGATAGTTATTATAATAGTACACCGGAAAGGAGCGGAATGCCGCGGTGGAACACATCACATCGAGAAAGAATCCGTTGATCCTCCGCCTGCGCGCATTAAGCACAGACGGAGCTTTTCGCCGCGCGGAGGGGGAGTACCTCTGCGACGGGCATAAGCTGCTGGCGGAGGCCCTCGACAAGAGGGCTGCGCTGCGCACAGTCCTCTGGAAGGAGAGGGCAGGGGAAGCGCCGCTGCCGGACTCTGTGCGGCAGGTCACCGCACCGGAGGAGCTTTTTGATTATGTCTCTCCCATGAAAAACAGCCCCGGCCCACTCTTCACCCTCGCGATCCCGAAGGAGCCGGAGCCGGTTTTTACGCGGGCGATCCTGCTGGAGAACGTGCAGGACCCGGGGAATGTCGGCACCGTGATCCGCACGGCAGCCGCCATGGGCGTCGACACGGTTCTGCTGTGCGGCGCCTGCGCGGACGTATACAGCCCCAAGACGGCGCGGGCTGCGATGGGCGCGCTCTTCCGGGAAAAAATCATCCGCTGCACGGTACCGGAGGCCCGGGCCTTTGCCGACCGAAACGGCCTGAGGCTCTATGGCGCGGCGCTCTCCGACCGTGCCGCGGACATCCGGGATCTGCAGCTGGAAAACGCCGTCGTCGCCATCGGCAGCGAGGGGAACGGCCTGAGCGGGGAGCTTCTGCAAAGCTGCGACGGGGAGCTTATTATCCCCATGTCCCCGGGCAGCGAATCCCTCAACGCCGCCGTCGCCGCAGCGATCGTGCTGTGGGAAATGCAAAACGCCGCTGCCGGCGGCAGATGAAGGCGGTTTGCCCCATAAACTGCGGGCTGAGCGTATCGGCTCCTGTGATGATGAATTTCTTAGAAGAGAGAAGGTGAGCGTCATGTCGTCCGTGCGCTATTGGGTATGGCTTTCGAGCGTGATCTTTGCCAACCCCCGGGCAAAGTACGCCCTTGTAGAGCGCTGGGGCGATGCGGAGAGCGCCTTTCTCGCCCCGCCGGGGGCATACAGGGATCTGCCCGGCGTCTCGGCAAACGAGGCAGAGCTTTTTGAAAGGCGGGACCTGCGCGAAGCAGACCGTATCCTGGAGACCTGCCGGCGGGAGGATATCCGCATCCTGACTCTGGCGGACGCTGCCTATCCGCGGCGGCTCCGGAATATCTTTGCCCCGCCTGTGGTATTGTATATCAAGGGCCGACTTCCGGATGTGGACAGCATCCCCTCCGTCGCCGTGATCGGCACCAGAAGCGCCACACCCTACGGCCTCAAGATGGGGCGGGACATCGCCTTCGAGATCGCAAGCTGCGGCGGAATCGTCGTCTCCGGCCTTACGGAGGGCATCGATCGCGCGGCGGCGCGGGGCTGCCTGCTCGCGGGCGGCTGCTGCATCGGCGTACTCGGCACCGGCCACGGCGCAGGGGGCGAACTGCGGGAGGATGTGGCCGCGACCGGCGCACTCGTGTCGGAATACCCGCCCGGAACAAAGGCAGAGAAGCGCTTCTTCCGGGACCGCAACCGCATTTCGGCGGGCCTTTCCCACGCGGTCTGCGTGGTGGAGGCGCCGGAGAGGAGCGGGAGCCTGCTGTTTGCCCGGGAAGCCCTGGAACAGGGGAAGGAGATCTTCGCCGTGCCCGGAAACGCCGACGCAGAAAACAGCGCCGGGATACTGACGCTCTTAAAACAGGGGGCGCGGCCCGCGGCCTCAGGCTGGGATGTGCTGGAGGATTTTGAAGCCCTGTACCCGGACAGAATCCACAGACCCGGCGCCGGGCGCCGGGTACCGACCATGCCCGCAGCGGCTCAAAAGCCCGTGCCCTCACCGGAAAAACCGCCGGCCCGAACGGCGGAAGCCGATGAAAAGCGCGCCGCTTCGTCAAAAAAAGAGATTGACAAGCAAAACAGCGCGGGATATATTGACTTGCATGAACGACTCAAGGGGCTGAGCGAGGATCAGCTTCAGATCGTCGCGGCCATCAGCCGGGGCGAAACGCATGTCGATGATATTATTGAGGCCACAGGCTTGTCGACGGCCAAGGTGCTCTCCCAGCTCACGACGCTGGAGATCAAGGGCATTGTCCGGCGTGTGGCCGGCAGGCGTGTGTGCCTGAATACGATACAAAAGTGAGGAAACAGCATGGCAAAAGCAAAGGATCTCGTCATTGTGGAGTCGCCGGCCAAGGCGAAGACGATCGAAAAATATCTTGGCAGCGGCTATAAGGTGACCGCGTCCATGGGACATCTGAGAGATCTGCCCAAGAGCAAGATGGGCGTCGACATAGAAAACGGCTTTGAGCCGCAGTATATCCCCGTGCGGGACAAGCGGGAGCTGATCCAGGAGCTCAAAAAAGAGGCCAAGGACGCCAAAACCGTCTTTCTCGCGACGGACCCTGACCGCGAGGGTGAGGCGATCTCCTGGCACCTCAAGGAACTGTTGGAGCTGGATGACAGCAAGGCCAAGCGCGTGACATTCAACGAGATCACAAAGAAGGTCGTCACCGAGAGCATCCAGCACCCGCGCAGCATCGACCAGGACCTGGTGGACGCCCAGCAGGCGCGCCGCATTCTGGACCGCATCGTGGGCTATGAGCTCTCGCCCCTTCTCTGGAAGAAGGTCAAAAAAGGCCTGAGTGCCGGGCGCGTCCAGTCCGTCGCCACGCGTATGGTGGTGGACCGGGAGGAAGAGATCGAGGCCTTTAAGCCCCAGGAATACTGGCTCCTGGACGCCCGCCTCAACTGCGGGGTCGACAATTCATCCTTCACGGCGCGCTTTCACGGCAAGGGCGAGAAGAAGCTGGAGCTGCATTCCAAGGAGGAGGTCGATACCGTCCTCGAGGCCGTCAAGGACGCGCCCTTTACCGTCGGCTCGGTAAAGCGCGGCGAGAAGCAGAAGTCTCCCGCACCCCCATTCATCACCTCCACCCTGCAGCAGGAGGCGTCCAGACGCCTCAGCATGACGCCGCGGCGCACCATGTCCATCGCCCAGCAGCTCTATGAGGGCGTGGAAGTCAGCGGCCACGGTAGCATCGGCCTCATCACCTACATGCGTACCGACTCCCTGCGGCTTTCCGAGGAAGCCCTCGCCGCCGCCAGGGACTATATCACCGATCACTACGGCCCAGAGTACTACCCCGGAAAGCCCCGGCGCTTCAAAACCAAGGCCGGCGCCCAGGATGCACATGAGGCCATCCGCCCCACGGATGTGACCCTCACCCCGGAGCAGGTGCGCAAGGACCTGACCCAGGAGCAGTATCGCCTCTACCGCCTGATCTGGGGCCGCTTTACTGCCTGCCAGATGGCAAACGCCGTCTATGACAATGTGGCGGTGGAGATCCGTGCGGCGGACTATTCCTTCCGCGCAAACTATTCCGAGCTCAAATTCAAAGGCTATACCGCCGTGTATGAGGAATCGAAGGACGAGGAGTCCAACGAGCTGGCAAACCCCCTGCCCAGTCTCAGCGAGGGACAGAGGCTGAACCTGGAAAAGCTCATGCACGAGCAGCAGTTTACCCAGCCGCCCGCCCGTTATACCGAGGCGACCCTGATCCGCGCCATGGAGGAAAAGGGCATCGGCCGCCCGTCGACCTACGCGCCCACGATCTCCGCCATCACCGCGCGTGATTACGTCATCAAGGAGGGCAAGTACCTCAAGCCCACCCCCCTCGGCCAGGTAGTGACGGGGCTTATGAAGGAGCGCTTTGCCGATATCGTGGACCTCAAGTTCACCAACCAGATGGAGGAGGAGCTCGACGAGATCGAAAACGGCAAAGCCCGGTGGCGCGAGGTGCTGCAGAACTTCTACGGCGATTTCAGCAAGGAGATGCAGAAGGCGGAGGAGGCCCTGGACGGCGTGCGCCTCAAGGTGCCCGATGTGCTGAGTGATGAGTACTGTGACGTCTGCGGCCGCCAAATGGTGGTCAAGAAGGGCAAGTTCGGCCACTTCCTGGCTTGCCCCGGCTTCCCGGAGTGCACCTTCACCAAGCCCATTGTGATCGAAATGCCCGGCAAGTGCCCCAAGTGCGGCGGCCGCATCCTCAAGCGCACAAGCAAGAAGGGCTATGTTTTCTACGCCTGCGAGCGCGGCACTGACTGCGGCTTCATCACCTGGGACGTGCCCACCAAGGACTACTGCCCCATCTGCGGCAAGACCATGTTCAAGCACAGCGGCAGGGGACCGCTCAAGTCCTTCTGCATCAATGGGGAATGCCCGAACTTCGTGCCGGAGGACAAGCGTACCTATAAGAAAAAGACATCCGAGGAAAAGGCGGAGCTTGAAGCCAGGAAGGCTGAGAAAAAGGCCGCTGCCGAGGAGAAGAAGAAAGCGGCAGCCGAAGAGAAAAAGGCTGTGAAGAAAACTGCCGCCAAATCCACGGCGAAGAAGACCGCGGAAAAGAAGACCGCCGCCAGAAAGACCGCCGCCAAGAAAACGGCTGCGGCGGAGGAATAAGCCATGGCGCAGATCACCGTTCTGGGCGCCGGCCTTGCGGGCAGCGAATGCGCCTGGCAGATGGCAAAGCGCGGCGTGCGTGTGCGCGTTGTGGAGATGAAGCCGGGGAAGATGACCCCGGCCCACAGCTCTCCGTATTTCGGGGAGCTGGTCTGCTCCAACTCCCTGAGAAGCGATGAGCTCTCCAACGCCGTCGGCCTCTTGAAAGCCGAAATGCGTGCCATGGGCTCGCTGATTATGGAGAGCGCGGACAGAAACCGCGTGGCGGCGGGCGGCGCTCTGGCTGTTGATCGTGTGGGCTTTTCCCAATATATCACCGAAAAACTGAGCGCGCATCCCAATGTGGAGATCGTGTCCGCCGAGGCCACGGAGATCCCGGAAGGGGAAGTCGTCATCGCCACGGGCCCCCTCTCCAGTGACGCCATCGCCGAAAAGATTGCCGCCCTCTGTCCGGACAGCGCCCTGCACTTTTACGACGCGGTAGCCCCCATCGTCACGCTTGAGAGCGTAGACATGGACAGCGCCTTCTTCGCCTCCCGCTACAACAAGGGGACAGCAGATTATGTAAACTGCCCCATGGACAAGGATGAGTACCTGGCCTTTGTCAAAGAGCTGGTCTGCGCCAAAGAAGCGGAGGTTCACGGCTTTGATGACGGCGGTGTGTTCGAGGGCTGCATGCCGGTGGAGGTCATGGCCCGCCGAGGCGTGGATACTCTGCGTTACGGCCCCTTGAAGCCCGTGGGCCTCGTGGACCCGCGCACCGGGAAGGCTAATTTTGCGGTCGTCCAGCTCCGGCGTGACAATGCTGACGGGACCATCTATAACCTTGTGGGGTTTCAGACCCACCTCACCTGGGGCGAGCAGAAGCGCGTCTTCTCCATGATCCCGGCGCTGAAAAACGCGGAGTTTGTGCGCTACGGCGTCATGCACCGCAACACCTATCTCAACAGCCCCGAACTTCTGGACCGCTATTACCGCCTGAAATCCGATCCCCGCATCAGCTTTGCCGGCCAGATGACCGGCGTGGAGGGCTATGTGGAATCGGCGGCCTCCGGGATGCTGGTGGGCATTGAGACGGCGGCGAGGGTCCTGGGATTTGCGCCAGTGGATTTCCCGCAGGAGACGGCCATCGGCGCCCTGGGACTCTATATCTCCGGCGGCAGCGTCGGGGACTTTCAGCCTATGAACATCAACTTCGGCATCATCAGGCCCCTGGACTATCGGGTGAAGGGAAAGAGAAACAAGAACGCCGAGATCTCAAAACGTTCTCTGGAGATCATAGAGAGCCTGAAGAAGAAGGAGGTTTTCCGCATTGAAGATCATCATTGACGCTATGGGCGGCGACAACGCCCCCGGCGAAATCGTAAAGGGCGCGCTGCGTGCCCGCCGGGAGCTGGGTGTGGACATCACCCTGGTCGGACGGGAAGAGGAGATCAAACGCTGCCTGACAGGAGACGAGCTTAATCAGGTGGAGATCGTTGACGCCCGCGAGGTCGTGACCATGGAGGATGACCCCAGCACCGCCACCCGCCGCAAGAAGGATTCCTCCATGACCGTGGCGCTGAACCTCCTGCGCGACGGCAAGGGTGACGCGGTGGTCTCCGCCGGCTCTACCGGCGCGCTGCTGACTGGCGCAACGCTGATCGTCAAGCGCATCAAGGGCATCCGCCGGGCCGCCATGGCCCCGGTGCTCCCGGCGGGCGAGCACGGCGTCATGCTCATCGACTGCGGCGCGAATGCGGAGTGCACTCCCGAGTACCTCCTGCAGTTTGCCTATATGGGCAGCTTTTACGCCCGAAAGATGATGGGCTGCCCCAATCCCCGCGTCGGCCTTCTGAACGTCGGCACCGAGGACACCAAGGGCGGGGAGCTGCAGCACCAGGCATTTACCCTCTTGAAGCAGGCCGGGGACGAGTGGCGCATCAACTTTGTCGGCAATGTGGAGGGCACCGGCGTCTTTGAAGGTGCGGCAGATGTCGTCGTGAGTGACGGGTTTACCGGCAACGTCCTCTTGAAGGCGGCCGAGGGCACCATCAAATATATGATGAAATCCCTCAAGGGTGTCTTCTATAAGAACACAAAGAACAAGCTCGCGGCGCTGGTCCTAAAAAACGACCTTGCCGCCATGAAGAAGTCCATGGATGTCAACGAGGTGGGCGGCACCGCCTTCATCGGCATCTCCAAACCCGTCATCAAAGCCCACGGCTCCTCCAACGCGGCAAGCCTTTTCGCCGCCGTGCGCCAGGCCATCGCCTTCGTCAACGCCGGCGTGGTGGAGGATATTGAGGGCAACATCGAATACATGAAGCTGAAGGCGGAAAACTGATGGATAAGCTGGAAGAAAAAATCGGATATCACTTTCGTGATCGGGACCTGCTTGTCACTGCGCTGACCCACAGCTCCTATGCCAATGAAAAGCACGGTGAGACCCAGAGCTACGAGCGCCTGGAGTTTCTGGGCGATTCTGTCCTCGGGGTCGTGACGGCGGAGTTTCTGTATCAGCACAGACCCAGCCTGCCCGAGGGGCGCATGACCCGCCTGCGGGCCGAGCTGGTGTGCGAGACGAGTTTACATAAAACTGCTCTTGCCCTGGACCTCGGCAGCTATATGCGCCTTGGCCGTGGGGAGGAGCACACTGGCGGCCGGGAGCGGCCGTCGATCCTGGCCGACATGGTGGAGGCCATCATCGCAGCCCTGTATCTCGACTCCGGCATGGCCGAGGCACGGCGCTTCATCATGGCGAATGTACTCAACGATGTGGAGTTCGGCGACAGTCACCGCGGCGGAGATTACAAGACTCAGCTCCAGGAGCTGGTGCAGCGCAAAAGCAACCAGGTCATCACCTACCGCCTCGTGGAGGAGAGCGGCCCGGATCACGACAAGACCTTCACCTTTGAAGTGCTTATCAACGGCGCGGTCTCCGGCCGGGGCAAGGGCAAAACCAAGAAAGAAGCCGAACAGATGGCCGCCTGCAAGGCGCTGGAGAACGTGCGGGAATGAGTGCCCGTGCCCATATCCTGCCTGTATTTGTGCCCCATCTGGGCTGTCCGCACGCCTGCGTCTTCTGCAACCAGCGCCGCATCTCCGGCACACAGCAGCCCGCGACAGCCGAAGACGTGAAAAACAGCATAGCGCAAGCAGCCGCCTTTCTCCCCGAGGGAGGAAAGCGGCAACTGGCGTTTTATGGGGGCAGCTTTACGGCCATCCCCGCGCAGGAGCAGGAGGCGCTGCTCGCTGCGGCAAAGGAGGCCCTGGACCGGGGGGAGATCGACGCGATCCGCCTCTCCACCCGGCCCGATGCCATTGACGACACGGTGCTGAGGCGCCTGCAATTCTACGGCGTGGAGACCGTGGAGCTCGGCGCTCAGTCCATGGATGACACGGTGCTGCGCCTCTCGGGGCGCGGGCACACGGCGGCGGCGGTGGAGCGGGCGTCCCGGCAGATCAAGGCAGCGGGCTTTCAGCTTATCCTGCAGATGATGACCGGTCTGCCCGGCGCGACGGATGAGACGGATGTGGAGACTGCCCGGCGTCTCATCGCCCTGGAGCCTGACGGGGTGCGCATCTATCCCACTGTCATCGTGAAGGACACGGCCCTCTATGAAAGCTTTCGGGCCGGGACTTACAGGGAGCATACGGTGGAGGACGCGGTGCGGGTCTGCGCGAAGATCGTGCCGCTTTTTGAGGCAGCGGGCATCCCTGTGATTCGCCTCGGCCTCAATCCGACGGAGGAATTATCCGGCGGCGCGGCGGCGGGCGGCGCGTATCACCCGGCCCTGGGGGAGCTGGTCAAAAGCCGCATCCTGCTGGAAAAGGCGCGGGAGCTTCTGCGGGGCGTCGAGCCCGGCCGCTGCGTCCGTTTCATTGTGGGGCGGGGCAGAACCTCTCAAATGGCAGGGCAGCACCGGGAAAATCTCCGCAGACTCAAAGAGGAATATTCCCTTGCGGAAATAAAGATCTGCGAGAAAGCCGAAGCAAATGGGGAAAACATGTTCCTTTCCATTGAAATATGAGCATGGTTGGTATATAATAAATCGGTTTTATATTACAAAAATATCGAGGTCACAGATTTGTACTTAAAGGCACTAAAAGCACTTTAGGATCTTCTGAAAGCAAGCAAAATCAAGCTATCGCGGCTTTTTTCAACCCCTCATTTTCCCGGTTTTACACCACTTTTACACCATGGGAAGGAACCTGCCTGGTGCGGTGCTCGTCAATAAAAAGACTATACTTCGATTAGGCTCGACACGAAAGTGCCGGGCCTTTCTTATTGCCTGAAAGGAGGAGCAAAAATGGCACCACAAATCATAAGTCCCTTTGACCCTACTGCCCGGACGCGGCTCCGGCGCATGGGACTACTTACAGTGGAAGACCAGGTCAACACGAACGCAATAGAGACAATTAGCACTCTGCAGGCTGGTCTGCTCTTTTCACAGATTCTTGACTCCTGCGGCGATTGGGAGGGGACACTCAGTGTCTGCCGCAGGATCACGGCGCAGGCAGCTCAGATCAAGGATCGACAGATCCTGCTGCTTATCTCCATTCAATATGACGCGATTGCAAAGCCATTGCCGGAGGTCATCTGGTGGATCTCAGGCAGCGACGCTTTGCTTGCGCCCTTTGTTCGCGGTTTTGTTCATCATCTGAACGAGCTGTGTGCGGAGGAAAACTCTCGTGAGGGAGGTGATGTTATGTAAGGAACAAATATAGAGACTGCTCAGCAAGAGGAGGAATGCCTATGCGTTAGTTTATCCATCCCAAAGGGGAGGCCGGGAACACGCTCCCCTTTGGGAAAGGCAGAGCAAGGCAGGCGGTCGATCCGCCGCAAAAGGCGAATGACCTTTCTTGCCTTGCGCTGCTGTGGACGGAGGGGCAATCATGCCCCTTCGTCAGCACAAAACCACTATCAAAACTGAGGAGGAATGCCTACGAAGAAACTTTTTAAGCTGTATCTCTTTTCCCTGACCGCGCTTCTCCTGACGGAGCTCTTTACCGTACCCGCCTACGCCACGGAAGATATGTGGACGGCGGCCAACAGGATCATTGTGGACGTCTACACCCATATCGCAGGAATCAGCACGGTGCTGGCCGGCCTGATGTCCGCCGTCGCCGTGATCGGGGCCAAACTCTCCAATAACCAGCACAAGGTCGATCAGGCCTGGGACTGGCTCAAGCGTATCTGGATCGCGTGGGCGGTCATCAATGGCATCGGCGCCTTCATCGCCTACATTGCGCCTCTGTTCAGCGGTCTGGCAACCATCAACCCTTGACAGATAAATCCACAGCCCAGGCAGAGAGGAGGGCCGCAGTTTGCTTGAGCTTATCTTTCAGGGCTTCATCGAATGGACCTACGGCCTGATCCTGGAGTGCTGGGAATACTTTTCGTCCATGCTTTTGAACGTCATGAGCATGGATTTTGCATATCTGAAGGAGCGGATGCCGGTCATCCAGCCCGTCATGCAGACCATGCTGGCGCTGGGCTGGGCGCTGCTTATCGGAAATCTGGTGTTTCAGGCGGTGCGCAGCATGATGACCGGCCTCGGTTTCGAGGCGGAAGACCCCAAGCTGCTGTTCGGGAGAACCTTTGTCTTTTCTTTCCTGCTGGTCGCAAGCCCGCAGATCTGCAATATCGCGCTAAATATGACCTCCACAGTCATCAATATGCTGGAGATCCCCGACGCGGTGGACATCAAGTTTGCGGACAAGTCGAGCTTCGCGGGCCTCAGCGCCTCCTGGCTGCTGGTCGTGATCTGCGGGATCGTCGTCATGTTTCAGTCGCTCAAGCTCATTTTGGAGATGGCAGAACGGTACTTTATCCTTGCCGTTCTGACCATCACTTCACCGCTGGCCTTCGGCATGGGCGGCAGCCGCAGCACCTCGGACATTTTCTCCGGCTGGTGCCGGATGTATGGGTCCATGTGCCTGCTCACGATCCTGAACGTGATGTTCGTCAAAATGCTTTTGTCGGTACTCTCGTTCTACCCAAGCGGTGTGGATGTGCTGCCTTGGATGGTACTGGTGCTGACGGTGGTAAAGGTGGCGAAGAAAGCCGACGCCATCGTCGCGCGGATCGGGCTGAACCCGGCCATGACCGGCGACTCGCTGGGCAGATTCCCCGGCGCCCTCTCGTATATGGTGATGCGCTCCATTGCGGGGAATATCCTGCACAGCGCGGGGCGCGGCAACGCGCAGAGCAGCCGCAGGAATCCGAACACACCTGCCGGTGGGCCGCACATTACGCCCAACGGACCGACTCCGCCGAAATCTGACGGTGCCGGAAGCAGGAGCATGGGCAGCGTGAATGTGAACAGCAATCAGAGCGCAACAGCGCAGCAGAGTCAGAATACGCAGTTCGGCGCACAGCAATCCAGCGTCAACGAGTATGTCTCAGGAAACGGTGGCAGTAATGCCTATGATGCCCGAAGAACACCGCCCGACAGTGCAGACGAATCCTCCGGGAACGCAGGGAACGAATCCGGCCAATGGCAGCGAAGCTAAGCAAGGCACGGCAGGAATGCCCGCTGCGTCTGGAGAGCGCGTCGTTCAGAACGCCGGTCATGTCGATCAAAGCGGCAGCGCTGTAAATCAGCAGCGCAGTCCCGGCACGGCATCGGCAGGAAACCGGGTGGCAGTCGGCAACGGACCGCGCTTCACCCAACGTGAGGCAGGCAATGTCCGTCCCTCGAATCGCGCTGAGCACGGCACGGCAGGAACAGGGCAAAGCTCCGAGCAAAACAGTATCGCCGTCGGCGCAGCACGCGTCAGCAGTTCTGTGAACGCTGTCACGCAAAATCCCACGCAGCAGGGGCCCGGCAATACGCACATGACAGGACAGTCACCCACGATCCGCGCCCAATCCTCCGGAAGCAGTACCGAACCAAGGGCAAGCGCAAGACCCGAAGCCCGGCAGGGCAGGAATGCCCCATCGTCAGGTCAGGCAGCATCACCCAAGGCAGCAAGCCCGGCAAGGCGCGGCATAGACATTTCCCCGCCGAGCATGGCA
>CACWLG010000052.1 GCA_902761635.1 Oscillospiraceae bacterium | reverse complement strand
TTCATACAGGGGCTGGTTTTCAAACACGCTTGAGCCGTGACCCGCGTTGTCCACCAGGAGGATCTGCTTTTTGCCGGGGCAGGCCTCGTAGTTCTTTTGACTCATCCAGGTGGGGACGAATTTGTCCTCCTTCCCGTGGACGAACAGGACCGGCACGCGGTTATAGCGCAGCGCGTCCAGGGTGGAATACTCGTCGAAGCGGTAGCCCGCCGCACGCTTCGCCCTGATGCTCGTGAGCTTGATGATGGGGTCGGGCGGCAGGTGATAGTCCTTGCGGATCACGCTTGCGAAAATGTCCGCGGGTGAGGTGTAGGCGCAGTCGGCAATCACGGCGGACACCGCCTCCTGGATCTCCGGCAGGCCCAGCGCCATCAGCACCGTCGCCCCGCCCATGGAGGTGCCGTGCAGCACGATCTTCACATCCTTGCCGAAGCGCGCCCTGGCCCAGCGCACCCACTCCAGCGTGTCATAGCGGTCGAGAACGCCGAAGCCGACGTACTTTCCCTCGCTCTCCCCGTGGGCGCGCAGGTCCAGCAGCAGCACCCCAAAGCCCAGCTCGTGGAAGAATTTGGCGTGCGCGGCGTTGTCGACGGCATGGCTCGTAAAGCCGTGGTGGAGGATCACCAGCCTGCCGGAGGGCTTCCCGGCGGCAAGGTACATGGCGTGCAGATGCAGCCCGTCCCGGGACAGGAGGAACACATGCTCGAAGCGCTGCCGCTCCATCCACTCCCCCACCGGGGCCATCCGGACGGCATACTCCTCCATCTTGGCCCGGTCGGCAAACTCGTCAATGATCTCCGGGTCGGTCCCCTTGGGGCGCGGCAGCGTCTTGTTGAAGAGGATCAGAGAGGCGACCCCCGCCGTGATCCCGGAGCCGACCCCGGCCGCACCCAGGGTGCCGCCGGTCAACAGAAGGTTTTTCACTTTTTGATTCATTCAATCATCCTTTCCCGCGCCGACGCCGAAAAGCGATCCGGCTTTTCCGCTGCTTTGCTCACTCGTGCGCTTTTATTCATTATAACCCGGCGCGAATTTTTTACAAGAGTCGTAGGAAAAATCCCGGCCTACTTCCGCTTCTTTCAGAAACAGGGCGGTGGGAAGCCCACTGCCCTGTCTGCCGTATCTTATTGCTGCGCCTTGATCCCGCTCTGCAGGATATCCGCAAACTGCATCGCCCTGCCGAGATCGCCCTCCACGCGCAGCTTGCCCTCGTCATAGGCCTTCGCCGGGTCGAGCTTGCCGCGGGTAAGCTTGGAAAAATCACCATCGCTGATGGTGATGGCGCACTGCCGGTCGTAATACTCATAGGGCTCCACGGAAATGCGGCCGTCCTTGACCTCGACGTAGAATACGCCGTTTTCCTCCCCCTCGATATTGATCTGCACGGCCAGGAAATCCACCTGGGAGATGTCTGCTTCCGCAGCCAGAGATCTGGCGCGCTTGAGAATGCTTGCAAATTTCATTCCGTTTTCCTCCAGCATTATAATTCTCAGATAGTATTATAGGAGATGTTCTCCCCTTTCGCAAGTCCTATTTTTGCCCCGCCCCATCTGAATTTGCACTTGAAATGCTTTTCCTGTCTTGGTATAATGCGAAAGTATTCTCATTCTTTTACATAATTGCACATATTTTGAAGGAGAGATGTTCAAATGGCATGGTACGATGAGGCGGTATTCTACCACGTATATCCGCTGGGTCTCACCGGGGCCCCCAGGCAGAACGATTACGGCGAGCCGGTGCATCGGCTCAACACCCTGCTACCCTGGATCGGGGAGCTGAAGAAGTCAGGGTTCACGGCCCTCTACATCGGCCCGCTCTTCCAGTCCGTGGGGCACGGCTACGAGACCACCGACTACCGGCTTCTGGACAGCCGCCTCGGCACGAACGAGGATTTGAAGAACTTTGTCGCAGCCTGCCACGCAGAGGACATCCGGGTCGTTTTTGACGGCGTCTTCAACCACACCGGGCGCGACTTCTTCGCGTTCAAGGATCTGCAGGCCCACCGGGAGGCCTCCGCCTATCGGGACTGGTACTGCAACGTAAACTTCTGGGGCAACAACGAGTATAACGACGGCTTCTCCTACGACAACTGGGGCGGCTACAATCTGCTGGTAAAGCTCAACCAGAGAAACCCCGCCGTCCGGGATTATATCTGTGACGTGATCCGCTTCTGGGTCAGCGAGTTTGACGTGGACGGCATCCGCCTCGACGCCGCCGACGTGCTGGACTTTGAGTTCATGAAAGCCCTGCGCCGCACTGCCGACGAGGTCAAGCCGGACTTCTGGCTCATGGGCGAGGTGATCCACGGGGACTACTCCCGCTGGGCAAACGAGAACACTCTGCACTCCGTCACCAACTACGCCCTGCACAAGGCCCTGTACAGCGGCCACAACGACCACAACTACTTTGAGATCGCCCACACCGTCCAGCGCACCAACGGCATGGTGCCTCCCCACATCAAGCTCTATAACTTTGTGGACAACCATGATGTGGAGCGCATCCACACCAAGCTCATGAACAAGGCCCATTACATCCCCGTCCACATCCTGCTCTATACCCTGCCGGGCATCCCGTCGGTGTATTACGGCAGCGAGTTCGGCATCGACGGACGCAAGGAGCGCGGCTCGGACGATTCGCTGCGCCCGTACATCGACCTCGACGAACATCTGGACGATTACCTGAACAATCCCTACACCCTGCTCATCATCGCCCTCGGCCGCATCCACCGGGAGTGGAAGCAGGATCTGGTCTGGGGCGACTTCCGCCAGCTCTGCCTGACCAACCAGCAGTATGCCTACCAGCGCGGCAGGCTCATTGTCGCCGTGAACAACAGCGACGGCGACGGCTGGATCAACGTGGAGGCGCAGGCCCCCGCCTATATCGGTCTTCTCAGCGGCAGGCGCATCGAGAGCGGCGGCGGACGGCTGAACGTCTGCCTCGCCGGCTGCAGCGGCGACATCTTCGCCCCCGACGACGGACAGGCAAAGCCCGTTGAGGCTGCCCCCGTGAAGGCGGAGAAGAAGCCCGCAAAGCCTGTTGAGGCCGCCCCCGTGAAGGCGGAGAAGAAGCCCGCAAAGCCTGTTGAGGCCGCCCCCGTGAAGGCGGAGAAGAAGCCCGCGAGCAAGGCCGAGGCTCCCAAGCCGCCGATCAAGGACCCCGCCGGGAAGGAGCCTGACGAGGCTCCGGCGAAGGAAGCCGCCCGCCCCGAGGATGTGGAGATCCCCGACATCCCCTACGATCTCATGACAGTCGAGCAGCTTCAGGCCGTGATCCTTAAAAAGATGGCAAAGAACGGCCCCGTCACCGAGCGGATGCGCCAGGACGTGATCGAGAACATCTGGCACAACTCCCTGGTCAACTGGGCCAACAGCTTCCACTGAGTATTCTGCGCAGACAGACTGCTGAAAACTGAAAGGAGATTTCCCATGAAGAAACTTATCGCGCTTGGTCTGGTCCTTGTCCTGCTGCTGGGTCTGTGCTCCTGCATCAAGGCCTCTGCGGAGGGAGAGGACACAGAGACCGAAGAAATCTTTGCCGACTGGAACGACGGCGCGCCCGCCCTCGGGGCGCTGATCGAGTATGTGGAGGCGGTGACGGATCAGTCCTCCCCCGACTATATCCCGCCCGCCGACCGTATCGCCGTATTTGATATGGACGGCACCCTCTGCGCCGAGCTCTGCCCGAGCTATCTGGAGTACTACCTGCTCGCCTGGCGCATTCTGAAGGACCCCAACTACACCCCGGACGCGGAGATGCTGGCGTTTGGACGCATGCTGCGGGATCACGCGCTCGACAAGTCCTTTCCCGACAACATGGACATGCTTCACGCCACGCACGCGGCGAAGGCTTACGCCGGCATGACGCTCAAGGAGTTTGCCGACTTCGTGACCGGCTGCCTCATCCGCAAGGTGGACGGCTTTGAAGGCATGACCTACGCCACTGCCTTCTACACCCCCATGATCGAGGTCGTGGATTACCTGCAGGACAACGATTTCAAGGTCTTTGTCTGCTCCGGCAGCGACCGTTTCATCTGCCGCACCTTTATTGAGGGCATGCTGGACATTCCCTACGAGAATATCATCGGCATGGACATCGGGGTCGAGGCGACCGGCCAGCACGGTGAAGACGGTTTGAACTATGTCTTCAATGCCGGGGACGACATTATCCGCACCGACAAGCTGCTCGTCAAGAACCTGAAAATGAACAAGGTCGAGCAGATCGTCCAGGAGATCGGCCGTAAGCCGGTGCTCTCCTTCGGCAACTCCAGCGGCGACGTGAGCATGCACCTGTACACAATCAGCGACAACCCCTACCGCAGCGCGGCCTTCATGCTGGTTGCGGACGACGACGCGCGCGACTACGGCAATCCCGAAAAGGGCGAGAAGCTCAAGGCCCAGTGGGCCGACGCAGGCTTCCATGCGATCTCCATGCGCGACGATTTCCGCACCATCTACGGCGACAAGGTGGTCAAGACGGGCACCTTCAACTGGCTGAACGATCTGGCCGACACCCGGGACGCCGCCCCGGCTGCGGAAGAGGCTGAGGCCGGGACAGAGGCGGGCGTCCAGTACGTCATGTATCTCGGCACCAATCACAAGGATACCAACAAGCCCGTGTTTACCCAGGCAGAGGCCCAGGAGAAGGCCAAGGAGATCCTGGTGCGCCACTTCGGCGGCTACACCATACAGGAGGCAAACGGCGGCTGGGTGGACGGCGATACGCTCTACCAGGAGTACACGCTTGTGATCTATCTCAACGACACGACGTTGGAGGCCGTGCATGCCGCAGCCGACGAGCTGGTAGAGACCTTCCACCAGAGCTCGGTCCTGATCCAGACCGTTCCCGTGCAGGCTGAATTTTACAGCGGTGCCGCCGCGTAAGAAAGCAGCAGCCGGGGCAGTGAAGAAAATGCTTCACTGCCCCGTCTTTTTTTATCCGATCAGGTAAGACTTATTTCGTCTGTCGCTTCGGCCTCCTTGCGGCTCATGTTGAGGATGTTGCCGACCCGGCTGTTGCTGAGGATCACGACGTTTCCGTTTTCATCGGTGATCTCCGTGGTCCGTATCCCCATGTCCGTGACATAGCCCGTGACGCCCCCGGCAGTCACATGGTCGCCCACATGGATGGAGCCCTCGAGCATCATGAAGAAGCCCGCAAGCAGGTCAGACGCCATGCTCTGTGCGCCCATGCCGACAGCGATGGTGACGATACCGGCCGAGGCCAGCAGCGCCGTGGTGTTGACGCCGAACATGTCCAGCACGCAGAAGGCGAGGAAGATGCCCGCGACGTAGGAGACGAGACTGTCGGCAAGCCGCGTGATCGTCTTCGCCCGGAGGCTGAGTCGGCTTTCCGCATAGTGCAGGATGAGCCTGATCACGAAGACGAGGCAGAGCGTGACAGCCGTGATGAACAGGGCTGCCCAGATGGAAAACAGATGCACGCCCTTGGACCACTGCCCGCTGAAAACATAGGCAAAGGACGACCACCAGCCCCTGACGGAGGCAAGCAGTGCGAAGATCGCAAGGATCGTCAGGAAAATGACGTAGCCGTCGGAAAAGACCTTGATGGCGCTGCCCGGTCTCACGAGCACCTGGACCTTGTCCTTCGCCTCCAGCACCGCCTTTGCGCTCAGTTCGATCGCCACCGGATAATACACCAGCGCCAGGATCAGCACGATGATCGCGGCCATCAGCACGGTGATATTCTTTGCATGGGCGTCCCATCCCTCGGGTACCATGTACAGGAGGGTCTTTCCGTCTGCCGATCTGGCGGACAGATAAACGCTCTTCCCGTTATAATCGGTGAAGCCCTCGAAGCTCCTGCCGGGCTCATAATCGTCCACATAGTTTTCCGCCCTCTGGCCGATCATACCGGGGTCGGAGTGGGCGATGAAGCAGCCGTTCTCGTCGCTGATCGCAGCCGCGATATGGCCAGGCTGGACAGCGAAGCTGTTGACCGTGCTTTCATAGCTCATCCGCTCGAGCTCTGCGTTCAGCTCCTCCGCGCTGTAGACGGCCAGAAGGAAGCCGTCCGGATTCCCCTGCCTGTCCGTCATCAGGATCGCCGTACCAAGCTGGACGCGGCCAGTATAGGGATCCGCCGCCGGGCCGACGACCGCATAGGGATAACCCAACAGTACCGCCTGGTATTCCTCGCTGAGGTTCGCGCCGACGGAAAAGCCCGTGTAGCTGTTGCTCGAGACACGCTCCTGTCCGCTGCGGTCAAAGCACATGAGATAATCGGTCCCGGCGATGCTGTTCATCTCCTGCAGGCCTTCGCGCGTCATGGCCTCCGGATGATCCTCCAGGAAATCGGCAAGCGCCTGTGCGCGTGTCCGATAGAGCTCGGCAAAGGTGCTGCGGATAAAGCCCTTCTGTTTATCCTGCCAGTTAATCTCACGCTGGATGCCCTCCAGCTTGGACATTGCTAAATAGGACGAGTTTGTCCGGCTCTCCAGCATCAGAAGCATGGCCGCGAAGAGGACGGTGACCACAAGCAGCACCAGCAGTCCCGGCAATGCCGCCCGGCGCACCAGCTTCCGAAACTGCTTGCCTTCTCCCAGAGCCTTCACGCGGGACAGATTGCGTATCGCGTAGATCTGGAGCAGCACGATCCCCAGGCCGATGAAGGCCGAAATCGTAATGGCGCTGTAAACGCCGGATCGGATCACCTCATTCAGCGGTACCGCCATCAGGATATCCGTATTCTGTTCCGGATAGTTCAGCAGCGCCGCAAGATGCATCTCTCCGAGCAGGGTGACCACTTTGGAGGGGCATTTGCCGGCCCTTGACCGGAAGCTGTCGCTGTTCTCAAAAAGCTTTGTGACCTCTTCACGAAGCTTCGCGGACTGTTCCGCCGTCAGCTTGTCCATCGGGTAGCCCGCCAGCATATCGCCGGTTTTGGCAAAGGCGAGCGTCTCCTGCCCGGGGAGGATGTGTTCGAACACGCTGGGCCAGTTTTGGTAGTCGTTGTACAGCTCCAGCATCTTCTGGCTGGAGAACGCGAAGACCAGGCTGTGCTTTATGTTTTCCGGCAGGGGAATCAGCACGAAGGCCGTGCCGTCCTGTCTGTCTGTCCCCATCCCGTCATCCGGGCGGGCGGCATAGAGCTCAAGATGGGGCACGTGCGGCTCCAGCTCCCGGATACACGCACGCAGAGGCTCATCCGCGCCCGTGCCCGCGGAGGCCAGAATCTGCCGCTGTTCGTCCAGCGCAAAAACGGCGTCCGCGGAAATCATGCTGCGCACCCGCTCCAGCTTCTGCGCCTGCGCAAGCTCGTTCTCCTCCTCATAGAGCTTCAGGCCGAGCTCTGCGCGGGTCAGGACATCATCCTCGTACACCCGGCCGCGCATCTGGAGTTCCATCCTGGTTCTTTCAGCGACGTTCGGTATGTTCTTGAGGATCTGATCCATCGCCTTCAGCTCGATATTCCTGCAGAGCTCAAAGGCCGCGCCGAATACTATGATCGTGATGATGAGAAAGACAGCGATCGTAAAGCCTATCAGCTTTTTCCCGCTCTTTTCCCGCAAGGGGGCTAAAAACTGGTCAAATGAATTCACAATATCCCGCCTTTTCTTTTATTCTTTGGAACGGATCGCCCGACCCGTCAGAACTTCAGGTCTCTGGCCGCGACATAGCCGAAGGCGCTCTCGGCGCTGTATACGGCGCGCAGGATCGCCTCGCTCATGAGCTCCGCTGCGAGCGCGCCGATGAGATCCTGATCGGCCTGCACCCGGCCGACCGACACGGCGTAGATACTGTCCCCGTCCACCGAGGCGCCGACCGGGCGGATCGACCGGGCATAACCGCTGCGCGTCATGGCGGCGATCTTGCAGAGCTGCGTCTTGTCAAAAGCGGCGTTGGTCATCACGACGCCGAGCGTGGTGTTGCCGGCAAACTTGTTCCCGACCGGGGAGATGTGCTGCTTCATCACCTCGTCTGCGGAGCGGAAGCCGCTTTTGTCCTCTTTCAGGAGACCGGCGACCTTCCTGCCCGTCTTCCAGTCGAAGATATCTCCGAAGCTGTTGAGCGCGACGACCGCGCCGATCTTGAGCGGTCCGAGCTGCACGGCGCAGCTGCCGATCCCGGTCTTCATGCAGGTATCCATCCCCGCGCATTTGCCGACCGTTGCGCCGCAGCCGGCGCCGTAGTTGCCGTCCCGGTAGTTCGGCGCCTCCAGGGCGCGCCTTGCCGCCTCAAAGCCCATGGCAGCATCCGGGCGGGCAAAGGGATCTCCCACGGTCAGGTCGAAAAGATCCGACTGCACCACGAGCGGCACGTGTGTCACGCCGACGTCTACCCCGATCTGCCGCTCTTCCAAAAGGGACATGACACCGTTTGCCGTGCCCAGGCCGAAGGCGCTGCCGCCGGCGAGCACGATCGCGTGGATGCGCTGTGCCGCGGCAAGCGGGTGCAGCAGCTCGCTCTCTCTGGATGCCGGGCCGCCGCCGCTGACGTCAAGCCCCGCGCACATCCCCTGCTCGGCCAGGAAGACCGTGCAGCCGGTCCCCCCGACAGGGTCCTCCGCCTGACCGATTTTGACGCCGATCTCTGTAATCGGGATTTCCCGCATTTCCATTTGCCGTGTTCCCCCTCCCTTTGCAAAGCCGCGCCGGCAAAGCCGACGCGGCAGGATTCTTTCACTGCAAAAATTATATGGAACGGAGCCGAACTTGTCAAGTCCGACAGTTGAATATACGCAGCTTTCTATTGCGAGATAAAGTCCAGCAGGCCCTTGATCTCTGTCAGCCTGTCCGCAATCGGCTCACACCGCAGCGCATCGCCGGATACAAGGAGCGCCTTGGGATATTTCTTCCATTCGATGGCGCCGACGCCCTTGATTTCATTGTTGTAAAGCTGCAGCGCATCCCCGCGGATATACTTTGCGAGAAAGCTCTGCAGGATCTCCGACAGATCCGAGTCCATCACATTGCCGTACATCTGTGCGGCGTCGCCGTTTCCGAAAAAGGCCGCCGCCACATCGACCGTGCCCGAGCCCAGATTTTCGATCAGCGGCTTCACGTTCCAGTACAGAAGATGGACCCTGTTCCCACCCGCGGAAAGCTTCAGCGCGCTGCGGTACATGTACAGGGCGCTCATCTGCTCAAAGACCTTCGCCTTGGCTTCAAGCTCCGGCATGGACGCCGTCTGCGCCTGCACATAGTCCGCGACGGCTTTCGCGTTCTCCTCGTCAAGGGAGCGCATGATCACGTCGAAGCAGCTCTGAATAAATGCCTCGTAATTCTGCGCGCCGATCGTCGATCTGTAAATCTGCCTTTCGTTGCCGGGGATACCGATGATAAACCGGATGCCGGAGGCGGCCCCCTTCTGATAGGCGTCGTATACATCGACCGGGATCAGCTTTCCGTCGCAGGTCGGCGCGGCCATGTGCAGCCAGAGCTTCTGCGCCGCTTCCTTCAGTTGGGCGCCTGTGAGCTGCCGAAGCTCCGCCATTGTTGAAGTCGAGGTCTCTTTCATGAGCGCCTGCGCCAGATCCCTCGCGGCATCCGGCGTGGTATAGACGGTTTCGGGACTGCCGGAGAACACGAAGGCCCGCTGGAACAGGCCCCTGGCCTCCTCACAGGCGGCAAGCAGGCTGATGGAGATCGCCCCGGATTCAAAGCCCATCACGGTGATTTTTTCGGGATCGCCCCCGAAGGCCGCGATGTTTTCCCTGATCCACCGCAGGGCGGCGATCTGGTCAAGCAGGCCGAGGTTCGGCGCATCGGGATAAGCTTCCCCGCCGGGTACGTCGGAGAAGTCGATAAAGCCGAGAATGCCGAGGCGGTAGTTGAAGCTGACAAGCACGATGTCCGGGTGCGCTTCGGAAAAACTGTCGCCGTACATCAGCGGATCGGCAGAGCCGCCATAGGAAAAATCGCCGTGGTGGAACAACACCAGGACCGGTCTTTTCTTCTTTTTCCCCTCTTCCTTTTCGCAGCCGACGCAGATATTGAGCGTCAGGCAGTCCTCACTCTGCCGGTGGTGCTTCAGGATGGAGCCCTCAAAGTCCACCTGCACGGCAGAGGCCCCGGGATATTTCGCCTCGAACACGGCCTCGGACGCGGGGAGTGCCTCGGGCGCTTTCCAGCGGCGTTCCCCGACAGGCGGCCTGGCATAGGGGATGCCGGAAAAGAAAAGGCTCTTGTCCGTCTTCACGCCGACGAAGGTTCCGGTTCTTGTTCTGACCGCACACCCGGCATCATATTCGCCCTTAACGGGCTGATTCTCCCGGTTTACCTCCTCAACATCCTCCTGGCTGAGCGAAAAGACGAAGCCCTTGCTTCCGTCACCGTACTGCCCGCGCACCTTGCGGACCTTGTACCAGCGGATCAGCATGTTCAGGACGAAGCCCAGGATCGGATACAGGATGACGCTCCGGTGCTCTTCCATCACATACTCGAAAAGGGAGACCTTCGACCACCTGGAGACGAAAAGCTGGAAAAGAAGGAAGACAAGAAAAATCATGCAAAACGTCACGATCCGGTTCACCTTGTTTCTCTGAATCGGCTTGCTGAAAACGATTTTGCTGATCAACTCCTCCAACGCCATGCCGGCCGCCATGCTGACCAGCGTACTCGTCCAGCCCGGCCAGCCCAGAAGCATCGGGATCTCAGCGCCGAGGCCGTAGCCCAGTGCGGAGATGAAGGCAACCATAAAGTCATCAATCGTAAATAGTTTTTTCATCTTTTCCCCCAACATCGGCTTTTGATGATGAAAAGTATAATCATGGGCCCTGTTCTTGTCAAGCGCGTGAAAGCGCGGGGCATCCCGGGCCGCCGTTATCTGTGTTTCCCGGTCCGGAACGATCGCTGAAAATAATTCGTGCATTCACGCCCCGGAAGCTTGAGGTACACAAAGTACATCTGCGAAAAAGTGCCTTTATCAGAACCCAAATTTTCTCAGGATCTGCTCTTGCCGAATTATGCGGTATTGCCCTAAAAAACACACAGGAGGTATACCCATGGATTTTCTCGGTGAATTGCTTAAATCGTTTCTGGCTGAGTCCGCAATCAAAGCTCTGGCCAAGAAAACCGGTCTGAAGAACAGAGACCTGAAAAAGTTTCTGCCCCTGGCAGTCCCGCTTCTTGTCGAAATGCTGACGAAGAACGCCTCCAGCAAGGAAGGCGCAAGCTCTCTGCTCGAAGCCCTCACCCAGCACACCGACTCGAAGGCCGTGGACAAGCAGATCGCCGACGCCGACATCGTGGACGGCGCCAAGATCATCGGGCACATCCTCGGCGGCGGTGAAGCGGATGATCTGAAGGCCCTCTCCAAGCGCTCCAAGCTGAGTGAGACTGCCGTCTCCGGCATTCTCAGCAGCATTGCCCCCGCTCTGCTGACGGCTCTCTCCTCTGCGGTTTTCGGCAGCGAGAAAAAGAGCAGCAGGAAATCCGGGAGCGGCAGCCTGCTCCGCAATCTGCTGGGCGGCCTCTTCGGCAGCAAGAAAAAGAGCAGCAGACGCAAAAAGACAAGCGACGAATCCAGCGGCGCTTCCCTGCTTTCCGCTCTGCTGTCCATCAAGTAAGCTTTACACCGCACGACAACAGAGAAAGCCCGGATCAGGTTGGAGGCTTTCCCCCTCCTGATCCGGGCCTCTTTTTTACTTATGCTTATACGATATTCAGAATATCGCTGAAGCCGGTCACCTCGAAGATCTCCATGATCACATCATTGACGCCGACGATCTTCATCTCGCCCTGCTTGTTCATGATCTTCTGCGCGGACAGCAGCACGCGCAGGCCTGCAGAGGAGATATACTCCAGCTTGCTCATGTCAATGGTCAGACTGACGACTCCGGGCAGAGCCTCCTTCAGCACCGTCTCCAGCTCCGGCGCGGTCGTGGTGTCGAGCCGTCCCTCAAGTGCGATGGTCAGCGCATTGTTTTCCGTGCTTTTCGTAATGTTCAGCATCTTAGCTTCCTCCGAAATTTGTTTTTATCCCTGATAGGCGGGGCAGCCCTCCGGCGCTTTGGGAAGCTCCTCCCCCTTGATGGCGGCAGCGATCAGTCTGCGGTGGACAAACAGCATATAGGCTGCAAAGCACAGGCAAAGACCGCCTATAATTTTGACGATTGTTTTTCTCATGGCGCGAGCCTCCTTATGTACACGGCACTTATTTTATGCCTCGAAGGCTTCCCTGTCAAGAGGCGAGATGCACGGAAAGCTGCGCTGCGCTGTTATAAACGGTACACGGAGCATCTGCATCGAAGCCCTGTAAAACCAAACCGGAGGACCCCGTGAGTCCTCCGGTTTGGAAAGGAAAACAACACCATCGGTCGACCGGACGCCGCCTCGCAGCGGCTGGTGACCTTATGGTGTTGTTTTGACGTGGAGCAGGGTACGGGAGTCGAACCCGCCTAGCCAGCTTGGGAAGCTGGAGTAATACCGATATACCAACCCTGCAAACAAACGCAGTATACCACAGCCATCAAAAAAAGGCAAGCAAAAAGAACACACTTTTTGCCTGCCTTCTTGTTTTTGTTTTGCGCGGACTGATGCTCACACGATCCTGCGCGCTTCAAAACCGCGATCGGAATAGTGCCCGGCCAGCTCCGTGATCACAACGCCGGTGACGGAGTTCTGTGCGTGCACGAACATGCCGTTGCCGATGTAGATGCCGGCGTGACCGATATAGCTCGAGCCGGAGTAGAAGCAGAGGACATCGCCGGGCTGCAGCGCGGACGGGTCCACATGCACGCCGTTTTCCGCCTGCTCCTGCGCCACGCGGTTGAGCGTGATGCCGAACTGCTGGTAGACGTAGTAGACAAAGCCGGAGCAGTCAAAGCCGCTGGGGTCCTTGCCGCCCCAACTGTAGGGGCAGCCCACGAACTGCACGGCGTACTGGGCGATCTGCATGCCCCGCTCAAGGCTGCCGCCGCCCAGAGAGGGCGCATTGCCTGTGACCGTAGTCGAGGTGTCCGCCTGGCTGGGCGTGCCGATACCCAGGCTGCCGAGCTTGACAAACTGCCCGTATATGTAACCGGCCTTGTCGCCGCAGATGGCCGCGGCCCAGTCGCCGGTCCGGCCGACGATATTGAGGGCATTGCCGTAGGAGACCTCCCCCACGATGGGGGCGGACATGGAGGGCGCGCTGCGCATGCGCACATTGTTGCCGGCGACATAGCCCTCGACCCCGGCAAAGGTGATGGCGGGCATCTCCAGCGGGATATTCGCCGGGGACGTCGTAACCGTAACGGCAGTGGCAGTGTGGGTCTCGGTCTCCTCCGTCCAGAAGCTCTCCTCCTCCCCGCCGTCTTCGCCGGGGATGGTGATGTAGTCGGAGTAGATGAAGCCGAAGGCCCCGTCAATGAGACAGGCTGTCCAGTCCATGTAGACGCCCGTCACGCCGACCGGGACACCGGCGTTGTAGGTCTCAATGATCGGGTAGCTCGACCCGGGCCCCTTGCGGAAGCGGACGTAGTTTGCGTTGATGTAGCCGGGGATCTGTTCCACGTCCGGATTGCTCGCATGCTGCAGAGAGAGCTGATCGGAGGGCGAGGGCGTGCGGTAGGCAGGCTCGGGCGTCGGCGTATCCATGATGCGCAGGTTCAGGGGTCTGTCGTCCGCCGTCTCGGACTGAGCGCCCGTGTTGCCGCCGTCATAGCCGTCAAAGGTGCCGAAGGCGACATAGTCCGCGTACAGATAGCCGGGCACCCCATCAATGATGCAGGCTGCCCAGTCGCCGGTGGTAAAGTAATACTGCAGGGGCTTGCCCCTGTTGTACTCCCCGCGCACGGAATAATCCGAGCCCGGCGCACTGCGGAAGCGCACGTACATCGCATTCACATAGCCCGCGATCCCGGGGCCGAGAACGTCCTGCGCAGTCGTATTCACAGGCTGCGCGACCTCCTCTTCGGCCACCTCCAGGAAATTGCCGGACATGAAGCCCGTTGCGCCGTTGTATTCAACGCCATACCAGGTGCCGTTGGAGCGGTCCGTGACCGTCACATAGGTCCCCGCCGGCAGGCAGCCGATGATGCGGAAATTCGTCCCAGGACCCTCCCGCATATTGACGTCGCTGCCGGTCACCACGGCGGTCTCCGCGAAGGCGGAGGCATGCAGCAGCAGGCCGAACAGCAGCACAGACAGGAACGCCCCGAAAAATTTCTTGCCCATGGAAAACAGATCCTTTTTTTGTATTACACTTCTGCAGGCAGCGGCCAAAACCGGCAGTCCCGGTCAGGCCTGCCCTTTCCTTACCTGGAGGCCAGCGCTCTTTCGAGCCAGACGGCGGCTACGTCGATCGCGCTGTAGAGGCTGTCCTTCTCCGCCTTCTTCACGATCCTGTCCCGGGACTTGATGCCCGAATCCGTCAGCTGAAGCTGGATCGAGACCCTGGTGGCCACGTCCAGATCCTTCACCTTTTTGGTGTCCAATATCTGCAGCATGATGATATATTTATCCGCAAAGCTGCCGTAATAGATGATATTGTCCTTCCTTTGGAGCGGATGACCCTTGTACTCCAATACCTTTGCCAATTGAAACACCTCCATAAAGTGTAATCGGATTGTAACGCAAATTCTCTATTTTGTCAATTCCATTTCCTTCCTCCCGGCAAAAAAGCAGCTCTTTGGTGCCGTTTTGCCTTATCCAAGGAACATGTCATTGCCGCCGTAATCGAGGAAGCCGCCGTCGTTATAGCCGCCGTTGTCCCAGCCGCCGTTGTCGCCGTAGCCGATGAGATTATTGTTATTGTTGTTTGCATAGGGGTCATGGTAGTTGACGGGCGGCGAGTCATAGAGATCGAAGATCCCGGTATTGGGACCGAGCTGCGGATACGGGAAAGCCACGTATTCCAGCCCCTTGTGCACCGGTGCCATGACCTTGCGCCAGAGCTGCGCGGCGGGGTTGCCGCCCATGTGGATCACCTCGGGGATATCGAAGCCGGTCCAGACCGCCGCCACATAGTAGGGCGTGCAGCCGACATACCAGCGGTCCTTGTAGTCGCCGGAGGTACCGGTCTTGCCCGCCACGGGCACCGACCAGAGCGCAGCTTCGGAGCCGGTGCCGTGCTCGGTGGCGTTTTGCAGCATATAGGTCATGACGTGGGCGGTGTTCGGCTTGAAGGCCTGGATGGTGCTGGGCTCGTTGTCGATGACGACGTTGCCCTCCTTGTCGGTCACCATGGCATAGCTGCGGCCGTAGGTGAAGACCCCGTCGTTGACGAAAGCGCAGTAGGCCTGGCACATCTCCTTGACGGAAATGCCGTTGGTGAGCTGGCCCAGGGCCATCGGCGCATAGTCGCAGTCGGCGGGCACCAGGCTCGTCACCCCCAGGCGGGTGGTCAGATAGTCGTAGGAGGTCTGCGGGCCCATGGGCAGCTTATCCACGATCTGGGCCGCGGCTGTATTGAGGGAATACTGCAGGGCGCTGAAGATGGAGACCATGCCGTAGCTCTGCCGGTCGTCGTTCATGGGGAACCAGCTTGTGCCCTTGAGCGAGATGCCCTGGGAGTCCATGATCAGCGTGTCGGGGGTGATCAGCCCCAGGTCCACCGCCGGGCCGTAGGAGGCGATGGGCTTGATGGACGAGCCGGGCGAGCGGTAGGTGCCGGTGGCGCGGTTGAGGCCAAAGTTGATGGTCTTCTCCCCCACGCCGCCCGCGATGCCGAGGATGCGCCCGTCATAGGGACTCATGACCACGATGGCGCTCTGGAACTGCTGGGAGCCGCCTGCATAGGGGATCTGGTTGAGATCGGTGTAGATCGCGTCGATGGCGGCCTGCACGGTCGTGTCGAGGCAGCAGTAGATCTGATAGCCGCCGTTATACAGCAGGGTCCTGGCCGTGTCGCGGCCGATGCCCTTGAGCTTCATGAGGTCGGTGGTCACATCGTCGATGACCATCTCGGTGTAGTAGGACATGATCTCCTGGCTGTAGTCCTCGCCGGGGCTGTGCTTGAAATTGAGTTCTTCATGCACGGCCTGCTCATACTGGAGGTAGTCGATGTAGCCCTGCTCATACATCTCGCGCAGGATGGTCTCCTGCCGCTTTTTGTTGTTGTCTTCGTTATAGAAGGGATCATAGTAGGTGGGCAGGTTCGTGATGCCGACGATGGAGGCGCACTCGGCCATGGTCAGGTCGGACACATCCTTGCCGAAGTAGGTCTGGGCCGCGGTCTGTACGCCGTAGCAGCCCTCCCCGAAGTATACGGCATTGAGGTACCACTCCATGATCTCCTGCTTGTCATATTTTTTCTCCAGCTCCAGCGCGCCGAAGATCTCGGTCAGCTTGCGCTGGATGGTGACCTCATCTTCCCCGGTCAGGTTTTTGATGAGCTGCTGGGTGATGGTGGAGCCGCCGTAGCTGGTCTGCATGCGGGCGAACATCTCCACAAAGGCGCCGAGGGTACGGTACCAGTCCACGCCCTTGTGATCGTAAAAACGCTTGTCCTCAATGGCGACCAGGGCCTTCTCCATATACCAGGGGATATCCTCATAATTGACCCAGACGCGCTTCTCCCTGCCGGAGAGATTGACAAGCTCGCGCCATTCGCCGCCCCCGTCCCGATACCAGACGGTGCTGGACTCGTTGAGCTTGAAGTCCTCCAGCGACAGATCCAGGTTCGGCGTCAGACAGGTCTTGACATAGTAAGCGAAGACGCAGGCAAACATCATCCCCGTCACCATCAGGATCAGCAGTACCGTGCCGATCACCTTGAAAACGGCGATGACGCTGTTGGCCGTCAGGTCGATGGTCAGATCAACGGTCTTGCCGAAAAAGCGCAGTACCTTCCGCCCTGCGGAAGCGCGCCCGGGCTCGGCCGCCTCATTTGTTTGGATTTCGTGATCGTGTTTTTTGCTCATGAAAAAATTTCGGGCCTCCCCCGCCGCAAAAATGTGGAGCCGCGCGCGGCTTTCCCACAAATCATGTCCTTTGTAAGGGAATGCTAAACACGGTGTGTTCCCGTCCGGCACGCTTTCCGCCCCGGGCGCAGGCGCCGCCTGCGTCTGCCGAACAGCGCAATTATAGGATATTATACCACAGTCTGGCTTCCAGCGATAGAGAAAATGTAAATTTTTATTCTCCGCTTTTCGCGTATAATTTCGCCCCGGCGGGAAAAACTGTCCCTGTCGGGAAGAGAACGAGTCGAGGAGGGATCAGGATGAGGATCAAGACCGCGCTGCTGCTGTGCCTCATGTCGCTGGCGGCGCTTTCGATCTGCGGGGCCTACCGGAGCCTGCACAGGGTCAGCGGGCCCGTCATACCCGAGGAGGTGGCCGCCCGCTTTGTCGGGCGTGAGGAGGACGCGGCGTATTTTCTGCGCGACAGCGGCGGCTATGTGGCGGTGTTCTCCGGCCGGCGCGCCAGAGAGCCGATGCGCATCACCGGGATCGAGACGGCGCGGCTGCGCACGGCGGACAGACTGCTGCTCAAAAAGGGCATTCCCGCCGACGACGGCGGCGAGCTGCTGCTCCTGCTGGAGGATCTGGGGTCCTGACGCCTTGCATGCTTCAATATTGACAAAAGTTCGACGCTCTCCGCCGCAAGTTTATGTTGATTTCTTCCTGAGAATGGTATACAATAAGAGCAACCAGACAGGAGGTATTCGGTATGAGCGAAGAATTCGGAAGCGATTTTATCACCATCATAGATGATGACGGTGAGGAGTTCGAGCTTGAAGTGCTGGACACCATGGATTACAAGGGGCAGACCTATACGGCCTTCCTGCCCGCCAACATGGATGAGGACGATCCGGACTACGGCATCATCATTCTCCGCTCGGTGATCGACGAAAACGGAGATGAGATCTTTGAATCCATCGACGACGATGACGAGCTGCAGGATGTGTATGAGCATTTTGCCGTGCTCCTGTTTGATGACGAGGAGGAGGAGAAATAAGTTCCCCCTTCCCGGCATAAAATCCGATGAGATGATATCCCTGCTGTGTGCGTGGCGTCTTCTGACCTTGCGGCTCATTAAACCCACATCTCTAATAAGGGATGCCGATTTGAATCTGCGGATTGCAGGCCTCCCGGGTTTCCCCGGAAGTTGGAAGCAGCGAAACAGAGCTTAGGCGACCCACCTGCCTCTTTGTGCAGGTTATAATTGGGCCGGCACGGCATTGGCGGGGTCTTCCCCCGGGGCAACCCGGGGGAAGTTTTTTATGGCTTCAAGTCTTCAGATGCTGCGGCGCATGCCTGAGCTGTCTGCTCTTCGGCGCCGCGATCGCCAGATACACCAGGGCGAAAAGTGCCATGCAGAGCGCCACATAGTAGCGCCTGAGCCTCAGCAGCTCGTTCAGGCCAAAGGCCCCGGCCGCACATGTAAAGCAGACGACTGCCGGCGCAAGCAGCAGAAGACGGCTTTTGACCAGCTCAAAGGCCGCCGGGATCCCAGCAAGGGTCACCGCGCCCCCCAGGATGGCAAGGCCGCAGAGGATGAGCCTGATCGTGCCGCGCCGCCCGGTCTCCTCCCGATAGGCCTCGAGATAGGCGCGGGCGCTGTCGGACAGTTCGCTCCCCTGCTCCACGCCGCTTTTCACCTCCGGCACATTGCTCAGAAGCAGCCGGGCCGAGGTGTGCTTCTGATTGAGCTCCTTGAGCGCATCCGCCTCCAGCGTCTGCCTGGACAGGATCTTCGCCTCTTCGTCCAGGCCCAGCTTCTCGGCGGCAAGCTCCAGCTCCTTCTTGTCCTGCTCGCCGAGCTGATACCAGAGCTCGGCCAGGGCGTTGTCCATTTCGCGCTGCGCCTTTTCAAGCAGGGTATCCGCCAGTCTGGCGATCAGCTCCGTCACGTGCAGCTTGTCCAGAAGCTCCACGATCAGGGCGGAGGGGTTGTTCAGATTGTCCGCCACGACACAAAAGGCGTGGCTCAGCAGATCCAGGATTTCCTTCGCCTCATCGAAGAGCAGCAGGAATTCCTCATTGCTGAGTCCGGAGAGATCCGAACGCCCCGGCCCTTCGAGCCTTGCCGCGGTGGACTCGCTCAGGGAAGAGAGTTCCTCAAAGCCGGGATAGTAGCCGCCGGTCTCGCCGGTCATGACGGCGTCATGGCTGTTTGCCCGGCGGACCAGGGAGGAAAGCGCCGCGCCGAGTCTGCGCATGGCGTTTACCGAGCAGAGCAGATCCGCTTCCTTCCGGACGTTTTCGCACTCCTTTTCCCAGGCCTCATGCGCCCATCTGTACTCGGCGCTGTATGCCATGTCCACGGCAAGCTCCTCAGCCCCGTCGGCAAAGCCGTTCAGCCGGTCAAATTCTGCCTGGGCAAGCTCGTCGTAGTAATCCTGCATCTGCCGGGCGTAGAGGTCGCCGGCCTCTTCATAGGCGGCGGCCGCGCTCTGGGCCTGGGCCATGGCCGCGTCCCAGCCCGCCTGCATCTCCGCCCAGTCCCCGCCCATGTCGAAGCCGCCGAACACGGGCATGACCGGAGGTTCCGGCGGCGCATAGGCCCGGGCGGCATAATCGAAGGGCGAGGGCTCGGCCTCCATCAGGGCGCGGAGCTTCCCGGTAATGAGGGTGATCCTCGCGCTCTCCGTAAAGCAGTCCACCGCATAGCCCGCCGCGCTGTTGGCCAGCGCATCCAGCCAGGGCATCCTGTTCTTGTTGGAGGCTATCAGCTCTGAAAGCAGCCCTTCGAGAAAGACTTTGCGGTCATTGGCGTCATGGAGCTGCCGCTTGATTTCCTCCATCTGCGCCTGTGCGCCGGCGATCAGGTCCTCCCCCATTTTCAGCCCGCCCTTGGTGGCGCTGAAAATGGCGGTGTCCGTCTTGTGCTGGGCGGCCGCCTTCTCATGCGCGGTGAGCACCGTGTTCAGGGCCTTGCGTGTCTGTTCGTAATCCGCGGAATTGACGAACTGCTCGTGCAGGCGCACATAGTTTTCGATACGGCCGGCAAATTTGGTCTCGTACGCCTCTCGCTCGGCATGCTCTTTTTTGTTCTTACCGATGCCGCGCACGCCGGTTGCAAGGAAGATCACGCCGAGGATCGCCAGTATGACTGCAAATACGCGTGTCAGTGCAGGATGCTTCATCGGCGCTCACCTCCCCCTCCAAAATGCTTGAGCCTGTCCCGCTGAGTAAGGATTCATTATACGCCTGTTGCTTTTCAAAAGTATGTATAAAGAAAAAATTTTGCTTTTCTTTTTTCTCCGCCTCGGGTATAGTGGAGCTATCTCACAGGGAAGGGAGACGCCATGGAACTGAGCTTTGCCCCCATGGAGGGGATCACCTATTCGATCTATCGCCGGCTCCATGCCCGGCTGTTTCCGGGGGCGGCGCGCTATTATGCGCCCTTTATCGCGCCGGACAGCAGCGGCCGCTTCAAGGCCGGAAGCCTGCGGGATGTGCTGCCGGAGAACAACGAGGGTCTGCCGCTTGTCCCCCAGCTTCTGTGCAATGCCCCGGCGCCCTTTCTCGCTGTGGCGGAGGAGCTCGGTGCCCTCGGCTATGAGGAGGTCAATCTCAACGCCGGCTGCCCCTCCGGGACGGTGGTGGCCAAGCACAAGGGCGCAGGCATGCTGGGCGATCCCGCGCAGCTCGACGCCTGCCTTGCGGAGATCTTCTCCCGCTGCCCGCTCCGTGTTTCGGTCAAGACCCGCCTCGGCCTGCACAGCGCCGGGGAGTTTCCGGCCCTGCTCGCGGTCTATCGGAAGTATCCGCTCTCGCGCCTGATCGTCCATGTGCGCGACCGCGGCGGGATGTACCGCAGTATCCCGGACCGGGAGGCCTTTGCCCCGGCGCTCGACTGTCCCTTCCCTGTGGAGTATAATGGGGATATTTTTACACCGGCGGATCTCGCCTCCCTGCAGGCGCGCTACCCCGCGCTGCAGGCCGTTATGCTGGGCCGGGGCGCTGTGACGAATCCGGCCCTCTTCCGGCAGCTTTGCGGCGGCGAGGCTCTGTCCGCCCCCGAGCTGCGGGACTTCCATGACCGGCTCATCGAGGCGTATCTGGCCGACGGCCTTGCCCCGCCCTACACCGTGTCGCGCATGAAGGAGCTCTGGTTTTACCAGCGCTGCCTCTTTCCCGGCGGGGAGCGGGAGCTGAAGGCCATCCTGAAAGCGAGGAGCCTGCCCGATTACCGCGCCGCCGTCGCAGCGCTTTTCCGTGAGGTCCCGCTCGATCCCGCTGCCGGCTTTCGCAATCCGGGATAAAGCCCTGGTACTGAAAAAAAGGGCTGCGAAAAAAGTCGGCTGCCTTCGCAGGGAGCGGCCTTCCGGACGCCCCGCGAAGAACAGCCTCCTAAAATGATAACAGCCTTCGGCGAAAACGTACAATAATACGAATTCGCCGAAGGTCTGCATTTTTTATTGCTTTTTCCGCCGGGCGGTCGAGGGCGCCCGTCCCTGCGGTGTTGATATTGCACGGTATGAACCGTGCAGGTTTTTCACAGCCCCTCTTTTTTACGCTTTGATCAGATCAGGTACGGCTTGAGCTCCTCCGGGCACTTGGCGCGGTCAGAGCTCATGGAGATCACAAACTCGATCTTTTCCCGCTCGGCATAGGCGGCCAGCCACTGGATAAAGGCGACGACCGAAGCTTCGTCCCGGTCATTGACCAGCTTATAGAAGTTATCAATAAAGAAGTGGGTAATGTCATAGTTGCCGGCGTGGATGCCGGAGATGAAGCCCTTGAGAAACTCGAAGGTGCCGATGTCATAGCTTGCAGCGTCGATCAGGCGGGCTTTGTACGGGATATCATAGGTGAGCTTGCGCTCCTTCTCGATGACGATCACGTCGCCCTCGCCCTCGCTGACGGCCTTGCACACAAGACCCACCAGCTCCTTCGTCTTTCCGGACCCCTTAAGGCCCATGATGATTTTAAGCATAATGACGACACTCCTTTGTTTTATAAAAATAACAAGATGGGGATGGGATTATCTTGTATACAGCTTACCATTTTTCTGTCTCCGGCGCAAGAGGGGAGTTGTTAAAGCGGCGTAAATTTTCTGCCGCCTGCGAAAAGCAGCCCGTTCTTGACGGAACCGAAAGCGTATGTTAAACTTTTTTCAAGTTGGAAACCCACACGTTTATCCGAATTGAAAAGAGGTGTACAAGCTTGAAGGATCTGAAACACCTGATCACCTTTGAGAATCTGCTGCAGGACGCGCAGAACGAGCTCGTCACAAAAGCCCTCGGGGAGGGGAAGCTTGCCCTGGGATATAACTGCTATTATATTCCCGAGCCGCTGCTGAACCTGCCGGGCTGCTTCTCCTCCCGTCTGCGCGCGCCGCGCTGCACGTCCACGGATGTGGCCGGGTACTACATGACCAACCGCACCTGTCCCTACGCCCGCTCCATCCTCGAGCGCGCGATCGAAGGCGGCTACAACTATCTCAGCGCCCTCTTCGGGGCGGAATCCTGCGCCACCATGGAGCGCATGGAGGAGCATTTTGAGCTGCTGCACCCGGTAAAGAACGAGCGCTTCTTCTCCACCATCCTGGACCCGCCCATGAAGGGAGACGCAAACAATCTTGAATACTACAAGGTCCAGCTCCGCAAAAACATCCTGCTCCCGCTCCAGGCGCACTTCGGGGTCGATATCTCCGACGGGGCGATCCGCAGCGCCATCGACGACCACAATGCCGTCAGCCGCGTCATCGAGGCCATAGGCGCGCACCGCAGGGCCGACAACCCCAATCTCACGGGCTACGAGTTTCATGTCATCCAGCTCGTGAGCCAGGTCTGTCCCCACGCGCTGATCCTCCCGCTGCTGCAGGAGACGCTGGAGGAGCTCAAGACGCGCGAGCCGGAGCCGGGCTTCCCCTTCCGCGCCCGCGTCGCGCTCGTGGGCTCGGAGATCGACGATCCGGACTTTACCAGGCTCATCGAGAGCTGCGGTGCCATGGTGGTAGCCGACCGCTACTGCTTCGGCAGCTTCCCCGGTCGCGAGCAGATCGAGATCCGCGCGGGCGAGAGCGCCTTTGACGCGGTGTGCCGCCACTATCTCCACTGGAACCAGTGCGCAAGATTCATGGACGGCATGAAGATCGAGCAGCGCACCGAAGAGGTCCGGCGCCTGGTGAGGGAGTTCAAGGCCGACGGCATCATCTACGAGAACATGAAGTTCTGCGAGTTCTGGAGCTATGAGAAGGTGCTGCAGAACCACATCTTCACAAACGAGCTGCGCATCCCCTGCTGCACCATCGAGAAGGAATACGCCCTCGGCGCGGCGGGGCAGCTTCGCACCCGCTTCCAGGCCTTTATCGAGTCGCTGGAAATCAAGCACATTCAGGGAGGGGAACGCACATGAGAGTCACCGATAAAATCATCTCCGCCATTGACAGAAAGCTTGAGCGCTTCGACCCCCTGTGGCAGGCGGAGCACGGCGTCGGCGGCCAGCGCAGCCGCTACCGCGACAAGACCGGCGTCGCCAAATGGCGCGAGTGGCGCGGCGTGAAGGACACCTTTTACGACTATACCCAGTGGCTCAACAACCTTGTCTCCATGGCGGGCATGGTGGCCTCCGCGCCCGTCCCCATTCTCAAGGGCTTCTGGGAATACCGCTGGATGGGCTCCTATCTCGGCACCTTTCTGTTCATCGACCGCCTTTTTGAGGGCTACCGCGGCGAGGAGCTGCGCATCGCGCACATGAACATGCACGCCATCGTGCAGAGCCTGACAAAGCGCATCGCCTTCATTCTCGCCAATGACCGGCGCTTCGGCGGCGGGTCCGAGACCGACAACTGCATCCCGCATGACGAGACGATCACCCCGCTCTTTCTCAAGGGCTTCAAGGGCCTGCACCCCATCCCCCTGCAGACCCTGCCGGAGTTCATCATCTGCGACATCGACCAGCACATCGAGCCCTATTATATCGACGTGGCGGAGTCCTTCGGCCTGCCGGCGGACGTCTGCTCGCGCTGCGCGGCGGAGACGGGGGTGGCCCTCGACGACGCCTTCCCGCTGCTCGGCAGGGTCATGCTCTCCACCAACATGCCCTGCAACGCCTCCGAGTCCACCTCCATGTTCCAGCGCCGGCGCATCGGCCTGCCGGACAATCCCATCACCCTCGCCATGCAGCACCAGAACCCCGAGGCCATCCCCTATTCCCGCAAAGAGCTGGAAAACGCCCTGGCCTTCGTGGAGGAGCACTACGGTGTGAAGTACGACTGGGACGAGCTTTTCAAATACGCAAGGCTCATGAACGAGCAGAACACCATTGAGCTTGAAAAGTGGGACCTGTTCAAGACGCCCTACTCTCCCCTCTCCGGCATTGCCGAATCGCTCTACCGCCTCTATTCCTGGCAGTCCGTCAACGGACAGGACGAATACTTCAACCGGGTCGACCGCAGGGTCATCGAGATCATGCGCCGCTGCTATGAGGAGAAATACCGGCCCTTCGGCGGCAGGACCCGCCACCGCGCCTTCCTGTGGGGCCCGTCCGCCGTATACTACACGGACTTCCCCACCTGGACGCAGAACTGCTGGGGCATCACGATCGTGCTGAACATGGACTCGACCATGGGCTACAACATGATCGACACCACAGACCCCGACAAGGCCATGGACGATCTGACCGCCTTTACGCAGCGCGCCTGCATGCGCCACCACGCCGTGGGCGGCTGGGAGAACATCAACGCCGTCTGGGACTGGGCCAGGAGCTTCAACTGCGACATGGTGCTCATGAACGACAACATCGCCTGCAACGGCATGCTGGGCGTGCATGCCATGATGGAGGAGCAGGCGCGGGAGCTGGGCTTCCACTTTATCTTCATCGAGCATGACCTGCAGGACAGCCGCACGGTCTCCCGCCAGGACATGCGCAACTGCGTGAACAATTACATGTCCGTCGTCCTCAACGAAAAGCCCCTCGACCCCACCATCGTTGAGTTTGACGACTCCGAGGCATATTGAGAAAGGAGAGCGCAGAGATGGGAAAAATCGTTGTATTTCTGTTGAAAATGCTCGGGAAACTGGCGCTTGCGGCGCTCATCCTCTTTGTCGCGACCTTTACCCTGTATATCACAAACGCTGAAAACAAGCTCATTTACTACGTGGTGCGCCCCTTCCTCAACCGGCATTACGACGCCCAGGTAAGAGACAGGAGAATCGTGTAAATCCGGGCGGCGGGCTCTCCCGCCGCCTTTCGTGTCATACTGACACGGATTGTAAAAAACGCCCTTGTTTTTCATGGCGCGGCATGCTATAATTTTGGCGGAGGAATCCAAGCAGGAATCCATTCAAAATACTTTTTATGGAGGAAAGAACATGAAAAAGATTCTCGCAATGGCTCTCGTTCTGTGCATGATGTTCGCGATGTGCGCCACCGCCTCCGCGGCTGATGCCAAGATCAAGATCGGCATGGTCACCGACGTCGGCGGCGTCAATGACAAGTCCTTCAACCAGACCTCCTGGGAAGGCCTGCAGGCTCTGGCTGCCGAGGATCCCAGCTTTGAGGTCAACTACCTCGAGTCCAAGACCGACGCTGACTACCAGACCAACATCAACACCTTCATTGACGAGGGCTACGACCTCATCATCTGCGTGGGTTACATGCTGGCCGACGCCACCCGCGAGGCTGCCGAGGACAACCCCGATCAGAAGTTCGCCATCATCGACGACTCCAGCATTGATCTGCCCAACGTCGCCTGCCTGATGTTCGCGCAGGAGCAGGCCTCCTACCTCGTCGGCCTGGTTGCCGGTTCCGTCACCCAGAGCAAGAATGTCGGCTACGTTCAGGGCATGGTTTCCGACTCCATGAATCTCTTCGGTATCGGCTTCATCACCGGTGTTCTCGAGGCTTGCCCCGATGCCACGATCCAGCAGTACAACGCCAACTCCTTCGGTGACTCCGCCGGCGGCCGACGTCATCTACCACGCTGCCGGCGGCACCGGCATGGGCGTTATCGAGGCCTGCAACGAGGAAGGCATCTGGGCCATCGGCGTTGACACCGACCAGTCCATCCTTGCTCCCGACCACGTCATCACCTCCGCCATGAAGCGCGTTGACATCGCTTCCCAGGACATCTCCAAGGCTGTCAAGGACGGCAAGTTCAGTGCCGGCGTGCATATGTACGACCTGTCCAACGGCGGCGTTGACCTCGCCCCCACCCGCGACCACATCCCCGCTGACGTCCTTGAGACTGTCGAGGCTGCCAAGAAGGCCATCATCGCCGGTGAGAAGACCGTTCCCACCACCGCTGCTGAATGCCCCGCCTTCACCCTTGGCGCCTGATTTTCCGCACTTTCTGAGCACGGCTTCGGCCGTGCTCTTTTTTTGCTCACAAAGCGCAAGAAACAGTAGAAAAGTGGCGGGAGACATGTTATAATAAAGTATCTGTGAATATGGGAGAGCGCCTGTACGCTGTACGGATGATGATCCCGCAGGGCAACTCCAGACTCCGAACTCCGGATTCCACACTATTTCAAGGGGGCGGTCACTTTGGCAAAACAGTATGTGGACATGAACACGCCCGTCATTGAGATGCGCAACATTGTCAAGCGCTTCGGCGACTTTGTCGCAAACGACGGCATCAATCTCACCGTCCACAAAGGCGAAATCCACGCAATTCTGGGCGAGAACGGCGCGGGCAAATCAACGCTGATGAACCAGCTCTACGGCCTGCTCAAGCCCACCTCCGGCGATATTCTGGTCAACGGCAAGAAAATCGTAATGAACACCCCCCGTGACGCCATTGATGCCGGCATCGGCATGGTGCACCAGCACTTCATGCTGATCCAGCCCTTCACCGTCACGGAGAACATCGTCCTCGGCACCGAGCCGACCAGGGGTGTACAGCTCGACATGGCCACCGCGCGCAAGAATGTGGTCGAGATTTCCGAGCGCTACGGACTGTCCATCGACCCGGATGCCAAGATCGAGGACATCTCGGTCGGCATGCAGCAGCGCGTGGAAATCCTGAAGGCGCTCTACCGCGGCGCGGATATCCTGATCCTGGACGAGCCGACCTCCTCCCTCACGCCGCAGGAGATCACCGAGCTCATCGCCATCATGCACAACCTTGTCAAGGACGGCAAGAGCATTATCATCATCACCCACAAGCTCAAGGAAATCAAGGAATCCGCAGACTTCTGCACCATCATCCGCATGGGCAAGTACATCGACACCGTGGATGTGGAGAAGGTGGACGAGAACGACCTGGCCGCCATGATGGTGGGCCGCAAGGTCACCTTCAAGGTCGACAAGCCCGAGCAGACGCCAGGTGATGTCGTGCTGGACGTGAAGGATCTGCACTGCCTGGACTACCGCGGCATTGAGATCGTCAAGGGCCTCAATCTCCAGGTGCGCCGGGGTGAGATCGTCGGCATCGCCGGCATCGACGGCAACGGCCAGACCGAGCTGGTGGAGGTCATCACGGGTCTGCGCAAGGGGACAAAGGGCCAGGTGCTCGTAAACGGCACGGACGTGTTCAACAAGTCCCCCGCCTTCGGCTTCCAGCACGGCGTGTCCTCCATCCCCGCCGACCGGCAGAAGCACGGCCTGGTGCTGGACTTCTCCATCGAGGATAACCTCATCCTTCAAAACTATGAGAAGCAGCCCTACTCCAAGAGCAATGTTCTGCAGCGTGAGCCCATTTCCTCCCACGCGAGGGACTCCATCGAAAAATACGACATCCGTCCCTCCGGCAGTGAAAAGCGCCCGGCCGGCACCCTCTCCGGCGGCAACCAGCAGAAGGTCATCATCGCCCGCGAGGTGCAGAACGACAAGGATCTGCTCATCGCCGTCAACCCCACCCGCGGCCTGGACGTCGGCGCGATCGAGTATGTGCACAAGTATATCGTAGACCAGCGCAACAAGGGCAAGGCCGTCCTGCTCGTGAGCTTTGAGCTGGACGAGATCATGAGTCTTTCGGATATCATCGACGTTATCTTTGACGGTAAGATCGTCGCCTCCATCCCCGGCAAGGAGGCCAATGAGAACGATCTCGGCCTGATGATGGCGGGAGGAGGGAAAAAGGCATGACAAAGAAAAAGAGCTTTCTCGACATTGTCTCGGAAAACCGCTTCATCCACATTCTGCTCTCCATCCTGCTGGGCTTTCTGGTGGGCGCGGTCTTCCTTTCGGTCATGGGCCTGTCCGTGGGCGCGGCCTACGGGCGGCTGATCACCAGCGTTACCACACGCAAGGGCTTTTCCTATGTGATCGTCTATTCCGTACCGTATATCGTAGCGGGCCTCTCGGTGGCCTTCTCCTTCAAAACCGGCGTCTTCAACATCGGCGCTGAGGGTCAGTTTGTCGTCGGCTCCATGGCGGCTGCCTGTGTCGGCATCCTTGCGGGCAATCTCCCCAAGCCCATTCTGATCCCGCTGTGCTTTATCGCCGCCATGGCTGCGGGCGCGATCTGGGGCATCATTGTCGGCTTTCTGAAAACCCGCTGGGGCATCAACGAAGTGCTGAGCATGATCATGTTCAACTGGATCGCCTTCTATCTCTCCAACTTCATCGCCGGCATCCCCGCCATCCACTCCGACGGCACGGCCGAAGCGACGAAGAACATTTCCCCAAACGCGAGCATGCTCTTCTCCAAGGACTTCATCAAGAGCGCCGGCCTCTGCCCGACGGCCAACTGGGGCATTCTGGTCGCCATCGCCATGACGGTTCTGGTCTGGTTCGTGATTGAGAAGACGACGCTGGGCTACGAGCTCAAGGCGGTCGGCTCCAACAAGTTTGCCGCGGAATACGGCGGCATCAACGTCAACCGCTCCATCCTCACGGCCCTGGCCATCTCCGGCGCACTGGCGGGTCTCGCGGGCGCGCTGCAGCTCATGGGCATGGGCAACCGCATCTCCGTCTTCTCCAGTCAGGAGGGCTTTGGCTTTGCCGGCATCGTGGTCGCGCTGATCGGCTGCTCCAACCCCTTCGGCGTTTTGATCGCGGGTATCTTTTACGGTGCCCTGATGTTCGGCGGCAGCAAGCTCAACCTCGTGGGCGCGCCGACCCAGCTCATCAACGTCATCGTCGGCACGGTTGTGTTCTTCATTGCCATCTCCGTGATCTTTGAAAACCTCAAGAATCTGAAACCCCGTGCAAACCGCAACACGGAAGCCGCGGCCAATAAAAAGACCGCAGAGCAGAAGGAGGGCAGCAAGTCATGACGAATTTTATGAACAACTTCGGCGTTATTCTCTACGCCACGCTGATCTATACGACGCCGCTGCTGTATGCCGCCCTGGGCTCCTGCTTTTCGGAGGTTTCGGGCGTGGTCAACATCGGCATTGAGGGCATGATGACCGCCGGCGCTTTCACAGGCACCGTCGTGGCCTACTTTACCGGAAACCCCTGGATCGGCTTTCTCTGCGGCGGTCTTGCGGGCGCCTTCTTCGGCATGCTGCACGCCATCGCCACCGTCAACCTCGGCGCGGATCAGACCATCGCCGGCACCGCCATCAACATGCTCGGCCCCGGCATCGTCATCATGATCGCGAAGGTCCTCTTCAACTCCACCGACACCATCCCGCTTGAAGCGAGCATGAAGATCCCCCGCCTCTTCCGCGGCGTGTTCGACACCTCCACGGTGTTCGGCCGTTTCATGGACAACGTCTTTGCCAACTACGCCTCCACCTATCTGGTGTTTATTGCGGTCGCCATCGTATGGTTTGTCTTCTACAAGACGCGCTTCGGTCTGCGCCTTCGCGCCTGCGGCGAGCATCCCCAGGCCTGCGAGACGCTGGGCATCAACGTCATCCGGATGCGTTTTCTCTGTGTGTGCATCTCCGGCTTCCTCGCCGGTCTCGGCGGCGCGTGCGTGACCATGGCCATCTCCACGCAGTTCAGGCCTATCTCCATCGTGGGCCAGGGCTTTATCGCCATCGCGGCCGTTATCTTCGGCAAGTTCCGCCCGCAGGGCGCGCTGCTCGGCTGCCTGCTGTTCGGCTTCTGCTCCGGCCTCAAGGTCGTGCTCGGCGGCTCCTCAGGCATCAACATGCAGCTCATCTCCATGATCCCCTATGTGGTCACGGTCATCGTGCTGGTGCTGTTCGTGGGCAAATCCCGCGTTCCCTCTGCCAACGGCAAGCCCTACATCAAAGCAAAATAAAGTTCTGTCATGATCCTGAAACAAAGGATATGGAATTTCCATATCCTTTGTTTCGTGTCAAAAAACGAATTTACAGGAGTATACTATGAACGCTTATCTTGATATCTCCCCCGAGGTGAAAGCCGCACTGGACGCGGGCAGGCCCGTCGTGGCGCTGGAGAGCACCATCATCTCTCACGGCATGCCCTACCCCAGGAATGTGGAGACCGCGCTCCTGGTGGAGAAGACCATCCGTGATAACGGTGCCATCCCCGCCACCATCGCCGTCATCGGCGGCAGACTCAAGGCGGGCCTGAGCCATGAGGAAATCGAGTATCTCGGCAAGACCGGCCGCGGCGTTGCCAAGGCCAGCCGCCGCGATCTGCCCGCGCTGGTCGCGAGAAAGGCCGACGGCGCCACCACCGTCGCCACCACCATGATTATCGCCCACATGGCGGGCATCAACATCTTCGCCACCGGCGGCATCGGCGGCGTACACCGGGGCGCGGAGGTCACCATGGACATCTCCGCAGACCTCGAGGAGCTGGCCCAGACCCCGGTGATGGTCGTCTGCGCCGGCGCCAAGTCCATCCTCGACCTCGGCCTCACGCTGGAATACCTGGAAACCAAGGGCGTGCCCGTAGTGGGCTACGGCACGGAGGAACTGCCCGCCTTCTACACCCGCGAATCCGGCTTCGGCGTGGACTACCGCGTGGACTCTCCGGAGGAGCTCGCCGCCATGTTCCGCGCCCAGCGGGAGCTTGGCTACAAGGGCGGCATGCTGGTCACGAACCCCATCCCCGCCGAGTACGCCATGGACAAGAAGACCATCGACGCCGCCATCGACCGGGCCCTTGCCGACGCCAGGGCCCAGGGCATCCACGGCAAGGAGACCACCCCCTTCCTGCTGGCGCGGGTGGTGGAGCTCACCGGCGGCGACAGCCTGGAATCCAACATCAAGCTCGTGCTGAATAACGCCATGGTTGCCGCGCAGACCGCGAGGGAGCTCAGCAAGTAATTTCCTTTTTGGGAGCTGTTTATGGAAAACGAAGTTCTGGTCTCGATCTGCTGTCTGACCTACAATCATGAGCAATACCTGCGCGACACGCTCGAGGGCTTTCTCATGCAGAAGGTGGACTTCCCCATCGAGATTCTCATCAACGACGACGCCTCCACCGACAAGACGGCGGACATTGTGCGCGAGTATGCCGCAAGATACCCCGATCTGATCCGCGCCTTTTATCAGCCGGTGAACCTCTACTCCCAGGGCAAGGACCTGTGCCTGGAGGTGCTGTATCCCGCGGCCCGGGGCAAGTATATCGCTCTGTGTGAAGGGGACGACTACTGGACCGAGCCCACGAAGCTGCAGCGGCAGGTGGATTTTCTGCAGGCGCATCCCGAATACTCCGCCTGTGTGCACGACACCATGCTGCACTACTGCGGCGGCGAGCAGAAGGACCGGCCGCTTCTGAACCACAGCGCCGACTGCGATGTGCGCTTTGAGGATATCTGCAACGGCATGTCCTATTCCTTCCACACCAGCTCCATCGTGGCGAAAAAATCCATCATCGCCAATCCCCAGGACTTCTTCTACGTCGGCCTGAGCCACGGCTTCGGCGATCATCCGGACGCCCTCTGGCTCTATTGCAACGGCCCCATTCGCTGTCTGAAGGAGTGCATGTCGGTCTACCGCATCCACTCCGGCAGCGCCTCCTGGAGCGCCGCCGTGGATGAGGACTACGACAAGCTGCGCGAGTTCATCATCGGCAAGTGCGAGCTGCTGCGCGCCTTCCGCCCCTGGGCGCCGAAGGACAGGCTGGACGTGGTGGACCGGGCGATCCTGGAAAAGGAATTTGAGCTCATGTATATCGAGGGCCGGGACGCCGATCAGCGCAAGCCCCCCTATGATGAGATCCTGGCGAAAAAGCCCCTCTCCTACCGCCTCAAGAACCACATCAAGTGTCTCTTCCCCGGCATCCAGGAGCGCTATCGGAAAAAGCGCGGGTATGTGTCCGAGAAGACAGAGGAACTGCCCGTCACGCCGCTCTCGCCCGCGCAGGTCTCCACGCTGAGACCTGAGGCGCCGGAGGGCGCTTACAGCTCGAACCGCTGCACAGTCTCGATCCTCTGCACCGCCTATAACCATGAGGCCTTCCTGCGCGACGCGCTGGACGGCTTTGTGAACCAGCACACCCGCTTTCCCTTTGAGGTGCTTATTAACGACGATGTCTCCACTGACTCCACCCGCGACATCATCCGGGAGTACGCCGGGAAATACCCGGACATCATCCGCCCCTTCTATCAGGAGGAGAACCTCTATTCCCGGGGCATCGACGTGTATCAGACCGTCTTCTTTCCCAACGCCCGGGGCAAATACGTGGCCTACTGCGAGGGGGACGACTACTGGACCGATCCGACAAAGCTGCAGCGGCAGGTGGACTTTCTGGAGGCCCACCCCGATTACAGCGCCTGTGTGCACAACACGGTGCTCCACTTCTGCACCGACGGGCACAGGGAGAAGCTTCTGCACCGCTTTGAAGGGGACGTGGGCTTTGAGGAGATCATCTCCAGCATGGCCAATGCCTACCACACCAGCTCGCTCGTTGCGCGGCGGGACATTCTGGCCAATCCCCCCGATTTCTACGCCGTTGCCTCCGAATACGGCTTCGGCGATTACCCGGACGCCCTGTGGCTGCGGCTGCACGGGAAGATCCGCTATCTCGACCGCTGCATGTCCGTCTACCGCATCAACTCCAACGAGAGCTCATGGAGCGCCGGTGTGGCAGGCCAGTACGGAAAGCTGCGGCAGTTTATCATCGGCAAGACCGAAATGCTGCGCGCCTTCCGTCCCTACGCGCCGGAGGAGGTGCTGCCCCTGGTGGACCGCACAATCCGCGAGCGCGAGTTTGAGCTCATGTATATCGAGGGCCGGGACGCCGAGCAGCGAAAGCCCCCCTACGACAAGCTGCTGCGTGCGCAGCCCCTGAGCTATCAGGTCAAGAATTTTATCAAGTCCAGCCTCCCCGGCATACAGCGCCTGTACCGCAGGGCGCGGGGATATCGGGACTGAACCACCCGGGAGCTTCTCTCTTATGGATAAAAAGCAATCCGTCATCACCAATTTTATCTGGCGGCTCATGGAGCGCGGCGGCACTTATGTGATGAACTTCGTCGTCTCCATCATCCTGGCGCGTCTGCTGGAGCCCTCGCTCTACGGCAGCATCGCCCTCGTCACCGCCATCACCGCCATCCTGCAGGTCTTTGTGGACAGCGGCATGGCAAACTCCCTGATCCAGAAGAAGGATACGGACGATCTGGACTACTCCTCCGTTTTCTACTTTAACCTCGTCTTCTGTCTGGTGCTGTATGCGGGGCTCTTTGCCGCTGCGCCCATGATCGGGCGGCTGTATCACGATATGTCCCTTGTGCCCGTGGTGCGTGTGCTGGGGCTTACCATTGTAGTCTCCGGCGTGAAGAACGTGCAGCAGGCTTATGTGGCCAAGACGATGCAGTTTCGCCGCTTCTTCTTTGCCACCCTGGGCGGGACGGTCTTTTCCGCCATCGTGGGCATTACGCTGGCCTTCCTGGGTAAAGGCGTGTGGGCCCTGGTGTTCCAGCAGCTTCTGAATGTGACGGTCAACACCGCGATCCTCTGGCTCACCGTGGGCTGGCGGCCGAAGCCCATTTTTTCCTGGCAGCGCCTCGGCAGGCTCATCTCCTACGGCTGGAAGCTTCTGGTCTCCCAGCTTTTGGACACGGCTTATCTCAAGCTCTATCAGTTCATCATCGGCCTGCGCTATTCCACGGCCGATCTCGCCTACTACAACAAGGGCGATCAGTTCCCCAACCTCATCATGGAGAACACCAACGCCTCTCTGGACAGTGTGCTGCTGCCGGTCCTGTCCTCGGAGCAGGACGATCCGGCGCGCGTGCGGGAGATGACCAGCCGCGCCATCCGGGTGAGCACCTATGTGCTGATGCCGCTGATGGCGGGTCTTGCCGTGTGCGCCGAGCCCCTGATCCGTTTTCTGCTGACGGACAAGTGGCTGCCCTGTGTGCCGTATATGCAGATCTTCTGCCTCTACTACGCCTTCTGGCCCCTGCACACAGCGAACCTCAACGCCATCAAGGCCACCGGCCACAGCGGGATCTTCCTGTATCAGGAGATCCTCAAGAAGCTGCTGGAGACGGCGGTGCTGCTGGTCACCATGCGCTACAGCGTCATGGCGATCACCTGGGGCCTGCTCTTCTCCGGCTTTGCCTCCGTGCTCATCAACGCCTGGCCGAACCGGAAGCTCTTGCATTACAGCATCCTGCAGCAGCTTCGGGATGCGCTGCCCGCCATGCTTCTGTCCCTGGTCATGGGGGCGGTGATTTTTCCCGTGACAAGGACGGGCCTGCCCGACCTTGTGAAGCTTCTCATCATGGTTCCGGCAGGCGCCGCCGTCTATGCGGCCGGCTCCGTGCTTTTCAAGGTGGAGAGCTTCCGCTACATCCGGGATGTCCTGCTGAGCCTCGTTCACCGGCGGCGGGTGGACGCCTGATCCCGCGATTTCCCGGGGTGCGGGGAATATTCCATCGTATATGAACGATGACCCGCAGTCGGGTCACTGCCCACATATAACTCCGGCAATGAAGCATCCCCATGGCGCAGGGCTGTACAGCCGGAGTAATAAGATTATAATATGCCATTTTCTCCGTCCCTGGCGGGGCAACCGAAAAACTTGACATTATTCATTCGGCTGTTTCTTGCGTTTCTGCAAGGGCAATACCGCATAATTCGGCAAGAGCAGATCCTTAGAAAATTTGGGTTCTGATAAAGGCACTTTTTCGCAGATGTACTTTGTGTACCTCAAGAAAAAGTGACGAAATCAGGGCACAAATTTTCCAGGAGATGCCGAAGGCGGATTGTGCGGTGTTGCCTAAGAGATCTGCGCTTATTGAACAGCCGAATGAATGAATACAAACAGATTGGAGAAAAGCCACATGCAGAAACTCTTAATGCTCGGTACCAGCTACGGCAGCATCCTCATGCTGGAGTACGCCAAAAAGCAGGGGGTCTATACCATTGTCACCGACTACCTGGAGCCTGAACATTCCCCCGGAAAGCTGGCTGCCGACGAATACTGGATGATCAACACCGGCGATCTGGACGCGCTCGAGGCCAAATGCCGCGCCGAGGGCGTGAACGCCGTGGTCTGCGGCATCAGCGAGTTTAATCTCGAGATGTGCATGGCCCTTTGCAAGCGCCTGGGGCTGCCCTGTTACTGCACACCGGAGGCCTGGCACTACTCCCGGGACAAGGTGGATTACAAGGCCCTCGCCACCTCCCTCGGCGCGCCGCTTGCCACCGATTACTTTCTGTCCGACCCTCCCACGCGCGAGGAGCTGGATCAGGTCAAGTATCCCGTTGTGGTCAAGCCCATCGACTTAAGCTGCAACCGCGGCATCAGCTACGCCCATGACGAGGCGGAAATGCTGGCCGCCTGTGACTACGCCCGTTCCATGTCCAAAAGCCGCAAGCTTGTGGTGGAGCGCATGCTCCACGGCGAGGAATGGTACGGCACCTATGCTCTGGCAGAGGGCAAGGTGAGCCTGCTGGGCCTGTGCGCCATGTATGCCGAGCCCGGCTATCCCAAGTTCTGCTATTCCATCACCTCCACCCTCTCCAACCATGTGGAGGATTTCTGCCGGGACATCAACCCCCACATCGAAAGGGTTCTGCAGGGCGTCGGCTGCCGCGAGGGCTATGCCTGGACCCAGGCCATGCTGGACGAGGACGGGCACTTCTACATCATCGAGATGGGCTACCGCCTGGACGGCGATATGATGTTTGTCCCCTTCAAGGAGCTGCTGGGCTTCGACGTGATCGCCTGGATCGTGGACTATGCCCTCGGCAGAAGGAACGATCCAGAGGCGCTGCCGCCCTCCCAGGGGAAGGCCTTCAGGCGCTGCGCCACGAGCTACATGCTCTGGACCAATGAAAAGGGCGGCACCATCGGCGACATTGAAGGGCTGGACGAGGTGCGCTCCTGGCCCGGGGTCACCGTGGACTCCCTCGCCTGCGTGGGCGATCCCATCCGTCCCTACGGCCCTCTCGGCTGCATCCTCTTCACGACGGAAGACGCGGAGGAGATGTTCAGCCTCATCCGGAGAGTCAACGAGACGGTGCGCATCACCAACACGGACGGGGAAAATGTGCTGATCTATTACGATGATTTCGATTACCTCCGCCGTGTCTATCAGGAGGGGCTGGAGGGGAAATAAGGCTCCCGGTGTAAACGTGTTTTCAGCAAGGAGGAAATTTTTTGGATCTCTTGAATCGTTTTGTCTACTTACTCGGCTCCGTCACGACCTTGGTCTGCATCCTTCTGTGCCTGGTTCTCTTCTTCGTCTGCAAGAGCAGGGACGCGAAGGGCCGGCGCATCGAGCTTGACAGCCAGACACCTGAAAAGCCCTGGCCCCTCGGGCTCTGGATCGCGGGCGTCTTTGTCGCGGGCACCGGCGTTGCGCTGATGTACGCGCCGGGCGACCTGGTGGGCTATGTGCAGGAGGGTCTCAATCCGCTGGAGTCTGTCACGATGGTGGCCCTGCTCAACGGTGCGCCGGTCTGGGCCATGTATTCCGTCGTCGGCCTGTGGTACATGAAGCACATGGACTCCAAGCTCGGCAAGCTCGCCGCCATGCTCTCCACCGTGCTCGGCATGTCCATCTCCCTCTGGACCGGCATGAACACCGTCACCCGCTTTATCGGCCTGAGCTTCCCCGGACTTAAATTCCTGCTCGCCGCCATCACGGTGATGGTCGCCATGACCTCGGCAAAGTATAATCTCCTCAAGGGCATGTCGCGCCTTGCGTTCCTGGTGTTCTTCATCGCCTTTCTCGCCGTTCTTTCCACGCCGCTGACCGATTTTCACTTCATGCCCATCACGGGCAGCATCACCCGCAATTTCTGGCGGGAGTATTTCTGCGGCGCCACGGCGGCAAGCTGGATCTTCTGGTTCCTCTCCTGGACGCCCACGGTTTCCCGCTGGCTTGCCCATATTTCCAAGGGCCGCACCATGAAGGAGTACATTGCCGGCACCATGATCCTGCCGACCGTGCTGGCCTTTGTGTGGATGGCGGTTTCCTGGATGTACCAGGACGTGATCATGAGCTTTAATCTTGCGAAAAATATCTCCTCTTTCATTCCCTGTATCATCTTCATCCTCTCCGGCATTCTCTTCATGACCGGCACCCTGGACTCCGACTGCAAGGTGTTTACGGAGGATCTGGAATACCTAACGGGCGGCAGGGTGCATCACAAGGCCTCGATCCCCTACTATGGGCTCTTCGTGCTCTTTGTGTTCAGCCTCTTCATCTCCGGCATCATCCGCCAGCCCTTTGCCTTTAACGAGTATTCCTCCATGATCTTCCTGCCCCTGATGGTGCTGAGCGTCATCGAATGCGTGAAGATCATCAAAGCGCGCTGAGCTTTCAGTGTTAATCCATCATTCTTTGTGCAATAGGAGTGCCTGCTATGTTATTAAAATGGAAAATCATTGCGCCGCTGGCTTTGACGGCTGCGGGCGCCGTGGCAACGGGTATTGCGATCCTCAAGCAGAAGCTGCCCCCGGAAACCCTTGCGCCGGACAAGGTACAGAGCGCGGAGGCCCCTTCTCTCAACACCGGTTTTTACAGCTTTATCTCCGGCTTCCGGGATGCCGCGACCGTGGAGCTGAGCATCGACTATGACCCCGCAAAATACAGCTTTGTGGTCGTTGAGGATGAGTTTCTCAACTACTCCAGTGTTTCTCACGCGGCGATCCTGTACGGGGAGAAATTCAACGTCCAGCTTGAATATGCCTCCTATACAGGCGATGAGGATTTCGCCGCCCACCGGGCAGCTCTGGAGGAGAAATACCACACTCTGGGCGAGATCGAATGCGGTGAGCACAAGGGCTTCTGGGTGCTTGACGGCGACAGCATCGTCATCCGCTTCCCCATCCCGGGGGATGCTCACAGCTATCTTCTCGTCACCGTACAGAAGACGCCGGACTATGACGATGAGCTCACGACGCTTCCGAACTACGCGCCGCTCAAGGATCTGCTTGCAACCATACGCTTCACAAGAAGCTGAACCTCTTCCGCTGTTGAGGCGGTCAGCAAAGCCTGGTATGTCGTGCGCTTCCCGCGCGTCAGGCTCCTCTCCCGGACACCGCTGTGCGGCTGAGGGAGACGCGGCGCCATTGCGGATCATTCGTAGAGGGCTTTGAGCTTCATCAGATGCGCGTAGCGCTTCTTCGCTTCCTCTTCGTTCTCGGTGAAGAGTCTCTCGGCTCTGTCCGGGAACTCGCGGGTCAGTCTCGAGTAACGCGCCTCGTTCATCAGGAACTCGCGGTAACCGCCCGCAGGCTCCTTGCTGTCGAGCGTGAAGGGCTTTTCTGCGTCCGGATTGAAGCGGAAGAGGTTCCAGTAGCCGCACTTGACGGCCTTGTCCATCTCGGTCTGGCAGTTGGTCATGCCGCCCTTGATGCTGTGCATCTCGCAGGGTGCGTAGGCGATAATGAGGGACGGGCCCTTGTGCGCCTCTGCCTCAGCAATGGCCTTGAGGGTCTGCACCTTGTTCGCGCCCATGGCGATCTGTGCCACGTACACGTAGCCGTAGGTCATGGCGATCTCTGCCAGGCTCTTGGCCTTGATCTCCTTGCCGGCTGCGGCAAACTGCGCCACCTGGCCGATGTTGGAGGCCTTGGAGGCCTGGCCGCCGGTGTTGGAATAAACCTCGGTGTTGAACACGAAGATGTTGACATCCTCGCCGCTTGCGAGCACATGGTCAACGCCGCCGAAGCCGATGTC
>CACWLG010000051.1 GCA_902761635.1 Oscillospiraceae bacterium | reverse complement strand
TAAGAGGAGGTAAAGAACTATGGCAACCTACAAGACCAAGAAGCCCTATATGTACGGCACCGGCCGCAGAAAGTCTTCTGTCGCCCGCGTCCACCTCATCCCCAACGGTAGCGGCGTGATCACCATCAACGGCCGTGATATCGACGATTACTTCGGTCTCGAGACCCTCAAGCTCATCGTCCGTCAGCCCCTGGTCACCACCAGCACGCTCGGCAAGGTCGACATCGAAGCGACCGTCACCGGCGGCGGCGTCTCCGGTCAGGCCGGCGCCATCCGCCACGGTATCGCCCGTGCCCTGCTCGTCGTCGATGAGAGCTACCGCGCCGCCCTCAAGGCCGCAGGCTTCCTCACCCGCGACCCCAGAATGAAGGAACGCAAGAAGTACGGTCTCAAAGCAGCCCGTCGCGCACCTCAGTTCTCCAAGCGTTAATGCGTCAAAAGAAGCCCGCAAGGTCATGTACCGCCGCAGACGGCGGCACATCGACCGGCAGGCTTCTTTTTCCTTTCCCCGCAAAAGCCTTACTTTTGCGGGGTCCCATATTCAGACGTTCCGTTTGGAGCGTCTGTTTTTTTGTCCGGGGGGGCGGCCCGTCTGCACGGAGAAGTCGTTTTGTACACAAACATTTTTCTTGAATTCTTCCCGGTTTCTTAGTAAACTGTTTTTGATTACACAAAAACAAAACAACGTAGCGTATCATAAGGAGACATCCATGGAAAATAAACAAAGCACTCTGAGAGGCGGCATCCGGCAGAAAATATTCAGCATGCTTCTGATCACGATTATTTTGATCATCGCAGCCTACACGGCAGTTTTTCTTTATCAGTCCGCGATGGTGGAGAAGCTGGTCAATGATACCTATGAGGAGCAGAAGCTGGTGTACATAGAAAACGGCCTCGGGGCGCAGTATGAAGCTTTCCGGGACAACACCCTCGCCTCCTTCCACAGCAGGATGTTCCACGCCAGAAACATTCTTTTCCTTCTGATCGTTTCTATCGTGGCAGCCGGAATGGCCTTCGCTTTCTCCATCACAAAGCGGATCATCGACCCCCTGAATACCATCACCCGGCGCGTGGCCTCGCTGGGTGTCCGCAACAGGCAGTTTCAAATGGAGGATATATACAAAACCGGCGATGAGATTGAGGTTCTGGCGGAATCCTTCGCCAAGCAGTCCGCCCGGACCATGCTGTATATCGACGAGGTCAAAAGAGTCACTGCGGAAAAGGAACGCATCGGGGCAGAACTCGATATGGCCAAGAAGATCCAGGCCAGCCAGCTCCCCCGGAATTTTGACACTTTCTGCGTCAAACGGGACATCAACCTCTATGCCTGCATGCGCCCGGCGAGAGGGGTGGGGGGCGATTTCTATGATTTCTTCATGACCGATGACGATCACGTCTGTCTGGTCATGGCCGATGTCTCCGGCAAAGGCGTCCCCGCCGCGCTGCTCATGATGATGTCCAGAATTCTCATCAAAGCCCACCTGCTGCGGGGCGAAAGCCCGGCGGAGACCCTCTTCAACGTGAACAATCAGCTGTGCGAAACAAACGACACGGATTCTTTCGTCACCGTGTGGCTTGCCTCCATTCAGCTGTCCACGGGGAAAGGCATCGCAGCCAACGCAGGGCATGAGCACCCGGTGATGCGGCGGGCCGGGGAAAAGTACGAGCTGGTAGTATACCGCCACTCCCTCCCCATCGGCGCCATGGAGGGGACCCGGTTCAGGGAGCGCGAGTTTGAACTGTTTCCGGGCGACAGCCTGTTCGTGTATACGGACGGGGTGGCGGAGGCAAGCGATCCCGGGGGTCGGCTGTTCGGAACCGACCGGATTCTGGAAGCGCTCAATGCGGATCCGGACGCCCCCCCGCAGGACGCCCTTGCGACGATGATGAACCGGATCGATGAGTTCGCCGCGGACGCGGAACAGTTCGACGATATCACCATGCTGTGCTTCCGCTATTTGGGATAACTCGATCGTTCGCGGGGCATTGTTTTCCAGTCTGAAACAGGAGATTTTTCAATGAAAAGGTACAGGATCAGAAATGCGCTGAGAATAATAGGGGATATTTTTGTCCCGATGCTCCCCGGCATCATCAGTGCCGGGCTTTGCTCAGGCTTTGCGTCACTCATATCTCAGACGGTGCCAAACTATGCGGACAACAGTCTGTGGGCCTTTGTCTACCAGCTTTTGTCCCTCATCAACATCTCCATGATGAGCTACCTGACCGCGTGGGCAGGCTACCGCGCGGCAGAGCGCTTTGGAGCCACGCCGATCCTCGGAGGGATGCTGGGCATGATTACCTCGCTGGACGGCATCAACAGAATTGCCGCCATTATGGGGCTTTACAATGTCGATATACCGCTGGATTCGGTCCTCTGCAGCGGAAAAGGCGGTGTGCTGGCCGTCATCGCGGGCGCTCTTCTGATCGCCTATGTGGAAAAGGCCGTCCGCTCCGTCGTGCCCAGGTCGGTCGATGTCGTCTTTACGCCACTGCTCACCATGTTTCTCTGTGTGATTCCCTATATTATCTTTATCATGCCGCTGTTTGGCTATGCCTCCGGAGGCATCGTGTGGCTGTTCAGCAAGGCCTGCCAGTCCCAGAATATCTTTATGCGGGCTGTGTCCGGCTATATTGCAGCCGCCCTCTTTCTTCCGCTGGTGGCGGCGGGCATGCACCATGGACTGGTGGCTCTGTACAGCGTTCAGCTGCAGGAGCTGGGCTATGTCACGCTTTACCCGGCCCTCGCCATGGCCGGCGCCGGGCAGGTGGGCGCGGCCCTTGCCCTCTGGAAGAAAGCGAAAAAGACCGGAAACGGCGATCTCTGCTCCGTCATTGCGGGCGCGCTGCCCGCCGGCCTCCTGGGCGTCGGGGAACCGCTCATCTACGGCGTTACGCTGCCGCTTGGCAGGCCTTTTCTCACGGCGGGTCTCGGCGCCGGCTTCGGCGGCGCTTTCGTCATGGTAACGCAGGTGGCCGCCGCCACCTGGGGGCCTTCCGGCCTTCTCGCCGCCTTTGTGATGACCGCCGGCCCAAATGGCTCGGTCAGGAGCGTTCTTTTTTACCTGATCGGCCTTGCCATCAGCTATGTCGGGGGCTATCTCATCACCAATGCCCTGTACCGGGAAGATGAGCTGAGCTTTGAGACGCCGCTTTCCGACGGACAGCGCAGCTTCCTGCGTTCCTCGTCCTTTGCCCGTCTCAGCAGGAAAAAGGCAAGAATGGTCCGGGCCGGTGAACCGCTGATGACGGCCAGAAAGGCAGATGCGGGAAGCGTGTCGTTCACGGCCCCTGTCGACGGAGAGACCGTTCCCATGAAGCAGATCCCCGATATCATGTTCTCCTCCGGCGTAATCGGCAGCTGCATCGGGGTCATGCCGGACAACGGCCACATCCTTGCACCCTGCACCGGCGTGGTCACCGAGATTGCCGACACCAACCACGCCCTGACCTTCCGCACGGCTGACGGTATGGAGGTTCTCCTTCTGATCGGCATCGACACATTCACCCTCAAAGGCAGGGGGCTCACGCTCCTTGTCGGGGAGGGAGAGACCGTCGCCGCGGGACAGAAAGTGGTGGAGGCCGATCTGGAGCAGATTAAAAAAGCCGGTCTCTCCCCCCTCGTCATCACGGTATTATGCACTTGAGCGGGTGGTACCGATGCTTGAGGCGCAGATGCCCTGTGAGTCGGGCTTTCGGCTGGCGGTGAATGCGGAATCTTGTTGCGCACCGCTACGGCAGCATAAGCCGGGATATCATCTGAGAGACTGCCGTTACCGCAATTACACGAATCACAAGTATTTTAGATTTTGGCTTGTTTATGGTTGAGGACAAAATTGTATATCTGGACAGCGTGGCGGACTGTCGCCAGAGCGCTGCCGCATAGGAGCTGTACTACAGCGAGATTCATACTAGAACCTCATGAAAACCGTTCTTGTATGAGACGTGTTTTCAGCGTTTCACGCTGAAAACGCCGCAGGAACTGCGGCTTTCTTGATTAAAGAATTTAATCGAGAAATAGTATCACAGATGCTTTCCGGGAACCATACCCGAGAAGCCGAATACGCTTTAGCCCATAGCGAGTGACAACACAACAGGAATCGGCCGCCTGATGCCGGGCGGCCGATTCTGTGATTTCGGTGGATTAAAGGCTATCTTTATGGTATACTTCTTGCAAATCAACGGAAGGAGATTCTATACAAATGATGAAGTCACTTGAAAGCTTCCCGCGGATCAGCCTGGGCATTCTCCCGACGCCGATCCATAAGCTTGAAAACATCAGCAGACTCCTCGGCAGGAACATCTATATCAAACGCGACGATATGACCGGGCTCGGGCTCGGCGGAAACAAGATCCGGAAGCTTGAATTTCTCCTGGCCGACGCGAAAGCGAAAGGGGCGGAGATCGTCTTTACGACCGGCGGCGCGCAGTCCAACCACGCCATGCTGACTGCCGCCGCGGCTGGGAAGCTGGGGATGAAGGCTGTGCTCGTACTTAAAATGCGCGGCGTGACCGAATGCGTGGGCAATCAGCTTCTGGAGCGCCTGATGGGGACGGATGTGCGCTTTGTCGACACGGATGATTACGCCGACATTTACGCAGAGATGGACCGCCTCGGCAACGAGCTGGGCAGGCCGTATTACAAGATCCCGTGCGGCGGGTCGAATGCCCTCGGCGCGCTGGGCTATGTGGCGTGCGCAAAAGAGATCGCCGGGCAGGGGATGCGCTTCGACCACATTATCTGCGCGGAGGGCAGCGGTGGAACGATGGCGGGTCTCGCTCTCGGCGCAAAGCTCTTTTTGCCCGGGGCGACGGTCCACGGCATGATGGTCGACACCGATCCCTTTGACCAGATCACGCCCGCCCTGATGCGGGAAACGGCGGCCTTGCTGGAGATTTCACCCGAGATCACGCCGCAGGATTATCCGCTTCGGGATATGTGCGGGCCCGGCTACGCGATCGCCTCGGAGGCCGGGAACGCCGCCGTCTCTCTGATGGCGGAGCACGAAGGGATCTTTCTCGATCCGGTGTACACCGGAAAGGCGTTTGCGGGATTGCTGGAAATTGCAAAAGAGGGCGCCTTTGCCGGGACGGACAACATCCTGTTTCTGCATTCGGGCGGCGCAGGCGGGCTTTTCGCCATCAAGATGTAAGCGGCTTCGACGAACAGGCGCGCTTACAATTTACCGGTGACTGCTCGTTGTACATAAGCACCGTTTTTCGTTGTCCGCGCTTGACGGAGGGAAACCGCGCATGGTACAATTTTTTGCATACACAGCGCCCTGCACAGCTTGCGCGCATGGCTTTTCCATCTATTGAAGGGGGAATACAAATGTCAGGTAAAAAACTGGGCTTCGGACTGATGCGGCTTCCGTTGACCGATCCCGACAATGAGAGCAGCATCGATATCGAGCTGATGAAACAGATGGTCGACGTCTTTCTTGAGCGCGGCTTCACCTATTTTGATACTGCCTGGATGTACTGCGGCGGCAAGAGTGAGGAGGCTGCCCGGGAGGCGCTGGTTTCGCGCTATCCTCGCGAAAGCTTCACCCTGACGACGAAGCTGCCCTCCTACATGATCAAAAGCGAAGATGACCGCGAGATGATCTTTTCCGAACAGCTGCGGCGCACCGGAGCGGGGTATTTCGACTATTACTGGCTTCACAACGTCAATTCCGAGTCTGTGGAGGTTTTCGACAAATATCACTGCTGGGATTTTATCCGCTCCAAGAAGGAGGCCGGACTTGTAAAGCACATCGGCTTCTCGTATCACGATGGGGCGGAGCTGCTGGACAGTCTTCTGACTGCCCACCCGGAGATCGAGTACGTCCAGCTGATGATCAATTACCTTGACTGGGACAATCCCGGCGTACAGGGACGCGCCAACTACGAGGTCTGTGTAAAGCATGGCAAGCCCGTCATTGTCATGGAGCCGGTCAAGGGCGGTACCCTCGCCAACGTCCCCGGTGAGCTCGAGGCACAGTTCAAGGCCCGTGAGCCGGAGATGTCCGTCCCCTCCTGGGCGATCCGCTTCGCCGCCAGCCAGGAGCAGGTTTATATGGTGCTCAGCGGCATGAGCAGCATGGAGCAGATGCTCGACAACACCGCCACAATGGGCAACTTTAAACCGCTCAACGCCGAAGAGCTGCAATTTATGGAGGACGCAGCCTCGCTCATCAAGGCGCGCATTACCATCGCCTGCACACGCTGTTCCTATTGCACGGTCAACTGCCCGCAGCACATCGCCATCCCCGAGTATTTCGCCCTGTACAACAACGAGATGCTCATTGACGAGGACAAGCGCCCGGTCCCCGGCGGCTATTACAAGCGTCTGACCCTCAAAAACGGCAAGGCGAGCGACTGCATCAAATGCGGGCAATGTGAGGAAATGTGCCCTCAGCACCTGCCCATCCGGCAGTACCTGGAGGATGTGGCAAAAACCTTCGAGTAAACGCTGCTCGAAAGCACTATGTGAAGCTCGGCTTTGAAAAAGCGCAGCACTGCTCGTTTTACCGGAAGTCATAAAAGTCTCAGTCTGGTCTTCCTCTTGGATCGCTGCAGGACAGATCTGAGCAGGAAATGACAGGACATTTTCCGCTTTGAGAGATACAATGAGCCTGTCAAGGAACAGGAGGCGGCAACGATGGAGTGGCTTACCAGTATTCGTACTGCCATCGAGTATATGGAAGAACATCTGACCGACGACATCAGTGCGCAGGATGTGGCGGCTCGGGTGTATCTTTCCCCGTTCTTTCTTCAGAAGGGATTCTCTCTGATGACCGGCTACGGTATCGGGGAGTATATCAGGAACCGCAGGCTGTACCAGGCGGCGTTGGATCTGAAGGAGACGGCTGATAAAGTGATCGACATTGCATTTCGGTACGGGTATGAAACGCCGGAAAGTTTTACAAAGGCTTTCTCCCGTTTTCACGGTGTCACACCTTCACAGGTCCGTGACGGAGCAGCCGGAAAAGTCTTTCTTCCCTTGACGATCAAATTATCGGTACAAGGAGGCAGTCAAATGGATTATAAAATTGTGCCCATGTTTCCCTTCAAGGTCATCGGGTTTCAGAAGATTTTCGATAATGAAACTGCTTATGCGGAAATTCCGAGGTTCTGGAATGAAACCTGTGAGAAGTATGCTTACAGTGTTTATGCGGGAAATGCACCGGCGAATCCCTATGAGCAGGCCCTGGTGGACAACTGCATCGGGGAGTACGGTATCTGCATCGACGATATCGGCGGAGGCAAATTCCGTTATCTGATTGCGGGCAAGTACACGGGTGGAGCTGTACCAGAAGGAATGGTGGTCTACGAGTTTCCAAGGAATGAGTGGGCCGTATTCGAGTGCATCGGTCCTAATCCTCAGACACTGCAGAGCGTGAACACCCGAATCTTCTCTGAATGGCTGCCCGGCAATCCGGATTACGAGCTGAGCGGAAATGCAACGGTTGAGTGGTATGACTGTGTAAACGGGGAAATGACTGACCCGGATTATCATAGTGCGATCTGGGTGCCGGTGAAGAGAAAAGAGTAAGCAGATTAACAATTACAGTACCATCATTTCCTCTCTCGTTCTCGGTTCCTCACAAAACAGGATCAGCTTCTACAGCCGATTATCCTGGACGGTATCTTGATCGGTAACTTGTTCGGGACTGTCCAAGTTGTCGTTAACATTTTTCGGCACAACACGGAAATCACTGCCGGCGGCGGGCGACCGCTTTCCCGCCTGACAAAGCATCCCCGCGTGGTATAATGAGAATACAAAAGGGCGCTGTTGATTTGACGGTTGGCCCGTTGGTTAGTTAAAAAAGTTGACCGCACGGGGTCCAGCCTGGCGGTCAACGAGCTTTTAAAGCTCAGTAAGCTTTAGGCGCTATGTACAGCATAATCAGCTTGCAAGAAAACATAAGCATTCATAAAAATGGCATTAATCCATCGTGTCGCGGATGCTCTCCCAGGAAGCGTATGTGACCGTATCGCCGCCGAGCACCCATTCATTTTTTGTGATGTTATAGGTACGGAATTGTCCCGCGTGATTGAACACCCTGCTGAACAAAAGTCTGAAGCCCGATGGCCGTCTGCCATGCCGCGCTCTTCTCGGCCCGGTCAGGCTCCCCCTGACGGATGTACTCGCTTAGTGCAAGCTGCCAGCTGTCCTGATTTGGCATTTTCTCAGCTCCCTTCTCCGCTTACTATATGATTATTTTACCATAAGCAGGCCTGTGCATCAAGGATAACACCGTCGAGGAAACGCGCGGCCTTTTCTGCTGTTTCGGTAGATTGCAGATTATCTTTATGGTATACTGATTGCAAAGCAACAGGCGGCACGGCTGATCGGCGTTTGAGGAGGTGCAGCGCATGATTGAGGTTTCTTTACTGAGCGGCGAATTGGTTTTCACAGCGCTGTGGCTCCTCTGCCGGGGGATCCTTTGGCTGCGGCAGAAGAAGATTGTCTGGAAAAGAGAAGCTGTTCTTCTTTTGATGTTTGTCAATCTTGCCGTTCTGATTCGCTTCGTCTTTTACCCGTTTTTCACCGTCAACGGTCACGTGCGACCGCTTATGATCAATCCGAGCAGTATTCAGCCGCTTCGGATCAATTTGATTCCGTTTGTGAATATTCTCGATTATGACAATATACGCGAAGCCGCCATCAATATCATCGGGAATACCTGCATGTTTATCCCGACAGGCATCATCCTGCCGATTTTGTATCCCCGCCTGGATTGCTTTTGGAAAGTGCTTCTTGCCGGCGCGGGACTGTCGCTCGTCATTGAGATGATGCAATTGTTCTTTCCCGGAAGTGTAAGCGATATCGATGATCTGATCCTCAATACGGCCGGTGTGGCCATTGGATACGGTATTTATAAGCTTGTCAGGCGGAAAGCCTGATTTCGTCTCGATCGCCGGGATTCAGATTTCGCATTCTGGAGGTGCGCCAGCTGGACAAACTGGTCGACGAGCTTGCCAGGGGAAAAGCGATGGAGAAGGTAATGGAACACGGAGCTTTTGATCACCATAAAGATGTCGCTCGAATATACCAAAACGGAGGTTCCCCCGTGAGAACCTCCGTTTTGGAAAGGAAGAAGGAGACTGCGGATGTGGAGCTTTCCCGGCTCTTACGCAAACCGGGGAAGCGGAACGGAGCAGGCTTCTTCTGACGTGGCGGACAGGGTGGGATTCGAACCCACGAGCCTCTTGCGAGACTACCTGATTTCGAGTCAGGGCCGTTATGACCACTTCGATACCTGTCCATATACAATTGTACTTTGCTATTATACCCGATGGCCGCGAAAAAAGCAAGGATTATTGCTCTACGTTTTTTTATATTTCTTGCTAAGTATTTTATATAATTCTCTTGACAAAATTGCTCCGCTGCGTTATACTGTGCGCAAGATCAGAAAAAGGAGGGTCAGTATGAAAAAGACCCTGTACAGCCTTATGCTCAATGACGAGGTCGTGCGGGAGATCGACCGGCTGGCGCATCGGACGGGCTCAAACCGTTCGGCGCTCATCAACCAGATCCTCGCCGAATACGTCAACTACACCACTCCCGAGCGGCGCATCAACGACGTGCTCTCCGCCATCGAGGCGCTGATGCAGCCCTCGCGGGAGCTGGTGCCTTTCTTCTCGCCAAACAGTCTCAGCATGTCGCTGAAAAGCTCGCTGGAATACAAATACCGCCCCACCGTCAAGTATGAGGTGGAGCTCTACCGCGGGCTGGAGCCGTCCATCGGGCAGCTCTCGGTGGTGTTCCGCACCCAGTCCATCGCCCTGATCGAAGCCATGACCAGCTTCTTCCGCCTCTGGAAGCAGATCGAGGACACGCACCTCAAGCCTCTCACTGGCGCGAAGATCGACTACGCCCTGTATGACGGGAAGTTTGTCCGCTCCATCTCCGCCCCGGACCGGGACTGCACGACGGATGAGCTGGCCGAGGCCCTGTCGGAGTACATCAAGCTCTTTGACAAGCTGATGAAGGCCTACCTTGCCGGGCGCCTGGACGAGCACGACGTGGAGGCCGCCTACTTCTCCCAGATGCGAAATTCCCCCGTGCACATTTAATTTCCCAGAGAAAAGAGGGATAACATGAACGAATACAACTACACGCAAAACTCCGTAAAGGCCCTGCAGACCGCTGAGGCCATGGCCCAGGAGAACAGCAATAACTATATCACGCCCGAACATCTGCTCTACGCCCTGGTGGATCAGGACGGCGGCACGGTGCAGACCATCTTCAGGAAGCTCGGCGCCGACTGCAACCAGATCCTCTCGGAGCTCGACAGCGCCATCAACGCCCTGCCCAAGGTCGGCGGCGCGCCCCAGGTCTACGCCTCCAATGAGACGAGTCGGGTCATCAATGCCGCCCAAAAGGCCGCCAAGTCCATGGGGGACGAATATATTTCCGTGGAGCATCTGATGATCGGCATCTTCGCTGCGGCCACCCCTGCGGTCAAGCGCATCCTCGCCGACCACAATATCACGAAGGCCGGCTTCTCCACAGAGCTGAGCAAGATCAAATCCGGTCCCGTCACCTCCGATAACCCGGAGAGCACCTATGACGCGCTTACAAAATACGGTACGGATCTTGTCAAGCGCGCCAGAGAGAATGAGCTGGACCCGGTCATCGGCCGCGACAGCGAGATCAGAAACGTGATCCGCATTCTCTCCCGCAAGACGAAGAACAACCCTGTCCTTATCGGCGAGCCCGGCGTCGGCAAAACCGCCATCGCCGAGGGGCTGGCCCAGCGTATCGTCAAGGAGGATGTGCCCGAGGGCCTCAAGGACAAGACCATCTTCTCCCTGGACATGGGGGCCCTGATTGCGGGCGCCAAGTACCGGGGCGAGTTTGAGGAACGGCTCAAGGCCGTGCTGGAGGAAATCAAAAAGTCCGAGGGCAAAATCATCCTCTTCATCGACGAGCTGCACACCATCGTCGGCGCGGGCAAGACCGAGGGCAGCATGGACGCCGGCAATCTCTTAAAGCCCATGCTGGCAAGAGGCGAGCTGCACTGCATCGGCGCCACGACCCTTGACGAGTACCGCAAGTACATTGAGAAGGACGCCGCGCTTGAGCGCCGCTTCCAGCCCGTACAGGTGGACGAGCCGACGGTGGAGGACACCATCGCTATTCTCCGTGGCCTCAAGGAGCGCTACGAGAACTTCCACCATGTCACGATCCATGACAATGCTCTTGTCGCCGCCGCAACCCTCTCCAACCGCTACATTACCGACCGCTTCCTGCCCGACAAGGCCATCGACCTCGTAGACGAAGCCTGTGCCATGATCCGCACGGAGATGGACTCTGTCCCAGCAGAGCTGGACGATATCCGCCGCAGGGTCGCGCAGCTTGAGATTGAGGAGCGCGCGCTCACGAAGGAGGACGACAAGCTCAGCCAGGATCGCCTTGCGAAGCTGCGCGAGGAGCTGGCGAATCTCAAGGAGAAGGAGCATGAGATGACCGCCCGCCTCGAGAGTGAGAAGGAGGCCGTCAACGAGATCAGCATGCTCAAGCAGGAGCGCGAGCGCCTGAAATTTGAGTTTGAAAACGCTCAGCACCGCTATGACTACGAGAAGGCCGCGAAGCTCCAGTACCAGGAGATCCCGGAGCTGGACCGCAGGATCGCGGAGGCCGAAGCGCGCGCCGCCGACAAAGGCGAGAGCACCCTGGTCAACGAGTCAGTGACCGAGGACGACATCTCCGGCATCGTGGCCCGCTGGACCGGCATCCCGGTTTCCAAGCTCATGGAGAGTGAGCGCTCGAAGATCCTGCACCTGGACGAGGAGCTGCACAAGCGTGTGGTCGGCCAGGACGAGGCCGTGCAGAAGGTGACGGAGGCCATCCTCCGCTCCCGCGCCGGCATCGCGGACCCCAACCGGCCCATCGGCTCCTTCCTCTTCCTCGGTCCCACCGGCGTCGGCAAGACCGAGCTTGCCAAAGCCCTGGCCCAGAGCCTCTTTGACGATGAGCACAACATTGTCCGCATCGACATGACCGAATATATGGAGAAATTCTCGGTCTCCCGCCTCATTGGCGCGCCTCCGGGATACGTCGGCTATGATGAGGGCGGCCAGCTTACCGAGGCTGTGCGGCGCAAGCCCTACAGCGTGGTTCTCTTCGATGAGATCGAGAAGGCCCATCCGGATGTGTTCAACATCCTTCTGCAGATCCTGGATGACGGGCGCATCACCGATTCTCAGGGCCGCACGGTGGACTTCAAGAACACCATCATCATCCTGACCTCGAATCTCGGCAGCCAGTACCTGCTCGACGGGATCCAGCCCGACGGCAGCATCAGCGACCAGGCGCAGGAGGCCGTGATGATGGAGCTCAAGTCCGCCTTCCGTCCTGAGTTCCTGAACCGTCTCGATGAGACCATCATGTTCCGTCCGCTCACGAAGGAGAATCTCAACGGCATCATTGAGATCATGGTGGCATCCCTGCGCAAGCGCCTGCAGGAGCGCGGCCTCGGCCTCGAGATCACGGACGAGGCCAAGAGCCTCATCATCGAGCGCGGCTTCGACCCGCTCTACGGCGCGCGGCCCCTGCGCCGCTACCTGCAGAGCAGCGTCGAGACTCTGATCGCCCGCCGCATCCTCTCCGGCGAGGTACTGCCCAACAGCACCATCGTGGTCGATGCGGAAAACGGCGAACTCGTCTGCCGGTAAAACACGATAAAAGAAACAGCGCTCCGTCCATGTCGGACGGGGCGCCTCTCTGTTCTCAGATTATCGCTCCTCGCGGAAGTAGGGCAGGCCCAGGGAGGCCGGGGGCTGGTTCTCGCGCTTGTTGCGCATGGAGGTGATGACCAGCACGATGATTGTCACCACATAGGGCGCCATCTTATAGAGCTCCTTGACTGCAAGGTTCATGCCCGAGGGGATGTACATGTGCAGGATATACAGTCCACCGAAGAGGAAGGAGGCAAGCACGCCCACATTGGGCCGCCAGATGGTGAAGATGACGAGTGCGATGGCAAGCCAGCCGCGGTCGCCGAAGGCGTCGTTGGTCCAGACACCGCAGGCATAGTCCATCACATAGTAGAGCCCGCCGAGGCCCGCGATCATGGCGCCCACACAGGTTGCCACGTATTTATAGCGGGTGACGTTGATACCGGCGGCGTCGGCAGTCGTGGGGCTTTCACCCACCGCGCGCAGGTGCAGGCCTGTGCGGGTATGGCCCAGCACATAGGCCGCTGCCAGCGCGATCACCACCGCCGCATAGGCGAGAAAGCCGTAGTTGAGAAAGAGCTTTCCGAAGACCCCCATTTTGTCCGCAAAGGGCAGGGTGCGGCGGAAGACGTTGGAGGTGTTGGTCATGATGATGGAGGGCAGGCTGCTGCCGGAGAGCTTGATGAGCGAGCCGCCGAAGAAATTGCCGAAGCCTACGCCGAAGGTGGTGAGGGCCAGGCCCGTGACGTTCTGGTTGGCGCGCAGGGTGACGGTCAGAAAGCAGTACAGAAGCCCCATAAGGAAGCTGCCCAGCAGGCAGCAGCCGAGGGGGATCAGAATGGTGAGGGCGGTGTTCATATCCTGGGCAGTCTTGCCCGCCTCATAGTAGAACGAGCCGATGACGCCGCTGATGCCGCCGACATACATGATACCGGGGATGCCAAGGTTCAGGTTGCCGGACTTCTCGGTGATGGTCTCACCGGTGCTGCCAAGCAGCAGCGGGATGCCCTGCACAACGGCACGGGGGATAAAGGATACAAAATCGAACATCGTTTAACCCTCCTTTCCCGCGCCGCGGGTGAACTTGATCTCATAGTTGATGAAAAACTCGCTGCCGATGATGCAGAAGAGGATAATGCCGGTGAGGATGTCGCCGAAGCTGCGGTTGAGGCCGAACTTGGTAGCGATCTCGCCTGCGCCGCGGCCCAGGAAGACCAGCAGGAAGCTCGTGAGGATCATCCAGATGGGGTTAAATTTGGCAAGCCAGGAGACCATGACCGCCGTGAAGCCGCGCCCGTCTACAATGGTGGGGGTCAGGGTGTGATTGGTGCTGCCCACGAGCAGCAGGCCGGCCAGACCACAGATCGCGCCGGAGAGGAGCATGGTGCGGACGATGACCTTTTCCACCTTGATGCCGACGTAGCGGGCGGTGCGCTCGGACTCGCCTACGACGGCGATCTCATAGCCGTGCTTGGAGTAGTTGAGGTAGATATACACCAGCACGCAGAGCACCGCCACGATCAGCACGTTCAGCAGATACTTCTGACTCGGGAACTGGGGCAGCCAGCCGATCTCGGTTTTCTGGTTGATGATGCCGATGGTGCCGGAGCCCTTGGGACTCTCCCACACGACGCAGAAGAAAGCGACAAGCTGGGTAGCGACATAGTTCATCATGAGGGTGAAGAGCGTTTCGTTGGTGTTGTATCTGGCCTTGAAGAAGGCGGGGATGCCGGCCCAGACGGCGCCGGCCAGCAGACTCGCCACGATCATGCAGACGATGATCGCCCAGTTGGGAAGCTTGCCCGGCAGGGTAATCATGCAGGCCGCGCAGGCGAGGCCGCCGATCAGGGCCTGTCCCTCCGCGCCGAGGTTCCAGCAGCGCATGCGGAAGGCGGGCGTCACGGCGAGGGACACGCACAGGAGCATCGCAATATTCTGCAGCAGCACCCAGATCTTTCTCGGCGTGCCGAAGGAACCCTTCCAGATGGCCCCATAGACGGCGATGGGGTCCTCGCCGGTGACAAGACTGGTGATCACGCCGCACAGCACCAGAGCCAGCAGGAGCGCCGCGCCCCGGATGGCCCAGGCCTTGTACCAGGGCAGGGCCCCGCGCTTGGCCACATGGAAGAGGGGCGTTTTGTTTGTCTTATTCATCGTCTTTCCCTCCGAGCTTTGTCATCATCATGCCGACGTCGCGCTTCTTCGCGCCGCGCCCCGGGACGATGCCCGAGACCTTGCCGCCGCAGAGAACGAGAATGCGGTCACAGAGCTCCAGCAGCACGTCCAGATCCTCTCCAACATACAAAACGGCGACGCCGCGCATCTTCTGGGAATTGATGGTGTCATAGATGAGATAGGACGAATTGATGTCCAGGCCGCGCACGGCGTAGGCGGTCAGCAGGACGGAGGGGGCGTTGGCGATCTCACGCCCGACCAGCACTTTCTGCACATTGCCGCCGGAGAGCCTTCTGACCGGGGTCTCGACGCTGGGGGTGGAAATCTCCAGGAAATCCACCATCTGGTGGGCCAGCTTGTAGGGAGCCTTGCGGTTGGTAAAGGGACTCTTGCCTTTGCGGTAGGAGCGGAGCATCATGTTGTTGCCGAGGTCCATGTTACCGACAAGACCCATGCCGAGGCGATCCTCCGGCACGAAGGAGAGCGCGACGCCCATCTCCTGAATGGCGAAGGGATCCTTGCCGAGAAGCTGCTCGCGCCTGCCGTCGTCGTGTATGTATTCGATGCTGCCCTTTTCCACGGGCTGCAGGCCCGCGATGGCCTCCAGCAGCTCCTTCTGTCCGCTGCCGGAGATGCCCGCGATGCCCAGGATCTCGCCGGAATTGGCCGTAAAGCTCACATCGTCCAGCTTGACGGTTCCCTCCACATCGCGCACGGTGAGGTTCTTGACCTCGATGCGCGGCATGGGATCAAGTGGCTCGGGCCGGTCGATGTTCAGCACCACGGGATGGCCCACCATCATGTTGGTCATCTCCTGGGCGTTGGTGGATTTGGTCGGCATGTCGCCGATGAACTGGCCGTGGCGCAGGACGGCGACGCGGTCGGACAGGGACTCCACCTCATGCATCTTGTGGGTGATGATGACGATGGCCTTGCCCGCATCGCGCATGTTGCGCAGCACCGCAAAGAGCTTGTCCGTCTCCTGGGGGGTAAGCACCGCCGTGGGCTCGTCCAGAATGAGGATATCCGCGCCGCGGTAGAGGACCTTCACGATCTCCACCGTCTGCTTCTGCGAGACAGACATGTCGTAGATCTTCTGATCCGGGTCCACCTCGAAGCCGTAGGTGTCGCAGATCTCGCGGATCTTCTTTGCTGCGGCTTTCAGATCCAGCTTGCCCTCGAGGCCGAGGATGATGTTCTCCGTCGCCGTCAGCACGTCCACAAGCTTGAAGTGCTGGTGGATCATGCCGATGCCAAAAGCGAAGGCGTCCTTCGGGGAACGAATCACAACAGGCTTGCCGTCAATGGCGATCTCTCCCTCATCCGGGAAATAGATGCCGGAGAGCATGTTCATCAGGGTCGTCTTGCCGCTGCCGTTTTCCCCCAGCAGGGCCAGGATCTCACCCCGATAGATATTGAGCCAGACCTTGTCGTTGGCAAGCGTCGGCCCGAAGCGCTTGGTGATATTGCGCATGGTCACTGCGGCGATCTTGTTGTCCATAGAGATACTCCTTAAATATGCGGCATCGCCCCCGCTCCAGGGAGAAGCGGGGGCGCTTTCAGTTTTTGTAATCAGGCGTCGATGTTGGTGATGCCGTCGATGTCGATGTCAAAATAGGGGGCGCTGCGGTACTCGGACTCGTGGAAGTAACCGTCGGCGATGACATTGGTCTCGGGGGCGAAATCCCCCATGTCGTCAACATCGGCCAGGTACTCGGTGAGGGTCTCGCCCTTGACGGTCCAGGTGGCGGTGTCAAAGACCTTCAGCTCACCGGAGGCAAGCTTGGCCTCGACCTCAGCCAGCTTCTCAGCAGTGCCGGCAGCGGCAGCCTTGTCGTTGATGTCGGTCATCTTGACAGAGCCGGTAGCCAGGGTGCCGGTCCAGTCGGCTTCAATAGCCTCGCCGTTGGCAGCGCAGGTCATGGCATGCTCCATGTAGGGAGCCCAGTCGATGCGGGAGGCGACGATGAAGGTGTTGGGGCAGGCGTCAGCGGCGGAGCCGTTGTAGAACACGAAGGGGATATCGTTTGCCTCGCACTCGGTGGGAGCGCCCATGGAGTCGGCATGCTCGGAAATCAGGACGCAGCCGTTGGCGATGAGCTTGGTGGCGCCTTCCTTCTCAAGGGTGGGGTCGTACCAGGAGTTGGTGAAGGTGACCTCCATGGTGGCGGAGGGGCAGACGTAGCGGACACCGAGGAAGAAGGAGGTGTAGCCGGACTTCACTTCGGCATAGGGGAATGCGCCGATGTAGCCGACCTTGGCCTGCTCGGGGGTAATCCTGCCGGCTTCGATCATCTCATTGAGCTTGAGGCCTGCGGCGACACCGCCGAGGAAGCGGCCTTCATAGATGGACGCAAAACCGTTGTGGTAGTTGGCAAGACCCACGGTGTGAGCCTGAGTGCCGGTGGCGTGGCAGAACTGCACGTCGGGATAATCCTTGGCGACCTGGATGAGGAAGGGCTCATGGCCGAAGGAATCGGCGAAGATGAAGTTGCAGCCCTCGTCGATCAGCTCCTCGGCGGCGTCAGCGCATTCCTGACCCTCGGGGATGCCGGTCTTGAACAGGTACTCAACGCCCAGCTTCTCGCAGGCTTCCTTAGCCGCGTTGATGAAGTTGAGGTCGTAGGTGGAGTTTTCATCATGCAGGAAAATAAATCCGGCCTTGACAGGCTCGGCAGCGGCAGCACCGGGAGCGGAGACAGCAGCAAGCGCAAAGATCATGGTCAGCGTGAGCAGAAGAGAAAACAGCTTTTTCATAATCGTTCTCCTTTTGTTTTTTTTGCGGCGAACCGCCGGTTGGGGTTGGAGACGCTGCCAGGAAAAACAGCCGACAGGTTTTTCGTGGCAGCGTCTATGCGATGAAAAAGGCACTGGCGCGGACGATCGGCGCCCGGTACCAATGCACTTAAATCCAAAAGGTCGGGGATGATCCCGTTCCTTGTTGGGTACTTCGATAGTCCGGTCATTTACGGCGTCCGGGTAGAAACTTCAAATCCATATCATTTGCTTATATCGAGGTGTTTTTACTTGTCGCTGGGACGGGTATAAAATAACAGTCTTTTCGCCAAAAGTCAACTGTAGTTCCTGTAATAAATGGCCAGAATTGACAAGCTGTTTTTGTTGACTCTGCACAAGCATCCAACAATTCCCATAAAAGCGCAAGGCCTTGCGGCGCAAGCGTTTCAAGTTTTTTAACCAAATGTGATGCTGTTGTCGTCCATCGCCGTGATGCGTGCCAGGGCTTCCACTCTCACGCCCTGCTCCCGCAGCTTGTCGCCGCCGCCCTGAAAGCGCTTTTCGACCGCGGTCACAGCGCCCACCAGCGTGGCGCCCGCCTGCTCCACCAGCGCCTTGAGGCCGACCAGGGCAGCGCCCGTGGCCAGGAAGTCGTCCACCAGCAGCACGCGGTCGCCCTTGTTCAGGTATTCCCGGGAGACCACCACTGTATTGCTGCCGCCATGGGTAAAGGAAGGGATCTCGGTCTGATAGAGATCGTCAGAGATGTTTTTGCTCTTGCTCTTTTTTGCAAAGAGCACCGGGCACTGAAACTCCAGGCCCACCAGGATCGCCAGCGCGATGCCCGAGGCCTCAATGGTGAAGATCTTGGTTACGTCCTCTCCGTCAAAGAGGCGTTTGACCTCCTTTGCCATTTCCTGCAGCAGCAAAGGGTCAAGCTGATGGTTGAGAAAACTGTCAATCTTGAGGATGCCGCCGGGCAAAAGCCGTCCGTCGGTAAGGATGCGCTCTTCGAGTAGCTTCATGGTCATATCCCCCGTCTCTCTTTTTGTATGCCTGTTTATATCACATGCCGCCGCAGATTGCAAGGCAGGAAATCGACTTGTTCGTGTCTTGCGTGTGCGGCCGTTTGGTGCTATGATGTCGCCAGCAAGGCAAAGGAGAGGTTTCTATGAACTATCAGGAAGCGCTGGCCTATCTGAACAGCGTGGAATTTTTCGGCTCCAAGCCGGGTCTCGAGCGTGTCGGGGAGCTGCTGGAAAAGCTGGGCAGCCCCCACAAGGGCATGCGCTTTATCCATATCGCCGGTACCAACGGCAAGGGAAGCTGCGCGGCCATGACCGCCTCCATCCTCAAGGCAGCAGGCTATAAGACCGGGCTTTTCACTTCGCCCTATCTCTACCGTTTCAACGAGCGTATGCAGATAAACGGCAAGGAGATCGACGATGAGGTGCTGGCCGGACTTGTCACCCGCGTAAAGCCGATCGCCGAGGCCATGGACGATCACCCCACGGTCTTCGAGCTCATGACCGCGACGGCCCTGCTCTGGTACAAAGAGGAGCAGTGCGACGCTGTGGTGCTGGAGGTGGGCCTCGGCGGCCGTTTTGACGCCACCAATATCATCGATGCGCCCGAGGCCGCCGTCATCATGAACATTGGCCTTGACCACACGGAGATCCTGGGGGACACCTTGGAGCAGATCGCCTTTGAGAAGGCAGGGATCATCAAATCCGGCAGCGAAGCCGTGCTTTTCCAGCAGGGCGAAGGCGTCACCGCGGTGGTGCGCCGCCGCTGTGAGGAGCAGAGCGCTGCGCTGCACATCGCGGACTTTTCACAGCTTCGCTGTGACTTCGATTCCCTCTACGGGCAAAGCTTTACCTATAAGGGCGAAAGCTATGCTCTGCCGCTGCTCGGTGCCCACCAGCTCAAAAACGCCGCCACGGTGCTCGAGGTGGTGGAGGTCCTGCGCCGAAGAGGCTGGCAGCTTGCACAGACCGACGTGGAGCACGGCCTCTACGCGGTGCACTGGCCCGGTCGCTTTGAGCTTTTGAGCGAGGAGCCTTGTTTCGTCGTGGACGGGGGCCACAATCCCCAGTGCGCCCAGACCGTGGCGGAAAACCTGCAGCGCTACTTCCCGGACAAGCGGCGCATCCTGCTGCTGGGCGTGCTGCGGGACAAGGACTACGCCAGTCTCACAGAGATCCTGGACCCGCTCGCCGACGAATATATCTGCATCACACCCGTAAGCCCCCGCGCTCTCCCGGCGGAGGAGCTGGCCGCTTTTCTCAGCAGGTACAACAAGCCCGTCTCCGTCTGTGAGAGCATCCGGGACGGCGTGAGCCGCGCCCTGGACCGCGCGGATGAAAACAGCGTGGTCTGCGCGGTTGGTTCTCTCTACTCGGTTGGTGAGATCCGCGCCTGCTTTGAGCGCTATTGAGCAGCGCTCTGCCCGGCAAAACGCCTATCTGTAAGATGTGAAAGAGTACAAAAATACCGCTGACTTCCAAAGAAATCGGCGGTATTTTTGGCACGCGATAAGGGATTCGCTTGCATTTTCGGCTTGCGGGAGACGCCGAAAATAGAGGAATCGACCAGTTTGAGAACTGGTCGATGAACGCCCCGCCGGGGCGTTCGATTACACATTCGAATCCCTCCCGCAGAATGTCAAAAAAGCGAACCCCTGACCTTCTGGTCCGTAGCCAGACGCTCTATCCAGCTGAGCTAATCGCGCATGTCATTCAATTGACAGCTTAAGAATAATAGCACAGTCCGAACGCTTTTGCAAGCCCTTTTTTGCGGTTTTCTCAATTTTTTCTTTATCCGTGATGGTCCACGTAGAAATACTCAAAGGCGCCGGTGGCACAGATGGTCTCATCCGCGTTCAATACGTCCACATACACAAGGCACATGGTCTTGCCCGCACGGATCACATGGCCCTTGGCGAAGATCTCCGCGCCGGAGACCGGGAGAAAGTAGTGGATATCCGCGCTGCGGGTGACGGCGGGGCGCTGCTCAGGCCCGGCAAAGCTCGCTGTAAGACCGGCGGTGGCGTCCATGATGGTACTGATCAGGCCACCGTGGACCTTACCGTAAAAGTTGCAGTGATGGGGCTGGACCTCGATGCGCATGAGCACGCCGCCCTGGCCGCATTCCAGCAGCTCCCCTCCGCAATACCGGATGAAGCCCACCATGCGGTCAAGCGCTGCCTGCGGTACCTTGCTTTCTTCCATATTTCGCTCTCCTTTTTCTGTTTTATCCCAGTATAGCATAAGCGCAGAGCTTTGCAAGGCCCTGCGCTTATGTTTTGCTGTTTCAGCTTACTTTTCCTTAAACTGGGAGAGCTGTTCGTACACCTTGTCGGTAAAGCCGATCATGAAACCGATGCCCGTCTCGGTGAGCTGCACGGCAGAGTCCTCGGTCACGAGCAGATACAGCTCCGCGGAGACGCTGTTGTCCGAGGTGTCCACATAGACCTTCAGGCCGGTGGTCCCGGCGTTGATGCCGTTGACCGCGGTCATGACCTCGTTCATCTTGCTCTCCTCGAAGGTAATCAACGGGTTCATGTAGAGCACAACGTCCCCCTCGTTCTCATTGAAAAGCACAGAGAAATTGGAGGTGTAATCTGAGGCCGAGCCCTTGTAGCTGACCTTGACCTGCTCGTAATTCTCGCCGGCGAAATTAATGACGCCGGTCAGCTCGGTTTTGAGATCCGCATAGCCTTCCACGTCCTTGAGAAAACCCTTGGTGTTCTGATAGGTTGCCTCTTCCGCAAAGGCAGGGACACCGAGAGACAGGAGCATCGCAAGAACAAGTGCCATGGTTAACAATTTTTTCACGGGAGCATTCTCCTTTCGATTCATGTATTTCTATAATACCTGTTTGGCAGTGAATGTCAATCTCGATTGAGACGGTCTATTTTTTTCGGCTTATTCGTAATCCACCACGTTTGCCCAGCGCAGGAGGAAGTCCCGCTCCTCCAGTTTGCCCTTGACAGACTGGGAGGCAGCCACAATGGGCATCCACTTCTGGACATAGGTCTTTTCGATGTTGCTGCCCTCGCAGAACATGTCAAGATAGCGCTCGGCAAGGTCGGCCTCGCCGCGCAGATGGAAGGTCAGGAAGCTGCGCGCGGCGTCGGCGGAGGCGTTGCCCTGGGTGGCATGGGCCCAGTCGATGACATAAAGCTCGTTTTTCGGGGTCAGGATGATGTTGGAGGGGCAGAGGTCGCCGTGGCAGAGCTTGTCGTGGTTGGGCAGGCCCTCAAGACGGATCAGCAGCTCATAGCGGGTTACGGGATCGAGATCAGCCATGAGAATTTTGCGGTTCATCTTGTCCTTGAGCCGCGAGAGCAGCGGGCACTTCTTGGTATGGATCAGAAGCTGGGTATCTACCATCATCTCCAGATACTTCTGGGTCTCGTCGGGATTGTCGCGCATGAGATGGGACAGGGTTTCGCCCTCGATAAACTCCGAGATGATGGCCCACTTGCCGTCGACTGTCGTGACCTCCAGGATTTTCGGGACGTTCAGGCCGCAGTCCTCCACGCGCGCCTGGTTGAGCGCCTCGTTGAGGATGTCCGCCTTGCCGAAGCTGTGGTTGAATACCTTGACGCACTTGTCTCCGTCGCGGTAGATGACTTTGTTTTTGCGTTCAGCGATCACATTGTCCAGATTCATGATTATACTCTCCCTTCCAGCTGTGTTTCATCAGGCTTCGGGGTCTCCTGGAACGCTCTTCCGTAATAGGCGTTGAGATACATCTGCTTGATCTCGCTCATGAGCGGGTAGCGGGGGTTGGCGCCGGTGCACTGGTCATCGAAGGCCTGCTCCACCATCTCGTCGAGGGTGGCAAGGAAGGCGGCCTCATCCTCCACGTAGTCGCGGATGGTGGGCTTGATGCCGATGGAAGCCTTGAGCTCGTCGATCTTCGCAATCAGGGCCTCCAGCTTTTCACCGTCGGTCTTGCCGCCGCAGCCCAGGGCGTCGGCCACCATGGCGTAGCGCTCGAGGGTGTGCGGATGATCGTACTGAGGGAAGGTGCCCATCTTGGTGGGCGCCTCGCAGGCGTTGAAACGCAACACCTCATCCATCATGAGGGCGTTGGCAAGGCCGTGGGCCACGTGATGGAAAGCGCCCAGCTTGTGGGCCATGGAGTGCATCACGCCGAGGAAGGCGTTGGCAAAGGCCATGCCTGCCATGGTGGCTGCGTTGGCGACCTTCTCGCGGGCCTCGACATCGCTGCCGTCGGCATAAGCGCGGGGCAGGTAGGCGAAGAGATTCTTCAGGGCCTGCAGGGCAAGGCTGTCGGTGTAGTCGGTGGCCATGACGGAGGCGATGGCCTCCAGGGCATGGGACACGGCGTCGATGCCGGAGGAAGCGGTCAGGCCCTTGGGGGCGGTCATATGGTAATCCACGTCCACGATCGCCATGTTGGGCATGAGCTCGTAATCGGCCAGAGGGTACTTGATGCCCGACTTCTCGTCGGTGATGACAGCAAAGGGCGTTGCCTCGCTGCCGGTACCGGCGGAGGTGGGAACACAGATGAAGTAAGCCTTCTCACCCATCTTCGGGAACTTATAGATACGTTTGCGGATATCGGAGAAGCGCATGGCCATGTCGGCAAAGTCAGCCTCGGGATGCTCATAGAGGACCCACATGATCTTGGCCGCGTCCATCGGGGAGCCGCCGCCCAGGGCGATGATCACATCGGGCTTGAAAGCGGCCATCTGTTTGGCTCCCTCCCGCGCGCAGGCGAGGGTCGGGTCGTTCGGCACGTCGAAGAAGCAGGTGTGCTGGATGCCCATTTCCTCGAGCTTTGCAAAAATCGGCTGGGCCGCGCCGGTCTTGTAGAGGTGCGGGCCCGTCACGACAAAGGCGCGGGTCTTGCCCATGTCCTTGAGCTCATCCAATGCCACGGGCAGGCAGCCCTTCTTGATATAGATCTTTTCCGGCGCACGGAACCAGAGCATGTTTTCCCTTCTTTCCACCACGGTCTTGATATTCAGCAGATGCTTGACGCCCACGTTCTCGCTCACGGAGTTGCCGCCCCAGGAGCCGCAGCCCAGGGTCAGCGAGGGCAGGAGCTTGAAGTTGTACAGGTCACCGATGCCGCCGTGGGAGGAAGGGGTGTTCACCACGATGCGGCAGGTCTTCATGCGGGCCTGGAAGGCGGCCAGCTTTTCCTGTCCCGTGGCGGTGTTCAGGTAGATGGAAGAGGTATGGCCGAGGCCGCCGCCCTTGATGAGAGCATCCGCCTTGTCCACAGCATCGGCAAAATCCTTGGCCCGGTACATGGCGAGGACGGGGGAGAGTTTCTCATGGGCAAACTCCTCAGCCTTGTCGGTGGACTCCACCTCGCCGATGAGAACCTTGCTGCCCTCGGGGATCTCTACGCCCGCGAGCGCCGCGATCTTCGCGGCGGGCTGGCCGACGATGCCGGCGTTCAGAGAGCCGTTGATGATGATGGTCTTGCGGACCTTCTCCAGCTCCTCGCCCTTGAGGAAGTAGCAGCCGCGGCGGGCAAATTCGGCGCGGACCTGATCGTACACGCCGTCCAGCACGACGACGGACTGTTCGGAGGCACAGATCATGCCGTTGTCGAAGGTCTTGGAGTGGATGACGGAGTTGACCGCGAGGAGGATATCGGCCGTATCGTCGATGATGGCGGGGGTGTTGCCCGCACCGACGCCGAGGGCCGGGGTGCCGGAGGAGTAGGCGGCGGTGACCATGCTGGGACCGCCGGTGGCAAGGATGATGTCGGACTCCTTCATCAGAAGTCTTGTCATCTCGCGGGAGGGTGCGCTGATCCAACCGATGATGTCCTCGGGGGCGCCGGCTGCAACTGCCGCCTCGAGCACGACCTTCGCCGCCTCCACGGTGCTGCTCTTGGCCCTGTGGTGGGGGCTGATGATGATGCCGTTGCGGGTCTTGAGGGCCAGCAGGGTCTTGAAAATGGCGGTGGAGGTGGGGTTCGTCGTCGGGATAATGGCGCAGACAAGGCCCAGAGGCTCGGCGATCTTCTTCATGCCGTAGGCCTTGTCCTCTTCAATGACGCCGCAGGTTTTGGTGTTGCGATAGGCGTTGTAGATATACTCGGAGGCAAAGTGGTTCTTGATGACCTTGTCCTCCACGATGCCCATGCCGGTCTCGGCCACTGCGGCCTTGGCCAGGGGAATGCGGGCCTTGTTGGCCGCTGTGGCTGCCGCGAGGAAGATGGCGTCCACCTGCTCCTGGGTATAGGAGGCGTAGACGGCCTGTGCTGCCTTGACGCGGGCAATTTCTTCCTCCAGCGCTTCCAGCGTATCAATCACGGGATAGTCTTTACTCAAAATTTATCAGCTCCCTTTCTTTCGTGCAAACCCTTTTCAGGATCGTCAAAATAATAACAGGTTAAAGCAAAAACTGCAATTATCATTGTTGCCAAACTTTGGGCCGGATAGACCCTTCCGCCCGGCGCTTTCTTGGGCATTTTTCCTCCCCCGGCGCATTATCCGATGAGGTTGATGATCGAGTCGTCGTTTTCCACCCAGTCGGAAACGGGGATGACCCGGTATTCCGAGGGACTTGTGCGGATGACCACCTGCGCGATGCCGGCGTTGATGATCTGGCGCTTGCACATAGAGCAGCTCATCGCATCGGAAAGAAGCTCCCCGGTTTTGGCGCTGCGTCCCACAAGATAGATGGTGGCGCCGATCATGTCCCGGCGGGAGGCGGAGATGATGGCGTTGGCCTCAGCATGCACAGAGCGGCAGAGCTCATAGCGTTCGCCGGAGGGGATGCCCAGCTTTTCGCGCATGCAGCCGCCCAGGTCCGAGCAGTTGCGCCGACCCCGGGGTGCGCCGTTATAGCCGGTGGAGATGATCTCGTCATTTCTGACGATGATGGCGCCGTACTTGCGCCTGAGGCAGGTGGAGCGCTCGAGCACCGCGTCGGCGATGTCCAGATAATAGTTCTGCTTGCTGGTTCGGCTGTCCATGGGTGATCCTCCGATCCTTTTTTTCTTATCTTATCACATCCTGTGTCAGCGTCAAGGGAGCAATGGGCAGCTTTTTCTGTGTTGAGCGCAATGGGTAGCTTTTTTCATTTCCTTGTGATATGATGGATATATGAATAGAAGAAATTACATGCGGGAAATGGACCGCATCATCGAAAAAGAAGGGGACCGGCGCCCCCGGGTGCTGCTGCATGTGTGCTGCGGCCCCTGTTCGAGCTCGGTGCTGGAATACCTGATCCGCCATTTTGACCTGACGCTTTTGTGGTATAACCCCAACATCTACCCGGAGGCGGAGTTTGACAAGCGCTATGAGACGCTCCTGAAGCTGATCTGTGACATGGGGCTTTCGGAGCATGTCCCGGTCCTGCGGGAAGAACACCGGAGCGGGGAATACTATGCGCGCGTCCGGGGCCTCGAAGCAGAGCCGGAGGGCGGTCGGCGGTGCACCGAATGCTTCCGCCTGCGTCTGGAGGAGACAGCCAGGATCGCTGCGGCACATGGCTTTGACTACTTCTGCACGACCCTCACCCTCTCGCGGCACAAGGACGCGGTGCGCATCAACGCTCTCGCCGAGGAGATCGCCCGGACGGCAGGGGTGAAGTGGCTCCCCTCAGAGTTCAAAAAGCGTGACGGAGAAAACCGCTCCATCGAGCTGTGCGAAAAATATAACGTATACCGCCAACTTTACTGCGGCTGCGAATATTCCCTGAAAAACCGAGGTATCTGAAATGTACGCAAAAAGCGCCACCCTGCGCCTGACCACGGCAGCCATCATTGCCGCCGCCTATGCCGCCCTCACCATCGGCCTTGCCCCGATCAGCTACGGGCCGATCCAGTTTCGGGTGAGCGAGGCGCTCACCATCCTGCCCTTTCTGATTCCGAGCTCGGTATACGGCATTGCCGTGGGCTGCGTCCTTGCCAACCTCTATACCGGCAGCGTCCTGGACATTGTGTTCGGATCCCTTGCGACCCTGCTTGCGGGCTTTGCGACAATGTATTTCGGCAAAAAGGGCAACACGGCAAAAAACCGCTTTTATGGCTGTCTGATGCCGGTGGTCTTCAACGCGGTCATCGTGGGCACGGTGCTCACCTGGGGCTACCGGATCCAGGAGATCTCCACCCCCCTTGCTTCCTATGGCTTCAATGTCCTGACCGTCGGCCTCGGCGAGGCCGTGGTCCTGTATGCACTGGGTTATTCGCTGCTCGCGCAGCTTCCGAAAATCAAAGGTGCGTGTGTTTTTATCGACCGCGTCAACCAGAAATAAAGCGCTCTGGAGGAGTATGAACATGAAAATACGCAAAGCGATCATCCCTGCGGCGGGACTCGGTACCCGTCTGCTGCCCAACACCAAGAGCATCCCCAAGGAAATGCTGCCGCTGGTGGACAAGCCCGTTCTGCAGTACATTGTGGAGGAGGCCGTGGCCGCCGGTGTGGAGGAGATCCTTATCATCACCAACCGCGGCAAATCTCCCATTGAGGATTACTTCGACTACGCCCCCGACCTGGAGGCTCGCCTCCTTGCCGACGGCAAGCGCCAGGAGGCCCGCACCGTCCGGGAGGTGGCAGACATGGCGGACGTGTACTTCCTGCGGCAGAAGGAGACCAAGGGTCTCGGACATGCCGTCTGGCGGGCCAAGAGCTTTGTGGGGAACGAGCCCTTCGGCATCCTCCTCGGCGACGATATCATGCTCAGCGATACACCGGTGCTCAAACAGCTCGTGGACGCAGCCGAGTCGAACAACTGCAGCGCCATCGCCGTGCGCCAGTTCCCGAGCAGCGAGATCTGCAAATACTCCTCCGTCAAGCTGGAAGAAAAGCTCTCCGACCGGGTATATCGCATCAGCGACATGAACGAAAAGCCCTCCGTCTATGAAAAGCTCTCTGACTATGCCATCATGGGCCGCTATGTACTCATGCCCGCCATCTTTGACATTCTTGAGCAGACGCGCCCGGGCCGCAACAACGAGATCCAGCTCACCGACGGCATGCGCGCCCTCTGCCGCAGGGAGCCCATGTGCGCTGTTGACTTTGAGGGCAAGCGCTACGATACCGGCAACCTCAAGGGTTATCTCGAGTCGATCATCGACTTTGCCCTGGAAAACAAAGAAGCCAGCGCCTGGCTTCGGCAGTTCATCCTCGACAAGGCAGAGCTGCTGAAAAAAGAAGGCTGATTCCGCCTGGCCCGGTCCCCAAAGAACAACTGAGGCACAGCCGTGCGGCTGTGCCTCAGTTATTCTTTCTTTGGTTTACTCTGCTTCCTTTTCCGTTTCGGGCAGAGCGCTCTTTACGGTCTCGCCGATTTTGACGGTGAGCTTGATGGTCTCTCCCTGGCGGAAGACGGTGAGCTCTACCTTGTCGCCCACGGAGTGGGTACGGACATACTTGACAAGATCGCTGCTGCCGGCAATGGGCTCGCCGTCGGCTGCCGTGATCACGTCGTTTTTCTGCAGTCCGGCTTCCTTGGCGGGGGAATCCTCCGCCACTTCGATCACGTCGGCGCCCTTCGGAACGCCGTAGGCGTGCAGGCTCTCATCCACATCCGCGATGCTGATGCCGATGTAGGGGCTGGAGATCTCACCCTTGGTCATGATCTGCTCAATGATGTCCACCACGGTATTGACCGGGATGGCAAAGGTGATGCTCTCGATCACGGAGCCGTAATCATAGCCGGAGGCCTTGCTGTTGGTGATGCCGATGACCTCGCCGTACATGTTGAACAGCGCACCGCCGGAGCTGCCGGCATTGATGGCGCAGTCGGTCTGGATCAGGCGCAGGCGCATGTTGCCGGACAGGGAGATCTCACGGTCCAAGCCGCTGATGACGCCCTTGGTCAGAGAGAAATTCAGCGTGCCGAGGGGATTGCCGATCGCAATCACGTCCTCGCCGATCACGGCCTTGTCCGAGTCGCCGAAGGTCACGGGCGTCAGATCCTCGGCGTCGATCTTCAAAACCGCAACGTCGTTGGAAATGTCATACCCGATGAGCTCGGCATCGTACTTATCGCCGCTGTAGGTGCTGACGCTGATCGTCTCTGCGCCCTCCACCACGTGGGCATTCGTGAGGATGTAGCCGTCCGGCGTGATGACGAAGCCGGAGCCTGCGCCCTCGCTGATTGTATCATAGCCGAACATGTTGACCTTTGCGGAAACATCCACTGAGACCATGGAATTGACGTTCTGTGCATAGATCTCGGCGGCGGAGCGGGCAGTGCGCCCGGCGGCGGCGAAGGTCAGGGTCTGGTCCGTTCCGGCGGCGAAGGCCGAGGCGGACAGCGCGGAGCATACCAGCATCAGCGCCAGCAGGACCGCGGAAATTCTGCGTACAGGAGAATACGGCTTTTTCATTTTGCTTGCACCTCGATTGTATTCAGGTTGTTTTTCTTTTTTGCTGTGCTTGTATGGTACTACAGAAGTGTGAAAATTTCTCTTCAAAATTCTGAACAAAGATTGGGAATTTTTTGAACATTCTGTGATGGCGCGTGCCGCGGGAAAAGACAAAGCAGCCCCCCTTGACCCCGGCGGGGGTCAGCGTTTATACTGTTTCCCATAAAATGCGCAGAGAGGGGTCTTTCAAATGTTCAGTATTATGGAACCGGCACAGGCGGCAGAACTGATTCAGGACGGGGCGGTGATCGGCCTCAACTCCTTCGTGGGCACGGCAAACCCCGAAAAGCTGCACGACGCCATCACGGCCCGCTTCCGCGCGACCGGGCACCCCCGGAACCTGACGCTGGTATCCTCGGCGGGCTTCGGCCTTTTCGACCCTGATCGCGGCGCGGAAAACTATATCCGCGAGGGAGCTGTGGGCAAGATCATCTGCGGCCATTTCGGCGCCATGCCCAGCACCAAGAAGCTCGTGCTGGAGGATCGTTTTGAGGCCTACAACCTCCCGCTCGGCCCCATGTCCCACGCCATGCGCGCCCAGGCCGGGGGCCACGACAGCTATATCACCAAGGTGGGCCTCGGCATTTTCGCCGACCCGCGCATCGAGGGGCCGGGCCTCAACCGCATCTCCCGGGACGACACGCTTGTCCGGGTCGTGGAGGTGGAAGGGGAGGAGTTCCTGCGCTACCGCCTGCCCGCCTTTGATATTGCCCTCATCAAGGCCACCTCGGTCGACGCGAAGGGGAATATCTCCTTTGAGGGGGAATACAGCACCATCGACGCGCTCTCCATCGCCCAGCTCACCCGGCGAAACGGCGGCAGGGTCATCGTGCAGGTGGACCGGGTCCGCTCGGATTTCAGCCGTCCGCGGGACATCATTCTCCCGGCGGTGCTGGTGGACGTGGTGGTGGTGTGCGAGCCGGAGCGGGACAACGAGGCCTTCGGCACCCTCTCCGGCGATATCCATGTACCGGCGAGCCACATGCAGTACTGGTATCACCGGCTGGAAAAGGAGAACGCCAAGAGCGGCAAGGTGCGCGCCGGCTGCGAGGCGGACATCATCGGCCGCCGGGCGGCAAAGGAGCTCAAGCGCGGCGACATCATCAACATCGGCGTCGGCATCCCGGAGAAGGTCAGCAAGTACGCCGCCGCCGCGGGCATCCTGCAGGATCTCACGCTCTCGGTCGAGTCCGGCGGCACCGGCGGCCTCCCGGCAGGCGGGCTGGAATTTGGCGCCATGATCGGCGCGGACGCCATCTGCGACATGTCCATGCAGTTTGATTTTTATGACGGGGGCGGGCTGGATGCCTGCTTCATGGGCGCGCTGGAGATGGACCGCTTCGGCAATGTCAACGCCCACCGGGGCGCGGACCAGGCCTCCGGAATCGGGGGCTTCGGCAATATCACCGCCGCGACGAAGAAGGTGGTTTTCTGCTTCACCTTCAACACCAAGGGGCTGCAGGTCGCCGAGGAGGACGGTGAGGTACACATCCGGCAGGAGGGCGCGATCCCGAAGATCGTGGACAAGGTGCGCAGCATCAGCTTCTCCGGGCCCCGGGCCGTCCAAAACGGGCAGCAGGTGCTGTATGTGACGGAGCGCTGCGTCTTTGCCCTGCGGCCGGAGGGGCTTGCGCTCCTTGAAGTTTACCCGGGCATCGACAAACAGCGGGACATTCTTGAGCGCCTGCCCTTCCCGGTGCTGGATGAGACGGAAAAAGCGCAAGGCAGGTGAGAACAATGCCGACAAATGAAAGACAAAGCGGCTATGACCGGGAGCACCGGGGTCTGATCCGGCGCATCCGGGTCGCGCTGGGCGTGCTCGTGCTGCTCATCGTGGCCTTCACCCTGCTGCTGGGCGTGGCCGTCCAGGGGGACGAGGGGATGCGGCCGGCTTATAAAAAAGGCCAGCCCTTCCTGTATCTGCGCGTGATCGGGGAATGTCGGCGGGGCGACCTTGTATGCCTGCGCCTGCCGGACGGGGCGACGGCGCTGCGGCGCGTCGTAGCGGTCGCCGGTGACAGCGTGGAGCTGCGCGACGGCATCGCTTACATCAACGGCATCGCCGAGCGGGGCAGCTACAGCTTCACGCGCACGGACCCTCGCCCGGACGGACCGGTCTATCCCGTGATCCTGCGGCAGGGGGAGCTGTTCCTCCTGGGGGACGCCAGAGAGACGGCGGTGGATTCGCGCGACTTCGGCATCATCCGCACAAGCGAGCTTCTCGGAAGACTGCCCAGACAGAGCAGGGAATAAAGCTGCATCGACCCGCGCGGTACAGCAGCGCTTTCCCGCTTGACAAAGCACGCCTGCGTGGTATAATGAAGATACAAAAGGGCGCTGTTGATTTGACGGTTGGCCCTATGCAGTCGAATAATTAGTTGACCGCACGGGTTCCAGCCGGGCGGTCAACGAGCTTTTAAGCTCAGTAAGCCTTTGGCGCTATGTACAGCATGATCACAAGGATCACGATGAGGCACAGCACAAAGCGAAGCATTCTCCGCTTATCCATAAGCCCCACCTCCCCTCATCGGGAAAGTGGCCAACCGCCATTGTTTCAACAGCGCACCTTTCGCCGGATTTCTCCGGTGGCCTCTTGCGAGGTTGCTTCTATTCTACACATCCCGTTGTGTTTCGTCAAGTCAAAACCCCGGAGCTTCAAAATCGAAGCTCCGGGGTTCGTTTTTCAGCTCAGCGCGACGTATGGGAGCATCACCGGGGGTCCGGGGTGTTTTTACTTCGTGGTCCCGGCATCGTTCATCGGGACAAAGGGGATGCTGTTGTCTTTTGCGAAGCGCTCGGCCTCGCTGCCGGACGCGCCGTAGACGATGGCGTTTGCGCTGCCCTCGAGGGCGGTATCGTCGATGCTCTGCACCGAGGCCGGGATAATGAGCGCGGTGAGCTTCGCGCAGTCGGCGAAGGCGCGCGGCCCGATGCTCTCGCAGCCGTCCGGGATATCCACACGCGCGGCGGGGATGCCCTCAAAG
>CACWLG010000050.1 GCA_902761635.1 Oscillospiraceae bacterium | reverse complement strand
ATACAAGTTCGAACTCCTCGAGGGCTGAAACCCCTTGATTTTCCTGGCTTTTTGGCATACTTGACTCGAAAACCCGCAAAAAAACGCGCATTCGGAAAAAGCCGGTTTTGGAGTGGTTGAACTCCTCAGACGGTTTTTAACCTGATAATACGTCAGGAATCAAAAAGCACGCTATCGACCGGTAAAAAACGGATCGGTGGCGTGCTTTGTTTTACTTTTCATAAAAGCCGTTATCGCTGTCGGTTTTCCACATCTCATACATTTCAAGATAGTGTTCCTTGATGAACGACTGAATCTTGCGGAGCTCTTGATCGGTCAATGCACCCTGCTTCTGTACGACTGTGCTGCCGTCGCTGTGAACAAAGAGCTTTGCGGAAGAGCTCTCGGTCAGCCTGGAATCGCTGGCGTGGACATGCATGCACTCAATGATACAGAAGGAAGTGTAGTACAGATAGTACCCGCAAATCTTGTTCGGATAGTATTTAGGCATACGAATCCTCCAGGTATTTGGAATCTTTACGCCAGATATCCAGAACAAGAGCCTGTTCGATTTCATTCATGTTCGTTTCGATCATGGTTCCGTCCGGGGAAATCACCATGGAGGATTCTCTGTCGTTCAGATTGAATATGCGGATGAAATCATCGGCTTTGGTAAAAGCATAACCGCGGACGATCATATCCGCGCCGTCGGCAATTTTACGCACCATCTCTTCAGACATCCTGAATCGTCACCCCCTGCATTCCGCTCAGATACGTTTTCGGGTTCATATAAAGGTTTTCCAAAATATACGTCATGTCGATGTAATCCTCATACTGTCCTTTTGCTTTGCCCAGACAATCGACAACAAGATAGCCATCCTCCCAGTTTTTCACACGAAGGTATTTTATCAGGTCTTTTCCGGTACGGAAGGTAATGGTCTTTCCCTTGTATGTGAATTTTGAGTAGCGCCCTGCATTTGTCAATACAGCAAGAGATTGATCCATTGTGTTCACCTCCAAGGCTTGAAAAGCTGCTTGTTATCATAAGATTATTTTACCTTGAAACAACAGGAATGGCAAGACCTTTCGAGGCGAAGAACACGTAAACATTTCCTGAACGAAAGGAGCCAACAGAACATAAGGACCAATTACGATTTGCGAGTTTTTTCCTGATAGGACTATATAAAACACAAGGATTGATTGAACACATTGGACATGGGGTCGATGGACGTATTTCCCTTGACAAAAACCGTTCATTCTGTTAACATATAGTTAGACACGGCTAACCTCAAGAATGGAGCAAAGATATGCCACGGGACAAAAGCGCCAATCATATCAAACTGATGGCTGCGGCGCGGGAGGAATTTCTCACATTTGGATTTGAGAAAGCCTCCATGCGCTCCATTGGGGAGCGCTGCGGCATGACGGCAGCGGGGCTCTACCGCCATTGCCGGGATAAAGAGGATCTGTTCGACCAACTGGTCTCTCCCTCCGTCGAGCGGCTGAACACCTGGCTGAAAGAGCATGTTGAACGCTATGTGAACGATGCCCGGAGCAGTCGGGAACCCCAGTGGCGGGATTCCTGGACCGACATGATGCGCGAGGTCGTCTATCCCCACATGGAGGACTATATCCTCCTGGTAGCCAGATCCCGGGGGACGAAGTACGAGAACTTCCTGCACGACCTGACGGAGACAGGACAGAAGCAATTTCTTTCCTATCTTCCTGTGCTTCGTGAATTGGGCTATCCGGTCTGGGACATCAATTCTACTGAGCTGCATCTATTGCTCTCCGCTTATTCGACAGCGCTTTTTGAACCGGTCATACACAGCTATCCGCCTGAGGATGCAATCCGCTGTCTGGACACCATTGAAGCCTTTTTTCTTCCCGGCTGGAAAAAACTGATGGGCTTTTAGCCGGAACGATCCTTTCATAAACACCGCCTATCCCTCTCTCCGGGGGATAGGCGATGGCTATTTTTAGGGTTGGTTAACGAGAGGTTAGATTCGTTAGCTAACAAAAACACGGGAGGTTTGCTTATGCAGAAAATGAAAAAGACCCAGTCACCCATGGCCTGGGTGCTGGGTCAAACAGGCGACCACGGGGGACAGTATATCCTGAGCGTGGCCCTGGCGATCATCGGGGTGGCTTTTTCCCTGGCACCGTACTTTGTGGTGATCGGCGTCGTACAGGGACTGATGGACGGTGTGAAGGACTTTCCTTTTTACCTGAGCCGCTGCCTGATCATGGCGGCGCTCTGGCTGGGACGGGTGCTGTTTCATGCTCTGTCCACCACCACCAGCCACAAGGCTACCTTCGCTGTATTGGGTGAGATCCGCAAGAGATGCATGGAGAAGCTGACGCGCCTTCCGCTGGGCACCGTGCTGGAGCAGAGCTCCGGCGCGCTGAAAAACACCCTCATCGAACGCATCGACTCTATCGAGACGACCCTGGCCCATATCGTGCCGGAGTTTACGGCCAATCTGCTGATCCCCATCATCATTCTGATCTATATCTTCACCGTGGACTGGCGCATGGGTCTGGCCTCGCTTGCCACCGTGCCGCTGGGGATGTTCTGCTATGTGTTCATGATGGCGGGCAGCGCCAAGTTCTATCAGCGCACGGTTACGGCCACCAAAGCCCTCAACGACACGGCGGTGGAGTATATCGGCGGCATCCAGGTCATCAAGGTCTTCGGCAAGACCAAATCCAGCTATGAGCGCTTCGTACACGACGCCTATGAGGCGGCACACAGCTTCATCGACTGGATGCGCGCCAGCATCATCCCCTTTACCTTTGCCATGGTGCTCATGCCGGCTACTATGGTCTCCGTGCTGCCGATCGGTGGTCTGCTGGTGAAAAACGGCTCGCTGAGCGCGCAGGACTTCGTGACCGTCATCATCCTCTCGGTGGGCGTCATCACACCCATCATCACCATGATGAGCTACTCCGACGATTTTCGCACCATGGGCACCATCTTCGGCGAAGTGCGGGCCATTCTGGACGCGCCGGAGATGATCCGCCCGGAAGAGGGGGAAGTGCCGGAGAGAAACGATCTTGAGCTGAAAGACGTGCGTTTTGCCTATCAGGAGAAAGAGGTGCTGCACGGCGTTAATATGGCGATCCCGGAGGGCAGCTTTGTGGCCCTCGTCGGTCCCAGCGGCAGCGGCAAGAGCACCATCGCAAGGCTCATCGCCTCCCTCTGGGATGTGACGAGCGGCAGCATCAGCCTGGGCGGAACGGATATCCGCCAGATCCCCCAGGAGGCCTACGCCGATAAGATCGCCTTCGTCTCCCAGGACAACTATCTTTTCAACATGAGCGTGCGGGAAAACATCCGCATCGGCCGCCCCTCCGCAACCGACGCGGAGGTGGAGGAGGCCGCCAGGCAGTCCGGCTGTCACGACTTTATTCTCGGCCTGGAAAAGGGCTACGACACGATGGTGGGCTCCTCCGGGGGCCACCTCTCCGGCGGCGAGCGGCAGCGCATTTCCGTCGCCCGCGCCATGCTGAAGGCAGCGCCCATCGTCATCCTCGACGAGGCCACCGCCTACACCGACCCGGAGAACGAGGCCGTCATCCAGCGCTCCGTCTCGAAGCTCACCGAGGGCAAGACGCTGATCGTCATCGCCCACCGGCTCTCCACCGTCATGGACGCGGACAAGATCTATGTCATCAAAGACGGGCAGATCGACGAGGCCGGGACGCACAAAGAACTGCTCGGACGGCACGGTCTCTATGAGAAGATGTGGAACGCACACATGGAGGTGAAAGACAATGGTTAAAACAATACAGCGCTTTTTTGCCTTCTGCGGCGAGGAGAACCGGTATAAGTTCCGCCTCTCCATTGCCCTGGGCGTGCTGCAGGCCATCTTTGAAGCTTTGAAGATCCCGGCCATCGCCTGCATGGCGCGCGCCCTGCTGCGGGGGAGCGTGGAAACGAGGGACATTCTGCTCTCCCTGAGCATCATGCTGCTTTCAATCCTGGGCTCCGGCCTCATCAAGGCCAAAAGCACCATGCTCCAGACCGAGGCGGGCTACGACACCTGCGCGAAAAAGCGGGTGGAGATCGCCGAGCACATGCGCTATCTCCCCATGGGATATTTCAACGAAAACTCCCTCGGGCAGATCACCTCCGTCACAACCAATGTCATGGAGAACCTCGAAAACGTGGCCACCCGCGTGGTGATGCTGGTGTGCGAGGGGCTGCTGACCACCTCGCTGATCATCGTGATGCTGTTTTTCTTCGACTGGCGCATCGCCCTGGTGCTGCTGGCGGGCTTTGCCCTCTTCCTGCTGGAAAACACATTCCTGCAGAAGGCGGCGGGCGGTCTCGCCCCACGTAAGATCGAGGCGGACGGGAAGCTTGTGGAGAAGGTGCTGGAGTACCTTCAGGGCATGGCGGAGGTCAAGGCCTATCACCTGACCGGCACCAAGAGCCGCGAGCTCAACGACGCCATCTCCGCAAACGCGCAGATCAACACGGATATGGAGGTGACGTTCATCCCGCGTTTGACGGCGCAGAATTTCATCGCCAAGCTCACGGGCGTTTGCATGGTGGGCTTCTCCTGCGCCTTCTTCTGCGCGGGCAGCATGGACGCCCTGACGGCCGTGGTCATGGTGATTTCCGCCTTCATCGTCTATGCCAGCCTCGAGACCGCGGGCAACTACTCCGCCCTGCTGCGGGTGGTAGAGGTCAGTGTCAACCGGGCCCAGGAGATCCTGGACACGCCGCAGATGGATATCAGCGGGGAGGTGATCGCGCCCGAGACGCGGGAGCTCCGCGCCGATGCGGTGGAGTTTTCCTACGAAAAGCGAAAGGTCATAGACGGCATATCGCTCCAAATCCCCGAGAAGACCACCACGGCCATCGTCGGCCCCTCGGGGGGCGGCAAGACCACGCTGGTCAATCTGCTGGCCCGCTTCTGGGATGTGGACGCGGGCAGCGTCGCCCTCGGCGGACGGAACGTGAAGGACTACGACATGGATTCCCTGATGGCCAACTTCTCCTTTGTGTTCCAGAACGTGTACCTCTTCCACGACACCATCGCCAACAACATCCGTTTCGGCCGGCCGGAGGCGAGCATGGACGCTGTGATTGCGGCGGCGAAGCAAGCCTGCTGCCACGACTTCATCATGGCGCTGCCGGAGGGCTACGACACGGTGATCGGCGAGGGCGGCGCCAGCCTCTCCGGCGGGGAGAAGCAGCGCATCTCCATTGCCCGCGCCATGATGAAGGACGCGCCGGTGATCTTCCTGGACGAGGCCACGGCCAACGTGGACCCGGAGAACGAAAACGAGCTCATGCGGGCCATCCAGGCGCTGACGGCGGAAAAGACCGTCATCATGATCGCCCACCGGCTCAAGACCGTGGAGCATGCCGACCAGATCCTGGTGATCGACCACGGGAAGATCGCCCAGCAGGGGAATCATGAGAGCCTGATGGCAGAGGACGGCTTGTATAAATCCTTCATCGGCGAGCGCCGCGAGGCGGCCAGTTGGAAGGTCAGGGCATAACAGGGGAAGCGCAAGGCTCGCCAGAAGCTTTGTTTCATGGTCATGCAGGACACCGGCAAGCGATTTCAAAAAAACATCATTTACAATCGGGAGGTCATCATGCTTTTGACAATATTTCTGTCGGTCGTATTCTGCGCGGCGATCACGATGCTGCTGATATCGGCAGTGGCTTTCGTCCAGTATGACGGCACGAACAAATGGTTTTTCTCGTCAGCCCCGAAGGAAGCTCTGGAGCGCTTGAAACCCAGAAATGAGGAATTGTTCTGCGGCGCAAGGGCAATGGGATGGGTGCTGATGATCATCAGTATCCTGCTGATATTGGGCGTGGGTGTGATCTCCGTCTGGGACGGGTTTCGGAGCGGCTTTTCTTTTAAACAGTTCTTCCTGCGCTTTGTATTGATCTTTACGATCTACAAAGCCTACGACATGGTTTTCTTTGACTGGTTTCTGCTGTGCCGCTTTCGTTTCTTCCAGTATTACTACCCCGAGGTGGCGCCCGTGTACGATGGCAGGAAATACGGGTACAACCTGAAAAGCCAGCTTCTGAAGCTGTTTGTGATCTTTCCGGCGGCCTCTGCGCTGGCGGCCTGGATCTGCACCCGGTTCTGAGTAGTTAGCCGGATCGTGACCTGGATTCAAGTGGTCGCGCACGGCATCGCCACCAGAATCGGCGGCCGGCGTGCAGTCATCGGCAGCCGTCACTTTGTTTTTGAGGACGAAGGGGTCAAAATACGCCCGGAGGATCAGCAAAGTTTCGACGCACTCGATCCCGGCTGCTCCTGGCTGTATCTGGCGATCGGCGGCGTGCTGTCCGCGGCCATCGGTATCCTTGATCCTCTGCGCCCGGAGGCGGAGGAAATCGTGGAACTGCTGCATCAGGCCGGGATCGGGAAAACTGTTATGCTGACCGGCGACAGCCGAAATACCGCGGCAGCCATCGCAAAGACTCTTCAGATCGACGATTACCGCGCGGAGGTCCTGCCCGAAGACAAGGCGGCCTATATCAAGGAGGAGCAGGCGCAGGGGCGCACGGTCGTCATGATCGGCGACGGGATCAACGACGCACCGGCACTCTCACTCGCGGATGTGGGCATCGCCATCGGCAGCGGCGCGACCATCGCCCGCGAGGTGGCGGACATTACGATCGCCGCGGAGGATCTGCGGGAGCTGGTGCTGCTGCGCAGGCTTTCGGAGAAGCTGATGCAGCGCATCGGGCGAAACTATCGTTTTGTCATGGGCTTCAACGGCGCACTGATTTTCTTTGGCGCTCTCGGTCTTCTGCCGCCGGCCACCTCAGCCCTGCTGCACAACAGCTCGACTTTGCTTCTGAGCATGGACTGCATGACACAGCTGCTGCCGGAATAAAGGGGCTGTCTCAAAAGGCATAGGCATACAAAGCTGTAGGGGCCGATGCCCTCATCGGCCCGCCGTTCAACGACAAGCTGCGTTGCTCAGCTGGTCGATCAGGGGATCGACCCCTGCGTGCGTATAAATATGCGAATTGAGACAGTCCTTTCGTGCGGCACAGCATAATTGATATTGACACAGGACAGAAGCTCTGATATAATACAAACAGAAGTTAGCGAAGACTAACCTATGACTTCACATTTGTTGCGCGCCTTGGGTTTCCCGGGCTTTTCTTTTGACCGAAAGTTAGCAAAGACTAACTATAATACAATACGTATAACAGAAAAGGGGATAGACATGAGCGTTGTGATTCTCGGCGGAAATGAATGTATGGAACAGAAATATAAGAGCGTGTGCCGGGATTACCGTCACGAGGCCAAGGTCATGGTCAAACCGGTCGGCGGTGTGAAGCGGAAGATGGGCAATCCCGACCTTGTCATTTTCTTTACCGGCGCCATGTCCCATAAAATGCTGCAGGGCGCGCTGGGGGAGATCAAGGGACAGAACGTGATCGTAGAATACTGTCCCACAAGTTCGGTCTCTGCGCTGAAAAAAGTATTGGAGAAGTACGCTTGATGTCAGAGGAAACGATTGTGCGCCAGGCCGCGCCTACCCTGGCCGGAATCAAGACGGGCAGCATGATCCCGTATCGCTGTGAGAGCAGGGAAGAGCTGCTGGAGGATATCCGCGCTTTCAACCGCGTGCTTGTGCCGCGCGGTATGTGCCTGCTTTTGCTGCGTGTGATGGAGAAGTCCGCGCTTTTATATCTCTATCGTCCGCAAAGTCTGGAGAAGGATTTGAAAGACCAACTCTCACAGGAGCTTTTAAAGGAGTCCGGCTATGCCTCTGAAAGCTGTGCAGCATGTGTGCGCCATCTGGTGGAGCGTTTTCGCAGCGGAGAGGACTTTCCTCATGAGGTGGGACTGTTCCTGAGCTACCCACCGGAGGACGTCAAAGGCTTTATAGACGACTGGGACAATTATAAAGCCAGCTGCATGTGGAAAATCTACGGGGACGAGCAGAAGTCCAGAAAGCTCTGTGAACGCTTTCAAAAGTGCTCCGCGTGCTATTGCCGCCTTTGGGAGAGCGGCGTAGGTCTTGAAAAGCTCGCGGTGGCGGTCTGAATCATTGTATATCTTTTCTCAGATAGAAGTGTGAACAGAGACACACTCTAATCCACTCTGAATTTCAAAACTGAAGGAGAAACGAACATGAAAGCAGCAGTTGTTTACTGGAGCGGCACGGGCAACACCGCGGCTATGGCAGACCTCGTCCTGGAGGGCATGAAGAGCGCCGGCGCGGATGCCGATATCATTGAGTGCAATTCCGTCACAGATCTTTCTGCTTATGACGCCATCGCCTTCGGCTGCCCCGCGATGGGTTCCGAACAGCTGGAGGACTCCGAGTTCGAGCCGATGTTCGACAGCGTAAAAAAGAGCCTTGGCGGCAAGAGAGTCGGCCTCTTCGGTTCCTACGGCTGGGGTGACGGAGAGTGGATGCGCAACTGGGAGGATGACTGCAGGGCCTGCGGCATCAAGCTCGCATCAGAGAGCGTGCTTGTAAACAACGCGCCCGAGGACGAGGGAGCCGATGCCTGCAAGGCTCTCGGCGCTGCGCTGGTGTAACAGCAGATCAATCAAATCCGTAGTAAGCAATAATCATCCATCTCCCGGTGGATGATTATTGCGTTTTTCCAAGGAGGCAAAGGAACGCCATCAGCAAAATTTGTCGGCGGCTTCTGCTTTTGTGGCTTGATTTCTGAGAGATTTGTAATATAATAGCATGCAGTTAGACCAAACTAACTTTCCGCTATTGTTTCAAATAAGTTTCGGCAAACAGCGTTCGAGCTTGAAGCATGAGGAAAGCTTTGTTTTTCAAACAGTGTTAGATACGGCTAACCAATTGCCGCATAAGGAATAATAATCAAAGAATCAGATAATTAAGAGAGTACGGTATGGAGTGACAGAAATGGCGAGAAAAGATTCTGAAAACCAGAAAAAGAGCATGAGCCTGCTGTTTCGCGGGAAGGCGATTTTCAAGCCGCTGAACACCGGCTGGATCGACGAACATGTCGCCTGCGTACGGGAGTGGGTCGCAAACATCTTTTTCTGCACGAAAAACGGCACGACGATCATGATCGACGCCGGATATAACTATGAACGGCTGAAGGAGAAAATGAGCTGGCTGGATATTGACCCGGCCTCTATACGGCAAATCTTTATTACCCACCAGGACACAGACCATGTCGGAGCCCTTGAACGAGACAGCGAACAGCTGTTTCAAAACGCCACAGTCTATATCGGGGAAATCGAGAACCGCTATCTGACCGGCGAAGTCAGAAGAAAGGTTTTCCACGGCGCCTATAAATTGCCCATGGTAAAAACCGATAATCAGAAGATCCTGCTGAAGAACGGCGAGATCGTGCGGGTGGGGGATATCAAAATAGAGTGCATCCTGGTGCCGGGGCATACCTGGGGTCATATGGTATATCTTGTGGATGACGAGTACCTTTTCACCGGAGATACGATCTGGTTCGGCGCGGACGGCGGCTACAGCTTTATCAGCACACTGGCAGAGGATAATCATCTTGCAGTGCGGTCACTGGAAGCGCTGGAAACGAATCTGCGCGCGAGAAAACAGCCCATCAGGATCATCACCGGCCACACAGGCTGGACAGATGATCTGGACTTTGCCTTCCGACACAGGACCGAGATCTGCAGTCCTTTCACGAAGAAATATAAAGATCCTTCCGCGCCATACGACGGCTACATCGAGGATGATGACACGGAGAAAGGCGCAAGGACAGTGCCGCTCAGAAAGGTTGCCTCACAATGAATAACGCAGAAAAGATCATGAAAAGGAAAGCGGCGCTTTCACAGGAATCTGCGCGGAGGGAAAGACATGAGAACCATCGGAATGCCCGCGGGCATGTGGGCTTTGTTTGCCGGAAGCTTTCAGAGAAAACTGACGGACGTTCTGGGCTATGACCGAAAAACGGCGGCACGGGTCACGAAGGCGGCGCGCCGGGAATACCGAAAGCTGATCGGGGGACTGCCGGACTTTGAGAAGGGAGACCGCTTTCGGATGAATATTGTGAGCTGCGCCATGCTCGCGACCTTTGTGCTGAACATGCCGAGGCGGCCGCGAGTGGACGAGCTGACAGCGTTTTATACTGCCGCCATGATGACGGAGCCCATGAAGTGGTTTTGCCGGCGGGCGGGGAAGAGAAAGTTCAGCCCCGAGGACATCAAGGGCATGAAAGAGACCGCCGCCTTCCGTGCCGCAGACTGCAACCCCTATTCCTGGAACATGGAATTCCTGCCCTATCCTGACGGGAGCGGTTACGAGGCGCGCTTTTCAAAGTGCGGGATCTGCACCCTGATGCGTGAGCTGGGGCTGTGCGAGCTCATCCCGGCTATGTGCCGGCTGGATTATACCATGAGCGAGGCAGGCGGCGCTGACATCTTCGTGCGCCAATACACCCTGGCTTCCGACGGCCCTTACTGTGACTGCGGATATAAGAAAAGGAGCAGAGAATATGATTAAAACGACGCTGAAAATTGAAGGAATGATGTGCTCCATGTGCGAGGCGCATATCAATGACGTGATCCGCAAGGCCGTCCCCGGCGCGAAGAAGGTCTCTTCTTCTCACACAAAGGGCGAGGCCAGCTTCCTTTCGGAAGATGCTGTGGACGAGAAGCTCTTGAAGAACGCTGTCGCCGCGACGGGGTATACCTGTACGTCCGTTGTTTCAGAGCCTTATGTGAAGAAGGGCTGGTTTCGATGAAATACCATATTGAGAAAAACTCCGTTCAGGAGACGCTGGTCATTCCGCTCTTCGGGCGGCTGGTCTGCTCCGAGCGCTTTCCGCAGCTCTTTTCCGACCCGGAGGCCAGGCGCATCTGCGATTCGCTGGATTACGGTTTTGCCGACAAACGGAAAAAGATGGAGTCTCTGGCGGGACTTTTCGGCGCGCTGGAGGTGGCGCAGCGCCAGTATGACCTGCGCTGTGAGGTCGAAAGCTATCTGAAACAGCACCCACGTGCCGCGGTGGTCAACCTGGGCTGCGGGCTGGACGATACCTTCTCCAAGGTGGACAACGGCCTTTGCAGCGGATATAACCTCGATTTTCCGGATGTGATTGCTGTTCGGAATGAGCTGCTGCCCGCGGGTGAACGGGAACAGAATATCGCCTGCGATCTCAACGACTATGCGTGGATGGACGCGATTGACGCCTCCCGGGGCGCCGTGTTCTTTGCCGCAGGCGTGTTCTATTACTTCAAAACCAAGGATGTCAAGCGGCTGTTCTCCGCAATGGCAGAGCGTTTTCCCGGCGCTGTACTGGCCTTCGACTCCTGCAATGAGCGCGGCGCAAAGCTGATGCGCAGAACCTGGCTCAAGGAGGCTGGCATCAGCGAAGTATGTGCCTTTTTCTCGCTGGAGGATGAAAAGGAGCTGCGTGGATGGAGCGAACGTTTTGCAGATGTCACGGCAAAAAGCTATATGCGCGGCTATCGGGACATTTACAAGGATGTCGGGCTCTTCCACAAGCTGATGATCCGTTTCTGCGACAGCCTGGTAAAGATGAAGATCGTGAAGATCGTTTTCAAGGAGTGATCTCATGACAAGAAAACAGCAAATTAAGAGCGCCTACAGGCTCACCGGCGGACATGCGAGCTTCTATGACGGGATGATGACATATTCCACCCTGCCCGGCAAGGCGATCTGCCGCCTGGTATGGAACATGGACGGGGAGAAGAACCTGTGCTATCTTGAACGGGCGCTCTCCGGCGTGCCGGAGGATTTCAGCGGAAAGCTGCTTGAAGTCCCGGTGGGCACGGGCGTGCTGACCATGCCGGTCTACCGGGAACTGCCCAAAGCGGATATCACCTGTCTGGACTATTCGGCGGATATGATGGCCGCGGCACAGAAGCGCGCGGAGGCAGCGGGAATTCAGAACACTACGTTCCGACAGGGAGACGTGGGCGCGCTGCCCTTTGCGGATGAGAGCTTTGACCTGGTCCTCTCGCTCAACGGCTTTCACGCTTTCCCGGATAAGGAGGCAGCTTACCGCGAGACTTACCGGGTCCTCAAGCCTGACGGCGTGTTCTGCGGATGCTTCTATATCCGGGGCGGCTGCGCCCGGACAGACTGGTTCATTGAGCATCTGTACGTTCCAAAAGGCTTTTTCACCCCGCCCTTTGAGACGGAAAGCAGCTTGCGCGATCGGCTCAAAACCATGTATCGTGAGGTCAACGTGACGAGCGTCGAAGGCATCGGCTGCTTTCGGTGCAGAAAGTGAGGAAACGGAATGGGACTTCTGAAACGTTTTTTCAATCAGACAAGAAAGCCTGAGGGTGTGCTGGGCGCGCTGATGCTGCGCGGCATGAACAGCGGACACGGTAAGCTCGCGGATTGGGGTTTTAATCATCTGCCGATGATCCGCCCGGCGCGGATCGTCGACCTGGGCTGCGGCGCGGGGCGCAACGCGGGAGAACTGCTGCGGAAATACCCTGACACCCATGTGACGGCGATAGACTATTCCGCGCTCTCCGTGGAAAAAGCGACAGCTTACAACAAAAAGAGCATCGACGCCGGACGCTGCGCGGTGCGGCAGGGAGACGTATCAGAACTGAAACTCCCGAACGAGAGCTTCGATCTCGCCACGGCCTTTGAAACGGTCTATTTCTGGCCGGGACTGGAGCGCTGCTTTGCGCAGGTAGCCCGCGTCCTCAAGCCGGGCGGCCTGTTTTTGATCTGCAACGAGGCGGACGGTCTTGACGCAGCGGGCAAGAAGTTTGAGAAGATCATCGACGACATGAAGTGCTACACAGCGGAAGAGCTCGAAGACGCCCTTCGAGTAGCCGGGTTCTCAGAGGTGAGCACCGATCATCACGGCAGAAAGCCGTGGATCTGCGTGCTGGCGAGAAAATAAGCATACAGGAGGAAAACGAATGAAACCGGACTACAAGAACTGGATGCCGAAGGGCATGGTCTGCTCCGCAGCGGCGGGCGCGGCCGGATGCCTGGGGCTTGCCGCCGTATGCGGCTGCACAGGCCTGATCAAAAACGAAAGCAGCCGGAGGGCGGCAACGGGCGGACTGCTGCTTGCGGGCGCCTGCGCGGGCGGCGCTGCGCTGTGGATGGAGGGGCTTTACCGGGCGTTCTCCTATGACGGAAAGCGCCAGATGTCCCGCCAGATCATCGAGGGAATTGCAAACTATGTGACGCTGCCCGAGGGCGGCGTGGGGCTGGATGTGGGCTGCGGAAGCGGGGCGCTGACGATCGCCTGCGCAAAGCGCAATCCGCAGGCGCGCTTTGTCGGCATCGACCGCTGGGGCGCGGAATACGCCTCCTACAACAAGCCGCTGTGTGAGGCCAACGCCGCGGCCGAGGGTGTGGAGAATACGGAATTCCGGCAGGGCAATGCGGTAAAGCTGCCCTTTGCCGACGAATGCTTTGACGCTGTCACCAGTAACTATGTCTATCACAATATCCCCAGCCGCGACCGGCAGGCGATCCTGCTGGAAACTCTGCGCGTGCTCAAAAAGGGCGGTTGCTTTGCGATTCACGATATCATGTCGAAGGCGAAGTACGGCGACATGGAAGCCTTTGCCGATAAGCTCCGCCGGATGGGCTATGAGAAAGTCGAATTGATCGACACCACGAACGGCAAGTTCATGTCTCCCTTTGAAGCGGCCTGGATGGGGCTGTCCGGCTCCAAGCTGCTGGTGGGCAGAAAATAATCGGAAACTCCCTGATTGTACCGCCGCCGAGGACCATATTCTCGCGGTAGAGAACGACAGCCTGCCCCGGCGTGATGGCCCGCTGGGGTTCATCGAATACGATGCGTACCTCATCCCCAGGCAGCGGATATACCATACAGGCAGCCGCGCGCTGGTGATAGCGTGTGCGGGCGAAAGCGCGGATCGGCGCAGCCGGTTTTGGGATCGAAAGCCAGTTAAAAGCAGACGTCAGGAGCTCGCGCCTGTACAGCGCGCTTTCCGGGCCAATGAGAAGCGTGTTGCCCACAGGGTCCTTCCCGATCACATAGCGGGGCTCGCCCGCGGCGAAACCAAGGCCGCGCCGCTGCCCGATCGTATAGCAGAGCAGACCCCGATGCCTTCCGACCGTGTTCCCGTTTTGATCCAGGATGTCGCCGTCCGGATAGCGCTTTCCTGTCCTGCGCCTGATAAACCCGGCATAGTCGCCGTCCGGGATAAAGCAGATGTCCTGGCTGTCCCGCTTTTCGGCGTTGACCAGCTTATGCGCCTCGGCAAGCTGCCGCACATCACGCTTGTGAAGCGTACCGAGGGGAAAGCGAAGATACCGAAGCTGCTCCTGCGTCAGCATGTACAGGACATAGCTCTGGTCCTTCTTTTCATCGACAGCCTTAAAAAGCTGCCAGCGCCGCAGCTCTTCACTGTAGGCTGTGCGCGCGTAATGCCCGGTGGCCAAAATGTCATATCCCGCCTTTTTTGCCACATCCAGCAAAGCGTCAAATTTCAGGTAACGGTTGCAGTCAATACAGGGATTCGGCGTCCGGCCTGCCTCATATTCCTGTATGAATCTGCGGATAACCGCCTGCTCAAAGCTTTTGGAAAAGCACATGGATTCATGCGCGATCCCAAGCTGCCAGCAGACAAGCGCCGCATACTCCTCATCCGCATCGCTGCAGCAGCTTTTCTCGCAGCTTGTCGGATAGCCGCTATCCCGGTACAGGCGCATGGTGACGCCTGTGCAGTCGTATCCCGCTTCCTTCATCAGCAGGGCTGCGACGGAGCTGTCCACACCGCCGCTCATGGCAATCATGGCGCGCATCTTTTCTCACTCCCTATTGACATACTATGCAGATGTGTTTATACTGCTTTTGAATCCCTTTGTCAAGGAGGATAGAGCTATGGATCAGAAAGCGATCATTCGTGCGGTATGCATCAGTGAAAGAAAAGGCGAGCAAAAGCATCCGGTTGACAGTATCCTGATGTGTCCGCATCATGGCATTGCGGGCGACGCGCATGCCGGCAACTGGCACCGACAGATAAGTCTGCTGGCGAAAGAAAGCGTCGATTGTTTGCAGGAGAAGGTTCCGTTCCCTCTGTATCCGGGGGCTTTTGCGGAAAACATCCTCTGTGAAGGAATACAGCTTTCCGCCCTCCCGGTGGGAACACGGCTCAGGATAGGCACCGCATTGTGTGAGGTGACGCAGATCGGCAAGGAATGTCACGCCGACTGCGCCATCCGCAGACAGGCCGGAGACTGTGTCATGCCCCGGAAGGGGATCTTTGCCGTCGTCCTGAAGGCGGGAAATGCAAAAGCAGGGGATGAGGTCAGCGTGATCGACGAGACTGCGTAACTATGAACCGCAAAATTTCTTGTTGACAAACGGCTCTTACCGTGATATAAACATATCAACCTAATAGGGAACTGACAAAAGGAGAACGGACAATGCGTAAGCTGAGCATCAACTTCATGATGTGCTGTGACATGTGCTGTGAGATGCATATGTGCTTTGTCGTACCCATTTGAGTTCTCCCACCGTGAGCAGATTGCCGGGGAACCCGTTGGGTTCTCCGGTTTTTGTTTTGAATAGCAGGTGATGACATGAACAAACTCCTGGAGCGCCTGCTCCGCCAGAACTATCGTCTGGACCGAATGTGCAGGACGCGATGTCGTAATGAAAGGAAGCCTGACGCATGAATGCAGACGTGCTCCGCTCGTATCTGCCGCTTTACAAGGAAGCTGCACTGCTGACCGTAAGACTCGGTGTGCTGGGGATTGCGCTTGCCGTTGTGATCGGCCTTGTCTGCGCCGCAGTTTTATACTGTAAGATTCCGGTACTTCGCACCGTTGTGCGGGCCTACATTGAGCTCAGCCGCAACACGCCGCTTCTTATCCAGCTCTTCTTTCTCTATTATGGATTGCCGAAGCTCGGCATCCGCACGACGCCCGAGGCCTGCGGTGTGTCCGGCCTTGCCTTTCTCGGCGGCGGGTATATGGCCGAGGCCTTTCGCAGCGGCATGGAGGCCATTGCCCCGATCCAGCTGGAAAGCGCCCTGAGCCTCGGCATGACCCAGACACAGGCGCTGACCTCGGTGATCCTGCCCCAGGCCTTGACAGTGAGCTTTCCGGCCCTGATGGCAAACGTCATCTTCCAGATGAAGGAGACCAGTGTATTCAGCGCCGTGAGCCTGATGGATCTCATGTTCACCGCCAAGGATCTCATCGGTCTGTACTACAATACCACGGAGAGCCTTTTCCTGCTGGTGGTGTTCTATCTCCTGATCCTGCTGCCGATCTCTCTGGTCGGGAGCCTGATCGAAAGGAGGCTTCGCTATGCAGGCGCTGGGCTTTGAGGTGCTGTGGAAGGGCAAAAATTTTGCCCGGCTCATGGGCGGGCTGTGGGTGGCGCTGCGAATCAGCCTCATCGCCGTCGGCATCAGTCTCGTTGCGGGCGTGCTGATGGGGGCGCTGATGACAAGGAAGAATCCGCTCATCAAAGTGCTTACGCGGCTCTATCTGGAGACGGTGCGCATCATGCCGCAGATGGTGCTGCTGTTTCTGGCCTTCTTCGGCACGACGCGCTGGTTCGGCTGGAACCTGAGCGG
>CACWLG010000049.1 GCA_902761635.1 Oscillospiraceae bacterium | reverse complement strand
GAGCTCCTTTTGTTAGTTTGGTGGTGTGGTAGCTTCATTCTAACAAACTCAACCGCTTTTTTCTATTCCCTTAGTCTCACATCTATTGTAACGCTACAGATTGTGCGGTGTTGCCTTAAGGCTTCGGCTTGCATAGCTTTTAACGATGTGATAGAATAATTTGATTTCACGATTTCGGAGTGTTTTGACATGCAGATGCTTAAAAGCGAATGGAGCGATATCCGCTGGCGCAGATTTCTCGGCTTCTGCGCGGGCGCAATGGTGCTGTTTTATATGGTCTGTCCTGTCGCGCCGCTGCGCTGGGCGGATCTCTACGCCTCCTACGGCAAGACCTTCATCATCGCCTTTGCCGCGATCTACTTTTTCCGCGCAAGGATGGACGGGGTGCTGGAGGTCAAGCTGGTCATCTACTATACCATCTGGGTTTTCCTGACCCGTCTTTTCAATACCGACTACTACCTGCAAAACGATCTGGATCTCGTCATCAGCCGCATTCTCTGCTGCGTGATCCTGCCGGTGTGCCTGCTGCTGGAGGAGAAGGAGCGGCGCGTGATGCTGGATATCGTGATCGGCATCAGCGGGGCCTTCTACTTTTTCACCGCCCTCGTCAGCCTCTATGCCTGCATCTTCGGCGTCTATTTCTATGTTCCGCCGGAGCATGTGGTTTTCGGTCTGGATAACGCCGCCTACGGCAACAGCTATGTGCGCATCGTCGCCTGGGAAACCACGCGCACCATCTCCGCCGTGTGGTTCTATCTCGCAGAGTGCATGATGGTCTATGAGTTCTTCCGCTGCAAAAACAAGCTCTGGCGTATCCCGATCTGCATCGCCCTGTTTGTATTCCATCTCGCCGTCGCCTTCACCATGACAAGAAGCGTCATGCTCGCATCGAGCGTGAATGCCGCCATGCTTGCGATCCTGCTCTGCATGCGGTATCTGCCCAGCGGGAACAAGAAGCTGCGCATCGTGCTGATTGCCGTGCTCGCCGCCCTGTCCCTGCTCCTGTGCTTTAAGAGCTATGAGTGGCTTCGCACCGCGACAGGAAAGATCTACGATGCGATGGACGTGCAGATCGAACGCACCTCCGACCAGTTCATCGACCCCGCTTATCTGAACGGGGACGAGGCAAACTTCGGCGACAGCCGCGATCTGAAGGAGAGCGTCTCCAACGGCTCGGCGCGCTTCGGCGTGTGGGCCGCGGCGATCCCCGCCATCCGGGACGAGCCGCTGCGCCTGCTGATCGGAAAATACAATTCCAAGGTCATGGACGGGCCGCACCGCTACCAGATCAGCGCCGAGAACGGCTCCTTCTGGCACATGCACAACTACCTGCTGCAGGTGCTGATGCTGACGGGGCTGATCGGCTTTCTGCTGGTATTGGCCTTCAGTGTGCTGCTGGTGTGGCGCATGATCCGCCTCTTCTTTTCCGAGCACCCTGGCGCAACGCTTGCCGTCAAATCCCTGACCCTGCCGGTCAGCGGCATTCTGATCTACGGCATGCTGGAGATCGTGATCTTCACCGCGTCGGCGGACGAACGCGCGCTCACCGATTTCCGGGAGCTCTGCTTCTTCCTGCTGGCAGGTGTGGTGCTGGCCTATTCCTATGAGCTCGCGCCGTATAAAAAGAGGAAGTAACTGGGAAATTTCGCGGCGTTCTGTCGTTTTTTGTCTCCCCTATTGCGTAACATGTCCAAGCGTGTTATTATAATTTTGATTCTCATATGGGAGTGATCTTATGGCTAAACCTGTCGTCATTACGGCCGACAGTACCTGCGATCTTTCACAGGAATTGCAGGATCGTTACGATATCCGTGTCATCCCTCTGACCATTCTGCTGGGGGAAGACAGCTATCTGGACGGCGTGGATTTCAAGGCGGAGGATATCTATGCCCGCTACCATAAGGACGGAACACTCCCGAAGACCTCCGCCCCCGGCATCCAGCAGTTTACGGACTTCTTCACGCCGATCCTGGAGGCAGGTTCTGAGATCGTTCATCTGGATATCAGCTCCGAGCTCTCCAGCTCCTACAACAATGCCTGTATTGCCGCCTCAGAGCTGGAAGGCGTCCACGTGATCGACAGCCGCTCTCTCGGCACCGGTCTGGGGCTGCTGGCCATTGAGGGCTGTGAATGCCGTGACCGCGGCATGTCCGCCGCCGAGATTGCCGGGCATCTGAGCAGCCTGATCGGCAAGGTGGATACCAGCTTTGTGCTCAACACCCTGGAATTTATGTGGAAGGGCGGGCGCTGCTCCGGTGTCACCGCGCTGGGCGCAAACCTCCTGCGCCTCAAGCCCGCGCTGGAGATGCGCGACGGGAAGCTCGGCGTATACAAAAAATACCGCGGCAATATCCTGTCGGTTTACCGTCAGTATGTCAGTGAGCGCCTTGCGTCTGCCGAGGTCCGGCCCCGGCATGTGTTCGTCTATGACTCCGGCGAGATTCCGGAGGAAACCATGCAGGAGCTTGCAGACCTCGTCCGCGTGAACGTTCCCGGGGCCGAGATCCACAGGAGCAAGGCGGGCTGCACCGTGACCTCCCACTGCGGGCCGCAGACTGTGGGCCTCATGTTCATCCGGGAATAAAGGAGGCGGAGCGATGCTTGATCCCAGGGATGTGGACAGGGTTTCCGACGAGGAGTGGGAAAAGTTCAAACAGGACGCGATGAAGGACGAGCTCTATTACAGCGGCCCCGGCGACCTGCTGGATACGCCCGAGGGGCGCGCCAAATTCTGCCGTCTGAATAAAACCAGTGTTTTTCGCAAGCCCGATCCCAGCTACCCCGGCTATAAGATCTGGGTCTTCAACAATCAGGGCGAGGGCATGGTCATCAAAAAGCGCAGCCATGTGGACCCCAGCCTGATGGAGGACGTGGAATACGACGCCGAGGGAAAGGAAATCAGCCGCTCATATGAGCCGGCGTAAAGAGCAACACCCCTGACCGACCGGTCAGGGGTGTTGCTCTTTACGTCATGGCGCTTGGGAATTGCATTGTATCAGATCACGATCGCGTTTTTCGGGCAGACGTCGGCGCAGGTGCCGCATGCCACACACTTGTCCTCGTCCAGCTTCCATGTCTTCTCCTTGCGGTCGACGGTCAGGGCCTCACCCGGGCATTTGCGGGCGCAGATGGTGCAGTAAACGCACTTGTCAGGGTCCTGGGCCGGCTTGCCGTCGCCGCGCGGCTTCACGGCGGGGGCCGCAGGCGCGGCCGCTTCCTCCTTTGCCGCTGCGGGGGCGGCGGGCTTGGGCGCAGGCTTCGGCGCGGGCTTCTTCTTGATGAAGGTGCCGGAGACGATCAGGTCCCCTTCCTCTATGCCGATCATGTGGTAGTCCTGCGTCAGCTCAATGGAGTGGCGCGTGCAGAAGTCGGCGCAGGTGCTGCAGAAGGTGCAGGAGCCGAGGTCAAAGCTGCGGGTGATGACGTCATCCCCCTCCTCATTCTTGACGCTCGTATGGATGATGGCCCCGCCGGCGCACACGCGCTCACACATGTTGCAGTTGATGCAGGTCTCCGGGTGAAAGACGATGCGCCCGCGGTAATTGGGGGCCGCCTCACGGGGCGTAAAGGGATAGTTATTGCAGCTCGGCCTGCTGAAGAGCTTCACGACAGCCTCTCTGACAAACGGGAAATCCATTACATCCGCCCCCTCTTCTCCTTGAGTATTTTGGTCGCCTTGGCAAGGCCGTCGATAATGGCCTCAGGCTTCGGCGCGCAGCCGGCGATGTCCACGTCCACATGCACATACTGGCTCAGCGGCGCGCAGACAGAGTAGCTGCCCTTGAAGACGTTGCCCGACTGCGGGCAGGAGCCCATGGTGACGATGCACCTCGGCTCCGGCACCTGAGAGATGGTGCTGAGCACACGGTTGAGGCTCTGCTTGGTGACAGGGCCGGTAACGACGACGATATCCGCCTGGCGGGGGCTGCCCGCGAGCTTGAAGCCCAGGCGCTCCACATCGTAGCGCGGCGTCAGGATGGCAACGAGCTCAATATCGCAGCCGTTGCAGGAGCCGCTGTTGATGTGGAACAGCCAGGGAGATTTTGCTGTGCTCTCGGCGATCAGTTTTTGAAACATAGGGCTCCCTCCTTACATGCCGTACCACGCGAGCACAAGGCTTACAAGCGCAAGGCCGGAGACGACGGTCCAGTAGTATTTGAATACCTGTTCGATCTTGAGTCTGGCGGTGACCGCGTGGACGAAGGAGATGAACAGGGCGGTGGCGATCACGCAGAGCGCGAAGACGATCACTCCGTCCAGCGCCACAAGGCCGGTGCCGATGCCGCCGAAGAAGAGCGCCACAAAGAGGCTTGTGAGCGTGAGGACCTTGATGGCGTGGCTGAGCTTGAAGGCTGCCAGCGGCGCGCCGCTGTACTCGGCGTGCATGCCTTCGCAGATCTCGGTCTCGGCCTCGGCCGTGTCAAAGGGGTGGCTGCCGGTCTCGCCGGGGATGACCATGGCGAAGGCGATCGCCGCGGGGATCATGCTGAGCCTGGTGATGAGGCTGCCGTGCTGCACCTGGTAATCGGCGATGTCGCTCATCGAGAAGCACAGGCCTGTGCCCATGGCATTGCCGACAGTCTTGGCCACGGCCAGCAGGATGAGCACCAGCGGCAGCTCGCAGGAGATGATGGTGACCATCTCGCGGCTCAGGCCGACGCCCGCATAGGGGGAGCCGGAGGCAGCCGCGCCGAGGATGGCGGCCAGGGCCGGAATCAGCAGCAGATAGAGGATGACGATGATGTCCGCCATGCCGGAGAAGGCGCTGAAGCCATGGATGGGGATGAAGAGCTGGATCACGACCAGCGCGGCAAGGCCGACCAGCGGCGCCATCAGGAAGGTGGTGCGGGAGGCTGCCGCAGGGACGATGGTCTCCTTTCCGCAGAGCTTGAAGAAATCATAGAAGGGCTGCAGAATGGGAGGGCCGACACGCTTCTGCATTCTGGCGACGAGCTTGCGGTCGATGCCGGTGAGGAGCATCCCGCAGACAAAGCAGAACAGGAAGCCCGGGAAAATGAGAATGTAGCCCAGATACTGAAGGCCGTTGAGGAAAATGTTTGCAGTCATCTTTCCCACCTCCTTAGAGCACGATCATCATGTAGACGATCGCGAGGGCCAGGGCGACCACCGCCCAGAGAGCGTAGTCGTTGACGATGCCGCTGTGCAGATCGTGCATGAAGTCAAAGTAGTGTCTCCAGTTGTGCTTGAAGCCCCAGAAGAGGTCGCCGCCGCCCACCTGGGAGTACACGTTCTTTTCGCCGCCGTAGAAGAGCTGGTACTTGGTTTCGACCTGCTCCCCCTCGTTCTCGCTGACGCGGTCGTACTTGCCGGCGACGGCGACGATGGTCAGCGCAAGCAGGGCGATGCAGAGGATGAGCAGCCAGTTGATGGGCTCCCATACACCGACCTGGACAAAGCTCACTTCCGGTACGGGGAGATTGGACTTGAAGCCCATGGCGGTGATGTATTCGCCCACGTCGGCCACGGCCTTGGCTGCGGGCTGGGTCAGAACGCCGGTGACGGTGTTCGGGAAGATGCCGGTCAGGATGCAGAGCACGGCGAGGATACCCATGGCGAGACGCATGCCGAAGGGAACTTCCTTCACGTTCTCATATTCCCTGGGAAGCTGCCCGAAGAAGACGGACTGGCTGACCTTGACGAAGGAGGCAAGCGTCAGCGTAGAGGTGACCAGAGCGATGATCGTGACGGCCAGGAAGCCGATGTTGTTGGTCTCCACCGCTTTCTGATAGCTCGCCTGGTAAATCATCCACTTGGAGGCAAAGCCGTTGAAGGGCGGCACGCCGCTGATGGAGAAAGCGCCGATCAGGAAGAGGGCGGTGGTGTGTGGCATCTTCTTCGAGAGGCCGCCGAGCTTGCCGAGGTCGGTGGTGCCGGTCTCGTGCAGCACAGCGCCGGCAGCGAGGAACAGCAGGCCCTTGAAGAGCGTGTGGTTCATTGCATGGTAGAGGCCCGCCGAGATGCCGAGGGAGGTGGAAAGGCCCACTGCCGCCAGCACATAGCCGATCTGGGAGATGGAGTGGTAGGCCAGCAGACGCTTGAAGTCATGCTGGGCAAGGGCCATTGTGACACAGACGAACATGGAGACGCTGCCGATAAAGACCAGCATGAACTGCATGCTGCCGAGGTTCATCGTCTGGAACAGGAAGTAGGTCAGACGGATAATGCCGTAGATGCCGGACTTGGTGAGCACGCCGGAAATGAGCACCGAGATGGAGGCCGGCGCCGCGCCGTGGGCATCCGCCGCCAGGGGGTGGAAGGGCACGATGAAGGCCTTGGTGGAAAAGCCGATGTAGAGGAAGGCAAAGGCCAGCTTCGTGGCGTTATTCAGCGTGCCGGGGATCAGGGAGGCAAGCTGGGCAAGGTTCAGGGTATGGTACTGGGCATAGAGCATGATGGTGCCGGTCAGGATCGCGGTGGAGCCCATGCAGCCCACGACCAGATACTTGAACGCCGCCTCCAGCGCGCCGTACACCTTCGTACGGAAGGCCGTGAGGGCGACCGCCGCAAAGGTCAGGATCTCCACCATGACGAACATGTTGAAGATATCGCCGGAGAGGACCAGGCCCAGAACGCCACCTGCCAGCAGGCAGTAGAGCACATAGTACTGGGGCACGCAGTCGTCATGCACCATGTAGCGGATGGAATAGATGGCAGAGACGAAGACCGCCGTGGCGATCAGCAGGGCGAAGAACAGACTCAGCGCGTCCACCTCGAGGGCAATGCCGATGGCGTAGCCGCCGGCAATGGCACGGGAGCCCATCCAATAGGCGATGATCTCCCCCTCGAGCATGACGGGCTTGATGAGCATGACGAGGAAGAAGAGGCTCAGGCCGGTGGCGCAGAGGGCAATCCAGGCGCGGGCCCCGGCGGGGTTCTTGAGATTTCCTGAAGGCTTCGCTCCGGCGACGGAGACGACAAAGGCACCGAGGAAGAGCACCATGATCGCGTAGATCGGGAAGTGATGATAATCTGTCATATTGGCAAGGTTCATCCTCTCAGCCTCCTTATCTCTCTGGTGTCGAGCGTCCCATAGGACTCGTGCAGACGAATGACGAGGGACATGGACATCGCCGTGACGCAGGCGCCGATGACGATGCTTGTGAGGGTCAGGGCCTGGGGAATGGGATCGACAAAGTAGCTGGCCTGCGTCAGCTCCCCTGCCGTGAAGATCGGTGCGGTGCCGCCGGGCGTATAGCCGATGGTGATGATCAGCAGGTTCACGCCATAGTCCATGACGGACATGCCGATGACGGTCTTCACGAGATTATACTTGGTGACAATTGTATAGAAGCCGAGAACGATGAGGAAGAAGGCGGCAATGTAATTAAACTGTATCATCTTATTCCTCTCCTTTCCCGGTATCCCGCAGCACGCTCAGCATGAGCAGCGAGATGGAGCCGACGCCGGTGATGACCTTGACGCCGACGGTCACGTTCATCCAGAAGATGGTGCCGGCGCTGTAGAGGCTGCCGATGGCGCCCTGCCTGTAGAGCACGTTTTCGGCAAAATGCGCGCCCATCGCTACCCCCAGAAAACCAAGCGCCACATAGAAGATGGAGGCATAGCCCTCGGTCGTGTGCAGCAGGTGATAGCTGAAGGTCTCAATGGTTTTCTGATAGCCGTGGCCCAGGCAGATCAACGCCACCAGCGCGACGATCAGGACGCCGCCCTGGAAGCCGCCGCCGGGGGACAGATGGCCGTGGAGGATGATGTAGAGAATGTACACACAGGCCAGCGGCAGGATCATATCGCAGCCGCATTTGATGATCACATTCTTCACAACGGGTTTTTCATTCATTGTTTTCGTCCTCCTTTCCGGCATTTTTCTTGAAGAGGATGACGGCACAGCCCGTCATGGCGGTGACGAGGATGAAGGCCTCGCCCATGGTATCGTAACCGCGGAAGTCGAAGACGATGCTTGTCACGTCGTTGACGGCGTGGGTCTTGTCCAGGTTCTGCTGGATGATGGCGTCAGCCGCACCGGAGGCGAAGCTGTCGTCATAGCTCCCGGGATTCTGCTGGAGCTCATAGACCGGAACCGGGGCAGCCTGCCCTTCATAGCTTCGCTCCATACCGCTGAGCGTGAAAGCGGCGAACACACAGAAGGACAGGATCAGGCCGAGAGAGACATAGGTGAGCCATTTTTTCATCAGTCATCCCCTCCTCTCATTTTCTTGAGGGCGACGATCATCACAAGCGGCGTCAAGGCAGCGCCGACAGCGGCTTCGGAGATGGCCACGTCGGGTGCGTGCATCACAAGAAAGGCGGCGGCACAGAAGATACCGGTCACGCCCAGGGAAATCACGGCGCTCAAAAGCTTTTCCGAATGGCAGGCAAAGATCGCCGAGATCACCACGCCGGAGACGACCAGGATGTCAAGAAGAGCAACAACATTAGTCATGGAAATCCCTCCCGTAATCGTCGATTTCCATCTCTTTGTCGGGACGGATGCCGCTTTTGTAGGCGCCCTTGGCAATGGCGTGGGCACCGACAGGGTTGATGGTGAGGATCAGCAGGCCGATCACCAGGACTTTTACGCCGGTGTTGACGCTGCCCATCACAAAGAAGGCATACAGAGCTCCAGCCAGGAGCACGCCGAGCGCGCCGAGGGTGGTGATGCAGGTGCTGGCCTGCATGCGGCAGAAGGTGTCAGGCATCTGGATGATGCCCTTGGTGCCGGCCAGGGCAAAGACAAAGCCCGCGACCATCAGAATATCAATCAGGATTCTCATTTGTCCAACCACCTCTTCTTCTCAAGGTAACGGCCGACCAGCATCGTATCCACGATGCCGAGCAGGGCGCAGATGATGGCGATGTCAAGATAGATGCCCCTGCCGGAATAGAGGGAATAGAGCACCATCGCGCAGCAGATCAGCACATCAATGCTGTCGCCGGCCACCATGCGGTCGGCGGCGGTGGGGCCCTTGGCAAGGCGATACAGGTTCAGGAAGCCCAGGAACGCGAAAACCGCGGCCATGATAAGCATTTCAACAATCATTGCCAAATCCTCCTGATTCCTTTTTCCAGGCGGCCCTTGATCCTTTCGCCCGCTTTTTTGCGGTCGGTCTCAGCCACGTCGATCCAATGGATGTAATAGTAGGTCTGACCCTCCTGCTCGGCAATGTCCATGGTGATGGTGCCGGGGGTGAGGGTGATGGAGTCTGCGAGCACGGCCTGGGCGTAATCCCCCTTCAGGTCCACGGGGACCTTCACGATGCCGGGGTTTATGTCCTTGCAGCCGCCGAAGCAGCGCTTCGCCACGTCCACGTTCGCCTTCACAAGCTCGGTCAGGAAGATGCCGAAATAGGCAAACAGTGCGCCGAGCTTTACGGGCTTCAGAAGCCATAGCGCATCCTCATGGATGAAAAAGTCATACGTGAAAAGAGCCACCGCCAGGCTCACCACCACGCCCGCGATCAGCTCCTGGGCTGTAAAGCTCCATGTGAGGAACAGCCAGAAAATGAAACACAGACAGAAGGTGGTTATCACTGCGGGAAGTTTTTTCTTGGGCAAGTGAAACCTCTCCTTTCAAAATGAGTCCTTGGCTCCCTCTCCGAGGGAGCTGTCACCAGTGCGCACACCGGTGACTGAGGGAGTCGTCCGATCCGTTAAACGCTCAATGGTACGCACGTTGACTCCTTCCGTCACGGCCTTGCGGGGGATCGGCCGTTCCACCTCCCTCAGAGAGGGAGGCAAGTATATGGTTTGCTATTCGACCTTGAGGCTCTCGACGAAGAATTCCCGTCCCGCTGTCATTTTGAGGGCGATGCCGCCGCAGCCGGGGCACTTTGCCTCGTGCCTGTCGACCAGACCCTCATAGCCGCAGTCGGGACAGCGGAAGCAGCCGGGAACGCGCTCAAAAAGGAGCTGTGCTCCCTCTGCCGCGGTGCCCTTTGCTGCGCGCGGAAAGAGATCGACAATGTATTCCGGGACCACATCGGAGTATTCGCCGAGCTTCATGCGGATCTCCAGTGTCCTGTGAAAGCCCTGGCGCTCCGCCTCTCTTTGCACAAGGTCGATCAAGCTTTGCGTCAGTCCAAGCTCGTGCATAACAGGCGCATCAGCGGTCCAGGCAGCTGAAGCAGGGGTCGATGCTGGCGATGATGAGGCCGGCGTCGGCCACGCTGTTGCCCCGGAGCATATGCGGGATGGTCGGGGTGTTCTTATAGCTCGGCACATGGATGCTCACGCGGTAGTTATTGAAGCCGCCGTTGCCCACGACCATCTGGGTGAGCTGACCTCTGGGCGCCTCATGACGACAGACGGCGGCGCCCTTCTGGATCTTCGGGAGCTTGTTGCCGAGGTTGATGGGCGTGGCGGGCAGGTACTTGAGCGCCTGCTCGATGATCTTGATGCTCTCATAGCACTCCAGCGCGCGCACCACCACGCGGGCAAACACGTCGCCGCTGTCCACCACGGGAATGTCAAACTGGAAGTCGCCGTAGGAGCAGTACGGCGAATCACGGCGCACATCCACGTTCACGCCCGAGGCGCGCGCATGGGGGCCGATGGCGCCGAGGCGGACAGCGTCCTCCTTTTTCAGCACGCCCACGCCCTTGGTGCGCAGGGCGATGGTTTTGTCGTTGAGGGCGATCTCCACAATGCGGTCCATGGGACCCTTGAGCTTGTCCAGGGACTGCAGCAGCTTTGCCTTCAGCTCGTCGTCGATATCGCGGCGGGAGCCGCCGATGGTGACCATGGCGTAGTTGACGCGGTTGCCGCTGAGCTCCTCCAGAAGGTCCATCACAAGCTCGCGCTCATCCCAGATGTGCATGAACATGCTGTCATGGCCGATGATGTGGCAGGCGACGCCCAGCCACAGAAGGTGGGAGTGCAGGCGCTCGAGCTCGGCGGTGATGACGCGGATATACTCGCCGCGCTTCGGGACCTCAATGCCGTTGATCTGCTCAACGCACATGGCGTAGGTCAGCGCATGGGAGTGCGAGCAGATGCCGCACACGCGCTCCACCAGTACCAGGGTCTGGATAGCATTGCGCTCGGTGGCGAGCTTTTCGATGCCGCGGTGATTATAGCCGACAAAAACCTCCGCATCCTTGATGACCTCGCCCTCGGTATAGAGCTTGGCATGGATGGGCTCCTCCAAAGCGGGATGGTAGGGGCCGATGGGAACGATATAGCTCATCTTATCCCTCCTTCTTGATATTCTTCGCGCGCAGCTCGGAAAGCGGCGTGACCATGATTTGGCCCTTGCCCTGGGTCTCCAGCATGTCCTCGGGCAGGAAGAGCCGCTTGGAGGTATCCAGCCCCTCAAACTCGACGGCATAGAGCTCGTTGAGCTCGCGCTCCGGCCAGGTCGCCGCGCAGTCGTAGATCTCCCCGATGGAGGGAAGCGTCATCTCGCCCACCACATGGTAGGACTCAATGACCGGCTCGACCTGGTAGTCCCACGAGATATCCATCAGCCCCTCCTCGTTGAGGAAGCCGTGGATCATTGTGAGCCACACGCCGGCTTTGCGCATCTTTTCTGCAATCGGTACAACCTGGTCTTTGGCAATGTCAATTCTTTTGTACTGCTGCATCCCTTTCACCTCTCTGTATTGCAAATATATATAAACATCTTTGGCTCCCTCTCTGAAAGAGCTGTCATGGCCGGTCTCCCGCGAGGCCAATGACGGAGGGGTTGTCCTTCACGGGAAATCCCCGCCGCCCTTTGACACGCGCCTCAGCATATGCGCGGAAGCTGCGCTCCCGTGAGCTTCTGCAAAATACGCTTTCCGCCGAAGGCCGTCTGCATGACGAGCCTGCCGGGATAGTCCGCGCTCGCAAAACCGATCAGCGCGGCGTCTCGTCCCTCTTCCGTTTTGCGCATGGCATCCAGTACGCGCCCGGCGTCCGCCGGGTCCACCACCGCGAGAAGCTTCCCCTCGTTTGCACAGTAGAGCGGCTCAAGCCCCAGCATGCCGCAGGCGGTACGCACCTCGGGCCGGACGGGGATCCTCTCCTCCTCCAGAACAATGCCGAGCCCGGTCCCCTCGATAAACTCATTGAGCGTGGTGGCAACGCCGCCCCGGGTGGGGTCACGCAGGACGCGCACGCTCGCCGACGCGGAGAAGATCGCCCCGCACAGGCCGTTCAGCGCTGCACAGTCGGAGCGCAGGTCTCCCTGCATCATGCCGCTTCGTGCAAGCATGACGGCCGTGCCGTGGTCGCCCACGGTGCCGGAGACCAGCACCGCATCCCCCGCCCGGATCTTCTGCGGGCTGAGGCCGGGAACTTTCAGAAAGCCGATACCGGCGGTGTTGATATAGAGCTTGTCGCCTCTCCCCTTCTCGACCACCTTCGTGTCGCCGGTGACGATCCGGACGCCCGCCTTCTCTGCGGCCGCCTTCATGGAATCTACAACACGCTTCAGCTCCGCCACGGGAAATCCCTCTTCCAGAATGAGGGCGCAGCTCAAATACTGCGGGTCAGCCCCGCAGACGGCCAGATCATTGACCGTGCCGCAGACCGAGAGCTTGCCGATGTCCCCGCCGGGGAAAAAGATCGGGTCCACCACAAAGCTGTCGGTGGAGAAGACCAGCTTCCCGCTCCCCTCCAGGATCGCCCCGTCGCCGAGAGAGTCCAGCGCGGGATTGGAGAAGGCCGGGACCAGCAGCTCTTCGATCAGCCGGGCGGTCTTCTTGCCCCCGCTGCCATAGTCCAGGGTGATGATTTCGTCCATATCGTTTATTTCCTTATAAAACCCCCGCATACTTCCACGCCGCGGCGCAGGCCCCCTCGGAGGAGACCATGCATGGCCCCACCGGTTCCTCGGGCGTACAGCGCGTGCCAAACAGGGGGCAATGCTCCGGCGAGAGTCTGCCGGTGATGACCTCGCCGCAGCGGCAGGCTGTCGGCGGCTCCGCGGCGGCATAATGAATGCCGAAGCGCCGTTCGGCGTCCCATTCCCGCAGGGAGTCCCGCAGGCCGAGGCCGCTGTTTTCGATCCCGCCGAGACCGCGCCAGACGTCAAAGCGGGGTGCAAAGCAGTCCGCCATGATCTGTTTGGCGAGGCGGTTTCCCGCCATGGATACAGCGCGGGTATATGCGTTTTCAAGCTTCGGTTCCCGATCGTGAAGCTGCATTACAAGTCTGTATACTGCCAGGAGAATATCCGCCGGCTCAAAGCCCGCCACCACGGCGGGAAGGCCGAACTCCTCCGGCAGGAACGCAAAGCCCCGGGCGCCGATGATGGTCGCCACATGCCCCGGGCAGAGAAAGCCGTCCACCTGAAAGCCGTCCATCCGGATCAAGGCCCGCAGCGCAGGCTCCACCAGCTTGAGCATCGACCAGAGTGAAAAGTTTTTCGCGCCCTTTTCCTTTGCCGTCAGCACCGCCGCGGCGGTACCGGGGGCGGTGGTCTCGAAGCCGACGCCGAGAAAAACCACCTGTTTATCCGGGTTCCGCAAGGCAAGCTCCACCGCGTCCACGGGGGAATAGACCGTCTCCACCCGGGCGCCGAGTGCCCTGCGCCTGAGCAGGCTGTCCCCCGCCCGGCTGCCGGGGACGCGCAGCATGTCGCCATAGCTTGTAAGCAGCACGTCCTTTTCCATGCTCAGCTCCAACACCGCGTCGATCACCTGGGGCGGCGTGACGCAGACCGGGCAGCCCGGGCCGGAGAGCAGGCGGATCTCCCCGGGCAGCATGGACTTGATGCCGGCCCCGGCAATGGCCATGGTGTGGGTGCCGCAGACCTCCATCAGGCGCAGGTCCCGCGGCACAAGGGCGCGGATCCCGTCCAGCAGCGCCGCTGTTTGTTCCTTATCCCAGGGCATCGCGCACTTCCCCCCAGGCCTCCAGATCATCCAGAGCCTGCTGCTCGGGCAGGCGTTCGATGGCAAAGCCCGCATGGACGATCACATAGTCGCCGATCTTCGGGTTCTCGATAAAGTCCACCCGGATCTCACGGCGCATGCCCATGGCCTCGCCGACTGCCGTTTTGCCGTTTATCTCAATCAGTTGCAGGGGTATTGCAAGACACATAAAAATCAATTCTCCTTGCAGGCTCCCTCTCTGAGGGAGCTGTCAGCGAAGCTGACTGAGGGAGTCTCCCGATTCTGTCGCAGCCTGGGCGATCATCAGCTGTCCGAGGGACAGGCCCTCGTCATTGCAGGAGACGCGCCGATGTCTCAGCACCCGAAAGCCTGCTTCCTCCAGTCTTCCGGGGAGCCGCGCCATTATAAACATATTCTGAAAGCTGCCGCCGGAGAGAGCCACGGTTTGAAGCCCGCTCGTCTCCCGGGCAGTCAGGCACTGCCGTACCGCCATCTCGATGAGCGTGTTCATAAATCGTGCCGCAAGGCGTCCGCTCTCTTCCCCGGCACTGCGGGCTGCGACCAGTGCGCGGATCATTTCCCGCCAGTCAAAGCGCAGCGGGCTGCCGTCCAGCACAACGGGAAAGATGCCATCATCCTCCGTTGCCGCAGCCTCCAGCAGGACCGCGCCCTGCCCCTCATAACTGCAGCGGGTCTTGATTCCGAGCAGCGCCGCCGCGCCGTCGAAGAGCCGCCCCATCCCTGAGGACAGCGGGCAGTTGAGGTTTGCGCGGAGCATGCTTTCATATACCGGAGCCTTTTCGATCCCGCCGGTGTCCAGCCCCGCCTCATGCATGAGCGCGAATGCCACGCGGTCCGTCTCCTTCGTCGCCAAATCCCCGCCGATCAGGGGGATGGGGCGGATGGAGCCGAAACGCTCAAAGCCTTGGAAATCGCCGATCAGGCACTCCGCGCCCCAGCTTGTCCCGTCGCTGCCGAGGCCGGTGCCGTCCCAGATGAGGCCGATGACCTTTTCCGAAACAGAATTGTCCGCCATACAGGCGGCAAGATGGGCATGGTGGTGCTGCACGCGAATGAGGGGGACGTTCTCCCGCGCAGCCCTCGCGGCAGCATATTCCGTGGAGAGATAATCCGGGTGCTCATCACAGGCCAGCGCCCGGGGTACAATGTCAAAGAGCCGTTCAAAATGCCGGATCTGCCGGGTATAGCAATCAAAGGTCTCCATGTTTTTGAGGTCGCCGATATGCTGACTCGGAAAAACGGAGTCACCGCGGGAGAGGCAGAAGCTCGCCTTCTGCTCCGCCCCGCAGGCGAGGATGGGCATCAGCTCCCGCCCTGTGCGTACCGGGAAAGGCACGTAGCCTCGTGAGCGCCGCGCAAAGTATTCCTTCCCGCCCAGCACCCAGCAAAGTGAGTCGTCGCAGCGGGTCTGGATGTCCCGGTTGTGGAGCAGAAAGCCGTCCGCAATTGCGTGCAGGTTCCGCAGCGCCTCATCGTTGTCTGTCATCATGGGGGTATCGGAGAGATTTGCGCTGGTCATGACCAGCATGTCGATATCCTCCCCGAAGAGGAGCACATGCAGCGGCGTATAGGGCAGCATCACGCCCACAAAGCCGTTTTCGCTGATATGCAGGAGGCCGGGGCTTTTCTTTTTCAGCAGCACGATAGGCCGCCGAACGCTCTCAAGAAGCTCCCGCTCTTCTTCTGACACCACGCAGATCCGCTCTGCGCATGCCGTGTCCCGGCACATGAGGGCAAAGGGCTTTTCGTCCCGCTGCTTGCGGCGGCGAAGCCGCTGTACGATCTCCGGCTCGTCCACCCGGCAGGCCAGGTGGATGCCGCCAAGGCCCTTGACCGCGACAATCTGTCCGGCCTTCAGTGCCTGCCGTGCAAGCTCGACAGCGTCACCCTCAAGCCTTTCGCCCGCCCCGTCCAGATAAAAGACCTCCGGCCCGCAGACGGGGCAGCAGTCCGGCTGGGCGTGGTAGCGCCGGCTTTCGATATCGTGATACTCCCGCTCACAGTCCGGGCACATGGGGAAAGGCGACATGGAGGTCCTGGCCCGGTCATAGGGCAGGTCCCGGATGATGGTGAAGCGGGGGCCGCAGTTGGTGCAGTTGATAAAAGGATAGCGCCAGCGCCGGTCTGTGGGATCGTTCAGCTCACGCAGGCAATCGTCGCAGATACAGAGATCCGGCGAGATGAGCGTATTGCGCAGCGCCTCGGTTCTGCTGTCAAGGATCTGAAAGTCCGTGAAGCCCCTGAGTTCTTTCGTATACGCAGTCTCGATCTCCTCGATCACGGCGAGCTTCGGCGCACGCCTCGGCAGCGCTTCCACGAAACGCGAGAGCGTCTCCCGCTCCCCTTCGAGCTCCAGCTCCACGCCGGAGGAGGTGTTCTTGATCGTCCCGGTGAGGCCGTACTCCCTCACCAGCTTGTGGATTGTGGGCCGGAAGCCCACGCCCTGTACGATTCCGCGAATATGTATCCAAGCGCGCTCCAAGGCTCCACCGTTCTTCCTTCACAATCTGCGTATTCATAATGTCCGTTTCCGTCTGTTTTCCGATCGGTCCTTTTCTACAGGCGCAAATAAAAATGGGCACACCAATTCTTTATAATTATAACACAGTCTTTTTATTTAGCAAGAACAGTCTTTCGATTTCCGTCGTTTTCTGTAAAACCGGCACCGGTCAAAGCGCTACAGCAGGCCCGCCAGCCACAGGAGCAGGCCGTACGCCGCACCGGCCGCCACGCCGTAGACAATGACCGGGCCGGAAATGACGAACATCTTTGCCGCCGTGCCGGTGATTTTCCCTTCTGTCTTGAATTCCAGTGCCGGCGCCGCGACGGCGTTGGCAAAGCCGGTGATGGGTACAAGCGTGCCCGCTCCGCCGAATTTGGCGATTTTGTCATAAACGCCCACGGCCGTGAGCAGCGCGCCGAGGAAAATCAGCGTCACCGAGCCTGCCGTCCCCGCCGCCTCGCGCTCCAGGCCGAGACGGGTGTACAGGGCAAGGAGTCCCTGTCCGAGCGTGCAGATCAGCCCGCCCGTCAGGAATGCGCGCAGCATGTTCCGCCCCACCCTGGACCGCGGCATGCGGCGATCCACGTAGTCGCTGTATTCCTGCCTGTTCATCTCCATGTGTTTCTCCTCCCTCTGTACCGCTTGCTTGTCAGCCTTAGTGTCTGCGGAGGCATTCTCTTTTATGCCGAGAAAAATAGAAATTCGGAAAAATAATTCTTGACTTTGCCGGGGAGGCGCGCAATACGGAGATGTCGCGTAGTTGGTCGAGCGCGCACGATTGGAAATCGTGTAGGGGTCAAAAGCTCCTCGAGAGTTCGAATCTCTCCATCTCCGCCATTAAAAATCCTTGATTTCGTTATGAGATCAAGGATTTTTGTTTTTTATCCCATGTGTCCGCTCGGGTCATCAAATTCCTGTCTTACGCCAATGACAAGGTGATGATGATCACTTTCCCTCGTCCGTATGGTCTGGAGAGAATACCTCAAAAAGGTGGCGGTTTAAACGTTGAATGGAAAACAAAAAGAAATGGGAAGCTCACAGTAATAATACTGCGCGGCTTCCCGCTTTTCTCTTGTCATCTTCCCTGTTCTCTGCTAAAATCAGCACATGAAGATTTTCACTTTTCTGTCTTTATCGGACATAGGAAGATTGGAGAAAGCACATGGTAGAACGAGCCAGACCAAGACACAACACAGGGTATCTGCTGCTTGTCATTTGTTTCCTGCTCGTCGTGACTATTTCGCTTGGATCCCTGCTGGTTAGGCAATCCAAAGCTTCAATTATCACGCTGATGCAAACAAGGATGCTCGACATAGCAAATACCGCCGCGGCAATGATAGACGGAGATGTTCTGGCCCATATTTCTCCGGAGGATCAGGGGACGGACGGCTATGAGACAATCATGAAAACGCTGACATACTTTCAGGACAACATCGACCTAAAGTATATCTACCACATCAGGGATATGGGCGACGGTACCTTTTCCTTTGGATTGGATCCCACTGTGGACGACCCCGGTGAATTTGGCTCGCCTATAGTGTACACAGATGCGTTGTACAAGGCAAGCAAGGGGACAGCCGCCGCTGACGAGGTTCCTTATCATGATGCGTGGGGATCATTCTACAGCGCATACAGTCCCGTTCTGGATTCGCAGGGCAAGGTTGCGGGCATCATCGCGGTGGATTTCAGTGCGGAATGGTATAACCAGCAATTGGCCACACTGACTAGAACGACCATCATTGTGGCGCTCCTTTCTCTTCTTGTCGGCGGCGGAATCGCTTTCACCATCATCACGAGAAGCGAGAAAAAAATCGGCTCCATTCAGGGTCAGTTGAACGAAATGGCCGCCACGCTCATGCATGAGATTGGCAACGATTCGGCAGCTGCAGAAGTTAACCAGAACCGGCTTGAGAACAACCATTCCATAGATACGCTTGAAAAGCAGATTCACTCCATGCAGTCCGAGCTGCGGACACAGCTCGCGCATGTTCACGGCCAGGCGCACACAGATGAAATGACAGGTGTGAAAAGCAAGCAGGCGTATCTTGAAATGGAGAACAAGCTGGATGAGGAACTGAAAAAGGGCGAACTTTCAGGTTTTGCTGTCGTTGTCTGTGATGTCAATGGTCTGAAAAAAATCAATGACACACAGGGTCACAAGGCGGGAGACGAATATATCCGCAGGGCATGCACAATGATCTGTGATGTGTTTTGTCACAGTCCGGTCTACAGGGTGGGCGGCGATGAGTTCGTGGCGATTCTCAAAGATCGGGACTATGTTAACAGAAACATTTTGATCCATGAATTGCATCAGCTCTCCGCCGCACATATTGCTTCGAATGACGCAATCGTCTCCGGTGGCCTTGCGGAGTATGATCCACGCAGGGACCATTCCGTTCGTGATGTTTTTGAACGTGCCGATGCGAAAATGTACAAAGAAAAGACGCTGCTGAAAAGTCTCGGCGCGGTTATCCGGGACGATGAATCGAATCGATCTGATCAGGATGACAACGACAATCCGGCTATCAATATCCGTAGGCATATCCTCATCGCGGATGACATAGAGGCCACCCGCGAGATGCTGGGTGATCTTCTTTCGGATGACTATGATATTTTTTACGCTGCCGATGGTGTCGAGGCTCTGAACATGCTCCGGGAGCATAAGGACGAAACAGCGCTTGTCCTCCTCGACCTGAGCATGCCAAACATGACCGGCAGGGAGGTTTTGAGGGAGATGCAGGTCAGCGAGGAACTCATGTCAATCCCGGTAATCGTTTTGACCGCCGATCAGGATGCGGAGCTTGACAGTCTGAAGATTGGCGCTTTGGACTTTATATCAAAGCCTTATCCGAATATTGATATTGTCAAAGCCCGTATTGCAAAGTGCATTGAGCTGTCGGAGACCCGTGACCTGATTCGCCATACCGAGCGCGACAAGCTTACTGGCCTATATCATTTCGACTTTTTCCTTCGGTATGTGGAACGTCTTGACCAACAATATAAGGGAACCGCATTTGACGCTTTTGTCTGTAATGTCAATCAGTTTCACGCTCTCAACGAACAATACGGAAGTCAGTTTGGCGATTTGGTACTTCACAGCATCGGTATTGAAATAAAGAAACTTGCGCGTAAAACTGGCGGAATCGGGTGCAGACAGAGGGGAGATACCTTTCTGTTGTACTGTCCACATCGGGATGACTATGAGCAGCTTATTGAAAAGTTTACATCAGGGCTGTATTTTGAGAAGGACGCAGTTGGAAAAGTCACGATGAGATTTGGCGTATTTCCAAATGCCGCACAGGAGCCAGAGGTTGAGCAGCGATTCGTCTGTGCGGGCATCGCGGCAGACAACGCCGCAAATGACCCGAAAACAATATGCGGATATTACCCTTGAAGTGGCGTTTTTAATTTTCTTAAACAAGCATGAAATTGCACCACCCATCAAAAGTGGTGCATTGTATCAAAACACTGTTCCTTTTCCACGTCAGAAGAAGCCTGTTCCGTTCCGCTTCCCCGGTTTGCGTAAGCGCCGGGAAAGCTTCACATCCACAGTCTCCTTCTTCCTTTCCAAACCGGAG
>CACWLG010000048.1 GCA_902761635.1 Oscillospiraceae bacterium | reverse complement strand
ATCATAGCCATGAACGTCGCTCATCGCCTGGCGCTCTGGCTCTTGCGCTTCTTTGCCTTCAACCGCTTCGTTCACGTTTTTCAGTAAACCCTATGTAAATCCACTTGATGGAGAAATTACTGGGTACTGGGCAAGCGATATTGTCAACAAAAAAATATACCCCACCATTTTAGCGCTTTTAGAAGCAGAATGCCCACAATTGTTCGGAAACTACGAGAAACTTATAGAAGCAACGAATGGAAATGCGCTACTGCTCTTATGTGAACAACCAGAAAGAAAACTAAAGCTAATGCCAGTACCGTATCTTGATACAGATATCTATAGAGCCTCTAGGCAAATACGGAAAATGCAAAAGTTGAACTCAAATATCCTCTCTACTTGGCCTGCGAAACTGCCAGAGCGGAAAGCGATCGAATCATTTGCATAGAGTAACAGCGGAGACCAGAACGGCCTCCGCTGTTTAATCATAAAGGGGACAGGAGCATGACGGTATAGAACGTCTCAGCTCAGGTTTCACGACTTTTGTGGAGCAAATACTCCCAGATATAATCATCGAGACCCTTGTAACGGGGATCCCAGAGAAAAGTGCTGTAAGAGAGCTCCAAATCGTCCAACAGGGCGTAAAGGTTCAGATAGCCGGTCTGTACATGATAGTTGGAAACATAGTCCATGTCGAACGCTGTCTTTAACTTTTGCAAACCAAGGGACTTGAGCTGAAGCAGCGTGTCTCTGAGATGGCTAAGACCATTGACGCCGGGGACTGCCAGTGTTGTCAGTCCACTGAGCGAGTAGATCACATCAGCCTTCATAGGGCCTTCTGTTAGTATTATGGAGGGACCGACAGGGCCACGCAGATGTGTCCAGCACTCCGCACCGCAGCCGTCCGGCTTTTCAGCGCTTGAGACCCAGCGGTACTTGCGCTTCGAGGTGTCGTCCCGTCTGAGCTGTAACCCTTGAATCTGACCGGCGCTGTTGCGGACAGGGATAAGAATCCCGCGATCCTGACCAATAAATGTCCAGGAACCATCCCCTTTGCGATAGAACCCCGGAACACCTGCTATATAGAAGCCGTTTTCCTGGAGTCTCTTCGCAAGTGCGGACAGACCAATCACGGGAGCGGTTTTATAGCCGTACTCAATTATCTCCTGTTCAGTGAGCCCGCGGCTCAGGAGATTATCCCGATGATCCGGAGCCAGACTGAGCATTCTTAAAAGCGCGGAGTACGTCTCATGCCGTGTCGAAATATCCGTGAGCGGGCACTCTTGAGGCAAGGATACAGCAGGAGGGGAAGGAATGAAACAACCTTGACCGAGCTTGTTTGCAAGTTCGACCTTGGCGTCGTCTCTCGGCAGGCCGGTATATAGGGAATAGAGATCAATGACACCACCGCCGACACCGCAGCGTGGGCAGCGGAATACATCCTTCGCAGTGTTGACATTCAAGTGACGTTTGCGCGGGTTGTCGTCACAACAGGGACAGCTGATATAATAAGAACTGCGCCCGGACAGAGGTTGGGGCAGACCAAGAAGCCCGATCACATCGGAAATATGGTAAATCTCCATAAATAAGATCCTTCCCGGGGATGGCGCAGAGCCATCCCCTTAATGATTCAGGCACTGGCTGCCAGAGCGCTCTCACAGATGAGTCTTGCTGCTGCGGAGACCTCCTCGGAGCGGGAATATTTGTTTGCAAGCCATACAAGAGAATTGGGATCAAGCGAGACGAGATCCCCGAGCGTTTTACCGCTGTATTTCTTGATAGGACAAGCCATTTTCATGGCTGCTGCGAGCATATACTCCGGCGATGGTTCGGCAGAGACTGCTGCGGCAACCGGAGCGGGAGCAACAGACGTCTCAGCCTCAGAAGCTGTGGAGGTATCAGCGGTCTGCTCCAGATCAAGTGTGAACTCATCGGGAGCGCTGCTGCTGAAATCCTCCCCGGCCATGGCAAACTGAAGGCCAAAGCCCGCATTGCGGAGCGCGATGCCGACGGCTGCCGTCTGCGCCCACTCCCTGGGGGAGACGGAGGGCTTGTCCGGGCAGCGGCCGCGAGACGCGGTTGCCTCGGCAAGGAAGCTCTCGGGCGGGTCCAGATAGCTGGGATAGACCCGCGCCTTGGCCACAAAGCAGTCGTGGCCGGGCGTGACCTCAATGGAGATCTTTCCCTCCGGATAGCGGAGGCGGAACCATGCCATCTGAATCATGACCGGCAGCCGCTTGCGGGTTTCGCCGGAATTGAGATCGGTATAGTCGACCGCGTATTCGAGGGGATTGAAGCCCTCTACGGCGTTGATGCTCTCCAGAATGTTCTGATTCATGCGAATGCCTCCTCAATATTGATGTAGGCGCCGCGATAGGTCACCCAGACGGGAAGAACGGTGTTGATCATGGCCTGTACGCTTTTCCTGTAGAGTTCGGGCGACGAGGCCTTAAAGCTCTGGAAGCGGCGGATCTGATCGGTGAAGACGTCCTCCAGAGATTTGACGGCCGCCTCACGTTGCTTCATTCCCTTTTCGTCCGCCTTCGGACCGAACTTGCGTTCCGAGAGCAGGGAGCGAAGAGAGGAGACAACCAGCTGATAGTGGTAGCCGATCTGCCGGAGGTCTGTGGATACAGGTGCGGATTTACAATAGGCCTGCATGGTCTGCAGGACACAGATGCGGTAGTTGAGCTCCTGCAGGGCAAGCAGCTTGTCCTGCGCCAGCTTGCCGGCGTCGAGCGTTTCAAGCAGCTTTTTCTGCTGCTCCTGATACTGAGATAAAAGTGTCGCCATTCTGGGAACTCCCTTCATTATTCTTTATTGAGCGCCTGAATGCGGTGGGCGAGACAGGTGCCGCGTTTTTCGGTTTCCGTTTTCCTGATCGCGATACAGAGCGCCTTTCGCTCACCGACCAGGATGACGCGATCCTTGCCGCGCGTGATGGCGGTATAGATCAGAGGCCGGTTGAGCATGACGTTGTGTGCGCACTGGAGATTGATGATGACGGAGCTGTACTCGCTGCCCTGGGATTTGTGGATCGTCGTGGCATAGCCGAGATCCAGCATGTCGAGGTCGGCGGAGTCATACTCTCTGACACGTCCGTCGCCGAAATCCACCAGAACGCGGATTTCGTTCTCGGTCTGGGTGATCCTGGCGATGGTCCCGATGTCCCCGTTGCTCACGTCCTCGTAGTTTTTGATCTGCATGACCTTGTCGCCTTCGCGGAAGGTGCGTTTCCCGCAAACCGCCTCTCTCTTATAAAGAGCCTTTGGATTCACGGAATTTCTTAAAACCTCGTTCAAAGCGTTGACGCCGGTCTCGGTTTTTTGCCGGAAGGGCGAGAGCAGTGCCACATTGTCCACGCCGCAGCGTCTGACCTCCTGCAGGTACAGCTCCTTGATCCGCTCCGCGGACTCGGTCAGGTTTGCCGACTGGTGGAACTGGAAATCCGGGCCGTACTCCAGACTGAGATTGCCGTGGCGGATGAGCTTGGCGTTGATCGCGATCCTGCTGCCCGCGTTTTGGCGAAAGACCCGGTCGAGGCGGACAACGGGGACCAGCTCGCTCGCGAGCATCTCACTCAGCACGGCACCTGGCCCCACGGAGGGAAGCTGGTCGGCATCGCCGATCAGAACCAGCTGTGTACCGTCCGGAACGGCCCGGAAAAGATGCAGGGCGAGGTGGTTGTCCAGCATGGAGACCTCGTCCGCGAGGATGAGATCCGTTTCCAAAGCCTCCGTGCCGCCGTAATAGCCGTCATCCTTCGCTACCAGGCCGAGAGCCTTGTGTACGGTCGATGCGGGCTCGCCGGTCGACTGCTCCATGCGCCTGGCCGCGCGTCCGGTGGGGGTGCAGCAGATGATGCGGTTATCTGGATAACTGCGCTTATAGATGTCCAGGATCGCGCGCTGGATCATGGTTTTGCCGGTGCCGGGGCCGCCCGTGATGATGCTGAGCGAATGGGTCAGCGCCATCTTGACGGCATCCCGCTGTTCCGGGGCAAAGCGAACGCGGAGAGTGCGTTCCTCCGCATCAATCTCAGCGTCCAGATCGGTATAGGCGCAAGGACAATCGTCATGAAGCAGACGGTGAATGTGTGCGGCGAGCCTGGCCTCGCTCTGGGCGTTGGAGACGCGATAGACCATCCCCTGATAGGAGACAAGATCGCCGCTCTCCACAAGCCTCGCGGCGCGGTTGGCAAGCATCTTCTCCGTGAGCTCCGATGTGTCCAGCAGCTTTTGGCACTCCTTGATAAAGGCGTGCTTCTCCATGCAGAGATGTCCGCGGCTCTCCGCCTCGGTCAGCGTATAGAGCAAGGCAGCGTCGGTACGATCTGTCGACAGGGGAGAGAAACCGACGCTTGCCGCGATGCGGTCAGCGGTCTTGAAGCCGATGCCCGCAAGCTCGCATAGCCGGTATGGGTGATCCTTTACAACGGACATGGCGTCCTTGCCGTATTCCCTATATAACTTCACCGCGCGGTTGGCGGTGATCCCATAGGGGGTCAGGAAGGCGACGACGTCGCGGGCGGCGCGGTTGGCCAGGTAGGAGTCGCTGATCCGGTTGAGCCTGGTCTGGCTGATCCCGGAGATACTCAGGAGCTTTTCCGGCTCTTTGTCCAGCACCTCCAGCGTCATATCGCCGAAGGCGTCGAAGATCTTCTCCGCGGTGCGCGGGCCGATCCCCTTGATCTGGCCGGAGCTGAGATAGCTGATGATGCCCTCCCGCGAGGGGATGATGACCTCGTCGTAGCTGTCCACCTCAAACTGTGTGCCGTGCCTGGGATTCTTCGACCAGTGACCCTTGAAATCATAGCGGAGCTTGTCGCAGAGCGGCAGAAAGTATCCGACGGCCTTGAACTGCGGCAGGATGCTGCCGGTGCTGTCTCTCACGATCTCGCAGGGGCGGTAGACTGCGACCATATAGCTTCCGGAGCCGGCTGCGTGAATGTCCCTGGGATAGAGCAGCTTTTCAAACTGACAGAGCATAGGCGCCTCCTTATGCGGAAGGAACGAGTACCTTGCGCGTTTGAGGTACATAGTACTCTTCCTCTTCCACGGTACAGGTCCTGGCCAGTTCCAGCGCCTCGGCCACCATGGCGTCGGCGAGCTGATCAAATTCCTGAACCAGTCTGACACGGTCCCTGAGCTGATCCATGCTCCAATCCTCGAAGTCCTCGCAGTCGTCGGTACCCCGACCGGGATACGCGCCGACTTCCAGGGGCGGCGTGGCGTAGTCCACGCGGCTGTGACTGCCGCAGCGGCCGCATACATCGCCGGTCTCGCTTACACTGGTATAGTTTTTCTGCCCGCAGCTGCGGCAGTATGACTTGTACTTGCTTGGACGGCTGTAGCCCTGATACAGAACAAGATATCCGCCGCTGCGTCCGTTCATGGCAGCCTGCCAGAGATAGCCGTGCTCCATGCCAAAGCGACAGCGAAGAGACAGCATGGCGTCTTGAAACTCGTCGGTCGCCAGCATATCCAGAAGTTTGTCTGTAATTTCGGCGCTCAGTCCGAGCCTGTCCACCTTGAGATTGCAGGCATAGGACGTGGCCTGATTCCAGGAGTTCATGGTCGGATAGCGAAAATGACCTTCCAAATAGGCGGTCATAGCTGTCCGGGAGCGGAGATCGACGGGCTGGTAGAATTTCTTCATCTTGTTTTCCTCATTATTTCGGTTGGGCGGACACCTTCAGCTTTCGGCTGACTGAGGTATTCAGCACCTCTTCGTAGATCAGAGGGTACTTTTTCTTCAGCGCGCCGCTGTCGGTCCGCCTTGTGGTTTTGGATACGAAGTCGATCAGGAGCTTGTCAGTCGTGGTCTCAAGAACCGCGTGTTCATGCTCCTTCATCAGCTCCGCGATTCGCACGGTATGTGCTTTTACCTCCTCTTCATAGCGCTTTACTTCCCTCTGACATGCGTCAATATCCTTTTGAAGGGCGAGAATCTTTCGCAGCGAGGGTTCACATTTCTTTGGCAGCTCCACGGTAGGGAGCGCGGGATTGCTCGTCTGGTAGATGCGCGCAAGCGAGTCCATGGCGAGCTTCGTAGGGATTCCAGACATGCTGGGCGGCTTGTCGTGCCGGAGGCTCCAGATCCACTCGTCCAGCTTTTCAAAGATCATGTCCTCCTTTGCCATGTCCCGCGTGATCTCGGGCATTGCGATATCGCTGTCCGGGTTGTTGCCCCATACGGCGGAGAAGGCCCCGATCTTCACATCGGCCACCGAGAGATAGAAGCGCAGCTGCAGCTCGTAGTAGAGCGGGAATGCGCCGTCGTCCCAGTCTGAGGCATGACGGTAGGTGGTGCTTTTGCACTCCAGGATGCCGGGTTCGCCGTCGGTGGCGCGCTCAAAGCGGCGGTCGAAGTCCGCCAGCGCGTAGGGATGATCCGCGTGCTGATACATATAGGTATCGTCATACACCCGGTTTCCCGATTTGAGCGCGTAGAAATGTGCGGCGATGGGCTCCAGAAGATGTCCCATTTCCAGCTGCAGGGCGTTGGCCTTTACGGCGGGCTTCATGCGACCCTTCTTGATCATCCAGAGCTCCAGCGGCGTCGTCCAGGGGGAAACGCCGAAGATGGCGGCGACATCGCTGCTGCCGACCGTGTACTCGATATCTCCCTTCGGGCCGTGGGCGCGGCATTCCAGCCAGCGCTCGTTGGTCATGCCCTTGGTATCGCAGAGAAGGACAGGGGAGGACATCAGTATTCCACCGCCTTTGCCAGATCATAATCAGCCCAGTTCAGGGAAAGCGCTCTGGCCATGTTCTCCTCCAGAGCGAGGAGCTTGCTCTCCGGCGCGCCGGAGGTCTTCATGATGAAGGGGATCTCCTGCATGGCGAGGAACACGTCATGGGCGGTGGCTGGGCCTCCGCCGTAGGTGATCTCATACATGGCGATGGCCTCCACAGCGGCCTTCTTCGGCATACTGAGCTTCTTGCATACACGGGTCATGGCGTTGACGGGGTAATCCAGCTCGACCTCCAGCAGATGCTGCAGCCTGGCGATAGACTCTCCGAACTGGGCGAAGAGCTGATCCAATGCATGGTCAAAGTCTGCAATGCTCGTATTGTGGCGATGATCGACGGCGATGCAGCTGCCGATGTGGATCGGATGCTGACCGCCGAGAAGCAGGGCCGAGACCTTTGCGGAGGAGACGCCGGTGTCCGAGGTGAGAAAGCGGATGCCGGGCGTGAGCTTGGAAGCTGTGACGCTTTTGCCCTTGGAGGCGAGAAGCTTTGCATAAGTGCCGATGAGCTCCTCCTTCTGATCGGGCAGGCTCCAAGCGGCGCTTGTGATGGCATGATCGCTGTAGCCGCCCTCGAAGCAGTTGCCGGGGAAACGGTCGGAAAGCTTATGCTGGAGCGCATCGAGGAGCCTGTCGATCGGGAGGATCGAGTAGTCCGCCTCATCGCCCGAGTGGACTGCGGAGATCTTCTCGTCCCTTACAAGGACAAGCGCCTCGGAACGGAAATGACCGAGGAAGGTGTTGAGCACCTGGGCAAGCTCGTTTTTCGTGAGCTTGTTGAGCCCGGAACCGTTAACTTTTGCGCGGTCGAGCAGACTCTTGTAGGCAGTCTCGCGCACGGGGTAGAGTTTGCGGTCAAACTGGATCGCGAGACCGAGATTGTTGATGGTGTCCTCCACGGCCTCAACACTGACGCCGGAAGCAAAGTCGGTCAGACTGGGGAAGCTGAGAGAGTTTTTCTCCAGAGGCTTGACGTGGAGCTGGTTTACCGCGCATCGGGTCCATGTGCTGCGGTCACTGAGCTGCTGCTGATACCCGAAGAGCTCGGCGTAGCTTCCGAAGGTGGCGGAATAGGCGTCCTGACAATTCTGCATGGTGGATGCTCCTTTCTGTACTGGCGGCAGAGCCGCGGCATAAATAACAAAAGCCGGCAATCCTGACGACTGTCGGCCTTCTGTCCGGTTGGACGGGAAACAAAAAAGTGCCATTCACCCATAAGGGCAAATGACACTATGTAACGGGAGACTGGTGCTTGCATGGAGCGAGCAGGATACTTTACATGGACAGTTTAACAGAAAGAAGCGGGGGAGTCAAATTTCATGCTGTTTATCTGACCCTTTTCAAGGGCACGGGGGTTGTGGTAAAATAAGCCGCGCAATGATCGATGCTGGGAAACTGCTGATGGTGGTATGATCTGCCGTCACAGAGCATTTGATCGGGGCTACAAAATAAAGCCTGCACAATGGAATTCAAAGAAGTAATTAGGACCAGGTTAAGGTGAAAGAACATGTCAAACTATTATGAACCGCATTTATTCTTGTCAACGCCGGAGCATCCGAATACAATGGGCGTGATGCTAAAGCTCTCAAAGCCGGTGGATGGAAAGATTCTACGGGATACGGTGGAACGTCTGCGAGAGAGATTCCCCTACTTTTATGTCAGGGCTGTGCCGGAAGGGAACGACCTGATTCCAGTCGAAAACCCGCTTCCAATGACCGTGCGCAATACCTGGGTTGCCATCAGGCTGAATGCAGAGGAGTCTAATTTTCATCTGGCAGCATGGAAGTACGAAGGACAGAGAGTTGCGTTTGAGATATCTCATTCGCTGACGGACGGCGCGGGTGTGCTTCCCTACATAAAAAGCGCGATGTATCTGTATCTGTCTCAGAAGACTGGAGAAGCCTTTGCTCCGGCAGGGTTCCGGCTACCGGGAGATAAGATTCCCGAGTCCGAGACCGGGAACCCATTTCCTGATCTGGATATCGACAGTGTGGAAGAACCAATATATCAGAAGAAGACAACGGCTGATTTCTACCGTCTGAACAGAACGGGCGAAATAGAACCACAAATATTCTATCTGAAGCTTCCCGAGGCTCAGGTGATTGAGTATTGCCGGGACAATGATGGAAGTCCGAACGTTTTCTGCTCCGTTATGTTGGCCAAGGCTGCACGGCGCTGTGATCCGGAAGGTGACAAAACGATCAGTGTCGCCGTGGCGATTGACCATAAGGCGATGCTGGGTAACCACGACAACTACCGTATGTTTGCCAATGTCGTGGAGGTGGATTTCCCCAAAAGTAGATCGCTTGAAGACGTTATGAAAGCCTGCACGATTGCCCGCGGGCAGATAATGCTGCAGGCTCAGCCGGAGAACTCCATGTGGGCGGTGAAACAACGGAAGGCGCTCAGTGAGAGGTTCGCCCAGATGCCGCTTGATATGAAAACGGGCGCTATGTCAAAGATGGCAGGCAGTCCGCGATGGAGCATTTCCGTATCATATGCAAACAGCAGATCATTCGGACCGCTGGACCCTTATATCGAGGAACTGTATCTGATGGGCGAACCTGGGGTGACAGACGTCTGTTGTGAGATTGCATGTATCAATCAGAATTTTTTCCTGGCAATCTTGCAGAATTTCAATTCCTATACGTTTATTGACGCTTTCCTTGAGGAATTAAAACTGACCGGGATTGACTGTGAAGTAATAGGCCGGGAAGCGCTAAAGCTGTGCGGGCTGAAGGCGTTTTGAGCGGTTATAGTCATGGAATGAATGAGGAGAAAGAAAAATGGACAACATCCAACAACTGAGAGAAATTGTAAACCCCGTATTCAACACGGCGAAGTCCTGCGTTCAACTTGTTGCAGGGGTCGGTGATGAGGATTCCAGACAGATTCTTGGAATCTTGGGGTTTGATCGCATTGGAAATGAAAAATCGGATAATGTGGTGTCGCCGGAAATAGCGGAGAAGGTAAAGCGGTTGTTTCCGGTTTATGCGGTGTACACAGAGGCACGTTTTCAGACAGTGAACAAGCTGATTGAGGCATATCCGGATCGTGTTGTGGTAGACCTGCCCTGCGGATACACTGCACGCGGTATCAAAATGTCCCATCAGAGGAGAACTTATCACGGCTTCGATCTGCCGGCCGTGATTGACATCATAGGACCCGCAGCAGCGAAGATCCATGGCGGCGACAATCACATCCATTATGACGCCGTGGACGCGACAAACTATGAATCCATGGCGGCAGCGCTGGAGGGAGAGAGAAACCTTCTAATCACCACAGAAGGCCTCCTGATGTACTTCACCCAGCAGGAGCTGGAGGAGGTCTTTTCAAATATTCGTCGTATTCTTCAGAAGCACGGTGGAAGCTGGGTCATTGTTGACCGCGCCTTCTATACCCACGACAAGACAATTGCTTCAGCCCTTCTGGATCACGATGCTGAAATGGTGGCGCTTTATACCGCCGTCACGAAGAAGGCTGCCGGCGCGGTTGCCGATGTTAAGTTCTATGATAATGTGTTCTTCAAAAACACGGATGAAGAGATCATAACTTTTATAGAAGAGATGGGCTTTAATATCAGGGAAATATGCGTAGCAGACTATCTGCCGGATCAGCTCGGCTCACTCAAAGTCATGCCGCAGGCAGAGGCCGGGGTTCGAGAAGTGTTCCGGGATATGAATTACTGGGAGCTGACGGTAAAGGAAAAAGGCGGAGCTAAAGTGGATAAGGATCTGCCGTTTGCCGTAGAATCCGATTTTACGGATGGGAAATTCACTGTGAGAATCCAGGGACGCATGGACACGATCACTGCCCCTGAGCTGCTGCAAAGGTTCCAGGCCCTACCTTGTAAGGCAGAGGCCATTGAGGTCAATGTTACAAACATGGCCTATGTTTCCTCCGCAGGACTCAGGGTGCTCCTGATGATGTACAAATCCTTGGAGGACAAGAGCCAGTTTAAGATGGTCGGTGTCAGTGAAGAGATTCGGGAAATCCTTGAAGTAACGGGATTTGATCAGTTTTTGTTATGAATACACCATTCCATGGCATAAAAAAAGACCACATAGAAAGAAGGAAACTACTATGACAATCGAAGAAAGCATCAAAACAAATCCTACTCCGTTTGAAGAGATCATGGACACAAAGACGCCCGAAATCAAATCCGCCCTTAAAGAGCTTTCAAGCCAGCTGGACATCATCATTAACGGCGCAATAAAGGAGTACGCTGCGGAAACGGGTGCAGAAGTGGATATGAGCGCCATCCCGTCCTACAAGGCGATGAATAAGATCATCACCGGGAAGTTGGACAAGATTATTGGCGAGCATATTAAGGAGAAGAGAAAGGATCTGTAAGACCGCACTTTTCGCCACTCCTTCGCGGCGCACCTTCTATTAAACCGCGTCCACCCACATGTATTCTCAGCTTGTAAAGAAGCAACTATAACAGGGCGCATCCGCGAACATAAAGAAAACCAGCTCATTTCGTAGTTCTCCATGATAAGGGAGTACGATGATGAGCTGGTTTTTAGTTTACATAAGACTCTGCGCGTTTTTCACATCTTAGCCTTTCATATTCTCAATTGCAGCGTCTGCGGCGATCGCACCGGTATGCAAGCGGCAATTCAATTCATACAATGCTGTTTTGTTGGAATCCCATGACAACTTTGATATAGCTTCATCGTAAGTCAGCCACTCCAAGCCAGTGTGTTCACTCGAAAGTGCAATTTTCGAATCGCATTCAAAGCCAAAAGTGTATTCTGGAATCACAATTATATCAGACGGCCACAAATCCCTGTGCTTTTTCGAGATGACATTGGCGGGGATATATGCTAATGAAGTCAGCGGTGTGATACGTGCTGCCTTAACAGACGTCTCTTCATATATTTCTCTTGCTGCGGTTTCAATAGGCTGTTCATCATCTTCACCGCCGCCAGCCACAAACTGATATTGGTCGGCGTCCGAACGATGAAAAACACAAAATTGCAAATTCGGTCTTAACCTATATGGAATTGCCAATATCTGAAATGGCGCTCTCATTTTCAGTTACCCCATAAATCCCCATTTTTCGTTCGCCCGGCTTCCGGCTCAGTAAGAGTGTATCATATTTCCGGAGATGAGAAAAGCCCCTTTTCAAGAACCCAAGGGGTGTGGTAATATAGGCGGGCGGGGAGTCGAGGCCATAGGGCGTTTATGCAATGCCATCGAAACCGATATTGAGGAAGTACCGCAGGGAGCCGCGTGACGGCACAGGGAGAACAGAAAATGGCAACACAGATTCAGACAGTCGAAACAGACTCGTTTTCGATGGATTATTTCCAGTTCGGGCAGGGTGAAGACGTTTTTGTCATCCTTCCGGGACTCAGTGTACAGAGCGTCATGGGTTTTGCCGATGCTGTGGCGGATGCATATAAGCTGTTGTCGGACGATTACACGATCTATGTCTTTGATCGCAGAAAAGAATTGCCGACGGACTATTCCGTGTATGATATGGCGCGGGATACGGCGGAGGCATTTAAAGCCTTGGGCCTTAATCGGATAAATCTCTTCGGCGCGTCTCAGGGCGGCATGATTGCAATGGTGATTGCCGTCGAACATCCGGAGCTTGTGCAGAAGCTGATCCTTGGCTCCACATCTGCGTGTGTGGAAGATACGCAGATGCAGACCATCGAGAAGTGGATTCAATTGGCAAGAGCCGGAAATGCAGCGGATCTATATCTGGCGTTCGGGGAGGCCGTCTACCCGCGGAGCGTATTTGAACAGTCGAGGGCTCTTCTGAGCGAAGCCGCAGAGAGCGTAACCCATGAGGACTTGAAACGCTTTGTCATCCTTGCGGAAGGCATAGAAGGCTTCAATGTGAGAAAAGACTTGAAAATGATCGCGTGTCCGGTACTTGTGATCGGGTCAAAAGACGATCGGGTTCTGGGAGCCGAGGCAAGCATACAGATTGCCGAATGCACGGACGCGGAGCTTTATATGTATGAGGGTTATGGACACGCCGCGTATGATACGGCCCCGGATTATAAAGAGCGCATCCTGCGTTTCCTGAAACAAGAATCAACAGTAAAGCGACTATAATTAGGAGTAACAGGTATGTTCAGAAAAATGCGACGATTCAAGCAGCAGATCAGTGAAGAGGAGTGTATCCGAATTTTGAAGGAACAGCCGCGGGGTGTTCTGTCCATGATCAGAGACGATGGATACCCTTACGGCATTCCGCTCGACCATTGGTATTCGGGAAATAAGCTCTATTTTCATGGCGCGAAGGTCGGCCACAAGATGGACGCTATCACCGCCTTTGACAAGGTCAGCTACTGCGTGATGGATGAGAGCTTCCGAAGGGATGGCGAATGGGCGCTGAACATCAAAAGCGTAGTAGTATTCGGCAGGATACGGGTCGTTGAAGATGAGGCCAAAAAGCGGGAAATCTGCACGAATCTCGTCAGAAAGTTCACCGATGATGAGGAATATCTTCAGAAAGAATTGACGAACGCTTTCCCACGCGTCAACTGCCTGGAACTGACGATAGAGCACATGACCGGGAAGCTGGTCAATGAATCATAGTACAGAAGCCCACGCTCCATAGACTGTGACGCTTGTGTGACAAATCGTGTGATACTATATCCCCAGAAAAACAAAAAACCGAAAGGGGATAATCAAAATGAAAAAAGTTCTTGCTATGATTCTTGTTGTTGCCATGATGCTCTGCGTGAGCGCCGCAGCCTTCGCAGATGGACAGATAACCCTCGATCAGGCCAAGCAGATAGCCCTTGACTATGTTGGCGTGAACACTTCTGAGGCGACCTTCACGAAGGCATATCAGGACTGGGAAGATGGTGGCCGGGTCTACGAGATCGAGTTCTGGGTCGGAAGCACCGAGTACGAGATGGACGTAAATGTTAGAACCGGCAGAGTCACCGACTTCAACGTCGAATATCACGGCGGGTACGTTCCTGCGCCCATTCCCGCGCCTATCCCCGCGCCTGCCCATAATTACTGGGACGATGACTGGGACGACATGTTCGACTGGGACGACATGTTTGATTGGGACTGAATACAGGAAACCGCTCTCCTTCAGGTGGGAAATAGGTGGCACATACGGCTGGCAGCTTCGGTTGTCAGCTTTTTTTGCTTGCTAATCGGCTGCCTTTTCTGTATAATCAAAAAGTCATTTCCGCTTGGAAGGAATCAATCAGAGCGGCTGACATGGAGCACTTACAGAATGTACGATCCCGATATCTATTTGCTGAACTGTAATTTGCAGACAACCGTGTAGAATCATTTTCAGAAAAGATAGAAAAGAAAGGAACGAACTATGAAAAAGTATCTGACTCTTTGCCTTGTGCTCGCGATCCTGCTGAGCATCTGCGCCCTCGGAGGCGTTTCCGCGTCTGCGGTGGAGAGCCCCGGCGAGACAAGCGAGGAAGAAGACATCTTTGCGGACTGGAACGAAGACGCGCCCGCCCTGTACGCCCTGGTCAACTATGTGGAGGCGGTTACAGACGAGTTATCGCCCGATTACATCCCCCCGGAGGACCGCATTGCCGTCTTCGACATGGACGGCACGCTCTGTGCGGAACTCTGCCCGACCTATCTGGAATACTATCTGCTGGCCTGGCGCATTCTGAAAGACCCCTCCTACACCCCGGACGCCGAGATGCTGGAATTTGGCCGCATGCTGCGGGAGCACGCGATCGACAAGGCTTATCCCGACGGCATGGACATGCTGCACGCCACCCATGCGGCCAAAGCCTACGCAGGTATGACGCTCAAGGAGTTTGCCGATTTTGTAAACGGCCTTCTGGTCCGCAATGTGGATGGCTTTGAGGGCATGACCTACGCGGTGTCCTTCTACACTCCGATGGTCGAGGTCGTGGAGTACCTGCAGGACAACGGCTTCAAGGTCTATATCTGCTCCGGCAGCGACCGCTTCATCTGCCGTACCTTTATCGAGGGCATGCTGGACATCCCCTATGAGAACATCATCGGCATGGATGTGGAGCTTGAGGCGACCGGCCAGCTCGGCGAGGACGGTCTGCAGTATGTGTTCAAGGCCGGAGACGACATCGTCCGCACCGACAGACTGCTTATCAAAAATCTGAAAATGAACAAGGTCAAGCAGATCGTCCAGGAGATCGGCCGCAAGCCTGTGCTCTCCTTCGGCAACTCGGGCGGCGACGTCAGCATGCATATGTACACGATCAGCGACAATCCCTACCGCAGCGCCGCCTTTATGCTGATTGCTGACGACGATGTGCGCGACTACGGCAATCCCCAAAAAGCCGAAGGACTGCGGGAGAAGTGGGAAGCCAGCGGATTCAGCGTAATCTCCATGCGCGACGATTTCCGTACCATCTATGGCGACAAGGTAACCAGGACCGGCGTCTTCCATTGGCTTGACGATCTGGCGGAGAATCGGGAAGCGGCCCCGGCCGCGGCTGAGCCTGATACGAACAGCGATATTCAGTATGTCATGTATCTCGGCACAAACGACAAGGATACCAACAAGCCGGTCTTTACACAGGCCGAGGCGCAGGACAAGCTGAGGGAGATCCTGATCCGCCATTTCGGAGGCTATACCATTCAGGACGCGCTCGGAGGCTGGGTTGAGGGCGATACGCTGTATCAGGAATACACGCTGATCATCTATCTGAGCGACACGACGGAAGATGCTATCCATGCTGCGGCAGATGAACTGATCGAGACCTTCCGGCAGAGCTCGATCCTGATTCAGGCCAACCCGACAACGACTGAGTTTTACGTCGGCAAATGATTCATGTCACCCCGGATGAAAACGCAAAGCCGGAGGATAGGCTTGAGCGGCGGATTGGATGAACAATCTCCCTCACGTTTGGAATTACCGCCAACTATCAGCCTCGTGTCCTATTTTTTCAAATCGACTATCAGGGTCGTGTACACGCATTTAAAAATCTGTTTCCAACTAGCGTACAACCCACAACCCGCAAAAACATAATCATCTATGAAGAATGTGAGATATTATAAGGGCGGTTTCCGCATGGAAGGCCAGGAGAGAAAGCAAAAAGCGGCATCGAGCAGCGAAAAGGCATAAAAAGCGCAACTGCTTTAAGTAAACTTAAAAGCAAATTATGTCAACCAGATTTTGTCTGCATAACGCGGACACTTGTAGTTTAACGCGAACAGCTATAATTTAACGATTGCCCCTATAATTTAACGCGGACACCTGTCTTTTAACGCGGACACGCCCCGTTTTTGCCCATTTTGCCCCTTCGGAGCACAAAAAAGACTGGGGATTCAACTCCCCGGCGACAATAATTTGAATCACTTTTTAGATGGCAAACCCTGAACCCATTGAAAACACTACGTTTTTCGGACTACAAAATAACGAAACCCCTACCTGACACATTGTATCAAGTAGGGGTTTATGCTATGTGGCTGGGACTCCTTTTGGATACAATTGAAACACTGCAAGGCGAGGGTGTTGCATTTTTGGTGGAGGGTGTTGCATTTTGCATCGCAGTTGTTGCATTTTTTCGGGGAGTGATGCATTTGGGGCGAAGTGTGATGCAATGGGGGAAGTGTTGCATCTGGTGTCCACGAGATTGGGACGCTGATCACATTCGGCCTTCAACGAGTTGCTTGCAATAGCTTTTATCGCCTCCCGCGGCGCTGACCGGAGCTTCAGCGGCTCTACCATTTTCTCCACCAGGGTAAAATGCGGTGAGTGCGGCGGGTGGTACGGCTCGAAGGTCTGGCACAGCAACGACAAGTACCGCCGTGTCATCTGGCAGTGCAATCACAAGTTCAAAGACAAGACCCGCTGTAAGACACCGCACCTGACCGAGGATGAGATCAAGGCCGCGTTCGTCAGGATGGTGAACAAACTCTACGAGGACCGGGAGTTTTATATCACAGAGCTCACAGCCATAAAGAACAGGCTCGGTGATACCGCGGCGCTGGAGAAGGAACGCAGGATCCTGGACGAGCAGCTTGGCATCGACGCCAAGGCGGTGAACGACCTGATTGCCCGCAACACCCGGGTGGCGCAGGACCAGAAGGAGTACAACGAGCGCTATGATGCGCTGGTCAACCGGTATGAAGAAACCGAGCACAAGCGCGATGCCGTCATGGAGCAGATCGACCAGATTATGATCCGGCGCAGGAAGATCGAGCGGTTCATTGAGAGCGTGAAGGACCTGCCGGAGCTCATCACCGAGTTTGATGAGAGCCTGTGGGCCGGGCTGGTGGACAGCCTGACGGTGCACGGTAAGGACCGGATCGCCTGGAAGCTGACCTGCGGGATGGAGATTGACTTTTAACCCCTTGCATGAGATGCTCCTTGCCCTTGTTATGTGGTGCTTCGCTAATCATGTTAACCTCCGTTTTCAATACGCTCTTTACGAATGTCGAGATGCGCCGGGTTCGCCCTGTCAATTATAAGCTGTTCCAAGTGGCTGACTTGATCTGCACTATGGAAATGCTTGAGGATAAAGCGGACCACAATGGGTTTTCAAAATCCGAAACGGAGTTCTTCGGTAGCGCCGGCCGATTCAATAAGGACTATTATCGAAAAGTGAAAGGAAAACGACTGTAATATCACAAGATAAGCACAAAACCGAAAACCAATACATAAAGGGTGCATACAAACACACGAAATATCGTGCGCTTGTGCAATCGTGTGATTGTTTGATCGTATAAAATCGACGGTGTCGGAGTGAT
>CACWLG010000047.1 GCA_902761635.1 Oscillospiraceae bacterium | reverse complement strand
AGCCTCAACAAGACAAAATCCCGCCTCATGGCAAACTCCATCTATATAATAGATGATGCCAAGCAGCGGGATAAGATGACCGAGGAATTCTACGCCGCGGTGAAGAAGGAGATCGCGGAATACCAGGAGCGCGCGGACTATCTCATCAAGAGCGGCAGCCAAAGCCCCGCCATCATGGAGCGCTGGGTCATGAAGATCAACGCCCTGGAGGGGAAGAAGCGTCACTATGAGCAAGTGCTCCGCCGTGAGCTGGACGGACTGGATGAGGAGTTTGAGTCCCTCAAGCTTCTGTCGCAGGAGCTGTCCCTCCGTGCAAGCGGCATCCGCTTTCAAAGAGCAGCATAAATGATTTTCGCCCCTGTTGCGTTCTCACAAGCGCAGCAGGGGCATTTTTAATGCGCAATAATACAACTGCTTACTATACTATATATTCAGCTATAAATCCGCATGTTTTATGAACATTAATTCAAACTGCTTTCGGATCCAGAATCCAATTTTTGCGCTAGTCTTTCCAAAATTTCGTGAATTTCGCGATTAATTGACTCTTCTAAAACGCAATTGTCCCGCAATTCTGAATCTTTCTTATCCATGACAAGGCAAAAAGCAACAACACTTATTTGATCAGACTTAGAGAGTGTCAGAAAATCACTGGTATTTACAAATGCTTTCATCTGATCATATGCTGCTTGGAGATCAACAAACTCTGCTAACGTGTCCTTTTGCAAGCTCCAAATGTTGTGGGAACCTCTACCTATTGATGCAACTCCCCGAGAAAGGCAATATCTAACTACTTTCACAAGAGAATGTGTATCAGTAACGAGTTCTTTTTTCTTCATAGAGGCAAGATCCTGGTCAATGTTACCCAGCATCCAAAAAAAGTTGAGCCCATTATACTCATCAAGAGCTTTCCTTGAATCGAGTTCTTCGATTACACGGTTTTTGAAAATGCCTTCAAGTTTTAATACGTCTTCTAAAGATAATATCTGCGTATCCGTTTTTGCAGATTTCTCTGTGAACCTGCCATGTGATGTTTCAAAGTCCTCCAGGAGCAACGATAATGTGGAAGGTTGCACTGTTTTGTCTTCAAAAAGGCTTAAAACGAAATCTCTCCTATCATCTGTCGCTATTCTGTTTAATAGATAATCTGCGCAGAAGAGGAATCTCCATTGGAATGGAATTGTCAAAAACCCAACTTCTTCAACTTCAAAAAGATGCCACTGTTGAGCAAGACACTTTATTATCAGCTTTGCCCGTTCGGAGTTGATGGCATTTACGTCTTTGTTTTTTGCATAAGCGGTTATTTCTTCGAGAAATCGAATTATTTTACCTTGCCGATATAGCTCTTCACTTGCTTCTTTGAATTGCTCTTCCGAAGCGTCAAAAATAATATGTTTAATCATCGCAGTTGAAATTGCGTCATCCTCAAGCATCAAAGAAAAATAACGATCAAAGCACGCTTGCTCGGCAATGTTGTTACTCAACAGGAAGGTATCACTCGTGTAATTGCGCCCTGAAAAAAATGAGTGTCCTATAGCATCATTTACTTTAGGAAATAGGATACTCAATATCTGCTTCACTGCGGTCTCGTTAGTGATCGTGTTTTTTTCGAGAAACAGATCATTTAAAGTCTGGGTTATTTTTTCTCGCTCTTCTTTTTGAGACTCAAAAGAAAACACTGTTCCCCCGCAAAACGTCTTTTTGCAATTTGGTAATTTAGCATACACAAACGGCTCAAACACTTGCAGACAAGTCAGCCCAAGCAAATCGACAGGATTTGTTTCTCCTTTTAAAAGACTGTATTTCAAATAAAAGACATTCACATATCGAATCACATCACGAATGGAGCTTATATATTCTCTGATTCCTTGTTGATACAAGTCAGCCCAAGTATAGTTGTCCCACATTTCTTCTGGAATATCATCTAGAATCTCATTCAGTTTTGAGAATAATGTGTCTTCTATACTTTGCATATTGGGTGCCGGGATCTCAAAAGGAACCTGAATGACTTTCTCCAGGTATTCTTTGCCATCACCATGCTGAACTTTGCTTAAAGCCCTTATAACCACATCATAATCAAAGGCCAGTAAGTAAATTGTATTTGGAAAGTCTGCTAATGCCTTTACAACTTGAAACACGGCAATAATCTCTTCTTCTGAAAGACGATCAATATCATCTATTGCCACTATCATTTTCATGTTATTCGAAGTCAGCTTTTCGACTATCTTATTCTTTGTTCCTTGAAGATCCGCAGTTTTTTGCGTGACACGACGTTTTGCGCTAGAAGTTACAGCTTTTCCCAAAGCAGCTGCAGCTTGACCAGCTAGGGGAATAAGTGCTGTTGCCTCAAACACATCTCCGTATTGGTCTATCAGTTCCCATACACGATCTCCTGCAGGTTTCTTTAGCTTTATTGCAGTTGCCATCTGCTTAAAAAACTGGGCTATAAGCTGATTTGGATCAGAACAGAGCCACGGGTTAAATCTGAGTATTACTGTATCTTTATTGTTTGCTTCTACTGTTTCAAGTACCATATTCAACAAAGACGTCTTGCCACTACCCCATTTACCATATAGTCCAATTGAAAAAGAGTATGGAGCAGAATAGTCAAGCATAACTTTAGCAAGACTTTCGGCAAAGGTACTGCGATTTAATTTGTCTTCAATAGTCTTTCTAATTGGTAAATCAGGATTTATCATTCTTTATCCTTTCTACTTATCATGTATTACCACAATTATTAAAAATAATCAAAGCATCTAACCTATGAAAAACAATCTACCCATTCTAAGGGTTATCCGTTCGCCTTTTCTCATCGAGGAATGCGTGTAATATCCGTTCCATTGCCATTGTGACTGTATGGCCTTTCTCTTCCGCATGCTCGCAGAGATCTTCCATGACCTGAAAATCTATATAAAAGATGATTATCTCATCGCCTTTTTCCCTGGTCAAATCAGTTGCTCTCCTTTTTGGTGAGTTCCTGATACATTTTCATTAGAGCAGCCACGCAGTCCGATTCACTTGTGATCGGCCAAGCCTTTCCGTATGCTTCCCAGACAGCGCGGTCGTTTTGCTGGTGAGCCTTGCGCAGCTCCGGCGGCATGGTCAGTTCGTCGTAAAGGTCGGCCAGACTGGCGTCGGGATAGAGCGCGCGGGCGTCGAGAATAGCCTGCGCCGTCTGCTCGATTTTAGCCTTTTGTTCGGGGGTGGGTGTAGGCCAAGGGAAATTGTTGTAGACCGCAGGCGAGTAGCTATAATCACTCTTTAGTCTACCTGCAAATACCCGCATCCAAGCCATATGCACATTGGAGGTCATTACTCCAAAAATGTATAGAGACGCATTAGGAATCAGATACAGTTTGTTGCTCGCAATAATACTTGAGTCTAAAAAACCAATTGGTATATACTTTCGATTCTGTGAAGAAACTTCTGGAACCGCAAGATAATTCGTGTTTGGCTGGCGAATTTGTGTGAATAGCATCGGCGTTGCGGCATCTTTTCTCACGGATGCTGTGGGGCTTTGTTTGCGGGCTTCAGCCACTTGGTTAATTCGCTCCATTATTGGAGGGATCGTCCTATATGCTTTAGGTGAAACCCCGCAAAGCCACAGACAGTATCTTTCAATTCTGTTTATTAGGTCTCTCGATCCCATGAAGAGGCGAATGAACGGTTCTGCTTGAGGGTAGTTGGAGAGCATATCAGACTTCTCTTCTGGTGAAAGAATAAGAAAGCCGCCATCCGTTGGCTGACTTCCCTTACTCATTTCGGGAAGTCCTTTGTTAAGTTGCTTTCCTCTTGATTCAATAAAGACATTTGGCGCGTCAAGTAAGTACCCATTAATTTTTTGTGCTACACGCTTCGTTGAAGTATCAAAAATAATCTTTGCGTCTGAAGTGTGATAGCAGGAAAAACCGATAATAACACAATGAACTGCGGCTTGATCGCTCGCTTCACTTTCCCATATAAAAGTCCTATATGCAAATTGTATCTCAACATTCTTTTCAAGCAAATATGGCCATAGTGCTCCTACGGATTCGCCCTGTGTAATGCTGTTAGTGGAAACAAATGCCGCAAGTATTCTGGTTCCTTGCATGATCGCAACCGCTTTGGCATACCATGCTGCAACATAATCAAGTTTTCCGTGCTTTTTCAGATCAGCAAACGCAATCTCCATATCCGCAACTTGCGCTTTAGTTCTGTATTGGTGTCCGACAAACGGCGGGTTACCCATGATATAGTTCAGTCTGGTCTTGTCAACCACGCTTTCCCAATCAAGGCGCAGGGCGTTGCCCTCGACAATATTGGCGTTGGTTTTTAGCGGCAGGAAATCCAGCTCCATGACGAGAAGCTTTTCCGTCTCGCGCATCATCTGGCTCTCCGCGATCCAGAGAGCGGTCTTGGCGACGGTCACAGCGAAGTCGTTAATTTCAATGCCATGGAATTGCGCGATGCTGACCTGAATGGGATTCGTGACGGCGTCCATGCTCATCTGCCCGCGGTGTAGCTCCTCAATCACCGTGTTTTCAAGTCGCCGCAAGCTGAGATAGCTCTCAGTCAGGAAGTTGCCAGAGCCAGCAGCCGGGTCGAGAAACTCCAGCGAGGCCAGCTTCTTTTGGAAAGACAACAAACTTTTCTCTTTCGTTTTCCACACGGGAATTGCTCGGATCTCTTCCAGCTCCGCTTTCAGTGCATCCAAAAACAGCGGGTCGATGACCTTGTGGATGTTTTCAATGCTGGTGTAATGCATACCGCCACTGCGGCGTGTTTCCGGGTTCAAGGTGCTCTCAAACACCGCGCCGAAGATCGTCGGGCTGATCTCCGACCAATCAAAATCCGCAGACGCACGCTGGATCAGCAAATTCCGGAGTTCGTCCGTAAAGGGCGGAATAATCGCATCCTCGTCGGCAAACAGGCCGCCATTGACATACGGGAACGCAGCTAGAAGCGGATCGTCATCTGCCAGATAGGGGTCACGCTCCTCCAGCTTTTGATTCAGGACGCGGAACAGTTGAGTCAAAGCTTTGCGGAGTTGACTTGCGGAAAACTGCTTTAGATAGTCGTGGAACATGAGGTGCTTGCCGAAGATACCGGCATCCTCCGCATACAGGCAGAAGACCAGGCGCACGCAAAGCTTATTCAGATGCTTCAGCGTCTCCGGATTCTTTGGGTCCTTGTACTGCTTCAGCAGACCGTCGTACAGCAGGCCAACGACCTCCCCAGCCTTGATAGAGATATCCATCTCGCGTTGCAGACTTGTGCTGCCCTTGTCCACGAGGAACGAAAGACGATAATACTCCTTTTCCAGATCGGCCAACTTGATCTTCTCTGGATCGCCGTGCGGCTTTTCCATGTCGTAAACATAGAACTCCTGAAAATTGCAGGTGACGACCCAGCGTGGGTGCTGAGAGACAGGGAGCTCCGTGATGTACTTCTTTGCTTGCTGGAAGGGATTTAGCATGGAGCCGTCCGACTGCCGGATCGGCTTGTTCAGACCCTTTCCTGCGCCCTTCTGTTCGATCATGACTTTCGTCTCGGCAATGTAGCCATCAATAAACCCAGTGGAGCTGTCAAGCTTCACCTGATCTTCAAAGGTGATATATTTCTCCGGCTCAGACACATCAAAAATATCTCGGAGCAAAGACAGCCAGAATGACTGGCTCTGTCCCTTCTCGTATCCTTTGTCTGCCCAGTATTCCGCGAAAGCTTTCGCCGCAGTTTTCTGCTTTGTTTCGGTTGTAGCCATTGAGATCACTCCAAATCATGATAGTTACTATTATAATCTAATTATATAGATAAATCAATCTACCCGAGAGAGTGCAGCACCATCTACTCCTTGGCTTCTCCGGGACAACCAAAAATTCAACCTTCGGTGTTTCAGCGGATATTGTCTATGTTCCCGAAAAAAGAAGAAAAAAGAAGAAAAGGCTGTAACTATTTCGACATTATTTGCAATTAGATTGCAGTAATATGTCGGCGAGCAAAGAAATACCTCGGTCTATGACAGCCAAGAGCCTTTGCTATATAAAGAAAGAAGGGGCGATATTTTATGGGCATGGAAGACGCTAAAGAGAGAGTTATTCAAAAGCTGTATGAATATCCCAAGATAAAGCAGAGGATAAAACTTCTACGATTTGAGCTTGAAAACCAAAAACCAGTCTCAGCGGAGGACATGCTGGAAGCTATGTGTTTTGCAAAAGGCGACGGGACAGGCCATAACTCTGGCGCGGTATCTAATCGGACATTGTATATAGCTATGAATTATCAATGTGCGGCTGATACTGCAAACAGTGAAAGGTCAAGGGAAATCATAAGCCGTCTCATTCCGCTGGAGCAGGAGGCATCCAGAATTGAATATTACCTGTCTTTTTTATCGGAAAATGAGAAGACGGTCTTAGGGCTATTGTTCTTCAAACAAAGATCTTTGAGTGAAGCGGCAGAGGCAATGGCTTCCTCCGTTTGGAGCATCCGCAAATTACGCGATGAGGGAATTGACAAGCTCATCGAAATGTATGATTTCATAAATGAACCGAACTAGGAGTGAATACTCACACGATCTACAACAAAAAACAGCACGAATACCGCACGAACACGCACAGGAGAGTGTATTGACTTCAAAGGTTTTTAGGTGGTATCATTATACTGCCAGAATTGATAGAAGCTCTCCGGTACGTTGTGTGCCAGAGAGCATTTTTATTGCCTTGTCTGTGAGCGGCAGGAAAGGAAAACAATATGAGTAGAGAAGAATTACCTGTTTGGGAAAAGTATCTTCTGACCGTTGAAGAGGCAGCACAGTATTTCCAGATTGGTGAGACAAAGCTTCGGCGGCTTATGGAGCAAAATCCGGACGAGGCTTATATCCTGATCAATGGGAATCGTAAGCTCATCAAGCGCCACTTATTTGAAGATTATTTGGACCAATGTTCAGTAATTTGAAAGCTATTGCTTGCAAAGGAACCATGAATATGATAAAATCACTTGTCAGGTTCCTTTCCGCTATGGTGTTACGGAAAGGAGATTCTTATGGCAGATAAACGCAGAGACACAAAAGGTCGTATAATGCGCAATGGGGAGGTGCAAAGAGCAGACGGAAAGTATATGTACCGTTATACGGACGCCTACGGCGAACGCCAGACGGTATATAGCTGGAAACTCGTAGAAACGGATAAGATCCCATCAGGTGTTAAAAATGGCCCGGCGCTTCGGACGATGATTGCTGCCATCGAAAAAGACCTCAAGGATGGTATCAGACCTAATTCGGCCTCAGAGTATAAGTTGAATGATCTCTTCGACTCTCTTATGGAGCTCCGTACAGATCTGAAAGAGACCACGCGCTGCAACTACCTGTGCTTATATAATACGCATGTGCGGGAGAGCATCGGTAAGTGTACCCTTGATAAACTGAAGTACACTGACATCCAAAAGTTTTATCTGGGGTTGAACAAGGATAAGGGCCTCAGAATCAGCACGCTTCGTGCCATACACTCCATTATTTGGCAATCACTTCAAAATGCTGTTCTTGATGAGATCATTCGGCGCAATCCGGCAGACGGCGTTATGAAGACTATCAGCAAGAAGCTCGGGGAAGAACCCCAACAACGTCACGCTCTGACGCTTGAACAGCAAAGACGGTTTATTGATTATATCAATAACAGCAACCAGTATAAACGATACTCAAGTTTGTTTACCGTGCTGCTCGGAACCGGCCTTCGTATCGGAGAGTGTCTTGGCTTGCGATGGTCTGATGTGGATTTTAAGAAAGATATCATTCTTGTGAATCACACTCTGATCTATAAGGATACAGAAGCTGGCGGATATGCCTATCGAATCGGCAAACCGAAGACAATCTCGGGGAATCGTATTATCCCAATGTTTCAAGATGTAAAAAAAGCACTCCTGAAAGAGAAGCGCAAGAAAAAGAATCCTGATTGGGAACCCTTTGTTGTTGACGGTTATACCGGATTCATCTTTCTGAATGCAAACGGCAAGGTGTACACGCCGGCGGGGATCTTCGATAAAATCCAAATCATCGTTGCTGATTATAATAAGGAAGAGGCTATGCGCGCTGAGAAGGAAAAGCGAGAGCCATGCCTGATCCCGAAGATCAGCGCACACATTCTTCGTCATACCTTTTGCACACGGATGTGTGAGATCGAGACAAATACCAAGATTATCCAGGAAGTTATGGGACACAAAAATATCCGTACTACGATGAATGTCTACAATGAAGCAACCTCTGATGCGAAGATTGCAAGCTTCAAAGCAGCGGAGGGGGCTATTTATTTGGGCTAAAACTGCTTACACCAATTATGAAAAGGTACATGACCCTGCAAATCCGAAACTGATTGCAGCGCAACGGTTTCCAGACCTTCGTGGTGTAAGATTCTTTCAAAAACCGCCTTTTGTTTTACACCAAAATCACTGATTTTCTGCGATGAGCACGATTTTACACCAAATGTTACACCAATTGACCGAGAAAATATAAAAACTTATAAGAAGATTTGAGAGGCAAAATGTTCTATAAAACAGCTAAAAGTGAAGATTTAAGAACATTTAAGAAGATATAAGAACTTATGTATTTAAAGGCACTGGAGATTCAGGGCTTCAAGTCCTTCCCGGACAAGACGCGCCTGAGCTTTGAAAAGAACATCACCGCCATCGTGGGCCCCAACGGCTCTGGCAAATCGAATATCTCCGATGCGATCCTGTGGGTCATGGGCGAACAGCGTTCCAAGGCCCTGCGCGGCAGCAAAATGGAGGACGTGATTTTCGGCGGCACAGAAAAGCGCAGCGCCATGGGCTATGCGCAGGTGTCGCTCATCATCGACAACAGCGCCCGCATCTTCGATTCCGACAGCTCGGAGATCATGCTCACCCGCCGCTATTACCGCAGCGGAGAGAGCGAGTATTATATCAACAAGGAGGCCGTGCGCCTCAAGGACATCAATTCCCTTCTCATGGATACGGGCCTCGGGCGGGACGGCTACTCCATCATCGGCCAGGGCCGCATTGCCGAGATCGTCTCCTCCCGCAGCACCGACCGGCGCGAGGTTTTTGAGGAGGCGGCGGGCATCTCCCGTTTCCGTTACCGCAAGGAGGAAGCCGAGCGCAAGCTTGAGCGCACCGAGGAAAACCTGGTGCGCATCAATGACAAGATCGAGGAACTGGAGCTGCAGGTGGGCCCCCTGAAAAAACAGGCCGAGGTAGCAAAGCAGTATCTCCTTTTACGCGATGAGCTGCGTGTGCAGGAAATCTCCCTGTGGCTCGCCTCCCTTGACCGGCTGCGCCAGCAGAATGAGGCCGTTCAGCAGGAATTTGACCAGGTGGGCAGGGAGCTTGAAAAGGCGCGGGCCGATCTGGAAGCGCTCTACGCCTCGTCCGAGGGCATCGGCGAGCGCATGCATCGCAAGGACATCGAGACCGAGCAGGCGCGCGAGCGCCTGTCCGCCGCGGAAGGGGAGACGGCAAAGTGCGAATCCCTCGCCGCGGTCCTGCGCGCGGATAAGAAGAGCACTCAGGAGAGCCTGGAGCGTATGCTGGCCGACATTGCCGAACAGGAAAACCGCGTGCGCGAGGTCAGAAAGAACATTGAGCAGGCGGAGGAAAAGCTGCAAAGCCTGGACCGGGAGATCGGGGAGCTGAACGAGGAGAACAAGCGCAACAACAACGCCCTCGACGGGGCGCGCATGAAGACCAGAAGCCGGGAGGAGAAGCTTGAGCAGCTCACCGAGCAGGTCAACCGCCTCGCGGTGGACGCACGCACCATGGATTCGCGCATCAAGCTCCTGGACGATATGCAGCGTGACTTTGAGGGCTTTTCCAAGGCGGTCAAGGGCGTCATGCGGGAATCTGCCCGCGGCAACCTCAAGGGGATCCACGCCCCGGTGGCAAACCTCATCCGCACCGAGGACGAATTTGCCCTCGCCGTGGAGACCGCCCTCGGCGCGGCAGCGCAGAACATCGTCACCGATACCATGGCCGACGGGCGCAGCGCCATCGAATATCTCAAGCGCACCGACGGCGGCAGGGCTACCTTCCTGGCCCTGGATACCGTGCGCGGCACGGTCATGAAAAACGCACCGGACCGGGACCCCGGCTTCGTGGGGATCGCGTCCGAGCTTGTAAAATGCGAGGCGCAGTACGGCGGCATCATCGAAGAGCTGCTGGGCCGCACGGTGGTGGCCGAGCGCCTCACCGACGCCATCCGCATGTCAAAGAACAATCAGAACCGTCTGCGCATCGTGACGCTGGACGGGCAGCTCATCAGTCCCGGCGGCGCCATGACGGGCGGCAGCAGCGTGCGCGGCAGCGGCATCCTCTCCCGGGCAAACGAGCTCGAAAAGCTCCGGAGCCAGCGGGAGAAAATGCGCGAGAAAGAAAAGCGCAGCGCCCAGGAGCTGGAGCGGGGGAAGGCAGAGCTTGCGTCCGTGCGCTATCAGCTTGACATGTGCCTGGAGCAGCAGAGTGAGCTGAAAAGCAAAATCTCCTCCCTCGAGGCGGAAAAGCGTGCCACCCAGAGCGGCAGCGCCCAGATGAAGCTGCTGCTGGAGAGCCTCACCGGCGACAGCGCCGAGCGGCAGAAAACCGTGGACGCCTTCCGCAGCCGGATCGCAGACTTCGATGCGCGCATCCTTGAGCGGGAAGAGGAACTGGAAGCCCTCAGGAAGAAGGCGGACGCCATCCGCGCGGAGATTGCCGACATCAGCAAGAGCAAGCTCGAGCTGGAGGGCAAGCGCACCCGGGCCGACAAGGAGGCCCAGACGCGAAATACCGAGATCCTGGAGCTGGAGCGGCGCTCCGCCCGCATCGAGCAGAAAAAGCTTGCCGCCGATCTGGAGGAAAAGCAGCTTCTCGACAAGCTCTGGGAAAACTATGAGCTGAGCCATAGCGCGGCCCAGGCCCTGCGCCAGCCGGTGGAGAGTATCCCGAAGGCAAGCAAGGCGGTCTCGGAGCTGCGCGGAAAGATCAACGCCCTCGGTACGCCGAACCTCGGCGCCATTGAGGAGTTTGAGCGCGTCAACACCCGCTATGAATTTCTCTCGGAGCAGCGAGCCGACGTGGACAAGGCCAAGAGCGAGCTGCTGGACATCATCAGGGACATCACCGGCCAGATGGAGACGGTCTTCGTTGAGCGCTTCAAGCAGATCAACGAGTGCTTCCATGAGACCTTCCTTGACCTCTTCGGCGGCGGCAAAGCGGCGCTGCGGCTGGAGGATGAGAACGACGTTCTCAACTGCGGCATCGAAATCAAGGTGCAGCCCCCCGGCAAGGCCCTTTCCAACATCAGCCTCATGTCCGGCGGCGAGATGGCCTTTGTCGCCATCGCTCTGTACTTTGCCATTCTCAAGGTGCGGCCTACGCCCTTCTGCGTCATGGACGAGATCGAGGCCGCCCTGGACGATGCCAACGTCAACCGCTATGCCTCCTATATGCGCAAGATGAGCGACAAGACACAGTTTCTGGTCATCACCCACCGCCGCGGCACCATGGAGGAGGCGGATATGCTCTACGGTGTGACCATGCAGGAAAAGGGCGTTTCCACGGTCATCGAGCTCGACCTTGAAAGCGCACAGAAAAGCGTGGAGAGCTGACACTCTCAGATAATAGAAACGTAAGGAGCAATCACAGACATGGGATTTTTTGATAAGATTTTCTCCGGTCTGACCAAGACCAGGGTAAAGATGGAGGACCTCGAGGAGATCTTCCGCAACTACCGCCCGGATGACGACGACTTTTTTGATGAGCTGGAAGAACTGCTGATCATGGCGGACATGGGCGTGGACACGGTGGACCGGGTGGTCACCTCCATGCACTACCTCTGCTTTGACAAGAACATCAAGCGCGGCGACAAGGCCCGCGAGGTTTTGATCGAAGAGCTCAAAAAGGAGCTCAACGCCGGCGACAGTGAGCTTAAGCTCAATACGACGCCCAGCGTGATTCTGATGGTGGGCGTAAACGGCGTCGGAAAGACCACCACGATCGGCAAGCTCGCAGCCCTGCTCAAATCCCAGGGCAAGAAGGTCCTGCTCTGCGCGGGCGACACCTTTCGCGCTGCGGCGGCCGAGCAGCTTCAGGTCTGGGCCGACCGGGCGGGGGTCGACATCGTCCGCCACGAGGAGGGGAGCGATCCCGCCGCTGTGGTGTATGACGGTATCTGCGCCGGCAAGGCCAGGGGCCATGACGTTATCATCATTGACACCGCAGGCAGACTGCACAACAAGGCAAACCTCATGAGCGAGCTGTCCAAGATGCGCCGCATCATCGACAGAGAGCTGCCCGGCGCGGACGTGGAGACTCTTATGGTCCTCGACGCCACCACCGGCCAGAACGGTCTCATCCAGGCCGAGCAGTTTCTGGAGACCGCGGGCCTCACCGGCATTGTGCTCACCAAGCTCGACGGTACGGCCAAGGGCGGCGTGGTCTTCGCCATCGCGAACCGGCTTAAGCTGCCCGTCAAGTTTGTCGGCGTCGGCGAGGGCATTGACGATCTGATCCCGTTCAATCCCAAGGATTATATCGAGGCACTGTTTAAGTGAGACACTTGCCTCCACCAGCCGCGCATACGGCGATAAGGGGGAGGGGGACCGCTTCAGCGGTGGAAGGTTTTTTACCTGAACCGACAAACTCCCTCAGCACCAGTTTGCGCAATGGGACAGCTCCCCCGGGGAGGGAGCCTGTAAGGAAAAGGAGATTAAAATGATTACGAGTAAGCAAAGGGCGCAGCTTCGAGGGCTGGCCATGGCTGAGGATACCATCATCCAGATCGGCAAGGGCGGCATCACCGACAGCGTCATCGCATCCGTTTCTGCGGCATTGAAGGCGCGGGAGCTTGTCAAGGGCAAGGTGCTGGAAAACTCCATGCTCAGCGCGCGAGAGGCCTGCGACGCTCTCTCGGAGGCCTGCAAGGCCGAGCAGGTGCAGGTGATCGGAACCAAGTTCGTGCTCTATAAGCGCAATGAAAAGGAACCGAAAATCGAGCTTGTAAAGGATAAGAAAAAATGAGGATCGCCATTTACGGCGGGAGCTTCAACCCGCCGCATATCGGACATGCCGAGGCCGCCCGCACAGCCTGCGAGCTGTTAAAGCCGGATAAATTTCTGATCATCCCCACCAACACCCCGCCCCATAAGGAGCTGGAGGAAAACAGCCCCGCGCCCGCGCAGCGCCTCGAGCTCTGCCGCCTCGCCTTCGCGGACATCCCGGGGGCGGAGGTCTCTGATCTGGAGCTTCGCCGCGAAGGGAAAAGCTATACCGCCGATACGGTGGACTCCCTGCGAAAGGAATATCCCGGGGCGGAGATCTGCATCGTGATGGGGACGGACATGTTCCTGTCCTTCAAGACCTGGTACCGCTGGCAGTTTATGCTGGAGTGCTGCACCCTCGCGGTTTTGAGCCGGGAGGACTTTGACCGCCGGGAGATCGAGCGCTTCAAGGAGGAGCTGGAGAGGGAAAACGACGCGAAGGTCATCGCCATTCCCCATACGCCCCTGCCCATGAGCTCCACCGAGATCCGCGCAAAGCTGCGCCTCGGCCTCGGGGCGGAGGAGCTTTCCCAGCCGGTGTACGCCTGCATCATCCGAAACGGCTTTTATGACGCAAAGCCCGCTCTGCCGTGGCTTCGCCAGATGGTGATGCCCTATCTGGATGAAAAGCGCATCGCCCATGTGACCGGGGTGGAGAGCCAGGCGGTGATGCTTGCCATGCACTGGGGGGAGGACCCCGACAAGGCCGCCGTGGCCGGCATCCTGCACGACATCACCAAGGCCCAGGGCAAAGAGAAACAGTTGAAACTGTGCGAAAAATATGGTATCATTCTGGAACAGGCCGAGCGGGACAACCCTGCTCTGCTGCACGCCCGCACAGGCGCCGCGCTGTCGAGGGAGCTCTTCGGCATCTCCGATGAGATCTACAGTGCCATCCGCTGGCACACTACCGGCAGACCCGATATGACAAGGCTGGAGAAGATCATCTACCTTGCCGATTATACAGAGCCTACACGGGACTTTGATGGCGTGAAGGAACTGCGCGCGCTCAGCTTTGAGGATCTGGACAGGGCCATGGCCCTGGGCCTTGAGATGAGCATCGAGGATCTGACCGAGCGCGGCAAGCCGATCTTCCACGACACCATGGACGCCTATAACTGGTATAAGAACCTGACCAGGTGACGCATGGCTCATCTCCCTTTGAAAAGGGAAGCTATGATTAAACGATGATACAATTAAAATACAAAAGGAGGAAAAATCATGCTTACTGCCGAACAGATTGCCTCGATCGCCGCAAAAGCCCTTGAGGACAAAAAGGCCACGGACGTCAAGGTCCTCAGAACCACGGAGCATACCGTGCTCGCCGACTACTTTGTTATCTGCAACGGTACCTCCTCCACCCACATCAAAGCCCTGGTAGACGAGGTGGACAAACAGCTCTCCGAAGCCGGGGAGCCCCCCACGCGCCGTGAGGGTCTGCGCTCGGACATCTGGGTGCTGATGGACTTCGGCTGCGTGATCGTACACGTCTTCACCGACGAGGCCAGAAAATTCTATGACCTCGAGCGCCTGTGGAGTGACGCCGCCGTGGTAGACCCCAAAACGCTTGTGAGCGCCGAGTAATAACCAAATACACCGCAGGGTCGTTCCCCAGATCGACCCGAAACACTTTAGGGAGAGAAGATCCGATATGAGATATGATTTCGCGGCCATTGAAAAGAAATGGCAGGACAGATGGGAAGTCAGCAAGCCTTACGCCGCCGTCACCGGGAGTGACAAGCCGAAGTTCTACGGCCTCATTGAGTTTCCGTACCCCTCGGCTGCGGGCCTGCACGTGGGCCATCCGCGCCCCTTCACCGCCATCGACATTGTCACCAGAAAAAAGCGTATGGAGGGCTACAACGTCCTCTATCCCATCGGCTTTGACGCTTTCGGCCTGCCGACGGAGAACTTCGCCATCAAGAACCACATCCACCCCGCCATCGTCACCAAGCAGAACATTGAGAACTTTACCAGACAGCTCAAGATGCTCGGCTACGGCTTTGACTGGGACCGGGTCGTGGACACCACCGACCCCAAGTACTACAAGTGGACCCAGTGGATCTTCCTGCAGATGTTCAAGAAGGGCCTTGCCTACAAGACCACCATGCCCATCAACTGGTGCACGAGCTGCAAATGCGGTCTTGCCAATGAGGAGGTCGTGGAGGGCGTGTGCGAGCGCTGCGGCTCCCCGGTCGTGCGCAAGGAGAAGAGCCAGTGGATGCTGCGCATCACAAAATACGCCGACCGTCTGATCGACGATCTGGATGACCTGGATTTCATCGAGCGCGTCAAGGTCCAGCAGAAGAACTGGATCGGCCGCTCCACCGGCTGCGAAGTCACCTTCAAAACCAATACCCCTGACGACATTACCGTCTACACCACCCGCGCCGACACCCTCTTCGGTGTGAGCTATGTGGTTATCTCTCCCGAGCACCCGCTGCTTGGGAAGTGGAGGGAGAACATCAAAAACTGGGACGAGGTCAAGGCATATCAGGAGGCCGCCTCCCGCAAGTCCGATTTTGAGCGCGGCGAGCTGAACAAGGACAAGACCGGTGTGCGCCTCGAGGGCATTGAGGTCATCAACCCCGCCACCGGCGCGGTGGTGCCGATGTTCACCTCCGACTATGTCCTCATGGGCTACGGCACCGGCATCGTCATGGGCGTGCCGGGCCACGACCAGCGCGACTGGGAATTTGCCACCAAGTTCGGCCTGCCCATCGTGGAGGTCGTCAAGGGCGGCGACATCACCAAGGAGGCCTTTGTCTCCAAGGATGAAGATGCCATCATGGTAAACTCCGGCTTCCTCAACGGCATGACCGTCAAGGAAGCGATCCCCGCCATGAAGAAATACGCCGAGGAACAGGGCTGGGGCAAGGAGAAGGTCAACTATAAGCTGCGCGACTGGGTCTTCTCCCGCCAGCGCTACTGGGGCGAGCCGATCCCCCTTGTCAACTGCGAGAAATGCGGCTGGGTCCCCATCCCCGAGAGCGAGCTGCCGCTTGTTCTCCCGCAGGTGGAGAGCTATGAACCCACCGACGACGGCGAATCCCCCCTCAGCAAGATGACCGAGTGGGTCAACACCACCTGCCCCTGCTGCGGCGGCCCTGCCAAACGCGAGACCGACACCATGCCCAACTGGGCCGGTTCCTGCTGGTACTTCCTGCGCTATATGGACCCCCACAATGACGATGCCCCCTTCTCCAAGGAGGCCGAGGAGTACTGGGGACCTGTCGACTGGTATAACGGCGGCATGGAGCACACCACGCTCCACCTCCTCTACAGCCGCTTCTGGCACAAGTTCCTCTACGATATCGGCGTTGTGCACACGAAGGAGCCCTACCTCAAGCGCACCTCCCACGGCATGATCCTCGGCAAGAACCCCCACTACGTCGGCAATGTCGAGACCGAGGAGGAAAAGCAGGCCCTGATCGAGCGTTACGGCAATGAGGCCCTGCGCCCCAGCGTAAAGATGTCCAAGTCCCTCGGCAATGTCGTCAACCCCGACGATGTCGTCAAGGCCTACGGCGCGGACACCATGCGTGTGTATATCATGTTCATCGGCGACTTTGAGAAGACCGCCACCTGGTCCGACGAGGCCGTGAAGGGCTCCAAGCGCTTCCTGGACCGCTGCTGGAACCTGATGGAGCAGGCTTCGGACGATGAGGCTGTCACGAAGAAGAACGAGCCCATCATCCACAAGAGCATCAAAAAGGTGAGCGAGGATATCGACACCCTCAAGATGAACACCGCCATCGCCCAGCTCATGACCATGGTCAACGAGTTCTACACCAACGGCTGCACGAAGGGCGACCTCATGTACCTCGTGGAGATGCTCTCTCCCTTCGCCCCGCACATCGCCGAGGAGATGTGGGAACAGCTCGGCTTTGCTGAAAAGTACGGCAGGATGGCCATGCAAATGCCCTGGCCTGAATATGATGAGGCCAAGACCGTCGACGCCGAGCGTGAGATGGCCGTGCAGGTCAACGGCAAGCTCCGCTCCACCATCATCGTGCCCGCCGACGCCGATGAGCAGTTCATTATCGACACTGCCTGCAAGGACGAAAAGATCCAGCGTCAGCTCCAGGGCATGCAGATCGTCAAGACAAAGCCAATTCATTGGCCCTTAAAGCGCCGCAAGGCGTATTTGGAGGGAGGGAAATACATGTCTGAAATCTACGTCAAGGAGAATGAGTCTCTGGACAATGCTCTGAAGAGATTCAAGCGCAGCTGCGCGAAGTCCGGCGTTCTGGCCGACCTCAGGAAGAAGGAGTACTACCAGAGCCCCAGCGTCAAGCGCCGTAAGAAATCCGAGGCTGCTCGCAAGAACAAGAATAAGCGTTTCTATTAATGACATGTAAAACCACCGGTCCTTCGACCGGTGGTTTTTCTATGAGAGATGCCCCCGCCGCAGCTGCGGCGGGGGCTTTGCTGTCAGCGTATTTGCTGCCTCAGTGTATCCTTGTGAGCTTGCCGACCACGACATAGCGGCCGTCGTCGCGCTCATAGGTGCAGGTGGAGAGAGTGACGATCTTGTCGGTCTCGTTGACCTGCACATCGGACTTGAAGGTGGACAGATCTTTGATGAGCTCAATGTGGCCCATGAACTGCTCGGGCGTGTCGAAGGTGCTCGCATAGGCGAAGGACGTCGGCTCGGTGATGAAGCCTGCGATCAGATCAAGACGGTAGTTAAAGTCCGGCGTGCTCAGATAGATGACCGGGTGCTCGGTGTAGTAGTTCGCGTCCCGGTAGTTGCGCAGGCTTGCAAACATGGAGCCGTCATTCATGTTGTGGCCGTAGACACAGGTGTTCTGGTCGGAGAAGTCCGAGGCGTTGCGGCAGTCGATGAAAATGGTGCCGTTGGCGTTCTGAATCTCACCGGGGATGTGGTCGAGGTAATAGAAGTTGTCGTCGGTGTAGGCAATGGGGTAGTTGATGACGGTGTTGGGACCGTAGATCCAGGCCACGTAATCGGTGCTCTGAGCGCGCAGACCGGCAAAGTCGATGTTCAGGGGACTGACCTCGGGGTCAATGCCGTCGCCCTGGGGCTGCTCGCTCTCCACCGGCACGGGCGTGGGAGAGGCCACCACTGTAGCAAACTGGTTTGCCACCTCGGTATAGGTCTTTTCCGCCTGCTTGTAGCCCTGGATAGTGGTGATGATCTTATAACCGCTGTATACAAAAACGCACAGCAGGATGATGCACAGCACAATCAAAATAAGCTTGACGGTATTACGTTTCTTCAAAAAATTCGCCTTCCTTTCCTTCCGGTGCAAACCGGGGAATACTGTTATTATACCGCTTTTTCTGAAAAAGAAAAGCCCCTATTGCAACAGACGCTGCAACAGGGGCAAAAGTTCCTGCGTTTTGCTGATGATTACTTGATGGCGACGATGCCGGCGCCGGTGTTGGCGTTGAAGGTATCGACCGCGCCGTCCTGCAGGGCCTTGACCAGGGCGACGATCTCGGGGCGGGACTCATCACCGCGGCGGACGGCCACGAGGTTTGCATAGGTCTGGGCGGCATTGCCGGAGGCGTCCTCGATGGCCAGAGCGTCGGTGGTCTTGAAGCCGGCGTTCAGGGCGTAGTTGTAGTTGATGACGGCGATGGTGCCCTCAGCGCTGTTGGCCAGCAGGGAGGGGACAGCGTCAGCCTGGGCGGCCTGGACATTGTAGCCCTTGGCGTCCTTGATGTCGAGCACGGAGGGGGCGGTGTCAACAGAGGCACCCTCGGGCAGGACGATCAGGCCCTCCTGCTGCAGCAGGAGCAGGGCGCGGGTCTGGTTGGACTCGTCATCGGGCACCAGGATGGTGGCGCCTGCAGCCAGGTCCTTGAGGTCCTTGAGGCTGGAGCTGTAGATGCCCATGGGCTCATAGTGGACGAGACCGGCAGAGACGAGATCCGTGCCGTTGGAGGCGTTGAAGCTGTTCATATAGGGGGCATGCTGGAAGTAGTTTGCGTCCAGGGTGCCGTCCTGCAGAGCGGTGTTGGGCAGCACATAGTCGTCGTAAATGACGATTTCAAGGTCGATGTTCTGCTGGGCAAGAACAGGCTTGACGATCTCAAGCAGTTCGCCGTGGGGGGTGGAGCTTGCGCCGACAACGAGCTTTACGGGCTCGGCGGCAGCGGGAGCCTCAGTGGCAGCAGGAGCTTCGGTGGCGGGAGCTTCCGTGGCGGGAGCTTCCGTGGGTGCTGCGGTGGCAGCCGGTGCGGAGGAGGAGCCGCCGCAGGCGCTCAGGCTCAGGACCACAAGCGCGAGGACAAGGATCAAAGCGAGATTTCTTTTCATGTTCATGTTCTCCTTTTTTGAAGATTTGGGTTTACTTGGTGATGCGTTTATCGGTGCGGTGCGCAACGGCAGTCCCCACCTCCTGAATAATCTGAACGATTATTACAGTCAGAAATACACAGATCCACTTGATATCGGGATTGAAGCGCTGGTGGCCGTAGCTGATGGCAATCTGGCCGAGGCCGGTGCCGCCGATGGTGGCGGACATGGCCGAGTAGCCGAGAATCGTCACCATGGAGATCACGGCGCCCATGATGAGCGAGGGCTTGGCCTCCGGCAGCAGGACCTTGGTCACGATCTGGAAATTGTTGGCTCCCATGGACTGGGCCGCTTCAATGACGCCGGCGTTGACCTCCTTGAGGGAGGATTCCACCATGCGCGCAATATAGGGCGAGGCCGCGATGACCAGCATGACGATCATGGCCTTGTTGCCGAGCGAGGTGCCTACAATAAAGTTTGCCACCGGAAGCATGGCAACCATCAGGATAATAAAGGGAATCGAACGGAAAAAATTGACGATCATACCGAGCAGACGGTTGAACCAGGGGATGGGATAAATACCCTCCCGGTCCGTGATGTTCAGCACCACGCCGAGCGGCAGGCCGATCACATAGGAGATCGCCGTGGAAATGACGGTCATGTAGATCGTCTCCCAGACGCCGCGCTGCAGGATGCCGGCATTCCAGAGCTTGTAAAAGGTTTCGGAGAGCATCAGTCTTCCTCCTTCCACTTGACGTCGCTGTTTTTAAGCCAGGCGATGACCTTCTCGGCCTGATGCGCATCGGTGGGCAGCTCGATGATCATGTGTCCGTAAACGATGCCGTCAAAGTCCTTTGTGTCGGCGAACATGATGTTGACCGGTACCTGGCAGTCGAGCGTCATGTTGGAGATGACCGGCTCCTTGGACTGCATGCCGTCGAAGATGATGCGGATTTTCTTGCCACCGCTGGTCTCAATGGCGGTGCGGTCCTGCGGGAGGATCAGCTCGCGCGCGATCTGGGACTGGGGATTGGCAAACACGTCACTCACCTTGCCGGATTCTGCGATGCGGCTCTGGTCGATGACGGCCACCCGGTCGCAGATCTGGTCGATGACCTTCATCTCGTGGGTGATGACGATGATCGTTACGCCCATCTTCTCATTGATGCTGCGCAGCAGCTCCAGGATAGAACGGGTGGTGTTCGGGTCGAGGGCTGAGGTGGCCTCGTCACACAGCAGGTAGCGCGGATCGGAGGCGAGGGCGCGCGCAATGGCGACACGCTGCTTCTGTCCGCCGGAAAGCTGCGCGGGATAGGCCGCCGCCTTCTCTTCAAGTCCGACGACCTTCAAAAGCTCCATGGCCTTCTGCTTTGCGGCCTGTCCCTTCACCCCGGAAATCTCCAGCGGGAAGGTGACATTGCGCAGGACACTGCGCTGCTCGAGCAGATTGAAGCCCTGGAAGATCATCGAAATGCTGCGGCGCATTTTCAAAAGCTCCGGCCGGGGGAGGACGGTGATGTCCTGTTCGTCGATGATGACACTGCCGGAGGTGGGCCGCTCCAGAAGGTTGATGCAGCGGACCAGGGTGCTCTTGCCGGCGCCGGACAGGCCGATGATGCCGAAAATCTCCCCGTCCTCGATCGTGAGGTTGATGTCGCGCAGCGCTTCCACATCCCCGGAGGCGGAAGAATAGGTCTTGCAAAGATTCTTTATCTCAATCATCTATTCATTCTATCCTCTCATATCTCCAAATAAGCGATGGCATGAAACAAAAACAGGTCCGGAAAAACTCCCATCGTTTTCCGAACCTGATTGAAACGCGTGTATGCGATCAAGCAGAAAGAGAACACGGAGAGTTTTGGGCGTGCATCATCTTGCACATGCCGCACATGTACATCTCCATCATCATGCAGTTGACAGCAGCGAAACGACGCATGGTGACTTTGCCCCTTCCTTGAGTATGCGTGCATTATAGACCTGTCGCGCCCCGACTGTCAAGCAGGGCGCGACAGAATTGTGAACATTACCATGTCAGGCACAGCAGGTTTTTCCGAAGCTGAGAATATTGCACAAAACCGAAAAAACACCGGCAGGCCGAATGCGGCGATTTATTCAGTGTTTCCTTAGATGTAATGGAAGCGGAAGTAATCTGCGATCAGCGCGATGCCTGCCGCGGCGATGCTTCGCCCATCCGGGGTAAGGAAGGTGTCGGAGAGGTAGCCGTACTCATCGTTGACGATGGAGGCAATATCGGCATAGTAGGCACCGGTGTTGACGCAGACCTGCCGGATCCAGGCGTTGGCGCTGGCGATGAGCTGGGTGGTCAAACCGTCCCCGCCCTGATAGTTGGAGCTGATGGAGCCGATGGAGCAGACGACGACCTTTGTGCTGGGGGAGGCTTCGCGAATGCTCTCAATGAGGCGCGTGTAGCCGTCGATAAACTCCTGCTGCGTGGTCTCGGCAAGCCCGTCGCCGCCGAGATAGAGCACCATCGCCTTCGGCCGGGTAACCATGGCGGCGTCGGCAGCGCGGATAAGCGAGCCATCCACAAACACGATGGGGGACTCTGCGGCGTCCTTGGCCCGCAGACCGCTGCCGTCGTCGGTCCAGATCTGCGCGGTGAGGCCGTCGGCATACTGGGTGGCGTAATTGCGCAGGCCGAGGATGGTCTTGTCACAAAGGAAGGTCATACCGAACACGCTCTCAAGATTGCCCTTGCTGTTCTCCGGCAGGGGAATCAGCGTCTTTGCGTTCGGCGTGTCAAGACCGACAAGGGACATATCCGCCGCCTGTCTGTTCCTGTCGATCTGGCCGAGCACGATGGTGCCCTCCTCCCGCTTACCCTGGCTTTTGCGTGACATGGAGAAGATCAGACCCAGAAGCAGTGCCAGCAGGCAGATCAGGATCGCCGTTGCCCAGATCAGATTTTTCGCGTTGGATAGCCTGCTTTTCATGATAAACCCTCACTTTATAAAGTTGGGCGGCCCAAGGGCCGCCCAACTGAACGGTTATAGAATCAAATTACTCCTGCTCGGCCAGAGCCTTGGCTTCCTCGATGACCTTCTGCTGGACGTTGCCGGGGGCTTCCTCGTAACGCACAAACTTGCAGGTGAAGGAGCCGGCGCCCTGGGTCATGGAGCGCAGGTCGATGGTGTAGGAGCTCATCTCTGCCATGGGGACCTCGGCCTCGATGGTGGTCATGCCGTCCTCGGCGGGCATGGAGCCCATCATGGTTCCGCGGCGCTTGGAGTTGATGTCGCCGATGATGGCGCCCTGGAACTCGTCGGGCACGGTGACGAAGAGCTGGCCGATCGGCTCAAGGATGGTGGGCTTGGCCTTGGGGATGCCGTCCTGGTAGGCAAGACGGGCAGCGGTCTGGAAGGCCATATCGTTGGAGTCGACGGGGTGGTAGGAGCCGTCGTACAGGGTGGCCTTCAGGCCGACCAGCGGGTAACCGGCAAGCACGCCCTTCTGCACGGCGTTGCGCAGGCCCTTTTCGACGGAGGGGAAGAAGTTCTTGGGGACGGAGCCGCCGAAGACTTCCTCGGCAAAGATCATGTCGTCCTGCTCATCCTGGGGCTCGAAGCGGACCCAGACGTCACCGAACTGACCGGAACCGCCGGACTGCTTCTTGTGGCGGCCGTGGGCCTCGACGCGGCCCTTGATCTTTTCGCGGTAGGCAACGCGGGCGGGCTTGAGCTCGGTATCCACGTTGTAGAGATTCTTGAGCTTGGAGCAGAGAACGCCGATCTGGATGTCGCCTGCGCCGGAGATGACCATCTGATGGGTCTCGGCGTTGTTGACGAGGGTGAAGGAGATATCCTCTTCACCGAGCTTGTTGAGACCGCCTGCGACCTTGTCGTCCTGGCCCTTGGTCTTGGGCGCGATGCACATGGAGTAGCAGGGTTCGGGGATCTCGATGGCGGGAAGCTCGATGTCGTCCTTGGAATCGGTGACGGTGTCGCCGGTCTTCCAGTCCATCTTGCCGATGGCCACGATGTCGCCGCAGCAGGCCTCGGTGACCTCGGTGCTCTTCTTGCCGCACATGGTGTACAGGCGGCCGAGCTTATCGGTGGAGGAGGCGCGGACGTTCCGGAGAGACATGCCGGCCGTGATCTTGCCGGAGAGGATCTTGACAAAGCTGTACTTGCCGAACTTGTCGGACACGGTCTTGAACACAAAGCCGAGGGTGCCGTCGTTCTTGGCCTCGGGGGCGGGGCAGTAGTCGGCAATACCCTGGAGCATGGCGATGGTGCCGACGTTGGTCATGGCGTCGGTGGCGAACACGGGAACGACAGCGCGCTCCTTCACGCCGACCTTGAGACCTTCAATGATGTCGGCCTCTTCAAGCTCCATCGTCTCGAAGAACTTCTCCATGAGTTCCTCGGTGGCGCCTGCGGCAGCTTCCATCAGCTCTGCGCGCAGATCCTCCACATGGCCCGCGTCGGAGGCGGGGACGGAGGTCTTCTCAACCTTGGCGCCCTTGGTGATGTAGGCCACGTTGTGCACGAGGTCGATGACGCCCTTGCCGTCGGAGGTGGGGATGGTGACGGGGCAGATGATGCCGCCGTACTTGCCCTTGAGGGTTTCGAGGGCCTTGAAGTAATCGCCGTGCTCCTCGTTGCACTTGGAGATGCAGAACATGACGGGGAGCTTCGCGTTCTTCAGGTAATTCCAGCTGCGCTGGCCGCCGACGGGGAGGCTGTCGGCCGTATCCTTGGCGGAGGTGACAATCACGCCGCACTCGACAGCGCGCAGAGCGCACAGCACGTCGCCCACAAAGTCGAAGTAACCGGGGCAGTCGAGGACGTTGATCTTCATGCCGCTGTAGTCCACCGGGGCGATGGAGGTCGCGATGGTGATCTGGCGGGAGGTCTCCTCGGGATCGTAGTCGCAGACGGTGGTGCCGTCGGCAACCTTGCCCATGCGGTCGATGGCGCCGGTGCAGTAGAGCATGCTCTCGGCAAGGCTGGTCTTGCCGTTGTTGCCGTGGCCGATCAGGCAGATGTTGCGAATGTTTTTCGTTTCGTAGCTCATGTGTTGCTTCCTCTCTGTTGAATTCTATGCAAAGTGGGTGAATCTGCGATCAATGATCAATTTGCAATCAATTTATTATATACTATGCCGCTTTTCTTGGCAAGAGCAAATTTTACGCGAAAATCAGAAAAACAGAGGGCGATCACAAGGATGCCCCCATAAACGCCGCAGGGGTCGATCCCCGGATCGACCCGAGCCCCGGTTCAAACCGGAAGGCTTCGGGCCGATGAGGGCATCGGCCCCTGCAGAACAGTATGCAGCTTTACCGCTTCACGCTCACGAAGAAGCTCACCAGCAGCACCGGCAGCGTCCAGAACACGAGGTAGAGGAAGAGGTTTGCCAGGGGATTTGCGCCCGCGGTGAGGAAGCGGATGAACACCAGCGCCACACCCAGGATCGAGGCGATCACGTTCAGGATGAGGTTGATGTTCGTGGCGAGGAACATGCTGCGCCCGATGTCTGCCACACTCGTCAGGGGGGCCAGGCCCTCGTTGCAGAGGATGGCGGCGATGCGCTCGTCCTTCGCGTCGTCCGAGGGCTCGGACAGGCGGAAGCGCTCGACATAGGGCGGAAAGTCGTAGCCGTCGGTGGCGATGTCGAAGGTGTTGTGCAGCATCTCGGGATTGACGTTGAAGTCGCGCACCGCGAACACCGGCGGGCGCGCCGTGCGCACGAGATCCACCAGGGCCCGGCGGACCTGCGGCTGCCCCTCGTACTTGAGGGAGAAGATGCCGTAGAGGATGCCGTCGATGGCCAGCAGCACCGTGGTCTTGTCCGTGAGGCGGAAGGGGATGCGCACGTTCATCAGTCGCATCAGATCCGTGCTTCCGCAGAGGACTACGTGCCCCTCGATGATGCCCTTCATGCCGCCGCCGGGCATGACCTCAAAGCCGTCGATGGGCCGGGCGGGGGAGTCGGTCTCCCGCATAAGCTCGCCGAAGCAGCCCGCGGCGCAGCAGCCGGAGGCCTGCATCATGGACCCGGCATAGGAGATGACCTTCTGCGCGTCCTCGTCGGCGAAGATGCGCACGCTCTCGATGCTGACGGCGCTCTCCGGAAAGAGGTCGCGGTCTGTGACGATGAGGTTCTTGCTCGCGCCGATGTCGCAGAGGCCGGACCAGCCGGCAATGGCCGCGCCGAATTTGAAGATGCGGCTCGAACCGAGGAAGAAGGGCAGCGAGAAGGAGAGCAGCGCGCCGAAGGGGACGGTCAGTGAGAGCTGGGCCGAGAGGATATAGATAAACTCGGGATAGCTCTTCTTTGCGATCATGACGATGATCGTGAGAAGCAGCGAAACAACGAAGAGAATGGGGGCGAGGCGGTTATAAAGCGTCTCGTCGGGGCCTGCCTCCTCGGTGCGGCGCACGAAGCCGTGTACCGAGCGCAGGGATTTGAGCAGGGTGATCTGGTCTTTTTCCAGTGTGTTCTCACCCGTGACGGCGAAGAAATGCTTGCCGATGGCGGGCACGCGGGTGGCCTTGCGCAGGCCCCGGGCCGAGAGATACGAACCCAGCAGCAGCCCCACCACGCAGGCCGAGGAGATGGCGCACAGCGGCATGTGCCACGCGGCGGTTTTCGAGAGGGCGACGATCAGGGCGTCGATGCCGCTGAAAAGACAGGAGACCAGCACAAGCCCGTCCGCCCCGAAGCGCATGCGCAGCATATTGCTGAGAGCATTCGTCACAACGTCCAGCGACAGCAGCATGATCAGCGCCTGCATGCCGAAGCAGAAGGCAGCTGCCGTGGGCAGGGACTTCATCATCCCGGGCACGGGCATCTCCAGCGATATGTACAGCAGCACGGCCAGCGCCACCGCGCTGATACGCAGCCTGTATTTCATCGAGCGCAGGAAGGAGCCGTAGTATTTGGAGGCCTCTGCCGGGGTGAGCTCCTGCCCCAGATCCTCCTCGCTGTCCTGCATGGTCTGGGCGGTGCGCCCGCGCACGGTGCCGCGCAGCCGGAGCCACACGGAGGCCAGAATGCTCAGCAGGTATTCGCGGAAGGTGGGCGGGGCGTACATGTCCGACTCCCGGTAGCGGCGGCTGCTCTCGTCGTCGTCGAGGTCGTCGTCAAAATCCTCATCCTCGGCGTCGTCGATGCTCTCGGGCGCGGCGAGGTAATCCGGGTCATCCCGGGCATCAGTGCTCACGGCGTAGACGGCCGGGGCAGCGTCGGTGTCGCGCAGCTCCTGCACAGGCTCTTTTGCAGGCTCTTCTTCGGGCACCGGCTCTTGGGCTGCTGCGGGCTTTTTGAAGCGCCCGAGCAGGGAGCGGTGCTTTTTGCGCGGCGGCTCCGTCGTGTCCTGCCGCTCGACCAGGGGATCGTCGTAATCCGGCGTCCACTGGGTCGGGCTGTATTCGGTCTGCTGGGCGGGGACATAGTCCTCATCCGCGCTCAGATCCACCTCGTTGCTGCCATAGGAGATGGTCTGGCGGGGACTCTGCCCGCCGAGATGAAAGCGCTCGTCGATCTCCGGCTCCTTCACGTCGGGCTGATAGACGGGCCGCTCGTTCCTCGCGTGGTATTCCTTGACATCCGCGTCGTAGTCCATGGCCTGGTCGAGGCTGAAGCCGTATGGCTCCCCGTCTTCGGACGCGGACACGGCTTCAGGTGCAGCGGAAGGGATGGAGGTGTCGGTGCCGCCGTCCATGCCCAGCATGTCGTCAAGCTCCACGCGGTAGTCAGCGCTGCTTCTCCGGCTGTGTCGTCCGACAGAGCCGGTCCGGGCCTGCATGCTGGCGATCAGCTCCCGCGCTTCCTGCTCGGCCCTGCCGCGGCTGCCGCTGTGGATCTCATAGATCCTGCCCACATCGGGCTCCTCTCCGGCAAAGGTATCCCGCGTTTCGAGGGGTTCCTCCGGCGGCTCGGCAGCGGGATCGCTGTCGGGATAATCATCCGGGCCGAGCGCGGGGGAGAGAGGTTCGGGCTGCACAGCGCCCTCTTCGGTGTCCCGCTGTGCGGCGCTGCGCTTTTTCAGGAAGGAGAAAAAGCCGCCCCGCTTTTTCGGCGGCTCCTCACGGCTGACATAGCGTCCGGTCTCTTCCGGCTCCTGCTGCTCATACTCGTCCCGGGAGAGATATTCGCCCTCCTCCGGCACGGCCGGCGGAGCGTCCTCCCGCACCGGGGCAGAGGACGCGTCTTCGGCGCTTTCCACGGAGATGTACGGCTCCGGAACGGGATAGGAGGTCTCGATCGACTCCTGCACCTGGTGGACAATGTCATCAGCGCTCCCGGCTGACACAGACTCGCCGGCCGGCTCATCCGGGCTCTGCGCCTCCTGCTCGATCGAGGCCGGAGGTTCATACTCGTCGGCAGACAGCTCTGCCTCCGGTTCATCCTCCAAAAAAGAAAACTCATGGTCATATCGGGTGGGGAGCTCCGGCAGCTCGTCCCCGGCGTTCTCATCCGTGTGGGAGCCGAAGTGGAAGGCGGCCTTCTCCTCAGGCTCACGGCGGGGGGACCTGCGCGGCTCTATCTCAAACTGCGCGTCTTTTTTCCGGGCACGTGTCTGATCGTATTTCCCGGTGTTATCCAGATTAAATTCATCCATTGCTGTTACCTGCCCTTCTCTCCGGGTGCGGATCAAACATAAATCAGCGGCTTCTCTGCCGCAGGACCTCATACATGGTGACGGCTGCTGCGGCGGAGGCATTGAGGGAATTGAGCTGTCCCTTCATAGGAAGACTGAGCACAAAATCGCAGCTCTCCCGCACCAGGCGGCCCATGCCGTCCCCCTCCGAACCGATCACAAGCGCGATGGGTCCGGTGAGATCCATGCTCCACAGGGGGCTTGCCCCGTCGGCTGCGGTGCCGTAGACCCAGAGGCCGGCCTCCTTCAGCTCCTTGAGGGCGGAGGAGAGATTTGCTACCCTTGCAATGGCCATGTATTCGGCGGCGCCCGCGGAGGCCTTGCCCACGATGGCGGTCAGCCCCGCGCTGCGGCGCTTCGGAATCACGACGCCGTGTGCGCCGACGCACTCGGCGGTGCGGATGATGGCGCCCAGGTTATGGGGATCGCTGATCTCGTCGCAGACGATGACGAAGGGCGGCTCGCCCCGCTCTTCGGCGACAGCGAGGATATCCGCCACCTCGCAGTAGTCGCGCATGGCTGCAAGGGCAACCACGCCCTGGTGGGCTTTGGTGCGGCTCATAAAGTCCAGCTTGCGGCGGTCCGCCTCGACCACCACCACGCCCTTCTCGCGCGCCCGGGAGGCGATATGCCCCAGCGTTTTGTCCACATCCCCCTTGGCAATGAAGATCTTGTCGATGGCGCGCCCGGCCCGCAGGGCTTCAATGACCGCGTTGCGGCCTTCTATGATTTCGTTTTCAACGACCTCGCGGCCGGTCTCTTTTTCTCTGTCCATATTCGCTTCTCTCCCAATCATAACTTAGTTTACATATTACCATACCCGCGCTTTTTTTGAAAGCCCCTGTTTGCGAATTTACAAAATTTTATAGACATCCCCTCTCAAAGGGGGTATATTGATAAAACAATCAAAGGAAGCAGGAGTATAGCAATGACTGATCCAAGAAGAAAAATTGAGGAATTTTGTGCCCGCCACCCGGATTTCGGCATTCCCAACCTGATGCGCTACATCGTGATCGCAAACGTGGTGTTCTGGATCCTCGGCGCGATCAACCAGCCGCTGATGAGCTATCTCTACTTTAACCCCGCGCTGATCCTGCGGGGCCAGATCTGGCGTATCATCAGCTTCGTGTTTATCCCGCCCTCCACCGGAGTGCTGGCCTTCATCGCCTTTTATTTTTATTACTGGATCGGCAACACCCTGGAAAACCAGTGGGGCACAGGGCAGTTCACCATCTACTTCTTCACCGGTGTGATCCTCACGGTCCTCTACGGCTTTCTCATCTATTTTGTCGCCGGCCGTTCGGTGAACCTGAGCTCGACCTACATTTATCTCAGCATGTTCTTCTCCTTTGCCGCCCTCTTTCCGGACATGCAGGTGCTGTTCCTGTTTATCATCCCCGTGAAGATGAAATATCTGGCGCTGGTGGACGCGGCCTTTTTCCTCATCTCTGTTATCACCACGCCCTTCCCGGAGAACCTGCTGCCGGTGGTGGCCGTGCTGAACTTCCTGATCTTCTGCAGCGGTGACCTCAAGGCCATGCTGCCGCGCAGGCAGAGCAAGAGCACCATCAACTTTAAGCGCGAATCCGCCCGCATCCGGCGTGAGCAGCAGGATAAGCTGTACACCCACAAATGCGCTGTCTGCGGCAGGACGGATACGGACTATCCGAATCTGGAGTTTCGCTACTGCTCCCGCTGCGCCGGCTACCACTGCTTCTGCAGCGACCACATCAACAACCACATCCACTTTACGGAGTGAGAGAAAAAAGCCGCCCGCCGGGCGGCTTTTCAACAACAAGACAGAGAGAAGCGGACACAACAAAAGGAGACTGCGTTGAAAACAAAGGGCTTGCTTCTGACTGCATTTACAATTTTCATCATGTTCGGCGCGGTGCTGGGCGTGCGGCTTTATCAGGGACAGGTTCGCTTTGACGAGGCTGAGCGCCTCTTTGAAGCCGGGGCCTATGCCGAGGCGAGGGAGCTGTATCTCCGGCTTGGGGACGAAGCCTGCGCCGATCTCTGTACAGAGCGCATGAAATATGCCCGCTATCAGGAGGCAAAACAACTGCTGGAGGAAGGGGACTACCGACAGGCGGAAGCGATCCTCACGGAGCTTGACCCTTACGAGGACAGCTCTGCACTCCTGCAAGACTGCGCGTTTCTGCGGGCCGGCGACCTCGCGGCAAACGGAAAGCCGGAGGAAGCACGAGAAGTTTACATAACACTTGGCGGCTATCCGGGCGCAAAGGAGGCGCTGCAGGCGCTGATCCCGGCCCTCTATGCGCGCGCGCCGCAGCTTGCCGCGGGCGGAAAGCTCGAGCTTGCCTGTACACTCTGGCGGGAGTGCGGCGACTATCGGGACAGCGCAAAGCTTCTCAAGCGCGGGCAGAAGATGCTCGCGCAGCAGACGGACCTCACCCGCGTCAAACTCAGCGACGCCTCCCGGCGCTTTGACAATCCCTTCTATCAGAAAGCTTATCAAACAGCGGATGCCTACTTCCTGTTCCCGGAGGAGGCAAACGCGGATACCCGCTTCTTTGTCTATTTCCCCGGCGGACGGGATGAGGAGCTGTATACCGAGTTCCTGTATTATTACATGGCAAACCCCGCGCCGAACACCCTTGCGGTCTTCCTGCGGCGCAACGATCTGCCGGATATGGAGCTCTGCTGCCGGAAGGCCCTGCGGCTTCTGGATGAGGCGGCGGCGGACTGCGGCCTTTTCCCGATGCAGGTGCTGGCTGCGGGTTCAAGCCTCGGAGCCTATCCCGCCCTGCAGTTCCCGCTCCTTGCCGAGCAGGACGCCGCCATCCGGGTCCCCTGCGTCCTCTCCCTGGACGCCGGCAACGCCTGGAACGAGCCGGAGCTTGTACCGACGCAGGCGCAGTGCCGGGAACTTGCCCGCCTCGCTGCCCAGCTCTATCTCTTCCAGCCTACCTGGGTGGACACGGACTATGAGCCGGTGGCCCGCCTTGTGAATGCTGGCTGCTTTGTCATGCTGGCAGGCTGCCTGCAGGATGAACATGAACAGATCACCTACGATGCCTTTGAGCTCGGCGTCGTCGACTGGGCCCTCGGCGACAGGAAGGATCCCTGCCCCGGCAGCATTTACAGCTTTCGCCGCCTGCGGGCGCAGGACCCGTGAGACAGGCCGGCAAAATGTACAGACAACGAATGAAAACGCACAACAGGAGAGTGACATACCATGACCGAAAAACTCTATTATCTTGACAGCCATCTCTTTGACTTCGACGCAGCCGTCCTCGACTGCCGCACGGAGAAAACGGGATACAGCGTTGTCCTCGACCGGACGGCCTTTTTCCCGGAGGGCGGGGGACAGCTTGCCGACACCGGCACCCTCGGCGGCGTTCGTGTGACGGACGTACATGAGCGGGACGGGGAGATCCGCCACTACACCGACGCGCCCCTTGAGGTCGGCGAAAGCGTCCGCGGCGAGATCGACAGAGAGCAGAGGCTGCGCCGTATGCAGAACCACTCGGGCGAGCACATTCTCTCCGGCCTTGTCCACAGCGCCTGTGGCTATGACAACGTGGGCTTTCACATGGGCGCCGAGTGCATGATCATCGACTTCTCCGGAGAGCTTGCCCGGGAGCAGCTCATGGAGCTGGAAACACGGGCAAATGAGGTCGTGCGCCAAAACCTTCCGCTACACATCTGGTTTCCCGATGAGGCGGAGCTCCGCACGCTCGACTACCGCAGCAAGCTGGAGCTGACGGAGAACGTGCGCATCGTGGAGATCCCGGGCGTGGACCGCTGCGCCTGCTGCGCGCCCCATGTGGAACGCACCGGCGAGGTGGGCCTTGTGAAAATCCTCGACAGCCAGCGCCACAGGGGCGGCCAGCGCGTCAGCGTGATCTGCGGCATGGATGCCCTCGAGGACTATCGTGCCCGGCAGGAGAGCGTCACGGAGATCTCCCGCGCTCTCAGCGCAAAGCGTGGGGAAGTCACCCAGGCTGTGCAGCGCATTTTGAGCGAGCAGCAGAGCATGAAGGAGCGCTGTGATGCCCTGTCGCTCGCCCTGATCCAATACATGGCGGACGCGGAAGGGGAGAGGGACGGCAATATTGTCCTCTTCAGTGACGTGCTCGGCGAGATCGCCCAGCGGGAGCTCGTGAATCGCCTGATGCCCAAGGCCGGGGGCTTTGCCGCGGTCTTTGTCGGCAGCGACAGCGACGGCTGGCGCTATATCATCGGGAGCCTGCACTGCGACCTGCGCGCCGGGGCCAGGGCCATCAACGCCGCCATCGACGGCCGCGGCGGCGGCAAGCCCCAGATGATCCAGGGGAGCGCCGCGGCTGCAAGAAAAGAGATTGAATACAGGCTGAATACCCCGAATATTTAGACAAAAACAGCAAAATGTACAGAAACGAACGGCGAAAACATCGAATCATTCACGGTTTTGACGAAATGAGAATTGACATTGCATGTGTGCTTTGTTAAAATATAAGCATGAGTAAAGGGCGTATTGCGTCCGCTCGTAACCATACACGGAATTACATTTTGGAGGGTATTCTTGTGAAAGATCTCAAGCATCTGATTTACTTTGAGAATCTGCTTCAGGAAGCCAATAACGAGCTGGTGCAAAAGGCCAAGAAGGACGGCCTGCGCGCCATCGGCTACACCTGCTATTTCATGCCTGAAGTACTTCTCGACCTGCCCGGCTGCTTCTCTGTGAGACTGAGAGCGCCGCGCTGCACATCTCCCGACATTGCGACCTACTACATGTCCGCCCGCGTCTGCCACTATGCCAGAAGCCTGATGGAGCGTGCCCTGGAGGGCGGCTTCAATTTCCTCGACGCGCAGATGGCAACCGAGACCTGCACGGCCACCTGCCGCTTCCAGGAGCACCTGCAGCAGAAGCACCTCGACTCTGTCGACGATATGCGCATCATCGACAACGATGATTTTTTCTGTGAATTTACCGACGTTCCCTTCAAAAATAACGAGATCGCCTATGAGCACTACGCCACCCAGCTTCGCGCCCATGTGCTCAAGCCCCTGCAGGAGCATTTCGGCATCGACATCTCCGACGAAGCCATCCGCAAGGCGGTCGAACAGCACAACGAGGTCTCCCGCCTCATCAATGAGATCGGCGATTACCGCAAGCTTGAAAACCCCACCATCACCGGCTATGAGTTCCATGTGATCCAGCTCTGCTCGCTGGTATGTCCCAAGCATCTGATCCTCCCGTATCTGCGCGAGACGGCGGAGGAGATGAAGAAGCGCGAGCCAGACATGAAGAAGGAGTTCCGCTGCAAGGTGCTGCTTGCCGGCTCTGAGAATGACGATCCCGGCTTCACCAAGCTTATAGAGAGCTGCGGCGCCCGCGTGGTGTGTGACCGCTACTGCTACGGTGCAGTGGAGTCGCGCCAGATCATCGAGCTGCCCGATGGCGTTGACCCTGTCTACGCCATCGCAAAGCACTATCTGCACTCCTCCAACTGCCCGCGCTTCATGCCCCAGGACGAGATGCGCGCCAGAAAGAAGAGGATCGCGGAGCTTGCCGGAGAGTACCACGCCGACGGCGTCATCATTGCCTCCAACAAATTCTGCGAGTACTGGAGCTATGAGCGCGTCATCGACACCGTCATCCTCAAGCGCGACTTCGGCCTGCCCGTTTGCTCAATCGAAAAGGAGTACATCAACACGGCTTCCGGCCAGCTGCGCACCCGTTTCCAGGCCTTCGTAGAGAGTGTTGAGATCAAGAAGATCCAGGAGGGCAAGTAAAATGGCTAAAAAGACCTTCAGCAAAATCCTGAAAGATTTCTGGTACGGCAAACCCCATACCGCCGAGGAAGGCGGCCGCCGCCTCGGCGAGCTGCACGAGGACAAGACCCACCTCTACAAGCACAGAGAATGGCGCGGCGTCCCCGACACCATGTACTACTTTTACAACATCTGGCTTTATAACTACATCTTCATGGTCAAGGACATCATGGTCATGTACGGGCCCATCACCTTTGCCAAGGGCCTCTGGCGCTACCGCTGGGTCGGCCAGACCTATCTGCCGGTCCTCCACTGGTTTGATCGCGGCCTGGAGGGGATGCGCGGCGAGGCGATGAAGGCCTCCGCCTGGCACTACCGCGCCATGGTCGCCACCACCATCCGCCAGTTCCAGCGCATGTTCGCCGCCGATACCCGCCTGCACGGCGGCAGGCAGAACGACCTGTACAGACACACCATCGCCCATAACGAGACTGTCTGGGGCGGCGTGTTCTATCCCTGGGACGGGGAGATCACCAATGTCCCGCTGGAGATGATCCCTTATTTCGTCACCTGCCACGTCAACTCCCACACGGTTTTAAACTATATCGACGCAGTCCAGTCCATCGGCCTGCCCGGCGACCCCTGCCCCATGTGCCAGGCCGAGGCCGGCATCTTCGTCCTGGACGATGTGCCCGACTACGCCCCTGCCGTCATCACCTGCAACGAGGCCTGCGACGCCTCCGTCTCCACCTCCACCCTGCAGGACTGGTTCTTTGACAAGCCTCTCTTCTCTCTGCCCATGCCCATGCTCTTTGACGATCCACTGGTCAGGAAGTACGTCATGCGCGAGATCGAAGAGCTCTGGAAGTTCGTCGAGCAGCAGTACGGCATCCCCTTCAGCTGGGAGAAGCTCACAAAGAAGCTCGAGCTTCAGAACGAGCTGCAGCGCTTCGAGTGGGAGAAATGGGAGGTTGACGCAAAGACTCCGTATTACCCCATCAACGGCGTCGCCCAGGCTCTCTACCGCATTTACCAGTCCCAGTACGGCGACTGGGAGATGTGGCACGTCACCGACAGAAAGGTTCCCCCAGACCCGCCACCGCGTGATCGCCTGGTCCTGCGCCCCGCTGTACTACTCCAACTGGTGCACCTGGGCCTACAACTGCTGGGGCCTGAACGTCGTCATCAACATGGACTCGCTCATGTTCGACATGGAGATCCGCACGGATTCCTACGAGCATACGCTCGAGGACATGGCCCAGTACCACATGTGGGCCCCGATGCGCCGCATGGCCGTCGGCGGCATGCACCACATGTTCGAGCTCTGGGATTACATGAAGCGCTTCAACTGCGACATGGTTGCCATGTATGACCAGCTCCAGTGCAAGGGCGTGCAGGGCCTGCACGGCCTGTTTGAGGACGAGTTCCGCAAGAGAGACATCAAGGCCTTCTGGATTCCTCACGCTCTGCCTGACAGCCGCACCGTCTCCCGTGCCGAGATCCGCCGCCTCATCAACGATTACATGAGCACCGTCATGCACGAAGAGCCCCTGGACCCGTCTCTGCTTGACTTTGACGACTCCATGACCTGGTAAGGAGAGTACGATATGAAGACGATTTTCAAGTTTATCCTGAAGCTTTTCCGCATCGCGTTGATTGCCAACGTGGCCCTGTTTGTGGTGTTCTTCTTCGACCTGGACGGCAAGCTCCTCTTTAACGTGGTGGAGCCCTTCCTCAAGAAGCACTATGACAACATGGAGCGCAAGGACACCCTCAAAGCGCCCTACGAGATCGACAAGTTCCCCAAGTACGATTTTAACTCTTAAACTGAATGGCAAAGCGCAGCCTTCCCCTTGAGGGGAAGCCAAATAATACCGGTTGGATTTGTTAAAACATACAAGGAGATAATGATACATGAAATATTTCGGCGGTTGTGACGTTGGTTCCACCTACACCAAGGCGGTCATTCTGGACGAGGACGGCAAGATGCTTGCCGACACCACCATTCG
>CACWLG010000046.1 GCA_902761635.1 Oscillospiraceae bacterium | reverse complement strand
TTGGTTTGTTTCGTTCATCGTTTTTCATTTTCTCCTTTGTTTTCATTTTTGTCCCGGACGCAGGTAACGGGCCGGTCAAAACTGACCGACCCGTTACCTCGCGTCCCGTTCATGACGCTTGCGCGCCAGCTTTTTTTGCCGTTCCAGTTCAGCCTGCTCCGCTGCTCTGGCTGCATCACAGTTTCTTTCCACTGTGATCACGGCGTCGATCTTCTCCGGACCCAGCGCGCGCTTAACGCGCATCAGATCCCGCGCATCTTCCAACAAATCAGCGGATTTCTCCTTCTCTTTTTCCAATTGATCCTTGAAATGATCCCGGTCCCTTTCGGCGCGGCTGAGACTCTTTTGCAGGCTCTCCAGCCTTTTCTTCAGATCAAGGATCATCCGGTATAGCCCCAGAAACTTTTCCTTGAGCTTCTGCACCAGCGGCATGATCTTATGCTCCCGATAGCTCTTCGCACTCTCCAGCGCTCCAGCCTCCGGAATCAGATCCTCGAAATAGCTGATGTTGTTTCGGGCAAATGTCTCGGCGTCCTGCACGACAGGCACAACAGAATCCAGTTTCTTTTCAGCCTTTTTCGTCTGCTGTTCGAGCTTCGTAAGAGCTTCCTGTTTCTGAATCTCTTCCTCGGCCAGGCGATCCAATGCGTCAATAGCCGCAAGCTTCTCATCCGTGATATCTGCAAGCCGCTGCTGCTCTTGTTTGACCTTGAACTCCGTAACCGACAGATGCTGTGCGGTGCTGCCGCGCTCACCGCGCTCGAAATCCTCGAACCCGGCATCCCGCATGTGCTCGAAGAAGCGATCCTGCAATAGGCTGTAGGACTTGATGATGTGGGATTTCCCATCCTCATCCGTGACCTTTTGTGACGCCCACTTCTTGGAGTGGCTGATCTGATGGATGACTTCCTTGACCTTGCCCACCAGCTCCGGGTCTTTGCATCGCTTGGAATAGCGGACTTCTTTCTCCACCACCGGCAGGGCAACGACATGCAGATGATAGTGGTAGACCGGATAGCCCAGCTTTTCCGTCAGCGCGCTGTTGAGTTCGTCAGCGTGCATGACGGCGGAGAGGATGTTCTCCGGGCCGTATTCCTTTTGGGCAAAGCGGAAGACCTCCTCATAGAACCGACAGGCGTAGTCGTAGCCGCCGTGTTCCTCGAAGTACGCGGTGTTCACGTCGAAGATCATCTCGTCGAAGAGCTTGGCGTCCGGCTTAAGGCCGCGCAGAGAGACGGCACCGTCCTCGACCATCTTATCCAGTGTCGCGTTATAGGTCAGGTCTCCGCAGCTTTGGAAGTGGACGTTCCGGGGCGTCTGGCTGAGATCCACGTTCATGTTTTCATAGTTCTGGTTCTTGCGCTCAATGTGGCGCTCAGATTTCCCGATGCTCGCCTTGGTGTATTGCTGGACGCGGGCAACGGCATAGTTTTTACTCATAGGCATTTCCTCCTTTGTTTGTTTTTCGCGGGGTTGGGCGCGGGTTACACAGCTTTTTCAAAGTGTGTAACCCACTATGACACTTTCAGCCCGAAGCGCTGCAAAGTGTCGTGGGACAAGGGAAACAGCTTTTTCCCCTGTACCCCTTCGCCGGATCGCCGCCTCCTCCGCGCCGCCGATCCGTGCTTTCAAATTGATAGCAGCGCCCAAACCGCGTGCTATCATTTTGAAAGCATCAAAAGCTGTTGGCGAAATCCATGATGTCGGCAGGGATTTCATCCTCCGCCTCCACTGTGGATTCCGGGCCTTCGCCCTCCGGAGACACAAAAAGCCGCTGGGCACGCAGCTCCCGGCAGATCTCCTCTGCCAGCGCGTGTACATCCAGCGGCTTTTCGTTTGCCTCCTGCGCCATCAGCTTTCGCAGACCTTCGATCAGAAAGGCGTTCATGGAGAGCGATTGCTCCTCGCTCTTCCCATGCAGCCATTCCCAGATCTCCCGGTCTGTTTTACGGGAGAGATCGAAGCGGAGCAGGAACGTCTTTTCGTCCTTACGTCCCCTCATAGCGTTTCAGATTGTTCAGCGCCAGCAGCTCGTAGCCCTTGGCCGTGGCGCAGATGTCCTCAATATACCGGACACGGTTGTCGCTCCCATTCCAGAAGTGCTTGAGGATACAGGCTCCTCCGCCCATGACGGTGAGCTTCATGATCTCCGGGTTGAATTCATACTCACGCAGCTTGGCGATGATCGAATCCGAGTATTCCTCCGCGGCCTTGCGCATGACTGTCGTATACTTCTCCGGCAGTTCGGCGTTCCCTCTGCGTAGGAAATCCTCGCAGACGTCGTAGGGCACGGCATGGCCGCTGACGGCCAGCAGCTCGTTGCTCATACGGATGATGCACTGCTCCACGCCCAGCTTGTCCGTGTAGCAGCGGCTGACCATGGGTTTGCCATCTTTGAGCATCAGGGTGTTCATCGTGCCGTTCCCGATGTCCGCCAGCACGTTCAGCCCTTTGAAATCGCCGAGACGCTGGACGATCCCGGAGAAGCCCTGGGGGAAGACCTGCACGTCGTCGATCCGCACCAGGTAGTCCTGCTCATGGTAACGGAACTCGATGAGTTCGTTTCGCATGAGATAGCTGCGGAAGCTCTCTTTCTGCGACCCGATCCACTGGATGGGCAGCCCCACCGCCAGCACGGCCTCGCACTCCGTGATGCCTCGAAACTCCAGCTCTTTTGCCAGTGCCGCGACGGTGAGGATGTAGTAATCCTCATCCTGGCTCTTGTCGCTGACGAAGCCCTTGTGCTCTTCTCCGACCACGTAATACTTGCCGCCGTAGAAGATGGCGTCGGCGGTCATGGGCGGCTCCGTGTCATAGGCCCGGACGCCCGAGCGAAAGACCACATGCCGGCATTTGATGTTGCCGAAGCCGTGGTCGATCCCGATGATTTCTTTTCCTTTGTAGTTGTACCTTTCCATTAAGATTCCTCCATAATTTGATATTCGCTTGTGATTTCTTCCTGGGTCAGCCGGGTCAAGCGTTCCTCCAGCTGATCCATTTTGCCGTCTGCCATGAGCCGCTCCACGGTGCGGATGCGCTGCTCCAGCGTACCGGCCGCCAGGACCGAGGCCATGTAGTCCATGGGCTCGATCATCTGGCAGGCCTCCACGTAACGGTCATCCGGCTCGGCGCTCTCGTCTCTCGGACGGTATCTGTTCTGCCATCGGATCAGCAGATTCAGATACTCGTCCAGCAGATACTGACAGCGCAGCAGATCCGCTCGGAAGCGGTTCAGGCTGCCGTCCGGCGGCGCGGTGGCCGGAACGTCCACGCCGAAATCCACCGCCAGCTTGTTGGCCGCCTCATAGGGACGCAGATCGAAGAGCCGCGCCGTCAGACTTACCACGTCGCCGCCCGCTCCGCAGCCGAAGCAGTAGAAGTAGTCCTCGTTCAGCTTCAGGCTGGGTGTGTGATCGTCGTGGAACGGGCAGCGCACCATCCCCGTGCGATTGGCCTGCAGACCGTAGCGCTCCGCCGCCAGGGGAACCGGCACAGCCTCCTTGACGGCCTCAAAAATGTTTGCCATAGGGTTCACCTCCTTTCTCCGCTCCAAAAAGTGAGAGCAGTTATTTGATTACGAAAAACCGGCCCGACCGGATATTCCGATCAAGCCGAAAGCAATAACCGGCCGAGGCGCACCGACGCCCATTACAAAAAGTGAGACCAGTTATTTAATTACGAAATCCAGCGCAGAAATGGGCCAGAAAGCAAAAAAGCGCCCCGTTGCTGACTGCTTCAGTCGGCAACGGGGCGCAATTTCTTGCTCATCTAGTTTCAGTTGTATGATCTTGGGATCTTCTATTTCTTCTGCATAAGGCGTCGTAGTCATATAATTCTCCTCACAAGAGCGTCCTTATTGCTTGTTAAGACTCAATTAGTATTGACAAGGGGCGGTGATGTTGATATATTAAAATTACCAAATGGTCAACAATAACCAATAGGTAATTTTAGAAGGAGGATCTTTCCATGTCAAACAAGCAAACTGCCGCCATGCTCGACAAGAAGCTGGACGAAAAAACCGCGCATACCATGTTCGTCTGCGGCATCGTGATGGTCATCGCCGTGCTGATCCACGACGGCGACCACATCCGCCAGGCCCTCAACTGGGGCTATCACATCCCTCTCGCTATCTGGGCGCTGAATCTGACCGTTTACGTTTTCCCCGTCGTCACGATCTTTCTGGCAAAGGCGCGCCGCATGTCCTCCACGCTGGTCGGGGCCATCGGTGGCATCTTCACGCCCGCGTCCTTCCTCGGGCTGCATATGTTCGGCTCGGCCACGGGTCTCTGGGGCGTGTGGAACTTCTCCTATTTTGCGCTGATGAAGGGCGTGGAGTATCAGGGGCAATTCTACCAGGGCGTGGACTGGCTGAGCTGGGTGCTGCTGTTCCATATGGTGCCCTGCTGCGTCCCCTGCGCAGTGATCGGATTTAAGCACTGGCGCAGACTGAAGAAGGAAGCGAAAGCATAAAGACGGTCTTGCCGTCCGTTCATAATCGTTATGACAGAGATCCAACTTCAAATCTCTCATATCGACTGCGCCGCCTGCGTGGAACGGATCGACCGGGCTCTTTTGGCGCTCCCCGGGGTGGAGGAGGCCGCGGCCAACTATGCCTCCGGCAAGGTGGCGATCCATTATGACGAGACGCAGATGGGTATCGACGAGCTTGCCCGCTGCATCAAAAAGGCGGGCTATGAGGTGCCTTTGGATCGGATCGAGTTGCGCTGTGCGGCAACGGATAACGAGACCGCCGAGGCGCTGCGGGAGGCTCTGCTTTCCGTCCCCGGCGCGTATCGTGCGGAAATGGGAAACGGCGGTGTGACCGTCTCGCTCTGGCCGATCGGGACCGACAGCCGTCGCCTGATCCTCGCCGCGCGCGAAGTCGGTGTCTGGGCTGAGCTTGGTGAGGTCGAAAGCGGCGAGGAGGAAGCCGAGCTTTCCCACCGTTTTTCCGTTCTGCGCACGCTGATCCTCTCAACGGCGCTGACCATGCCGCTGCTGTGGGATCTTCCGCCCTTTGTCCAGCTCGTGCTCGCGACGGCTCTGCAGTTCGGTCCCGGCCTGTACTTCTACCGCAACGCCATCCGTGGATTGCGGAGTAAAACCATGGGCATGGATCTGTTGATCGCGCTCTCGACGATGGTCATCTATCTCTACAGCGCGGTCGTCTGCTTCACGGTGCATCAGGAGATCAAGCTGTATTTCCTCAGCGACGGCGTGCTGACCTCGCTGATTCTCTTTGGGCGCTATCTGGAGGCCATGGCGGTCACCCAGACCCGCAGCGCCGTCCGGAAGCTGCTGCGCCTTCAGCCGCGCACGGCGCTGGTGCTGCGCGGCGAAGAAGAAAAAGAGCTGAGTATCGACGAGATCGAAGAACACGACCTGATCCGCGTCCGCCCCGGCGAGCGCATCCCGGTGGACGGGATGGTGCTGGAGGGCGAATGCTCGGTGGACGAGTCCATGCTCACCGGCGAGAGTCTGCCGGTGTTCAAGCAGCCGGGCAGCAAGGTCGCGGGCGGCACGCTCAACCGCTCCGGCAGTGTGCTCGTCTCCGCAGAGAGGCTGGGCAAGGACTCCGCCCTGCAGCAGATCGTGGAGCTGGTACAGCGCAGCCAGAACAGCAAAGCGCCGATCCAGCGTCTGGCAGACCGGATCGCCGCCGTCTTCGTACCCTGCATCATCGGCATTGCGCTGCTGGTATTCGCGGTCTGGTTCTTTTGGTCCGCGCCCGGAGATCTCGGAAAAGCGGTGTACACCGTCTGCGGCGTGCTGGTCATCGCCTGTCCCTGCGCGTTGGGGCTGGCAACGCCCGCCGCCCTGATGGTCGGCGCGGGACGGGCCGCCGAGCTCGGCGTCCTGTTCAAGGGCGGCTCCGAGCTTGAGCGTGCGTTCAAGGTTGATACGGTCGTCTTTGACAAGACGGGGACGCTGACCGTCGGGCGGCCGGAGGTCACGGAGATCTTCACCGCAGAGGAAACAGACGCAGAGGAGATGATCGCCCTGGCCGCCGCTCTGGAACGGCTGAGCGAGCATCCGCTGGCCGCGGCGGTCACGGCTTATGCGCATGGACGTCGCTCTGCTGCGCTCCCGCCTGTCGTAAAGAGCTTTCACAGTCTGCCCGGATACGGTGTAAGCGGAGAGCTGGACGGCTGCCGCGTGCTCTGCGGCAACCGGGAATATTTGGCACAGGAGAACGTCGATACCGCGTCGCTGCCTTCTCTCGATTCGCGTGTTCTGACCGAGATCTGCGTCGCGGCTGGCGGAAAACTCCTCGGCGCGCTCTATGTCTCGGACCGTCTTCGCGGCGAGGCCAGTGAGACCGTGGAACGTCTCAAGGCATCCGGTATCGAGGTTTGGCTGCTGACCGGAGACAATGAGGTAACCGCGGAGGCCGTTGCCGGACAGTGCGGCGTCACGCATGTCCACGCCCGCGTCCTCCCGGGAGACAAGGCAGCTTTTGTAGAGGCGCTCAAGGCAGAGGGAAAAACCGTCGCCATGGTGGGAGACGGGATCAATGACGCCCCGGCTCTGGCTGCTGCCGATCTGGCCGTGGCCGTGGGCAGCGGAACGGACATTGCCATCGACTGCGCCGGGATCGTTCTGCCCGGCAGCGATCTGCGGCGCGTGCCGCTCGCCTTGCGCATCTCCCGCGCAACGATCCGCACGGTGCGCCGGAACTTCGCCTGGGCTCTGCTGTACAACGCCGTCTGTATCCCCCTTGCCGCGATGGGCCTTGTCAATCCCTCGATGGCCGCGGCCGCGATGTCGCTGTCCTCGCTGGGTGTACTGCTGCATTCGTTGCTGCTGAATAAGATCGGAGAAGAGAAATGAGAACAGAACAAGCCGAGATCCGCATCCGCGGCATGATGTGCCGGAGCTGCGTCAAAGAAGTGGAGGAGCTGCTTCTGCACACCCGCGGCGTATTGGAAACAAAGGTCGCCTACGCGAAGGGCACGGCAACGCTTCGCTATGACCCGGAGCTGGTCAGCCTGGAAGAGATCGAGCGGCGCATTCGCGACGGCGGCTATGAGACGGGAGCGCGGACCGCCCGTGATTATGCGCTGGACGGTGTTTGCCTTGCGCTCACTGTGCTTTTGGCCTGGCTTCTTCTGCACGGCAAAGCGTCTGCCCCGGCTTTGAGCGAGGGCTCGGGTTTCGTCGCCATTTTCCTGGCCGGCCTTCTCACAAGCCCGCACTGTGTCGGTATGTGCGGCGGCATTCTGCTGGGGCAGAGCGCGGGCAGCCGTTCTCCGGCTTTGGCTTCTTCATGCTACAATGCGGGGCGCGTCCTTTCCTATACGCTTGTCGGCGCGATCTTCGGAGCGTTGGGAACGGTCATCCGCTATACCATCAGCGTGAAATCCATGGTTTTCACCATGCTTGGGCTGGCCGTGGCTCTGCTTGGGCTGAACATGTGGGGTCTGCTGCCGGGGCTGCGCGCGCTCTTCCCGGAGCAGAACAGCGCATGCCGCCTGAGCGTCGACACACGGGGTCGGTTTGCAGGCCGCCCGCTTGTGATCGGCTTGCTCACCGGCGTGATGCCCTGCGGCCCGCTGTACGCGATGTGGCTTCACGCGATCACGGGCGGCAGCGCGGCCTACGGCGCGATGAGCATGCTGGCCTTCTCGCTGGGCACCGTGCCGCTGATGCTGCTCTTCGGCGCCGTGGGCTCGATCCTGCCGAAGAAATGGAACAAATATCTGCTCAAAGGCAGCGCAGTGATCGTTGTCGCCATGGGGCTGAAAATGCTGATCCGCGGGCTTCTGCTTTTGCGTTGACCGGTCTTTTTCGTCGTGGTACAATGAGGGCGAGGTGAGTTACCATGCCTTTGATCGTTGATAAAGAAGCCGTCCGGATGGAGATCCTGATGGCCTTTGAGCGCTGCATCGAAAAGAAGCCCATGACGAAGATCACGCTGCGGGATATTGCGGAGGAGGCAGGCATGTCCCATCCGAAGCTCCTGCACTATTTCGAAAACCGGGACGATCTGGTCGTAAGCTATCTGCGCTATACGAAGGATTATATGACCGAGAAATGCAAGCTCTGGTTTGCGACGCATCCGCGCGCAAATTACGAGAGCAATCTCGCCTATATGAACGCCTTTATGTCCTATGTCGCGCGCGGCGAGGAGGGCGAGCAGCGCCCCAACGCCACCACACAGACCTATGTACTGGCGCACTACAGCGACGTGGTCGCCGATCTGGTCAAGGGCGAATTCCGCGAATGGCGCGAGACGATGGAGCAATGCCTGATCGCGATCTACGGCCCGGAGGTCGGCAAGCACGAGGCCGAGGCCATGATGATCCTCATTGCCGGCACCTTCATCTGCAACTACAACGGTGCGCTGACCGGCGAGATCAGCGACAATATTATAGGATATTTGGGAAATCTGACACATTCATAGAAAAAGGATGATTCCATGAAGATTCATGTGCTGCAGTGCGGATGCATCCGGGTCGATCCAACTGTGCCCTTTGGGAAACGGTTTGACCTGATCGAAGCGGCCAGGCAGCTGACTGCAGCAGATAAGAACAGGATCACGCTTCCTGTCTTCACCTATCTGATCGAGCACCCGAAGGGACTGATCCTCGTGGATACCGGCTGGTGCCGGGAGATCAGCCCGGATGGCATGTATGATCCCAAAGCGGCAGCCGCGGTTCTTCCGTCTCGTATGGCCGCTTTCTTTCACCCCTACGTCCCGAAGGGGATGGCAATCCACGAGCAATTGGCAGGCATGGGCATTCAGCCTGAGGACCTGGACTATGTGCTGCTGACCCATCTTGATGTCGATCATGTATCCGGTCTTAGGCATGTGAGCAGAGCAAAGCACATTGTCCTGCCGGAATACGAATACTATTGGTCCTGCCGCACCGTGTACAAGACCAGGCAGCCACAAAATCTTTGGATCCAATACCCCATGGAGCGCCCGTTTTATCGGGGCTCGCCGCTCGGCCCGAACCGTTGGGCCATCGACCTGTTCGGTGACGAGAGCGTTCAGCTGGTCAACGTGCCGGGGCATACGGAGGGCCAGGCGGCAATCGTGATCCGAAACGGCGGTCGATTCGTCCTTCTCACAGCAGACGCCGCCTTTTCTCCCCGGAACTGGCGGGAGATGATCGTGCCTGGCTTCGGCTTTGCCCGTGACTTTCAGAGAAAGAGCCTCCGCTGGATCGCAGACATGGCCGCAGACCCGGGCTGTGCAGCCGAGCTTTGCAGCCACGATCCAGATGTAAAGCCGGGGGTTATCACCATATAGCAAGTCGTGCTGACGATGATGATTTTTTGCCTGTACTGCTGAGGGTTTCAGTCATTGTTTGGTAATACAGGGCTCTGCTTAGAAATAGCTGAATGGAAAACTGGCTGTCCACCATATGCTTTCGCTGGACCCATTTGACGTTATTCGAAGTTCACTGTCGGTTTTCCTGCGCTGCGCATGGTCAGTAGCATTTCCCTTGTTAGAGGAAGAAAACACGAAGCGCCCCGTTGCTGACTGCTTCAGTCGGCAACGGGGCGCTCGCGGTTATTCGTCTGTTTTGATTTGAATGATCTTGGGATCGTCCGTTTCCTCGGCGTAGGGAGTAGTGGTGATATAAATCTCTTCCGCTTCCAGCAGAGCCTTCTGCAGTTTCTGCGCATATGGCCTGGCAAGAGGGATACCCTCCAGCGGATCGATCACATCGTCGATCGCTTTGCATAGAACATAGTACATTTTTCTATAGTCTGCCATGGCGTATCCTCCGGCTCAGATTTTTTACCCTTATTCGGGTAAACCGATTGTAGCGCCGAAAAGTCATGCAAGTCAACCCGTATTCGGGTTAATCTGCCTGCTCCTCTTGTTATCATCGAAGTAACCCAAAAACGGGTAGCAAGAGGAGGCCGCCATGGAGTATTCTGATTTATACGTCCGCCGAATCCGCCAGCTCTGCAAGGAGCGCGGGATCGCCATCAACAAGCTCGCCACGATGAGCGGCATCAACCAGTCCACCATCGACAACATCGTGCGCGGTCTGACCAAGAACCCTCGGGTCATGACGCTGCACAAGATCGCCATCGCCTTTAACATGACCGTTGCGGAGTTCCTAGATTTCAAGGAGCTGAACGACTACTCCTTTGACGATCAAAGCGAAGACTGATTACTGACAATTCCATATGCTCGTTTATAAAGTGAGAGCAGTTATTTTATTACAAAATCCGGCGAAGTCTTTTAATGGCTTCGCCGGATTTCGACTTTTTTGGGATGAAGAATGGTTTATAGTAATGAATTGGATTTAGAGCAGTTTCAAAATATCCTTCGCTTTCAGCACACGTCCCATGGAGACCACTCTGTTGTCGATCATCAGCGCGGGCGTGCTCATGATGCCGTACTCCACGATCTTCTGTATATCGGTGATGTACTCGATCTCAGCCTTGATTCCTTTCTCGGCCACGGCCTCTTTTACGGCCTCCAGCAGACTTTCACACTTGCAGCATCCGCCGCCCAAAACCTTAATGTTCATTTTCAAATCCTCCTGTCAGAGTAAAGTATTTTGGAAGGCATTAAAGCCGTATCCAACAAGGATGATGCCGACGATGCAAATCGCAATGAACGTCGCAAGCAGCCGGGGCTTGACCGCCTTGCGCAGCATGATGAGAGACGGCAGACTCAGCGTGGTAACGGCCATCATGAAGCTGAGGATCGTGCCGAGCAGCGCGCCTTTTCCCAGCAGTGCCTCGGCCACGGGGATCGTACCGAAGATATCCGCGTACATCGGCACGCCGACAAGCGTCGCGAGCACGACGCCAAACGGATTATTACTTCCGAGGATCGTCTCTACCCAGGCCTCGGGGATCCAGTTGTGGATGATCGACCCAATGCCCACCCCGATGAGGATATACGGAAAGACCTTTTTGAAGGTGGTGACCACCTGATCTCTTGCGTAGATCAGCCGGTCGGCTACGGTCAGATCGGGGGCTTCGATATCCACGCTGCTGTTGGCGTTACGGATGAAATCCTCCACATAGTTCTCCATGTGCAGCTTCTCGATCAGTGTTCCTCCAATCACCGCAATGACGAGTCCAAGCACAACATAGGCCATGGCGATCTTCAGCCCGAAGATGCTCATGAGCAGTACGAGGCTGCCGAGATCCACCATCGGTGACGAGATCAGGAAAGAGAAGGTCACACCTAATGGCAACCCCGCGCTGGTAAAGCCCATGAAAATCGGGATGGACGAGCAGGAACAGAAGGGCGTTACCGTGCCGAGCAGAGCCCCGATGATGTTCGCGCCGATGCCGTGAAAGCGGCCAAGAATCCTTTTGCTCCGCTCCGGCGGGAAAAAGCTCTGGATATACGAAATGATGAAAATCAGCAGACAGAGCAGGATCGTGATCTTGATCACGTCATAGAGGAAGAATTGAATGCTGCCGCCCCAGCGGGAAGCGGTATTAAGGCTAAGCGCGCTCAGGCCTCTGCCGATCAGAGCATTGAGCCACTTCATGCCGAGGATTTGATCTTGAACGAATCTGCCCATAAAAAACACTTCCCATTGAAATATTTAACTTATTCTATATATAGTTTTTGAATTAAGCCGACAATCTAGTTAAGTCGGCTTAATCGCTACGGCTGCTCTGATGGCAAATACAATCCGGCTTGTCTTCAAACATTCGTCCGAGAGTCTGATGCATAACGGTCAGAGCTTCATGGTTAAGAGAATAATAAATGTTTTTCCCATCCCTGATTTGGTTAACAATCCCCGCCTCTGCCAAAACCTTCATATCATGGGAAAGCGTTGGCTGTGTGATCTGAAACTTCTCCAGGATCTTGCAGGCGCACATCTCGCCGCAGGAGAGCATATCTACAATGCGCAGTCGCTTGGGATCGGACATGGCCCTGAGCATTTTTGCGGTATCGATATAGACCTGTTCCACTTCTCTCACCTCACATTGAATTCTTTCTATCTGTAAAATAGCATACTTATAGAAACTTGTCAATATGTTTTCTCTGAAAAGTTGCCCTCAGCAGGGGCAGCACAATACCAAGTCCGTTTTTTGGGACAGCTTTTGTGAGATAGTGATTGTTGCCAGAGTGAAGGTAAGCTCTTGCGCCTTTGCAGGGGAAAAAGTGAGAGCAGTTATTTAATTATGAAATACAGCCTTGAAGGGAGGGACAGCTCATGAAAGTGAAGCAGTACAGCATTTATCAGATCTCCGCGCGCACGATCCTGAACTGTGCGAGGAAGACGGAGGACGGCTATCACTTCTATTTCGACGTCAATGACGAGACGAATCAGCCTGCGATCCGGAAGACCATGCAGGACGACTGCGCCATGTTCCATCAGCTTCTGCCTTTGACGGACGTGCCCGGCGAACCGGCGCTTCCGGAGGAGGACAAGCTGCTGAGCTTCCTCGTCTATCTGGACTTTACCGGCATCTTTGACCGCAAGCCGACAGGCCAGGCGAAGGAACTGCAGGAACTGGCGGAGTGGCTGTTTCGCCCGGAGGGGATCGAGTTTGTCTTCTGGCGCGGCCCGGTGGCCTTTCGCGCTTTTGAGCGCTCGGCCAGCATGAGCCGGAACAACCGGCTCTCCTTCGTCCGTGCGGATCTGTATGACACGCTTTGGGAACGGATGACGCTGGGGATGAAGATCGGAAACTGCCAGCTTTCCAAGCTCTATGCCTACAACGGCCTGATGTTCACCAGCGGCAGAGAGATCGACAAGCACTCTTTCCATATGGACGCCGATCACATCATCGTGGTGGACAATCCCCGGAGCATCGTGAAGAACGTCCCCATCATCACGGTCGAGGACGACGGATCGCAGGAACCGATGCGCCGCTATACCCGCGTGGAGAAGCTGTCGGATATCGAGGTGCTGGAGTTTGACGGCGAGGGCCTGATCTCCGCAAAGCTGGGCTATCAGCTTGATCCTTACGGCGGTGAAGACCACGACCACCATTCCTTCCAGATCCGTATGCCGTATATCAAGGGTGTAGTACACGAGGTGGATTTCCATGTTCTTTTCGAGGAGCTCGGCGTGACGGAGATCGTGGATATTGAGGGTGTTCGGCATCCTGTTGACCGGGTACAGATGATCCTGACGAAAAGCATGTGCAAGGGCTGGGGCTGGATGAAGGAGAACGGTCTGAGCTGGCGCGAATACCTGGATCGCTGCCGAAAATACAGGCACAGACTGTATATCTCCAACATGGACCGACGCGGCCGGGATGGGCTGACCGAGTTGAACTTTCAGCTTCTGAACACCGCGGCCATCACCGCGGAGGAATACCGTCCCCATGAGCTGCCCATGGGCTGGGACGGATCGCCGGAAGCTTATGAACAGGTCTGGCTGACGAAGGCGACGGAGACGGCGTATTACAACACCGTCGCCAATCAGGGCTGGCAGCTCTCGTATTTCGGCGCGGATCGGGAAAACCCGGAGCTGGAATACGATAACCCGCGCCGGCTGCACGCGGAACTGCTGCACAAGAACCCGGCTTTCCTGCAGGAGCAGGTCTTCCAAAAGGAGCTGGCGGACAAGGCGAGGCAGATCCGTGAGAAGTACGGCATCGGCAAGCTGCAGGTCAGCGGCGATACGCGTTTTCTCTCCGACGATCTCATGCGCCTGCTGGCGGTCATTGTGCGGCCATCCTCCGAGAAAGCATACCGGTTTCTCAAACGGGAGTTTCTTCATGGCGCGGAGATCTACGCCCCGCAGCCGAGCTATCCGGAGCAGGCGCTTCTGACGATCCTCCGCAACCCGCACATCTCCAGGAACGAAGAAGCCCTGGTCACACCGCTGTCGCCCGTGGGGCCGTTGCGGGAGAAGTATCTGTCCCACCTCTATTATGTGGCGATGGTCGATTCCCGTTCTCTGATCCCGGATCGGCTGGGCGGCGCGGACTATGACGGCGATACCGTCCATCTGTACGCCGAACCCATGCTGTGCGAGAGCATTCTCCGCAACTATAACGGCAAGGGGCTGGAGAATGAGAATAATCTGCCGCTGCTGAAGATCCCGTCCGCCGAGCCGCTGATCGCAGACGCCAACGACTGGCGCGCCCGCTTCCAAACAGTGAAAAGCACCTTTTCCTCCCGCATCGGACAGATCTCCAACGCCGCTCTGCGCCGGAGCATTCTGGCCTACGACGACGCCGCCCCGGAGGCGCTGCGCGAACAGTGCCGCGAGGAGACAGAAATCTTGACCATACTCACGGGACTGGAGATCGACTCAGCCAAGAGCGGCATCAAGCCGGATCTGTCCGAATATCTGGGGCATCAGGCAAAGGTCAGGAGCCTTTTTCTCCGCTATAAGGAGATCGCCGATGAGCCGGAAGAGCACGAGTGGTATGAGCCTACCAAGAATAAAAAGCTCAAGACCTTCTTTGACGGGGTCGAATGGGACGAAGTCACGGCCAATCTGGAGCGCACGCCTCTCTATGCCCGCGAGCTGGGCAGGCAGACGAAGCCGCCGAAAGCAAAACCGGCAAAAAGCGAAGAGCTTTTCACCTTCGCCCAAAATCCCGACTGGAGGGAGCACCTTGATCCGCACACGATGGAGCGCATGCGCTCAATCATTGCGGATTACGAAGAGGCCAAGCGCCGCTGTGAGATGTACCGGCATCGCAAGCCGTCCAAAAATTACCGCAAGGATATTCAGCGGATCCTGTTTTCACAGGACAGGGAGAACGATATCTCCGTCGATGAACTATACGGTGATTTTTCGTACATGGAGTACTATGACGTCCGCACGACGCTGGAAAACCTGCGCGCCGCGAACTGGCAGTTCACGCCGGAGAAGGATCGGCTGTTGATGCTGTACACCGTTTTCTCCTGTCACAGGCTGCCGTCCTGCCGGGATATCCTCTGCGATTTCCGCTGCGGCGGCTATCGCGTCCTGGGCGATATTCTGATGGATCTGGACGAGCAGATGCGGGACACGGAGATCCGGAAGCACAAGGGTATTCGGAAAGACGATACGGAACAAATGAAGCACATGATGCTCGGACTCATGGAAAGCCAGGACTACCGGGAAACGCTGATCCGCAACTGTCGGGACGTGATCTATCCCACGATCCGGCACACGTCCGGCGAGGTTTTGGATCAGCTGGATTGGCATGAGGCCGTGAAGTGTGCGGAGGCACTGGGCAAACGGGCGTTCATTCTGGAGGTCATGCCTCATGCGGCGCTGAAGCTGGCCATTGACCGGAACGCGCCGGAAAAGAAGAAAGGAGTGGAGGGCGTTGTTGAACGAATGGGAAGAATTCTCGGCCTACACCGCGTTTTCTGAATACAAGGCGGATTGGAAGGACGACACCGGCTACATGGGGCGCTTCACCTTTCCGATGTTTTTTGAGTTTGAGGGTTTCGGGCGTGTCCTGACGATTCTGGCGCGCGGCTATCTGTTCCGGAATGGCAGCGACGGGTATGACCGGATCGACCTTGCCCGCCGCGCGCTGTTGGCCTGGTGCAGCCTTTCCGGGGAGAAAACAAAAAAAGCCCCGGATCAAGAAGATGATTCGAGGCTCAGAGTAAACTTCGGGGAGTATGCGGAGGAGTTTCCGGAGCTGGTGACGCCGGAGGGCGAGGGCTGGCTGATCCGCCATGTGGGGAACATCGTCAGCTTTGTGGAGGCGAATCCCAACGCCGTACGCAAAGGAGTATGGAATAAGGTGCAGATGCTCAAAACCGGCTTCCGCGCCAAATGGGCGAACAAGGTGCGTCAGATGCTGATCCCAACCTTCGCGTCCAACACCAAGGGCGCCTGGGTGCTGCGCTTCGACGATATCCTGGCCGACGCGCTGGAGCTAGGCCCGCTGCAAAACAAGGACTTCGATCTGCCGGAAGAGACCGTCCGGCGTCTGACCGAACTGACGCCGGACGGAGTCCCGGTTGAGGCAAGTATCCTGTTGTACAAATACTACGCTGCCAACAGGGAGGACGATCAGGATTACGTCCTTCTGCCGCAGCAGAACTTCAACGCCTTCTTCGGCAACACGAGCTTCAGTCAAAAGTGGTCAGCCGCGCTGAGCAAGACGCTGATCGAGAAGAAAGTGCTTGGCGGAGTGAGCAAGTATAGAATTGAATTGATTTAAACTGATACTCGTTTTGCTCTTACAGAATGCGATTAGCATTTCTGGAGAAAGATACTCAATTAAGTGTACGACAACAAATACAAGGAAAAACCGGGAAGCCGTGCGTGAATCTGCACCCGCAGAAATGCAGAAAGCCCCTGATAACAACACCGTCCAAAACGCCTATTCTAATCTGAAAAAACTACTTCACCGGAGGTGACCGCGGATGTCACAGGAAGAACTGTTGCAGAAGATCGATCAGGAGTATCCGGAGTTTCTGCCGGACGCGCAGGAATGGATCAAAGCGGGAAAAGACTTAGAGGAGCTTCTATCGACTCTGGAATCGTTCTACTAAACGGTACTGGTCCTCGATTTTGAACAGAATTATCAAAATCGAAGACCAGTACTATCATTTTCCCCTTGATTTATCTGGCTTTTTTCAGCAGGCCACTCTTGAAGTTCATTTATGAAAAGTTCAAAACTACATGAAGTTATAATGCAACTGGTCTCCTTATATCAACTAGCTACTCTCTTGACTCAAGCCTTGCGGGCAGGATTGTTGGCAGCCAGCCGACCATAGTCAGCACGGCACCGAAGATCCAATAGCCGGTGACGAGCGGATTCGTCGTTCCATAGATCTCCAGGACCCCCTGCACGATGCTCCCTATCAAAGCGGAATAGGCCGACGCTGCCCCAGTTGACGCCGCCGACGATCAGAAGCGCCAGGGCGATGCGATCCATGAGCATGAAAAAACTCTCCTCTCGGTATGGATTTCCCTGACAGTATGCCCGTTTTGCAAAAAAAATAAGCGTTCGACAAAAGTAGTGCCGCTTCGCTCTTTACAAATCCGTCCCGATGGTTTATGCTCCAGTCACAGCTTATCCAGGGGTCTCTTTGAAAGGGGAGACCGGGCTCATATCTTTATCCCACAACCCTGTTTTGCGGATCGGTTTTCCGATCCGCGTCTTTTTTGTTGACAAGCTGAACAGAGATCGGCGCGGAGCGGGCAAAAAAACCGCGCAAATCTGCCAAAAATATGATTTATCGCGCTAAATCCATTGACAAGCGGCGCTTTTTCCCTATAATGAAAGCAACTGAACAAAGTATGATAGAGGCGCGGAACAAGATCAGTAGCCCCGGAAACGACGGCGGGACCGTCGGGGCGAAAGGCTTTTCCGCCGAAGGGTATCTGCCCTCCCGCAGCGGATATGCCTGGGCCGACGAGAGAACATCCGTCGGACTGTCGCCCCCTTTACGGGGAGCGGAGAGCTGTCAGACAACGCCGCGCATGAATTTGCTTGTCATGAACAGTATCTGCTCTGTTCATGACAATCTTTTTTTCCGGAGGTTTTTTTCATGTACGGTACCATCTGGGCCCTGCTGCCCCCCATCATCGCCATCGCGCTGGCGCTGATCACCAAGGAGGTCTATTCCTCCCTCTTCCTCGGCATCCTCGTCGGCGGTCTGCTGGTGGCGAACTTCTCGCCCGTCGGCGCGCTGGACACGATCATCAACGACGGTTTGATCTCCGGCGTCGCGGACGCCTGGAACGTCGGCATCTTCCTGTTCCTGATCCTGCTGGGGATCATCGTGGCGCTGATGAACAGCGCGGGCGGCTCGGCCGCCTTCGGCCGCTGGGCTGAAAGCCATGTGAAGACACGCGTCGGCGCGATGCTCGCCACGATCCTGCTGGGCGTGCTGATCTTCGTCGACGACTACTTCAACTGCCTCACGGTCGGCAGCGTCATGCGCCCCGTGACCGACGGCCACCGCATTTCCCGCGCGAAGCTGGCCTTCATCATCGACGCGACGGCCGCGCCGATCTGTATGATCGCGCCGATCTCGTCCTGGGCCGCGGCCGTGTCCGGCATCGTGGACGAGGGCGTGATGAGCGGGACGGAGCTCTTCGTCCGCGCGATCCCCTGGAACTACTACAGTCTGCTGACCATCGTGTTCCTGCTCGGGCTGACGCTCATGAAGTTCGACTACGGCCCGATGCGCCTGCATGAGATGAACGCGCAGCTCAACGGCGACCTCTTCACCACCGGCGAGAGCAGCAACACCGCCGACGAGGTGGCCTCCAATCCCCGCAGCCGCGTCATCGACCTGCTGCTGCCCGTCGTGGTGCTGATCGTCTGCTGCGTGCTGGGCATGCTCTACGTCGGCGGTTTCTTCTCCGGCGTGCCCTTCGCCGAGGCCTTCGCGGACACCGACGCCTCCGTCGGTCTGCCCTGGGGCTCGATGATCGCGCTGCTGTTCACCTTCGTCTACTTCTTCTGCCGCCGTCTGCTCGGCTTCAAGCAGGCCATGGGCTGCATCATCAAGGGCTTCGTCGCGATGGTGCCCGCCCTGCTGATCCTGACCTTTGCCGTGACCTTGAAGAACATCACGGGCCTGCTCGGCGCGGCCGACTACGTCTGGGCACCTTCGGCATCCTGCTGCCGATCGTCACCAAGGTCTTCCCCGCGGACAGCACGCTGCTGATCATCGGCGTGTCCGCGTGCCTCGCCGGCGCCGTCATGGGCGACCACTGCTCGCCGATCTCCGACACCTCGATCATGGCCTCGGCCGGCGCCCAGTGCGACCACATCAACCACATCTCCACCCAACTGCCCTACGTGCTGACGGTCGCGGGCGTGAGCTTCGTCAACTACATCATCGCGGGCTTCGTGCAGAACGCGATCGTGTGTCTGCTCATCGGCGTCGTGCTGACGGTCGCGGCGCTCTTCATCGCCCGCCGCTTCGCCGCGAGGGAGCCGCAGGCGGCCTGAGTGGCAAAAAAAGAGGAAAACGTTTGCAGCTCCACTTTTTTACTGTCTTCTTCGCCAAGCAAAGAACCTCTCTCGCACAATGGTAATTCCTTTGCCAGCTCAGCTTATTGCGAGTCTAGTGCTTCCATTTTTAGCATAAAATCATCTAGGCCGCCGGATAGGGTTAACCAACTCCCGCAATTAAACTCAAAACGCAGCGAGTATGGAAGTTCAACAGAGTCACCCACTTTGCTTTTGTCAAAGCCTTTTGCGTCCCAGGACCAATCGTCGGTGGCACCAACAGTAATATCTCTTATTGTTTCTCCTTCGTAGTTGAGTTGGAAAATGTCCCCGGTATTACAGAGTATTTGATCCGGATCTTCGAGTTCATCGTAAAAGCGAGTTTTGCAAACTTGATTTGAAACAAAAAACCGAATCTCAAAAAGGCCCTCCGCATGCGCATGAATGTCGGCATGGATTGTTTCAAATTCGAGGTAAACCCGTGAGCCGATATAGTAATTAACATAGTTTTCGCTTATACTTAAGGGGTTTGCGTAATTCGCTCCACTAACATAAACAGCAAGAAGCTTTTCCCCAATCAGTAATTCGTTCAGTGTAGTTTCCAGTTTTTTTGCTGAGTAGCACCATTCATATGGCTTGTCAGGCACATCAAATCTGAAAAACTCTGTTTTACCACAATTATCCCAGTCAAAGGCTTCAAACTGGCAAGCCACGCTCTCTCGAAGTGCGGCAACTTGTTCACGGTTCAATCTACATGAGTATTCAATTATTCTCTCTTCTTCTTCAGAAAAGTCGCGAGTCACTTTGAATTCCCAATAATTATCTTCAGGATTACTTCCAACGTAGATATCAAAGAAATATCCATACAGAATGTGATCACCAGCAACATAAGGGATTACAAAGTTCAACTGTTCGTTTTGAGCGATCTTCTCGGTCAAGAAGTCATCAGCTGCCTCAATAAGTTCCTTCAACCCTATATCACAACACTCGAAACAGCCATTATACCCGTTGTCAAATGGAACTCCATTCTGAACTACATCGAACCGAATTATCGCAAGAGTGTACTCAACACTTCTGTACTTTACATAGTGCTCTATTGGGCTGATTTGAACTTCAAATTTCTCAGTCATCATATGAACTGGTCCTTCCTGCAGGCGGAGTGCATGGACGAGCTGAGCATTGTACTTGCTCCCGCCGTCAGCGCGGAGCCGGAGGCAGCCCTCTT
>CACWLG010000045.1 GCA_902761635.1 Oscillospiraceae bacterium | reverse complement strand
CAAGGTCATCCAGAAGATCACCGCCGACACCGGCTGCAAGATCGACATCAGCGACGACGGCACCATCTTCATCGCCTCCTCCGATATCGAGGCCTGCCGTGCCGCCCGCAAGACCATCGAGGACATCTGCTTCGAGCCCGAGGTCGGCGCGCTGTACTACGGCAAGGTCAGCAATGTCCGCTCCGACTTCGGCGCCTGGGTCGAGCTGGCTCCCGGCAAGGACGGCCTTGTGAAAATCAAGGACCTCGAGTTCAAGCGCACCGAGAAGGTCGAGGACGTGCTCAAGCCCGGTGATATGACCTGGGTCAAGGTCATGAACATCGGCCCCCGCGGCATCGACCTCAGCCGCAAGGACGCCCTGCGCGAGCGCGGCGAAGCCTGATAACAAAAATCCCGTGAATCATTCACGGGATTTTTTATAGTGTGGAGTTGAGGTGTCCCGCTGCGCGGGACGGATTGTAATTATGCAGGACGTACCTTTACCTGGATAGAGCACACCTTTCAGAGAGCGAGGCCTGTTATAATCGCGGCGAAGCCGCTCCTTAACTCCACGCTGAAAACCCCATACTCCTAACCGAACAAAACGCCTGACTGAAAGGGGAATACTATTGCTTTCCTTTGCCTCTGACTATACTGAGGGCGCGCATCCGAAGCTGCTGCAGCACCTCATGGAACGAAATCTTGTCACCCTGCCGGGCTACGGCCTGGATGAGGACACCGAAGCCGCCAAGGCGAAGATCTGCGCCGCCTGTGGGCGGAACGATCTGCAGATCTGCTTTCTCACCGGCGGTACCCAGACCAACCGCATCGCCGTCTCGAGTATGCTGCGGACCTATGAGGGCGTTGTCTGCGCCGACACAGGCCACATCGCCGTGCACGAATCCGGCGCCATTGAGCACAGCGGCCACAAGGTCCTGGCCCTGCCCGGCATGGAGGGAAAGCTCCCGGCCGAGGCACTTGCGCAGTACATGGAGGCCTATCTTGCCGATGAAACGCAGGAGCACATGGTTCGCCCCGGCATGGTCTATATCTCCCACCCCACGGAGTACGGCACCCTGTACACGAAGGCGGAGCTCACCGCTCTGCACGACACCTGCCGGAAATACGGCCTGCCCCTCTACATGGACGGGGCACGGCTGGGATATGGCCTGATGAGTCCCGCGTCCGACATGACGCTGCGGGATATCTGCGAGCTCACCGATGTCTTTTACATCGGCGGAACCAAGGTGGGCGCCCTCTGCGGTGAAGCTCTGGTCTTCACCCGCGGCAACATGCCGCCGCACTTCATGGCCATCATCAAGCAGCAGGGAGCTTTGCTTGCAAAGACGAGGGTCGTGAGCCAGCAGTTCGACGCCCTCTTTACCGACGGACTATACTGGGACATCAGCCGCCACGCCATCGACATGGCGATGCAGCTCAAGGCGATGTTTACGGCAAAGGGCTATCCGCTCTTCATTGACTCCCCCACGAACCAGCAGTTTTTCATCCTCACGCCGGAGCAGCTTTCACGCCTGAAGCGGGATGTGGTTTTCAGCGTCTGGCAGCCCCTGCCTGACGGCTGCACCGCCGTCCGTTTCGTCACAAGCTGGGCCACGACCGCGCAGCAGCTTGAAGCGCTTGAGCGCCTGCTCTGATACGATCCCCTAACTCGTAGAAGCGTCAGCCCCGTTCCTGCCGCAGCTTTCGCCTTCTTCGGTTGAGGTAGCGCTCCAGCTCGCCGCTGTTGAGAAACTCCGCCAGCACGTACTGCTCAAAAACCGGCACTGCGCAGGCGTAGAAGCCCAGCTTCTCCCGCCAGGGCTGTGCCAGTGCCTCAGGCAGCACCAGATAAGCCGTGCGCATGGAGGGAGCAAAGCTGCGGGAGAAGGTGTTGAGGTACAGCACCCGCTCCGGCGCGAGGGAGCAGATCGTCTCGATATGCTTTGTGACGGAGGCCAGCTCCGCGTCGTAGTCGTCCTCCACGATGAAGCTGTCCCGGGCCCGGGCCCAGGCTGCGTACTCATGCCGCTTGGTGGCCGAGGCCGTGACGCGGCTCGGATAGCTGTTGAAGGGCGTGACGTGCAGCACCCCGGCAGCACAGCCCTCCAGCGCCCGGGAGACGATGCCGTCCGCTCCCATGGGCAGGCCCTCGCACTCAGCGCCGCTCAGCTCATACACCTGGCGGATGCGGGCATAGCAGGGCTCCTCCAGGGCAAAGCGGGTCTCCCGCCCGAAAAACTGTACGATCAGGCCGTAGAGATACTCCGCCCCCGCGCCTACAACGATGCGCTCCGCCGAAACCGTGAGGCCCCGGCTGCGGGCGATCCACGCGGCGATGGCGGCGCGCAGCTCCTCCGTGCCGCTGCCGGGGGAGCGCAGGAGGATGCGCCGGTCGTAGTCGTTGAGCACCCGGCGCATGGTCCGCGCAAGAGCCGTGAAAGGGAAGTCCGCCGGAGCCTGGATCGGTGTCAGTGCCGGGGCCGGAAGGAGCGGCGCCTCCTCCTGTCGGGGTTCCCCGCCGAAGGCGGCATAGGTACCGCTGCGCGGCCGCGCCTCCAGATAGCCCTCATCCGTAAGCAGGGCAAGGGCATGCTCCACCGTGATGAGGCTCAGCCCCAGCTCCTCCGCCAGGGTGCGTTTGGAGGGGAGCTTTGCCCCGTAAGGGATGGCGCCGGAGACAAGATCCGAACGCAGCTCGCGGTAGAGCTGTATGTAGGCGGGGGTCGAGGAGCTTCTGTCAATCAGGTAATTCATGCTGGTCCCCCAATCTGGTCTTATAAAATATTATAGATCTGAGTATATTCACAAGGCCAGTTCCAGTGTATAATCCGACTCATCAAAAGTCAAGGGAAAGGGTGACCCCCATGAAAAAAATCGTCAGTATTCAGGATATCTCAGCTCTGGGCAAATGCTCTTTGACCGTGGCGCTGCCCATCGTGTCCGCCATGGGCATCGAGTGCGCGGTGGTGCCGACGGCGCTGCTGTCCACCCACACACAGTTTCAGGGCTGGACCTTCCACGACCTCACCGATGAGATGGAGCCCATCGCGGACCACTGGAAAAAGGAGGGCTTCCGTTTTGACGCCATCTACACCGGCTATCTCGGCTCCTTCCGGCAGGTGGACATCGTCAAGCGCTATTTCCGTGACTTCGGCGAGGGCGCCATGCGGATCGTGGACCCCGCCATGGCGGACAACGGGAAGCTCTACGCGGGCTTCACGCCGGAGTTCCCGCAGAAGATGGCGGAGCTGCTGGAGGGCGCGGACCTGGTGCTGCCGAATCTGACGGAGGCCTGCTTCCTGCTGGGGAAGGAGTACCGCACGGACTACGACCGCCGGTATATCACGGGGCTGCTGGAGGGCCTGCTTGCGCGCGGGGCGAAGAACGCCGCGCTCACGGGGGTGAGCTTTGAGCACGGCAAACTCGGCGTGGTATCTCTCAGCGGCAAGACGGGAGATTTCTCCGAGTACTATACCGAGCACCTGCCGGTGAGCTTCCACGGCACGGGGGATATCTACTCCTCGGCGGCGGTGGGCGCGCTGGTCAACGGGATGTCCGTGCCGGAGGCTCTGGCCCTCGCGGCGGATTACACGGTGGAGTGCATCCGCCTGACCCTGCAGGAGAAGGACCACAGCTGGTACGGCGTGAACTTCGAGCAGGCCATCCCCTATCTCCTCTGGCGCATGAAGAAATAAGGAGACCGGCACAGATGTGCCGGCCTTTTTTATCGCAGGAGGGGCTGGAGCTGTTCGCCGCGCAGCGCGGCCTCGACGGTCTCGCCCAGGAGGGAAAAGTCAGCCTGCAGGGAGTTCGGCTTCTTCGCCGGATCGTCCTGGCGGAAGGGAACGAAGTAGACCTGCTTGCGGTTGAGGAGCCGGGCGATGTTCTCGGCTGAGCCGGAGAGCCCGTCGTTGGTAGAGAAGGCGATCACGAGGGGCCTGCCGTTTCGCAGATGGGCCTTGGCCGCCATGGCCACGGCGCTGTCGGTCAGACCGTGGGCGAGCTTTGCCAGGGTGCAGCCCGTGCAGGGGGCGATCAGCAGCGCGTCCATGGGTTCTCTGGGTCCCAGGGGTTCGGCCTCGGCGATGGAGGCGGCCACGGGCCTGCCGGTGAGTTCTTCGAGGCGGCGGCGGTTTTCCGCTGCCGTGCCGAAGCGGGTATCGGTCCCGGCGGCGGTCTCGCTCATCAGCGGGACCAGGTCGTAGCGCTCCCGCAGGCCCTCCGCCGCCTTGAAAACCTGCTCGTAGGTGCAGTAGGACCCGCAGAGGGCGAGGCCCAGACGCTTTTTATGTTCCATTGCTTTCCTCCCTTTCCCGGATGACGGTTTGGATCGTGTCGCGCATGAGGCAGGCGGCGGCGCAGGGGGCGCACTTGCCCGGCAGGCCCGGGGCGTACACGGTGCGCAGGCCCAGCTCGTCGGCGAGCGCGGGGTCGAAGCCCGGCTCGGACGCGAGCTCGAGCAGCAGGGCGTCGGGCCGGATGCGCTCCAGCACCGGGCGGTCGAGCACCGGGGCGGGCACGGTATTGACCGTGAAATCCAGCTCCCCGGCCAGCTCTGCGATCTCGCCGTAAGAGCAGGCGCGCAGGCCCTGCGCCTCGGCCTCGGCACGGTCTCCGGCCTTGCGGGCGGCGACCCAGGTTTCACAGCCCAAAGCCCGCAGGCGCGGGGCGAGGGTCGACGCGATGCGGCCCCAGCCCGTGACCAGCGCCCGGCCCCGCCAGAGGCTGCGCGGGCTCTCCCGGATCAAAAGGCCCAGCGCCCCCTCCGCCGTGAGGGCCGCGTTGCCCACGGTGAAATCCCGCCGCGCCATCAGGTCGCAGACCCTGAGCCCGGCGCGCACCGCGGCAAGGCCGGTCGCCTGGCTGAAGCGGCCGCCGCAGAGGGTCTGCCCCGGCCACAGGGCGGTGAGCAGGTCCTCGATCTGGATGTGCTGCAGCGACAGGGGCGTGCTGACCGCCCCGTTTTTCTCCGCCGGGACGCCCAGGATCACCCAGTCCGCCCCGTAGACACAGGCCTCCACGCTGCTGCACGGGCTGATGCGCTGGGGCAGGGCGGCCTTTTCCAGCGCATAGCAGCGCACGGAATGTCCCTCCCCCGCAAGCAGCGCTGCCAGCCACCCGGCCCGCGCGTCGCCGCCGATCACAGCGAATTTCATAGGCACCACCTCCATGCCATCGTATGCCGGAAGGGTCGGAAAAGTGTGGAGTTTGGAGTTATTGAAATATCGCTCCGCTCATGGTACAATGTCAGTATTACTGGAATCGAGGTGCAGCGATGAGCAGAGCTGACGAAATCTTTATTCAAAATTGCAGGGACATCCTGGACAACGGCACATGGGACACGGACCGGGCGGTGCGCACGCGCTGGGAGGACGGGACGCCCGCGCACACGATCAAGAAATTCTGCGTGGTGAACCGCTACAACCTGGCCGAGGAGTTCCCGATCCTGACGATACGGCGCATCTACTGGAAGTCCGCCATTGACGAGCTGCTGTGGATCTGGCAGGCGAAGAGCAACAACGTCCACGATCTGCGCACCCGGGTGTGGGACGCCTGGGCGGATGAGAACGGCAGCATCGGCAAGGCCTACGGCTACCAGCTCGGCGTGAAGCACCACTACCCCGAGGGGGACATGGACCAGGTGGACAAGGTGCTGTGGGATCTCAAGCACAACCCCGCCTCCCGCCGGATCATGACCAATCTCTACAACTTCGCGGATCTGTCGGAGATGGCGCTGTACCCCTGCGCCTACTCCATGACCTTCAACGTGACGGGGGACCGGCTCAACGCGATATTGAACCAGCGCAGCCAGGACATGCTGACCGCTAACAACTGGAACGTGGTGCAGTACGCGGTGCTGACGCTGATGATGGCGCAGGTCTCGGGCCTCAAGCCCGGCGAGTTTGTGCACGTCATCGCCGACGCCCACATCTATGACCGGCATGTGGACATGGTCAGGGAGATCCTCACGCACGAGCCGAAGGCCGCGCCGGTATTCCGCCTCGATCCCGCGGTGACGGACTTCTACGCCTTCACGCGCGACAGCTTCACGATGGAAAACTACACATACAGCGATTTTGCCGGGAAGATCCCGGTGGCGCTGTAAGGAGGGCGCGGCGATGGAGGCCATTGTGGCGGTATTTTCCGACTGGGGCATCGGCTGCGAGGGGACGCAGCAGGTGGTGCTGAAGGCCGACCGGGCGCATTTCCGTGAGCTCACGGCGGGCGCGGCGGTGATCGTGGGACGGCGGACGCTCCGGGACTTTCCCGGCGGCAGGCCCCTCAAGGGGCGGCAGAACATCGTGGTCACGCGGCAGGCGATCACGGTCGAGGGGGCGGAGGTCGCCCACTGCGTCGAAGAGGCGCTGGCCCTCGCGGCCAGGTATCCGCGGACGCTGGTGATCGGCGGGGCCTCGGTCTACCGGCAGTTTCTGCCCTATGTCGAGCTGGTGCACGTGACGAAGATTGATTCCCGGCCGAAGTCCGACAGCTTCTTTGAAGATCTGGACGCCTCCCCCGACTGGCGTGTGCGGGAGGCGGGCGACTGGCAGGAGGAAGACGGTCTGCGCTTTCGCTTTATGAGCTATGAGAGAGTATAAGCAACACGGCGGAACCGTTTCGGTTCCGCCGTGTTGCTTTATTATGCCTCCGCACTGCAGGGGCCGATGCCGTGTCCCCTGCAGTACGGTGCCGCGTTTACGGATTTGCCCGGCGCATGCCCTGGCTCCCGGGTTTTCCCGCCGGGTCGATCTGGGGATCGACCCCTACGAATCCGGTGTCCTCAGTCCTGCTCCTTTTTGCGCTTGCGGGCGGAGCCGAGGATGGTCGCCGCGCCGACGAAGGAGGTCAGGCACAGGCCGGACCAGAGGCCCAGGTGGGACATGTCCCCGGTCTTCGGGCTGGTGCTGGACTTGTTGAAGATGATTTCATACATCTCCGGCCCGGAAATCGCGCCGATGCTGATCGTCCGTTCCGCATTGGAGGAGCTGTAGCTGCCGCCGTTGCGGCTGACATGACCGTAGCTGCCGGAGGAGGGCTTCACCGTCAGGGTGATGTCCGTGATCCCAGCGTCCTGGCGCACGATCCAGGCATTGCTGTAGCCGCTCACACTGTAGGGCTGGAGGATGATGTCGCCGGCGCTGTCCCTGATGGTGGTGCTGCCGGAGAGGGTAGTGCTGCCACGCTTCATGGTGGCGGTACCGCTGCCGCCGCTGTCGCCCGTGCCGGAACTGGTGTTAAAGCCGATGGTCCACCAGTTTATTACAGTAACGCTGCCTGCAAAGGTGCCGTCTTCACGGAAGAACTGGTAGACGCCCTGTTTTGTAACTTCCATTAGGCCATTGACAAGCGTAACACGTCCCTGATCTATACCGTTAATTGTATAGGTCATAGTGGGAAGCAAACCTTCTATATAGTCCTTTTCCGTCTGACCGTTATTAACGATACGTCTCTCTGTATAGTCAATGCTGACATATTTGCTATTGCTTGTCTTGGACTTGTCTTGACTTGCATCTACCGCTGTGACTCTACAAGAGAGGACATGTCCAAAATCTTCTGCCGTCGGGACATAGGTCTTTTCAGTTCCTATAATATTAGTCGTATCACTATCACGAATCCATTCATACTCAAATTTGGTGAACTTACTTTCACCTGTCACGTTGGCTGTCAGTATCTCACCCACAAAAGCAAACTCGTCTAGGCTGGACAGACTGCCGGAGATATTCACGTTGCCAACAAAGCCAGTCTGCTCCCAGATTGCATAGAGTTCAACTGTATCTTCGTAAAACGTATCCTTGTTTTCCTGTCCGGCCGGATAATCGAGGTTTTCCTTTTTGCTGGGGATTCTATCCCAGCCCATGAATGTATACCCATCCCTTGTGAAGTTGGTTTGTGCATTCGTTGCAATTGTAGTTTCTACACCCTGCGCAGCGGTTTGTATTTTTCTTGTTTCAGGGTTTCCTCCATTGGGACTGTAATATATGGTGACTTTATCACCCCACTGTGCATAGAGATAGGTGTCGCCCGTCCAACTATCTTCAGCTCTGTTTTTATATTCTTTTCCTAAACCATCCTGCCTATCGTTCCATGAAGCAAAAGCTTTTCCGTCAGGTGCTGTGAAGGCATTCGATCTCAGTTTGGTCGGTATACCGCTCGGGACAATTTGATCCGCCATTGTACCAGTGCCGGTGCCGCTGTCGCTATTCGGGAAAAAGTGGATCGTTATTTGATCTCTCCACACAGCGTAGAGTGTAGTATCGACATCTGGCATTGTGATGGTTTCGCCGTTTTTGTATACTACGGTGCCAGCGCTTGGATCTGTATCCCAGCCCGCAAACATCTGACCAGTGGGTGCTGTAAACGCATTGGCATTAAGGGTAATGGAGGCTCCGGGGCTTGTAGACTGCTCTGCCATCGAACCAGTAGCGCCGCTACCATTAAATGAAAGGCTAACCTTTGTTCTCTTCCACACGGCATAGAGAGTTAGATCCTCTGTTCGGACTTCCATGTCCGAAATCTTCTTTTGGTCGATGTGGTCCACTGTGGCAGTGGTACCCGGAATAACACTCCAGCCTTGGAACTCATGGTTTTTCAGCGAGAACGCAGCTTTTGTAAGTTTCTGATCGGGATTGACCAGCGAGCCATCTTCATTGAAAAGAACAAATTCCTGCGCCATCTCGCCTATAACATTTGCCCCATATGTATGGATAGGATCTGTTCCTTCATTCTTGTTAAATGTGATCGTATAGCCTTTAGACCAAACAGCGGTTACAACGATGTCCTCAGTAATATGGATCGTATTACCAGGCTGCTTTGTCTCACCGTTTACCTGCCACCCAGCGAATGTCCACCCGTTTGCAGCAGTAAAAGCAGGCTGCGGCAGAACCAAATCGCCTTTATCATCAGCGGTTATATCAGGATTTGTAACCGTACCATGTTCGCCGCCGACAAAGCTGGCTTTATCCGTAGGTCTTGCAACAACAGCAAAGGGGGAGAAGTTAGAGAAATTCTCTATTTCAATCTTGGCCTCGTTCGGAACTTTTCTATATTTGATCTGTTCCCAACTGTCGGACTCTTCAAGATAATGATAGGCCCGGACATCGAACTCATTGTAATTTTCATCAGTAACGCCTGCAGGCAGATTCATCGTAAAGGTGAATCCACCAACGACAGAAATCTCGCTATGAGAGAGAGGGACCGTCGGGGCCGTTTTCCAATGCGGTGTTACATAGTAGTAGGCATAAGGATAGGCGTTTTCCTGTCCTTCTTTTTCGACATAAGCTTTTATAAACTTTTCTTTAATCGCAGGATTATTTGCGAGGAGCTGGTCATTCTCCATAGTTGCAGTCTCGCTTGCCTCACAAACCGGAATATCAAAAAAGATGGTGAAGTAACTCGAAGCGTCGCTTGTGCTCAGCGATCCTATGGTATAGGTTTTTTCCTCTTTCGCCGTGCCGATCAAAACCGTAGAACTGTTCTTGACTACATACCGAACATAGGTACCGTGATAAATGTCCGGATTTACGGTGATTTTGATTTCGTCTTCGGTCAGCGCATTGAGTTTAAAAGAATTGCTATACGACTCCGGATAGCTGAACACCTCTGCCGAATAATCGGGATGTATATTATCTTTTACCTCAATCTTTACGGTGCTTTCGCTGCCGTTTGCATCTCTGATCGTAACAGGAAGGGGTGCTTCCTTGCGCACATGAACACCTGTGCTGAGTCTTGCCGGCTGCAGATGACCAACCTCGTTTACCGAGCAATAAACAGAATTAGTGCAGTCACTATCAGTCAGCGTATATGTCTTTTTTGTTGCTCCGGAAATATAGCTGTATACGCCGTCCGTGTCGCGAATCCATTGATACTGGTAAGACTTATCGCTGGGTTCTACAGTTGCAGTAAGTGTCGCGCCAACCAGAGCCTCGGTCACCTTGATACCGCCAAGCGTCAACTCCGGCTGCTCAAAGGGTGCGTCCCCTTCATTAAACTGCAATAACTCACTTGCACTTAACTCACCAACTTTGGCAGTGTCGTCGTTATAAGCCTCTGCTTCACTGATACTAACAGCAGCAAATTCTCTGTCCGCATCGGGGTCCTCGGCCCACTGGGCGTAAAGGGTCACGGGGGAGTTGAGGGTGACTTCCTCGCCGTCGAGGAAGGGCTGATCGCCCATGCCGCTGCCGTCGGCGATGTAGTCCCAGCCGATGAACTTATATCCGGTTCTCACAAAGGCGTTGAGGTTCAGGTTCTGGGAAGTGCCCGGGTCAAAGGCCTGGGCGTCCATGCTGCCGGAGGTCGCGCCGTTGCCGTCAAAGTTGATGTAGATGATGTTTTCGGATACCGGCGCCATCTCGTCAGGCTGTTCCTCGGTCTCCGCGCTCTCGTATGCCGCGGTCTCTCCGGCCGCGGTCTGGGTCTCGTTCACGCTCTGGGTCTCACCCTCGGGCTGGGCCTCGCCGCAGAAAACGCACACGCCGTTTTCATACTTGTGGGCCATGTCGATCCACTGTACCTCCGTCTCGCCGCAGACAGAGCAGACGCGCTGCTTTGCGCCGGTGGAGTAGCAGGTGGGCTCCTGGGTCACGACAAACTCGCCGAACTTGTGGGCCGCCGGAATGCTCTCGGTCTCCTTGTGGCTGCAGACCGTGCAGGTATGCTCTTTGGTGCCGGAGGCATCGCAGGTGGGCTCCTCGATCACGACAAACTCACCGAACTTGTGGGCTGCCGGAATGACCTGAACCTCCTTCGCGCCGCAGACCGTGCAGGTGCGCTCCTGGCTGCCGTCCTCGGTGCAGGTGGCCGCCTTCGTCTCCTTGAAGGCAGTCCAGGTGTGGCCCAGGGCCGGAATGACCTGGACATCTTTCTTGTCGCAGACTTCACACACGCGCTCACGGCTGCCGTCCTCGGTGCAGGTGGCTTCCTTCGTCACCTTGAACTCGCTCCAGCGGTGGCCCTTGGCAGGGATGGCCTCAAAGTTGAAGCGCTCGCCGCACACGTCGCACCAGGTGTACTCCTTCCAGCCGTCGCTGGTGCAGGTGGCCTCCTGGCGGTCGACATGGAGGATATGGTGCCCCTCACCGCCGGCGCTGAATTTGTAGCGCTCATCCAGCAGAAGGATGCGGTTCTTCGTGACGCTCTCCCAATCCGCCTGTTCCCCGCTCTGTTTGCGGGCAGTAAGCTCCTCCACCAGCTCGTCGACAGCAAGACCGTAGGCCTCCTCCGCGCTCTGCTGGCAGACGGAGCAGGATTTCCAGTACTGATAGGGGTGGGTGCAGTCGCCCTCCTCGATCATGTATTCCTCATCCTCTACCGGGATAAAGCTGTGCACGCCGGTGGCGGGGATGTAATTCATGCTGAACGTCGTATTGCAGATCGGGCAGTAGGTCTGATCGAATCCGACTTCCACGCAGGTGGGGTCCTGATGATCCGTCGCCATCTCGTGCACATGCGCCTCCGCATGCGCCGCCAGCGGGATCAGGGACAGACACATCAGCGCTACAAGCACCAGTGCCAGCGCTCTTACTACATTCTTTTTCATGGCGTGAAACCTCGCGATCTGGAGTGATTTTGTAAACAATCGTAACTTTTTTGACTCTTTCACAACAGATATTATACCATAAGCATTTTCTTCATGCAAGCCTTTGTTGACAATAATTTGCAGTTTATGTAAACTTTTTGCTGGGAATGCCCGTCTCACCGGGCCCTTTGCGGTGATCGGAGGCGGAGGAGCGGCGCAAAAGCGATTGACTGTTGCATGAAAGTAAGATAAAATAAAGGCATGCTGGAAACCCAAACCTATTATAAAACTAAAGGAGAATGTGTATGGCTAAAGAACTTACCCGCAGAGACTTCCTCAAGGGCGTCGCCGCCGGCGCCTTCGGCGTCGCCGCCGCCGGTGTGCTGGGCTCCGTCCCCGTCGTGGCCGCGGCAGAGGAAACCAAGTACACCCCCGGCGTCTACACCGCCACCGCCAAGGGCATCGCAAGCGACGTCAAGGTGACCATGGAGTTCAGCGAGACCGAGATCCTCTCCGTCGTCATCGACTCCACCGGTGAGACCCCCGACATCGGCGGCAAAGCCGGCCCCCTGCTCGAGAAGGCCATTCTCGACGCCCAGGGCCCGGATATCGACGCCGTCTCCGGCGCGACCGTCACCTCCGACGCGGTCAAGAAGGCCGTCGCCGACTGTATCTCCCAGGCCAGCGGCAAGGCTGTCGTCGTGCAGGAGGCCGCTCCCGCCGTCTCCGACTGGCTGGGTGAGGCTCCCGAGGTTGCCGACGCCGCCGCCGAGGAGGGCGCAAAGGTCCTCGTCGTCGAGAAGGCCGAGACCCCCACCAAGATCAAGGAGGACATCGGCGCCATCAACTCGAAGCTCCAGCTCGAGAGCTTTGAGCAGTTCCCCGAGTTCAAGATCAACAAGATCGAGGCCCTGCAGGATATTGTCCGCTACGCCAGCGGCTACGTGGACAGTGACCTCGTCAAGGTCTGGATCGACAACTCCGGCGAGACCGTGGACTGGCTCACCGACATCCTGGAGGGCACCGGTCACTGGTACATGAGTCTCGAGGGCGGCGTAGGCGACCTCAACCACCCCGAGCGCGACAAGGCTTACGCCACCGGCCACAGCCCCCATCCTGCGGAGGGCAAGCCCGACGACGTGGACCTCAACTCCGACATGACCGAGTTCGTCACCAGCCGCGGCGGTGAGATCCGCTGCAACACCTGCCTCGTCAAGCTCGACCAGGACGCGGACGGCAAGGTCACCGGCATCATCGCCCAGGACATGAAGGATCAGCATTACATCCGCATCAACGCCTCCAAGGGCGTCATCATGGCCACCGGCGGCTACGCCTCCAACGGCGACATGATGCTGGCCCTCCAGCCCCAGACCATGAAGATGAAGATCAACGTCCCCATGGGCTCCAAGTCCGACGGCGCGGGCATCAAGGCCATGCTCTGGGCGGGCGGCGAGATGGACCCCTGCCACGCCTCCATGATGTTCAACCGCTGCTCGTGCCTGCCCACCGAGACCGCCGGTTACAAGACCAACGGCAAGTGGTACTGGTTCGGCGAACAGCCCTTCCTCAAGGTCAACCTCAAGGGTCAGCGCTTCTGCAACGAGTCCGGCCCCTACGAGTTCATGCTGCACTCCATGTACATGCAGCCCGACCACACCTACGTAGACATCTTTGACTCGAACTGCAAGCAGTATGCCGAGCAGTTTGACGAGGTCGGCTGCTGCCGCCTCTTCCCGTTCCCGAACGGCGCCATCTCCAACCGCGGCTTTGACGCCTGCTGGAAGGAAATGACCGAGGGCGAGAACTCCCACCTGGCTCTGGGCTACCTGCAGAAGGCCGACACCATTGCCGAGCTTGCCGAGAAGCTGAACATCCCCGCCGACGAGCTGGAGAAGACCGTCGCCCGCTACAACGTCCTGTGCGCCAAGGGCGAGGACGAGGACTACGGCAAGTCCGCCCACCGCATGACCCCGGTGGATACCGCCCCCTTCTACGGCATCCGCACCGGCGCCTGGCACCTGACCACCCTGGACGGCTGCCGCATCAACACCGACATGCAGGTCATCCGTGAGGACGGCTCCGTCATCGAGGGCCTCTACGCCACCGGCGACTGCACCGGCGGCTTCTTCGCCAACAATTACCCCAACCTCTTCACCGGCCTCGCCTGCGGCCGCACCATGACCTTCGGCCGCCGCGCCGCCAAGATCGTGGCAAAGAAGTAAGCACACTCCGTATCACAAGCCCCGCACCCGGTGCACACGCACCGGGTGCTTTTTTGATGAAAATTTGTTCTTGCAAAAGTCAACATAATATAATATTATATAGATGTATCTGTGTGTCCGTTTATAAGCAGAATGATTATGCTTGAAGACAGGAGAACATCATGAGAGAAGACAAAGCGAAACGCGAAAAGCGCCTGAACATGATCGGCGCGGGCTGCGGACTGTTCCTGGCACTGCTGCTGGTGATCAATGTCAGCTCCGGCGTTATCGCCCGCGCGGCAAGCGCGAATGCCCAGACCCTGACCGCCAGCGCCCCCGGCAAGGTCGGCGACGTGACCGTTCAGGTCAAGGCCGACGATAAGAAGATCTATGAAGTCACCGTGACCGAGCACAGCGAGACCGAGGGCATCGGCACCATGGCCGTCGACCAGATCCCCGGTCAGATCGTGGAAAAGCAGACCCTCGCGCTCGACGCCGTCTCCGGCGCCACCGTCACCTCCGACGCTATCCGGCAGGCAGTCGCCCTGGCCCTGCAGAGCGGCGGCATCGACAGCGCCGCCTTCGGCATGGAGGCCCCCAAGGTCGAGGCCAGGCCTGCGGCCCACAAGGTGCAGACCATGTCCGGCGTTACCGTTCTGCACGCGGTGGACTGGAAGGACCAGTACCCCGACCAGTACAACAGCTGGTGCATGACCAAGGAGAGCAGTGAGGCCGAGGATTATCTCGAGCTCTACCCGATGCTGCGCGGCCTGTATGAGGGCTACGGCTTCGCCAAGGACTACAAGGCGGCCCGCGGCCACTACTACGACGTGCAGGATATCGAGGCCACCGGCCGTCCGCACCCCCTGGCCAACTGCTGGACCTGCAAGACCCCCGATTTCACCAATATGGTCAATGAGGAGGGCGTCAGCGCCTACCAGAAGGACTGGACCGAGGTGCAGGCCCAGATCACCGAGGGCATCAGCTGCTACTCCTGCCATGCCAACACCCCCGGCGACATCACCATCACCCACACCTACTGGATCGACGCGGTGGGCGACGACTTTGACAAGATCGCACCGGCGAACCTCGCCTGCGGTCAGTGCCACAATGAGTATTACTTTGCCCCCGACACCAAGGCGACCACCATCGCCCACAACAGCCTTGCGTCCATGGCCCCCGAGACGATGCTGGCCTACTTCAACGACGGCGCGCCCTTTGCCGACTGGACCAACCCCCGCACCGGCGTCAAGCAGATCAAGGTGCAGCACCCCGAGTTTGAGACCTTCCTGGGCGCCGGCAGCCCCCACGCCAACGACTTCACCTGCGCCGACTGCCATATGCCGAACGAGGTGAACGCCGACGGCACCGCCTACCACAGCCACAACCTCATCAGCCCCCTGGATAACCCCGAGCTGATTCAGAACACCTGCTCTGCCTGCCACTTTGACCTCGTGAGCGAGGTCCGGGCCGCGCAGCAGAAGATCGAGACGCGCACCTATACCGTGGGCTACCGCCTCGAGTACCTGACCGAGCTTCTGGCCCAGGCCGTGGCGAGCGGGAAGTACACCGACGAGCAGCTTGATCCCATCCGTTCCCTCGCGCGTGACGCGCAGTTCTACTGGGACTTCGTGTTCGTTGAGAACGCCGAGGGCGTGCATAACCCGAGCCTGACCAACCAGTGCCTCGACAAGGCGGACGAGCTCTGCGCCGAGGCTACGCAGATGATGTTCGCCCTGACCCGCTAAACCCATATGCCAGAACAAACGGCCCGCCCGAAGGGGCGGGCCGTTTTCTATAAGGGGTCCTGCCTATGAAAAAAGTATTGAATTTCCTGCGCTCCATGCGCTTCGGCCTGCTGCTGCTCGGGCTGATCGGCCTGTGCTCCGTGGCGGGGACGGTGATCCCCCAGGGCCGGGAGATCGCCTGGTACGCGCAGACCTACCGCTCCTTCCACGGCATTATCCTGCTGCTGGGCTTAAACCGCGTTTTTGAGAGCCGGTACTTTATCCTGCTGCTGGTGCTGCTGTGCCTGAACCTGAGTCTCTGCTCCCTGGTCCGCATCCGAAGCGTTGTCTGGGCGGCAAAGGGCGAGACGGCGCGCGCCGCCAAGACGCCCGATACGGTGCGGCTTACCCCCGCAGGCGCGGAGAAGCTGCGGGATTATCTCACGCAGCTTCACTGCAGGCGCGAGGAGCACGAAGGCGCAGCCGTATGGCACAAAAACAGCTTCGGGCGCTACGGCAGCTTTCTCACGCACCTGTCCATCCTGCTGACGGTGATCTTCGGCGCACTGGCCCTCTACACCCCGAAGGTCGTGGACCGGGAGTGCATGCCTGGGCAGTCCGTTTTCATGGAGGACGGGACCGAGATCCGCGTGCATGACTTTCGCATTGCCGACGACACGGGCCGCCTCGACTACACGAGCCATGTGCAGATCACGCTTCCCAGCGGGCAGCGCAGCGAGGTGGCCGAGCTCAAGGTAAACCACCCCTTCTCCTTCGGCCCCTGGAAGCTCTTTCAGCAGACCTTCGGCACGGCGGGCTCCGTCACGGTCACCGACCTGGAGACCGGCGGCAGCGACGGTTTTCTCCTGACCGGTCAATCCTATCTCTCCGCCGACGGGGCGAGCGGCATCCTCTATGACACCCTCTACCCCGATTTTATCCGCAGCCCCGACGGGGAGGTCACGCTCATTACCATCACCGAGGGGCGTTATCCCCATCCCATCTATCAGGTGGAGACCTTCTCCGACGGTGTCTTCACCCCCGTGCTGGCGGAGCCGGGGGATGAACTCACGGTCATGGGCCTGCGCTTTCGCTTCAACGACCCGGTGGAGTACCCCGGCATCCGCGTCAAGCATGTCTCCCGTCTACTGAACGGGCTGCTGGTGGCCTCCTTCACGCTGATGATCGCGGGCCTCTTCATTACCTTCTTCCATGAGCCGGTGCTGGTCAAGACCGATGAAGTGGGCTACGCGGTCCTCGGCCCCAAGCCCGAGCGTATGCGCATCGAGCTTGGCGAGGAGCTGAGGGAGTACGAAGTCTCATGTGAAGTTTGAAGTCATTGTGTCCGCTCGGCGGACGGATTGAAAGAGAGAGGAGATCAGGATGAGAGCATTGTTTTTCGCGGCCTTTGCGGTATATGCGCTGGCGGTCATTCTGGAGTTTACGGGGACAGCCTTCAAAAAAGAGAAGCTTTTGAGGGCGGCGTGGTACGTTTTTGTCGCGGCCTTCGCCCTGCATTCGGCCTTCATCGTCTGGCGCGGCATCGTCGCAAAGCGCCTGCCGCTTTCCAACCAGTTTGAATTTGCCAACGCCTTTGCCTGGGGCGTGGCGCTGATGCTGATCGTGATGCGCGGAAAGCTCAAGGCCGACTGGCTCTCGGCCGTGGCCATGCCGGCGACGCTGCTGGTGATGACCTATGCCGCCCTGCAGCCCATGGAGATCAAGGATCTGATGCCGGCGCTGCGCAGCGCCTGGTTCGGCGTGCACATCGGCTCAGCGGTTTTAAGCTACGCCGCCTTCGTTATCGCCGGCAGCATTGCCCTGCGCTATCTGCTGACGGTCAAAAAGGGGAACGCGGACAGCAAGGCCCTGCGGCAGATGGACTATCTCAGCTACCGCATGGTGGCCTTCGGTTTTCTGTTTCTGACGGTGGTGCTCCTCTCCGGCGCCATCTGGGCCGAGCAGGCCTGGTCCGCTTTCTGGACCTGGGACCCCAAGGAGGTCTGGGCACTGATCACCTGGATCATCTACGCGGTGTACCTGCACCTGCACCTGAGAAACCGCGGCAAGGACGGGCGGACTTTCCTGGCCTGGTATCTCGTGATCGCGGTGCCGGTGGTCTTCTTCACCTTCGCCGGGGTCAACACCTTCATGCATGGGCTGCACACCTACGGCTGACGCCTGTTTTATGCGTTTGCCAGAGCGCAAAAAACACGCCGCACGAAGCGGCGTGTTTTTTGTTCTGCTTTTTACTGGAGCTTCTCCAGATAATCGACGATCTTGCCCACAGTATAGAGCTGGGCTGCATCCTCATCGCTGATGGAGATCCCGAAGCTGTCCTCAAGGGACATGATCAGCTCGACCACATCCAGGGAGTCGGCGCCGAGATCATCAATGAGGTTGGTATCCATGGTGATGGAATCGGGCTCAACTTCAAACTGCTGTGCAAGGGCGTCTCTTACTTGTTCAAAAATCATTTCCTTATCCTCCGATGGTTCCTGTATGCTCTTGCATCGTACTACAAATAATGCCGGGATGCAAGAGCAGATTTGATTATTTTCCTGGATTTTTCGATTGCCCCACAGGCTGTACGGACTTGTCCGAAGATGCGCCCCGGCAGGCTTGTCCGGCGCTTTGCCGGACGAGCATTATAATGAATATACAGTGCCGCAGCCTTCCTGCTGCGCTGCGCCGCAAAGCGGCTCGGCGGAACACCAAAAGGCGTTTCGCCATCACAGAGTCATTATTGACAGGTGCGGCGCAAACATGGTATTATGCTTTTGTGCTATTATCATCTCGTTGATATGACCGGAAGGGCCTTGTCCCTTCTGTCGGAAAGGAGGGTCCTGCATGAAGATCGGCGCCATGGAGCTGGTGGTCATATTCATTGTGGCCCTGCTGGTGATCGGCCCGGACAAGCTGCCGCAGTATGCGCGCAAATTCGGTTCCGCCCTGCGGGTATTTCGCAAGGCCTCTTCGGATGTAACCAAGGAGATCCGGGAGAGCGTCATCGACCCGTTGGAGGAGGCGCAGAAGCCTCTGCGCGAGGCGATGGAGCCGCTGGACGATATCTCCAAGGGTCTCAAGGGTGATCTGAACGCGGTGGAAAAGGACCTCAGGAACATCGGCAAAGCCAGGCCGCTGGAGAAGCAGGCCGAAACGGAGAAGACGCCGGAGGCCCCGGCAGAGGAAGCCGCCGCTCCCGAAGCGCAAAACGCAGATATGACCGCCCCCGCAGTGAACGCGGAGGCAACAGAAGATAAAGGAGGAGAATCCGCATGAGAATCGGGACGCAGGAGCTTATCATCATCCTGATTGTTGTCATCATTATTTTTGGGCCCACCCAGATCCCCAAGCTCACCAAAATGTTCGGCAAGAGCGTAAAGAGCTTCAAGGACGGCATGGATGAGGCAGCTGAAGCCGGCGATGCGCCGCAGGCGCCGAAGGCCGGAAAGAGCCAGACGGCCGAGACCGGAAAGAAGGCCGAGGCCGGCGATGAAAAACAAAGCTAAAGAGGCGCCCAATCCCGATGGGAGCATGAGTCTGTCCGGCCACCTGCGGGAGCTCAGAAACCGCATCCTCGTGTGCGTGCTGCTGCTGCTGGCGGTCTTCGCCCTGTGCCTGAGCTTTGCGCCGCGCATCGTGACCCTGCTCACCGACATGGGCAAGCGCTTTGACTACGTCTATGTCTACATCGCGCCGCAGGAGCTGTTCCTCGTGTATATGAACGTGGCGCTGGTGGGCGCGGTTGTGGTGTGCTTTCCTGTGCTGGCCTACCAGGTCTACGCCTTCTGCAGCCCTGGGCTGAGCGGCAAGGAGCGCACATATATTTCCGGGGCGCTTATTGCGGGGGCGCTGTGCTTCCTGCTGGGTGTGGCCTTTGCCTATTTTATCAGCCTGCCCTTCATGCTGCGCTTTTTGATCCAGTTTACCGGGGAGGTGGACGTGTCCGCCTCCATCAGCATCCAGTCCTATATCAGCTTTTTGCTGACGGTGTTTGTGATCTTCGGCCTGGTGTTTGAGCTGCCGGTAGTCACCGTACTGCTGACGGGGCTCGGCATCGTAAAGGCGGAATGGCTGGCCAGAGGCCGCAAGGTTATGGTCGTCATCATCTTTGTGCTGGCCGCCATCATCACCCCGCCGGACATTGTCTCGCAGATCATGGTCGCCGTGCCGATGCTGGCGCTGTATGAGCTGAGCATTGTGCTGAGCCGCCTGGTCGGCAAATCAAAAAAGACCGCGGCCGAAGCCGCGTAATTGAAAAGCATGAGCCGCCCCGTTCGGGGCGGCTCACTTTCTTTACTTCACAATATACTGCGTGAGGTCCAGATCCTCCAGACCATCGGCATACACGGGGGGATGGGCGGCAAAGTACTCGTCCAGATCGTGGGTGATCTTCTCCTGCGCGACGGTGACGCGGGCAGTCTGGGGCGTACCCTGCGGGCTGAAGAGGAGGCTGTCCCCGCCCAGCGGCAGGCGCATGATGATGTGGAAGCCGTAATCGGACTGCACGGTGTCGGAAACCTCGTAATCCTTCAGGGCGTTGACGGTTTCCTCAAAGACGGGGACCATGGTGCCGGGCGTGAAGGTGTAGCCGTCGGGATAGGCCTGCTTGCCTGTATCCTCACAGTACTGCTCCTTGAGTTCTTTGAAGCGCTTGAGCAGCTCGTCATGATCCTCGATGGCGCGCAGCTCCTTGACAAGGTCGTTTGCCTGCTGCAGCTTGGCCGCAATCTCGTCCTGCTCCAGGTTTTTGCCGGTCATGGGGTCAATAGTCATGAAGAGGATGTGGTGAGCGGAGATATAGCCCTGATCCTCCAGAGCCTTGACGACGTCCGCCTCCGGCAGCTTCTCGCCCTGGGCGCCGTAGAGTTCCTGGGCCAGCAGAGTGTAGAGATCCAGGGCCTCGCTGTAGAACTGGAAAGCCCTGACGCTCAGGTGGCTGGTGTTCTCCAGCTCCTGGGCAAGCTGCTCGACCGTGGCGTTCTCGCCTAGGATCTGGTGGGCCATGGCCTCGGGCTCGAGGTTCTTGAGTGCCTCTTCATCCAGGCTGATGCCCTTTTCCTTTGCAAGGGCCTTGATTGCCATAAAGCTTGACAGAGTATCGTTGGTCTCGTTCAGCAGGCCCTTGGCATAGTTGGCGCCGGTGCCGTCCCCGATGGAGCCGGTCCAGTCCGCGGCCACGCCGTAATAGGCGGCCATCTGCCGGAAGTACTCTTCATACTGCAGGCCGTTGGTGCGCAGCCAGTCGGCATAGAGGTCCCAGTCCATCACCTCATCCTCGAGGGTGATGGCGGCGGTATCGGCGGGGTAGAGGGCACGGATCGCCTCATAGTCCAGGCTGTGAACCTCAGGCGTTGCAGCGGGTGCGGGGGTGGCGTCCGGCGTGACGGCCGCAGCTTCGGGCGATGCAGCGACGGCAGGCGCCGTCAGGGTATTGCCGGTGTGGTTGAAGGTAATCGCGGCCCCGAACAGGACCATCACGGCCACCAGGCCGAAGATCAGTTTTTTCATTGTGACGTCTCTCCTTGGTTATGGAAATGTACGTTTGCTACTATAACACGCTTTTGTGAACTTTTAAAGTGCCTGCCAGTCCGCGACAAATTTTCTCGCCTCGTCGATGACACGGTTTTTGTTCTGGATCTTGACGCTGAGGCAGGGCTTGGAGCCCGCCTCGACCCGCAGGCGGTTTTTGTATTCGGGCCTTGCATAGAGGGTGGAGACCTTTTCCATATTGAAATCCGCCACTGTGAAGCGGAGCGTCCCGGCCTTCTGGGCAATGTCCGTGATGCCGGCCTTGCCCGCCTCGCCGCGCAGGAGCGCCACGTGAATGAGGGCGTTGACCCCCGGCGGCGTCTCGCCGAAGCGGTCGATGAGCTCATCGGTCAGGTCGTCCGCCTCCGCCTCGGTGCGGATGAGGGCGATACGCCGATAGATGTCCATGCGCTGCTCGGCTGATTCGATATAGCGCTCGGGGATGTTCGCCGCCACGGCGAGGTCTGCCGAGCATTCGGCCCGCTGCGGCACCTCGATGCCGCGCGCTTCCAGCACGGCCTCATTCAAGAGCTTCATATACATGTCGTAACCCACGTCCACCATGTGGCCCGACTGTTCGGCGCCGAGCAGGCTGCCCGCGCCGCGGATCTCCAGATCGCGCATGGCGATTTTCATGCCGGAGCCGAAGGCCGCGAAGTCCCGGATGGCGTTGAGGCGTTTCTCGGCGATCTCGGTGAGCACCTTGTCCCGCCGGAAGGTGAGATAGGCGCTGGCACGTCTGGTGGAACGGCCCACACGGCCCCGGATCTGATGGAGCTGCGCAAGGCCCAGCTTATCCGCGTCCTCAATGATGAGGGTGTTGACGTTCGGGATGTCGATGCCCGTCTCGATAATGGTGGTGCACACCAGAACCTGAGTCTCGCCGCTCACAACAGAGTCCATCACCGAAGCCAGCATGTTCTTTTCCATCTGCCCGTGGGCCACGGCGACCGTCACGTCCTCCAGAAGCTCGCGCAGGCGGACGGCGGTGCGGTCGATGTCGTCGACGCGGTTATGCAGGTAATAGACCTGCCCGCCGCGCTGGATCTCGCGCCGGATGGCGTCGGCCACGATGCCCCAGTCATGCTCCAGCACGAAGGTCTGCACCGGCAGGCGGTCCTCCGGCGGCTCCTCGATATTCGACATGTCGCGGATGCCGGACATGGCCATATTGAGTGTGCGGGGGATGGGCGTTGCCGTGAGGGTCAGTACGTCCACGCCCTTCGAGAGCTCCTTGATATGCTCCTTGTGGGTGACGCCGAAACGCTGCTCCTCATCCACCACGAGAAGGCCGAGGTTTTTGAATTTCACATCCTTGCCGAGAAGGCGGTGCGTACCGATCACAAGGTCGAGCTTCCCGCTCTCCAGATCCCGGAGGGTCTTGGTGTTGCCCGCTCCGGCGCCAAGGCGGCTCAGCACTCCGATCTGCACCGGGAAGCCGAAAAAGCGCTGCAGAGCGGTCTGGTAATGCTGCTGGGCCAGCACCGTGGTGGGCACGAGGATTGCGGCCTGCTTGCCGTCGAGCACGCACTTCATCACGGCGCGCAGGGCCACCTCGGTCTTGCCGAAGCCCACGTCCCCGCACAGAAGCCTATCCATGGGCACGGAGGACTCCATATCCGCCTTGATTTCACTGACGCACCTCAGCTGATCGTCCGTCTCGGTATAGCCGAAGTTCTCCTCAAACTCCCGCTGCCACTCGCTGTCCGGGGCGAAGGCGTGGCCCGGCAGACGCTGGCGCTGGGCGTAGAGCTGGATGAGGCGCTTTGCCATGTCCTTGGCTGAGGCCTTGGCGCGGCTGCGGGTCCTGGCCCACTCGGCTCCTCCCATTTTACTCAGGCGCACAGGCTTTTCCTCGCCCGCACCAGTATACTTGGTCACCATGTCAAGCTGCGTGGCAGGGACATAGAGGGTGTCGCCCCCCGCATAGTCGAGCTTGATATAATCCTTGTCGAAGCCGTCCACCTGCATGCGCACGATGCCCGCGAATTTGCCGATGCCATGGTTTTCATGCACCACGAAATCGCCCGGCGAGAGGTCGGAATAGGACTCGATGCGCTGGCGGTTGGGAGGCAGCTTTTTGCCCGCCTTCGCGGTCTTTCCGCGGGAGCGGACAAGCTGGGCGTCGGTCAGGACCGTGAGGCGGATGGCCGGGTACTCATAACCCGCGGACACTGCGCCCACGGCGATGCGGCACTGCCCGTCCGTCGGCAGGCGCTTGAGGGTCGGGTCGATGAGGGCGTCGATGCCCTTGTCGTGGAAAAACTCCTGCAGAGTTTTGGCGCGCCGTTCGTCCCCGGCAAGGACCACGACCCGGTAATTCTGTTTGAGGTAGGCCGCCACATCCTCCGCTGCGGCCGCGGCAGAGCCGGCATAGCTCGGGAGCTGCTTGGCAGCGATGCTGGTGAGGGTCTTCGGCTGCACCGGCCCCCGCCCTACGGTGAAGGCGTCCGCCATGTAGAGGGGAAACTCCGGCAGAAGCTTGAAAAGCTTCTCGGCACTCAGACGAAAGCCGTCGGCGCTCATGGCCATCATGCCGCGTTTTTGCAGCTCTGCCACATCCTCCGCAAGCTGCTTTTCAAATGCCCTTGCCCGCTCGCTGCAGCGTCCCGGCTGGTCGAGAAAGAGCAGGGCGTTTTCAGGGATATAGTCAAAGCCGCTGGCCTCTTCATACAGGATCGGCAGATACCGATCCGCATCCGGGAGGGTGAGGCCCTCGGCGAGCTTTTCCGCGTCGGCGCGCAGGGTGGCGGCCAGGGCCTGGGCGTTTTCGCCCTTGCGGCGCTTGATATAGGTGTCGCCAAAACGCCCGATCTCCCGCGCCACCGCGCCCGCACCGCCGGGCGAGAGGGAGGGCAGGGCCTCCAGCGCCGGGAGGATACGGCAGAAATTGAGAGGATCGCCGCGCCGCTGGCTCTGCACGTCAAAGTGCGCCATGGAGTCGATGTCGTCTCCCCAGAACTCGATGCGCACGGGCTCCGCGTCAGCAGGGGAGAAGAAGTCCAGGATGCCGCCGCGCCGGGCGAACTGGCCGGGGCCCTCCACCTGCTCGCAGCGGGTATAGCCGCAGCGCAGCAGCGCCTCCTCCGCCTCCTCGGGTGGACAGGCGGCGCCGTCCCGAATTTCATACGCCGCGCGCTTTAGGAGATCCGGCGGAAACGTGCGCTGCATGAGGCCGGAGACGGAGGCGACGGTGATCTCGCTCTCCCCTGCGGCGAGCTTATACAAAGCGGCAATACGCTTTTGCTCGGCGGGCCGGGAGACAGCCTCGGCAGGATAGAAGACATAGTCGCGCATCCCGAGAACGGTGATCTCCTTCCCGGTCATGGCGGCGAGATCCCGCGCAAAGCTCTCGGCGGCGGTATCGTCCGGGCAGAGGACAAAGAGCGGCATGCGGAGCTGAATGTACAGCGCCGCCGCCAAATTGGCCCGGTGCACCGGAGAGAGGCCGGAAATGAGTGCGGGAAGCCCTCCGCTCTCCAGCAGGGAGGGGAGGGCGGCAGCTTCCTTGTGGGTGAGTATTTGATTGATGAGTTGTTCCATAGTTTACCTTGATATTGTGTTTTGCACTATACTATGCGGATATTACAGCGCCTGCGCGCGGCATAGCGCGGCGTAGACGCCGTCTTTCGCCATGAGCTCGTCATGGCTGCCCTGTTCGACGATATGTTCATCCTCCACAACGGCGATGCAATCGGCATGCTTGACCGTGGAGAGGCGGTGGGCGATGACGATGGTGGTGCGGCCCCGGCTGAGCTCATCAAGCGACGCCTGGATGCGCTGCTCGGTAACGGTGTCAAGGGCGGAGGTCGCCTCATCCAGCACCAGGATCTTCGGGTTTTTGAGAAAGACGCGGGCAATGGAAATGCGCTGTTTCTGTCCGCCGGAGAGCATAATGCCCCGCTCGCCGATATAGCTGTCGTAGCCGTCCGGCATCTGCATGATCTCGTCGTGGATCTCCGCGCGCACCGCGGCCTCCACGATCTCCGTGTCGCTGGCGTCCGGGCGGCCGTAGCGGATGTTCTCGCGCACGGTGCCGGCGAACATGAAGACCTCCTGCTGGATGACGCCGATGTTGCGGCGAAGGCTCGCCTGTGTAACACTGCGCACGTCCTGCCCGTCCACCAGCACTGCGCCGTCCGTCACGTCATAGAAGCGGGGGAGCAGGTTGGAGATGGTGGTCTTGCCGCCGCCGGAGGGCCCGACCAGGGCCAGGCACTCGCCGGGCCTGACGTGCAGGTTCACATGGCGCAGTACCGGCAGGCCGTTCTGATAGGAAAAGCTCACGTCCCGGTACTCGACCTCGCCCGAGACCTCACCGAGCGTTTTCGCATCGGGCGCGTCGGTGACGGCGGGCTCGGTGTTCATGACCTCGAGAAAGCGGGAAAAGCCCGCCATGCCCTGCATATAGGTCTCGGAGAACTGGGACAGGCGGCGTATGGGATTGACGAAGGTCGTAATGTAGAGCGAAAACGTGATCAGGTCCACATAGCTGAGCTCCCCGCCCATGATGAGAAGGCCGCCCACGGCGATGACCGCCACCTGGGCAATGCCGGAGGAAAACTCCATGCCGCTTTGAAAGCCCGCCATCGCGCGGTAGTACTCCACCTTCGCGCCCCGGTAGAGGGCGTTTGCGGCATCAAACTTCTCGCTCTCTTTCTCCTCATTGGCAAAGGCCTTGGCAGTGCGGATGCCGGAAATGCTGGATTCGATGGCGGCGTAGATTTCCCCGGTCTTGCGCTTGACCTCGATATTGGCTCTGCGCATGCGCATCCGCTGGTTCAGGGTGAACCAGACGCTCACCGCCAGCACCAGAAAGAGCGCAAGGGCGAGCCGCCAGCTGATGGTGAGCATGACGAGCATGGAGCCGAAAAAGGTGAGCGCGCAGATCAGCAGATTCTCCGGCCCGTGATGGGCAAGCTCCGTCACGTCGAAAAGGTCGGAGGTGATATGGCTCATGAGAACGCCGGTGCGGTGCCTGTCGTAGTAGGAGAAGCTCAGGTTCTGCATATGCTCGAAGAGGTCGCGGCGCATGTCGGACTCGGTGAGTACGCCCATGCGGTGGCCATAAACCACGATCAGATAATTGAGCGCCGCCTTGATAACATATGCCCCCGCCATCAGCAGCATGACCGCGAAAAAGGCCTTATACTGCTTTTCGGGCAGAAGCGTGTACATGCTTTTCCGTGAGACATAGGGGAAGATGAGATCCACCAGCGCAACCGCCACCGAGCAGGCCATATCCAACGCAAAAAGCCTCTTGTGCCGCCCGATGTAGCGGGCGAAGATCTGAAGGGGCGGGGCTTTGTAATTGATGGGTTTGTTTGTCATAAAATCATCTTCCTTATAGGCTCCCTTTGTGAAAGGGAGCCTGGCGACGCGCGGGAAGCGCACGACGAACCGGGCTTGCTGCCAGCAGAGCTGACTGAGGGATCGACTGTCCTGCACACGCTTTCATCGAACAATGTGCAAATCTGATCGATCCCACCACCGCAAGCGGTCTCCCTCCTTTTTTTCAAAGGGAGGGAAAAGGCTCACGCGTATTTTTCCCGCTCCGCGACGGCCAGCGCGTCGCAGCGATTGTTGTATTCATTGTCCGCGTGGCCCTTGACCCAATGGTAGTGCATCTCGTGCTGGCTTGTAAGATCCAGCAGCATTTCCCAGAGGTCGGGATTGAGAGCCGGCTTTTTGTCGGACCTGATCCAGCCCTTCTTACGCCAGCCCCAGGCCCAGCCCTTTTCCAGCGCGTCGATGACGTATTTGGAGTCGGACCAGAGCTCCACCACGCACTTCTCCCTGAGGTGCAGCAGCGCCTGAATGACAGCGGTCAGCTCCATGCGGTTATTGGTGGTCATGGCCTCGCCGCCGGAGATTTCCTTTTCTACGCCCTTATAACGCAGAATCGCCCCCCAGCCGCCGGGCCCGGGGTTGCCGCTGCACGCGCCGTCGGTATAGATTTCGACTGTTTTCAATGGTAATCCTCCGGGATCTCGAGCTTTTCGTACTTTGCCCTGAGGATCTTGTACTCGTCTCGGTCGATGAGGCCGTTTTTATAAAAGCCCTCCACCTGTTCGAGGTACTTTTCCTTCCCGCTCTTATGTCCGCAGGTTATAACCTCCTCCGCTTCGTCCCTGTGCTTGAGGACGGAGGCATGCTGCATCTTCCCTGCCGTGGGCTGGGGGAAGGGGCGGTTGAGCGGTACGGCTGTCTGTTTTTTGTCGCCGCCCTTGTTTCCCTTTATCTTCGAGATAAAAGTGACGATGACCATGGTGAACGCGACGATGAGCACAGAGGCAATGACGACAGGCAGATTCTCCGAATCGAGATCCGATGAGAACAGATAGAGCAGGACCGTCACCGCGATGATTACAAGGGTCACCGTGCCGGAGCCCTTGCTGCTTTGCTTGTTGTTCATGGAAGCGCACCTCCCCTTGATTCAGTCAGGAGTCTGGAGTGTGGAGTTATAGGTTGATTAAACCATGTGCCGAAGGCACACTTTAACTCTCACTCCAAACTTTACACTCTTTTACGTTTCTTCTCCGTTTCCGGCGTCGTCTTCCGTCCCGTCCTCCGCCGTGTCCTCAGCCGCCTTCTCGGTGCATTCGATCGAAATGACGCGGCTGGTTTCCACAAGGCGCATAAGGCGCACGCCCTGAGTGGAGCGAGACAGGAGGCTTACCCGGTCGACCGCCATGCGAATGATGGTGCCGTCGTCCGTGATGATCAGCAGGTCCTCGTCCCCGGTAACAAGCTTCACATCGGCGATGAGGCCGGTCTTGCCGGTGCAGTTATAGTTCTTTACGCCGATACCGCCGCGGCCCTTGACCGCGTACTCGCTGAGAGCGGTGCGCTTGCCGTAGCCCTTTTCGGTAACGGTGAGCACCTCACCCCCCTGTCCGGAGGCCCCGGCGCCGATGACGAAATCGCCCTCTCTGAGGCGGATGCCGCGCACACCGACGGCCATGCGGCCCATGGCGCGCACTTCGGTTTCGTTGAAGCAGACGGACATGCCGTTTCTTGTCGCGATAAAGATATCCTCGTTCCCCGTCGTGGAGAGGACGGAAATGAGCTCGTCCCCCTCGTCGAGGGTGATGGCACGGATACCGTTGGAACGGATGTTGCGAAGCGCCGTCTGCTCGATGCGCTTGACAGTGCCGTTTCTTGTCACGAAGAAGAGATAGCTCTCCTCCTCCATGCCGCGCCCACGGATCATGGCGCTGACCTTTTCCGGCTCGTCCCCGTTCTCCACGGGGATGATGTTCACGATATTGGTGCCCCTGGCGCTTCTGCCCGCCTCCGGGATCTGGTAGCCCTTCTTGATGAAGACCCGGCCCTTGGAGGTAAAGAAGAGGATATAGTCATGGGTCGAGGCGGTGAAGACGGTCTCCACATAATCCTCGTCCTTGGTGGCCATGGCGCGGATGCCGCGGCCGCCGCGGCCCTGGGCCCGATACTCGCTGACCGGGGTGCGCTTGATATAGCCGCCGTGGGTCAGGGTATAGACGCACTGCTCCTCCTCAATGAGATCCTCAATGTCGATCTCGTCCGCCACGTCCTGGATCTCGGTGTGGCGCTCATCCCCGTACTTGTCGCGCAGGGCAAGAAGCTCATCCTTCAAAACAGCCTTGACCTTCTCGGGATCGGCCAGCAGCTCGCGGTAATAGGCGATGCGCTCCTCGAGCTCCTTGTATTCGTTTTCGAGCTTCTCGCGGTTGAGGCCCTGCAGGGCGATCAGGCGCATGTCGCAGATGGCCTGGGCCTGCACATCATCGAGATTGAAGCGCTCCATGAGGCGGGCCTTGGCGTTATCATAGCTTGTGCGGATGATGTGGATGACCTCGTCGATATTGTCCTGGGCGATGAGCAGCCCTTCCAGCAGGTGGGCGCGCTCGAGGGCTTTCTTGAGGTCAAACTTCGTGCGGCGCACGATGATCTCCTCCTGGAAGGCGAGGTACTCATCCAGGATGTGCCGCAGGGAGAGGATGCGCGGCTGGGTCTGGTTGTTGACCAGGGCCAGCATGTTGATCGAAAAGCTCGACTGCATGGCAGTCTGGGCGAAGAGACGGTTCAGGACCACCTGGGGATTGGCGTCTCTTTTCAGCTCGATGACCATGCGCATGCCGTTGCGGTCGGTCTCGTCGCGCAGGTCGGAGATCCCCTCCAGGCGCTTGTCGTGTACCTGGTCGGCGATGTTCTTGATGAGCTGGCGCTTGTTTACCTGATAGGGCAGCTCCGTCACGATGATGCGGGTGCGGCCCTGGCCGAACTCCTCAAACTCTGCGCGGGCGCGCACGATGATCTTGCCTCGGCCGGTGAGGTAGGCCTGGCGGATGCCGCTGCGGCCCATGATGATGCCCCTCGTGGGGAAGTCCGGACCTGTGATGTGCTGCATGAGGTCAGAGAGCGTGGCCTCAGGATTGTCCAGCACACAGACACAGGCGTTGATAACCTCGGTGAGATTGTGGGGCGGGATGTTGGTGGCCATGCCGACGGCGATGCCGGAGGAGCCGTTGACCAGCAGATTCGGGAACTTGGAGGGCAGGACCCGGGGCTCCTTGCGCGTCTCGTCAAAGTTGGGGTCCCAGTCCACGGTCTCCTTGTCGATATCCCGCAGCATTTCGTTGGAGATTTTCGACATGCGCGCCTCGGTATAGCGGTAGGCGGCAGGGGGGTCGCCGTCCACAGAGCCGAAGTTGCCGTGGCCGTCGATGAGCATATAGCGCATGGAAAAGCTCTGTGCCAGTCTCACCATGGCGTCATAGACGGAAGCGTCGCCGTGGGGATGGTAACGGCCCAGCACGTCGCCCACGCAGGTGGCGGACTTCTTGAAGGGCTTGTCGGCGGTCAGGCCGTCCTCATACAGGGTGTAGAGGATGCGCCGGTGTACAGGCTTTAAACCGTCGCGCACGTCCGGCAGGGCGCGCCCGACGATGACCGACATGGCGTAGTCGATATAGCTGGTCTGCATCTCGCTGACCAGCTCGGATTCGGTAATGGCCTGATTCGGGAACGCAATGTCCTCAGGCTTGTAGTCTCGTTTATGTGCCAATGTAATTATTCCTCCTTATAGGCTCCCCCTCCAGGGGAGCTGTCATGGCCGATCTCCCGCGAGGCCATGACTGAAGGGGTGTCCGTCTTCGCACAAACCCCTTCCACCGATGAAGCGGTCCCCTTCCCCCAAACGCCGCTGCGCGGCCGGGGGAGGCAAAGGCATATCAGATGTCCAGATTCACGACATATTTCGCGTTCTGCTCGATCCACTCGCGGCGCGGCTCCACGTCCTCGCCCATCAGAATGGTGAAGACCTGGTCGGCCTCGATGGCGTCGTTGAGGGTGATGCGGCGGAGCGTTCTTGTCTCCGGGTCCATGGTTGTCTCCCAGAGCTCGTGAGGGTCCATCTCGCCGAGACCTTTGAAGCGGGAGATATCCACCTTCGCGTTCTGGTTGTCGCTGCGCAGTTCTGCCGAGATCTTGTCGCGCTCCTCATCGGAGTAGGCGACCTTCTGGGTCTTGCCGCGGGTGAGCTTATAGAGCGGCGGCACGGCGGAGTAGACGTAACCGCGCTCGATGAGCGGGCGCATGTAGCGGAAGAAGAAGGTCAGAAGCAGGGTGCGGATATGGCTGCCGTCCACGTCAGCATCGGCCATGATGATGATTTTGTGGTAGCGGAGCTTCTCAATATTGAAGACGATGAGGGGATAGAGCTTGTCGTTGCCGTAGATCTTGTCGGCCCGGGCCTTCTCCACATTGAGCATCTTGCCCCACATGGCGAGGATGGCCTGGAATCTTGAATCCCTGCCCTGGATGGCGGAGCCTGCGGCGCTGTCACCCTCGACGATGTAGATTTCGCAGAGGCTGGGATCGCGCTCATTGCAGTCCTGGAGCTTGTCCGGCATCTGACCGGATTCCAGCCCCGTCTTCCTCCTCACGGAATCACGGGCCTTGCGCGCGGCCTCGCGGGCGCGGTTTGCCATGAGTGCCTTATCCAGGATGGCCTTGGCGACCTGGGGATGCTCCTCAAAATAGGTGGTGAGCTGATCGTTTACAAGCGAATCAACCAGTGTGCGGATATAGGCGTTGCCGAGCTTCTGCTTGGTCTGACCCTCAAACTGCGCCTCGGGGAGCTTGACGGAGATGACGGCAGAAATACCCTCGCGCACATCGTCGCCGGAGACCTTGTCGTCGCCCTTGATGATGTTGTTTTTTTGGCCGTAGGCGTTGATAACGCGTGTCAGGGCTGTTTTGAAGCCCGTCTCGTGCATGCCGCCCTCGGGGGTATGGATGTCGTTGGCAAAGGAGACCAGCGTATCCTTGAAATCATCGTTATACTGCAGGGCGATCTCAGCCACAGCGTCGCCCTTTTCGCCGGAGATATAGATCACATCCTCGTGAATCGGGGTCTTGTGACGGTTTAAATAGCGCACGAACTCCCGGATGCCGCCCTCGTAGCGGAAGCGCTGACTCTGCTCCTGACCCGGGCGCTGATCCTCAATGGTGATGGCAAGGCCGGCGTTCAGGAAGGCCTGCTCACGCATGCGGCGGCGCAGGGTGTCATAGTCGTACACTGTCTCGTCAAACATCTCGGGGTCTGGCTTAAAGCGGACGGTTGTGCCGGTCTTGTCCGTCTCGCCCACGACGCGCATGGGCTCGGTGATGGCGCCGCGGGAGAACTTCATGACATGGCGCTTGCCGTCCTTGCAGACCTCGACCTCCAGCCACTCGGAGAGGGCGTTGACGACCGAGGCGCCCACACCGTGCAGACCGCCGGAGACCTTGTAGCCCCCGCCGCCGAACTTGCCGCCCGCGTGCAGAACGGTAAAGACCACTTCCAGGGCGGGCTTTCCGGTCTGCTCCTGAATATCCACGGGGATGCCGCGGCCATTGTCGGAGACGCGGATGATATCGCCCGGCTCAATGACAACCTCAATATGGGTGCAGTAGCCGGCCAGGGCCTCGTCGATGGAATTGTCCACGATCTCATAGACCAGGTGATGCAGGCCGGAGGAAGACGTCGAGCCGATGTACATGCCCGGCCGCTTGCGCACCGCCTCCAGGCCCTCGAGCACCTGGATCTGCGAGGCGTCATATTCCTGTGTTACTTTTTCAATATTGTCTGACATAAACTTCTCCTAATTGGATATTGCGAACCGCCGGGGGCGTCGGCCCCTACAGCTCGTTAGAACGTTTCAACAGTGTTGCGGTGTTCATCTGACTGAGGATCAGGCTGCGCTGTCCGCGGCCTTCACAAACCACGAAGGACTTGGGAATGTCCTCTGCGGCGTTTTCGACCTCGCCGGCCTTTTCACAGGCTGAGAGAAAGCTTCGCGTGAGGCGGGACTGGCTTGTGATATCAAGATCAAAGATGCCGATGATTTCATCATCCCGCACGACTTTGCCCTTGCCGAGGTGCAGGTATCTCATGCTGTTTTCCTCTTTCCGTCCGATATATGATCCAGCTGTGCGCCGTAGAGGTCGATGGCCCAGGCCAGCTTCTCTTGCCCTTTCAGGGCAATTCACCTTCTCCCCTGATCGACCCGAAATACCGGACCGACTGTTGCGGGCCGATGAGGGCATCGGCCCCTGCGGGACGGTAATTTCCGCTGTCTCACCGGATCCGGCCCCCCTCCACAAAGAGGACGCGCCCGCCGGTGCGTTTGGAGATTCCCTCATCCTCGCAGCAGGTGATGAGCGTCTGCCCGCCGCCGATGCGGTTGAGGACGAACTCCTGCCGTCGCTGATCGAGCTCCGACAGTACGTCATCGAGCAGGAGAATTGGGTATTCGCCGGTCTCCTTCAGAAATATTTCACGCTCGGCAAGCTTGAGAGACAGTGCTGCCGTCCGGGTCTGTCCCTGGGAGGCAAAGGCGCGGGCGTTTTTCCCATTAATGTCGATCTCCAGATCGTCCTTGTGCGCGCCGGTCAGACACTGGGCACTGTCCAGCTCCGCCTGGCGGTGCCGCTCCTGATGGTCACAGATATCGTAGTAGATTTCCTTGGCGGAGGCGAAGGGATCGCGCACGGAGCTCACGGTCTTATACTGTACCCGCAGCTCCTCCTGGCCGTCGGAAAAATCCCGGTGGATGGGGGCTGCCGCCTCGCTCAGGCGCAGCGCGAAGGCCGCGCGGTAACGGATGAGCTGGGCCGAGGCCCGGGCCATACCGTCGGAGAAATCATCCAGCGTGTCGAGCAGGGCGGGCTTTTCGTGCCAATCCTTTAAGATGCGGGTCTTGTTCTCATACAGGCGGTTAAAGTCGGAGAGGATTTCAGCATAGCGCGGCCGGATCTGAGAGATGGCATTGTCCATGAGACGCCGCCGCACCGCCGCACCCTCCTTGATGAGGTTCAAGTCATCCGGGCAGAAGAGTACGGTGTTGACCGTATCCGAAAGCTCCCCGGCGTTTTTCCTGACGGCATTGACCAGAATGCGCTTGGGCCTGCCCGGGGTCAGGCGGATGTTCACGGTCTGCTCACGCCCGTGGCTCGTGACGTCGGCGAGGATATCCGCCCCATCGGCATCAAAGCCTACCAGTTCCTTATCAAAGCGGGTGCGAAAGCTCCTGCCCATGGCGAGCATGTACACCGCTTCCAGGAGGTTTGTTTTGCCCTGAGCGTTGGGACCGCAGATGACGTTGGTGCCGGCGTCAAATTCCGCCGTCTCAAAGTCATAGTTGCGAAAGCCGTTTAACGCAATGCGCCGAACGATCATGCCTTTGCGATTTCCAGCACCGTGCCCTGAAAGTCCACCTTGTCCCCGGGGTAGAGCTTTCTGCCGCGTTGGGTGCAGGTCTCTCCGTTGACGCCGACAAGCCCGTCGGCAATGACCATCTTGGCCTCGCCCCCGGTCCCGACCAGCGCCGCAAATTTCAGCAGAGCGTCGAGTTTGATAAACTCGGTCGTTATCTCAATACGTTCCATAAAAACCTCTTTTTCAGTTTGGCGTTTTCAGTAACTCCAAACTTCACACTTCAAACGCCTGAATCCATCTCGATTCACGCGTGCAGCCGCACCGGAAGAACCATATACGTAAAGTCCTCGCTGCCGTCGGCGGCCTTGATGATGCATGGGGAGGCGGCGGAGTTGATGCAGAGCTTGAGCTCGTCCTTGCCGGCGGCTTTGAGGGCGTCCTTCATATACCGGTCGTTGAAGCCTATAAGCAGCCCCTCGCCATTGCCTTCGCAGGTGCAGACGTCCTCCGCCCGGCCGATGGGGGTCACGCAGAGGCAGTCAATGGTGCCGTCACCCATGGTCATGCGCACGGGGCTGGAATTTTTCTCGCTGACAATGAGAGAGACACGGTCAATGGAGGCCATGAACTCCGCGCGGTCTACCTTAATTTCGTATTTGAAGGTATCGGGGATCGAGCGGCGATAATTCAGAAATTCACCCTCGAGCCGGCGGGAGACCACCACAGTGTCGCCGATCTCAAAGGAGATATGCCGGGAGCCGACAGAGATCGAAACATCCCCCTCCTCATCGGAGCAGATTTTTTCCACGTCGCTCAAGGCGGTGCCGGGCACCACGAAGGTGCAGCTTTCAAGTCTGGAGTCGGCAAGCTCCTCTGTCCTTCTCGCGAGGCGATAGCCGTCCACGGAGACAAGGGTCAGACACTTTTCCTCCACCTCGAAGAGGGTACCGGTGTAGATAGGCCGCACCTCATCGGTAGAGACGGCGAAAATGGTTTTGTTGATCATATCCTTCAGGATGCGCTGAGGCAGGCGGATGGAGTTGAGCGTGTCGAAGCTCGGCAGCTCCGGATAATCCTCCGCGTTGATGCCGAGGATATTGAACTGGCTCTTGCCGCACTTGACGGTGATATTGTCTTTTTCATCGGAGGAGACGGAGACGATCCCGTCAGGCAGGCGGCGGATCATTTCACCGAAGAGTCTGGCCCCTACGACAACCACGCCGCGCTGGGCAATATCGGCTTCTATGCCGGTGACGATGCCCTCCTTGAGATCATAGCCCTTGACATAGAGCTTATCCTCGGCGCTGATCTGCAGACCCTCCAGTGCGGGGATGGGGCTTTTGGAGGCGGCAGCGCGGGAGGCAATGCTGCAGGCTGTCTGGAGCAGATATTTTTCACAGCTGAATTTCATAGTATTTCCTCCGAATCTGTTTCTCTCTCAGCAAGAAAGAAAGGATATATTTTTAGTAGCAATAGTAGTAGGCTAAATAATTGTGGAAAAGCGGGCTGGCGCCTTGAAAAATCTTGCTTTTGACTGTTGACAAAAATGTGGACAGATTTGCCGCTTTCCACAGGCACTGCATGTCCAATTTTTTTCCACAGCAAGAAATCTTTTTTCCACAGGAAAAATGTTGAAAGCTTTCAGCCTTCCCGATCGTTGGAGTTGATGTTGCTCGTTACGTCCCGAACGATGGTGGCGGTCTTGTGATCGGTCTGAATGAGGTTTTCAATTTTGCGGATGGAGCTAAGGACCGTAGCGTGATTGCGCCCTTCATAGAGCTCGCCGATCCCCTGAAGGGAGAGATCCGTGAGGGTGCGGATCAGGTACATGGAAACCTGCCGCGCCATGGCGGTATTCTTCGAACGGCTCTGTCCACGCAGATCCTCTTCACTGATTTGAAAATAACGGGCGGTCTCGCGGATGATGATGGCGGGCGTAGGGGTAAAAATGCCCTCCTTCATCACATCCTTGATCGCGCGCTTGACAGAGTCAATGTTGATGATCTCGTTGAGAATCTCCTTGTAGGCTGTGAGCTTCTTGATCACGCCCTCGAGCCGCCGGATGTTGTCGGTTATGTTGTCGGAAATGTAAAACACCGCATCGTCCGAGAGCATGAGGCCGAGCTGAGCGGCCTTGTTGCGCGTGATGGCCATGCGTGTCTCCAGATCGGGTGGTTGAATATCTGCCATCAGGCCCCACTCAAAGCGGGTGCGCAGACGGTCGTCAAGAGTGGCCATCTCCAGCGGGGGCCGGTCAGAGGTGATAACGATCTGATTGCCGGCCTCATAGATACTGTTGAAGGTGTGGAAGAACTCGTTCTGCGTTTGCTGCTTGCCGGCAATAAACTGAATATCATCCACCAGAAACAGATCAACATTTCGATATTTATTGTGAAAATCCTCGGTCGTGCCGTTTTTGATGGCGCGGACGAGCTGATTGGTAAACTCGTCCCCCTTGATGTAGACGATGCGCTTTTTCGGCTCCCGCTCATGGATGGCGTTGCCGATCGACAGCAGCAGATGAGTCTTGCCGAGGCCGGAGTTTCCGTAAATGAAAAGGGGATTATAGGTTTTGCCCGGGTTTTCCGAGACAGCCACAGCGGCAGCATGGGCAAAACGGTTGGAATTGCCTACGATGAAGTGGTCGAAGGTATAGCCCGCCATCTCCGGCAGGGAATTGAGATTGTCCTTCTGGGTGGGCATGTCACTCAGCTCCTCCTCTGTGAGGACGAGCACCTCAAAATCCGAGGCAAAGAGATCATAGAGCGCGGCCTTGATGCGGTCGCTGAAACGCTTTTGGATGATTTCCTGCTTAAATTCGGAGCTGGTCTGCAGGATCAGACGGCAGTCGTCCAGTTCCACGGGCACGCAGTCGAGAAACCAGGTCTCCATGGCCGTCGGCGTAAGCTGCTGGGCCAGGATGTCCAGAATTTTCTGCCATATATCTTTGACGGAATTTACCAACTTTTACACACTCCCCACGGCCTTTTTTACGCGCATATTCATTAACTAATGTATTATAACAGATTTCCACAAGGCTTTCAAGGTTTTTTGAAGCACTAAATATAAATAATGTAATAAGCGCAGGTTCAAAACGGATGGAAAAGAAAGACCGCAGGGCCGATCCCCGGATCGACCTGTCGAATACCGCACAATGCTGGAAAACGGCAGGCCGAAGAGGGCATCGTCCCCTGCGGCATATCTTGGTGTTTTTTAGAAATCGGCGTTGCCGGTAGTTCTGGGATGCAGCTCCACGTCACGGATATTGCTCACGCCCGTGAGGTACATGACCATGCGCTCAAAGCCAAGGCCATAGCCCGCGTGGCGGCAGGAACCGTAACGCCTGAGATCCAGGTACCACCAGTAATCCTCCTTGTTGAGACCCAGCTCATCCATGCGAGCCTCCAGCACATCCAGACGTTCCTCGCGCTGGCTGCCGCCGATGATCTCACCCACGCCGGGCACCAGGCAGTCCGCCGCCGCGACAGTCTTGCCGTCGTCGTTGAGGCGCATGTAGAAGGCCTTGATGTCCTTGGGGTAATCGGTGACAAAGATGGGCTTTTTGAAGACCTGTTCGGTGAGATAACGCTCATGCTCGGTCTGCAGATCAATGCCCCACTGTACGGGGTAGTCGAACTTCTGACCGCTTTTCATGAGAATGTCAACTGCTTCGGTATAGCTGATGCGTCCGAAATCATTGGAGACCACGTTGTGGAGTCTGTCAAGCAGGCCCTTGTCCACGAAGGAGTTGAAGAACTCCATCTCCTGGGGGCAGCGTTCGAGGGTGCGGTTGATGATATACTTGACCATCGCCTCGGCGGTGTCCATGTAATCGTTGAGGTCGGCAAAGGCCATCTCCGGCTCAATCATCCAGAACTCGGCTGCGTGGCGCTGGGTATAGCTGACCTCGGCACGGAAGGTGGGGCCGAAGGTATATACGTCACCGAAGGCCATGGCAAAGTTCTCGGCGTTGAGCTGGCCGGAGACCGTAAGACTCGTCGGCTTGCCGAAAAAGTCCTGGCTGAAATCGACGCTGCCGTCCTCCTTGAGCGGGGGATTCTTGGCGTCCAGCGTGGTCACGCGAAACATCTGGCCTGCGCCCTCGCAGTCGGAGCCGGTGATGAGAGGCGTGTGCACATAGACAAAGCCGCGCTGCTGGAAAAACTCATGCACTGCCTGGGCGGCGACGGAGCGGACGCGGAAGGTGGCGGAGAAGAGATTGGTGCGGGGCCTGAGGTGCTGGATGGTGCGCAGAAACTCCACGCTGTGGCGCTTCTTCTGCAGGGGATAATCGGGCGTAGAGGCTCCCTCCACCGTGATGGTGTCGGCCTTGAGCTCAAAAGCCTGCTTGGCGCCCGGCGTCAGCACCAGCGTGCCGTGTACGATCAGAGCCGCGCCCACGTTCTGATGAGCGATCTCGTCATAGTTGGGGAGCTTTCCGCGCTCAAAAACGACCTGCAGGGATTTGAAGCAGGAGCCGTCATTAAGCTCAATAAAGCCGAAGTTCTTCATATCGCGGACGGTTCTGATCCAGCCGCAAACGGTCATGGCCTGATCGGCAAAAGCACTCGCGTCGGCAAAAAGGCCGGCAATTTTCTGACGCTTCATGGGACATGTTCCTTTCTATGTGAAAAAGAATGACTTTTACATTATATAAAGCCGCGCAAAAGAATGCAAGTTTAAAAGATAAGCTTCACAGGACTGTGAATGTTGCGAATCTCAATATCCGTATACTCACCGCCTTCTTCGCCGTCTCTTGTCCAGGCAATGGGGCGGTCGAAACGGAAGCGGGCCTTCTTCGTGTGCAGAATGATCAGATTGTTGCTGTCAAAGCGCTCGGTCAGCACCGAATTGACCACCTCGGCAAAGGAGGCGATGTTCCCGGGATCACGCACAAGAACCAGCTCGCTTTCCCCGTCGCCGAGACTCACCATCGCATCCGGCAGATGGACGATGCCTGCCACGGAGGTGGAGTTGGAAACGCTGCCGTAGAGGACCTTGCCCTCAAACTTGCCGCCGTCATAGTCCACACGCACAGGAATGGGGGCAATGTATGGCAGCTGCTGCATGCCCTGGAGCACATAAGCCAGATGGCCCAGCATCTTTTTCTGGTCCTGGGGGGTGGCATAGCTTACCTCGGTAAAGGCGCCGAAGGCGGCGATATAGGCGAAGTAATCTTTTTCCCCAAAGCCGCCCACATCGAAGGAATGAGGCGTTCCGGCAAGAAGACAGCGCGCGGCGGCGAGGGTGTCGTTTTTCGGCAGGCCGAGCGTCGTGGCTACATCGTTTGCGGTGCCCATGGGAAAGTAGCCAACCGGCGGGGGACTATCCAGCTGCATCAGCCCGGACAGGACTTCACTGAGAGTACCGTCGCCGCCGATACAGGCGACCGTATCAAAATCCGCACCGTAGCTGGCGGCAAAGCGGGCGGAGTCACCCCTTGCACGAGTGAAGAAAACTGTGGTGCGGTAACCGCCCTTGTCAAGCAGCGCCAAGGCCTCCCCAAAATTGAACTTGAAAGCGCCGCGACCTGCCATGGGGTTGACAATCAGCATGAGGGAATTGGACATAAAAAAAACCTCGCTTTACGAAGCGTAATGGGATCTGTTTGCAACGGATAGATTATACCGAATATCGAAGAGAGAGTCAACGGAGAAAACAAAACCGGGAAGTTTCCTTCCCGGTTCACTAACCCATATTGACGGCTCAGGCCAGCTTGTTGAGCTTGTCAGCCATTGCGGACTTCTTATGAGCTGCGTTGTTCTTGTGAAGCAGACCCTTGGCAGCCGCGCGGTCAACTGTCTTAACAGCAACTTTATAGGCATCGACGGCATTGTCCTTGTCGCCTTCGGCAACAGCTGCGTCAAATTTTTTAACCATGGTCTTGAGCTCGGTCTTATCAGCGCGGTTCTTGGCTCTGAGTTCCTTGGACTTAAGGTCTCTCTTTGCAGAAGATTTAATGTTGGCCATGTTTCAATCGCCACCTCCTCCTATAAAATTGAGTTACATAACTTAACTCGCGTTTAGTAAGTATAGCAAAGAAGATGGCGAAAAGCAAGTATTTTTTCAAAAAATTTTTCACTTTTTTTACGGGCTTATGGATTGTGTCTGAACCGGACCGGCTATACTATATCTTGATATATCTTTTATATTTTTATATTTCGAACAGGGGGCAGAAAATGAACCAGAGAAGAAGCATTCGAACCGACATGGCGGCGGAGCTCAGACGGCAGAAGGCGGGTGAACTGCCGGGAGTCGGCTGTCAGCAGAAACAACTGCGCGGACTGCCGGTTTTCATTGTGGATATTTTCAACAGGGAGGGGGAGCTTCGTCTTGGAAAGGCAAAGGGACAATATTATACCCTGAGCCTGCCGCGATGGTTTGACCGGGGCAGCGAGAGCTTCAGCGATGCGGTGCTTGCTCTGGCGGAACTGGTCGGGCGCTGCCTGCCCGGAGAGCATGACAGAGTGCTGGTGGCGGCGCTCGGAAATCCCGACATTACGCCCGATGCCCTGGGCTCACTGGCAGCGGGGTCTATTCTTGTAACGAGACATTTAAAAGAGAAGGAGCCGGAAAAATTCAGCGCCTTTTGTTCTCTTGCGCTGTGTCGTCCTGGCGTGCTCGGCACATCGGGCATGGAGTCTGCCGAACAGATACGCATCCTGTGTCAGACCATAGAACCACAGGCTGTTGTGGTGATCGACGCCCTGGCCGGCTCCGAGGCGGACTCGCTCTGCCGCAGTGTGCAGGTATCCAATGCCGGCATCTCCCCGGGCTCGGGAGTCGGAAACGACAGGAGGGAATTAAGCAAGGAAACGCTCGGTGTCCCGGTTGTCTCCATCGGGATTCCTACTGTGATAGACGCCGGTTTTCTCGGAGAAGAGGCGTTCGGCGGCATGTTTGTCACCCCGCGGGATATCGACAGCCTGGTACGCGCCGGCGGAAGACTGATCGGTTATGCCCTGAATCTCGCCCTGAACCGCGACCTTACGATTGGAGACGTCGACGCACTGATAGGGTGAATGTGAAGTGTGGAGTTAATGAGTATCTTTTAATAAATGGATTTGTTTTGCTGATTTGCAGGATGTTGCGTGTTTCACGTGAAACAATATGGAGAGATGAAAAGCAAATACTGAAAATTGTTTCTTCTGTTTTAACACCGTACCCTCAAACTCCACGCAGAATAAAATTGTTTCACATGAAACATTGCAAAGTGAAAACGATACTGCTATAATGACCCCACAACAAAAAGAAAGGACAAGGGTCCTATGGCAAAAATCATTGCAATCGCAAATCAAAAGGGCGGCGTCGGAAAAACAACCACCTGCGTGAATCTGTGCGCGGCTCTGAGTCTGATGGGCAAAAGAATCTTGCTGGTAGACTGTGATCCTCAGGGAAACGCGAGCTCCGGCATGGGCGTCTCAAAAACCACCAGACCCAATACATATGACATGCTGATCTCAGACAAGACCGCCGCAGAATGCGTGGTACAGACCGAATACGGGGATGTGATCCCGGCATCCAAGGAGCTGGCTGCCGCATCAGTGGAGCTGATCCACGCGGAGCGGCGCGAGTACGTGCTCAAGGACAAGATCTCGGCACTCTACAGTGAATACGACTACATCTTTCTGGACTGCCCGCCTTCACTGGAACTGCTGACCGTCAACGCTCTGGTAGCGGCGGACAGCGTATTGATTCCCATGCAATGTGAATACTACGCGCTGGAGGGAATCGCGGACCTGCTGACAAGCATCAAGATGTGCTCCAAGCATCTGAATAAACGCCTGGGCATTGAGGGCATCGTGCTTACCATGTATGACGCCCGTGCCAATCTCACGACGCAGGTGGCAAACGAGCTGCGGAAGTTCCTGGGCGACAAGGTCTACACCGAGGTGATCCCCCGCAGTGTCCGCCTCTCCGAGGCACCCAGCCACGGTATCCCCGGCGTGGTCTATGACCGCGTCAATCGGGGCAGCAAGGGATACATGGCCCTGGCCGTGGAGTTTATCAGGAGAAACGAAAAATAAAACCAGCTTCTTTCTCAGAGAGAGGCTGCGCGGCCAAACCCCGCGAGGCCGCAGCGGAAGGAGAACATATGCCAAAAGAAAAGAAGGGTCTCGGAATCGGACTGGACGCGCTGTTTGGCGTGGACGAGAACGAGGAGACCGAACTTCAGATCCTGCCTATTACCAAGGTGGAACCCCGCCAGGACCAGCCGCGGGAAATTTTTGACGAACAGAGCATGCAGGAGCTGGCGGACTCCATTGCCCAGTACGGTCTGATCCAGCCCATCACTGCGCGCAGACTGGACAGCGGCTATTACCAGATCATTGCCGGTGAACGCCGCTGGCGCGCAGCAAGACTGGCAGGCCTGACCGAGGTGCCGGTCCGGGTTATCGAGGCCGACGACCGTCGCACCGCAGAGCTTGCGCTCGTGGAGAACCTGCAGCGTGAAGATCTGAACCCGATTGAAGAAGCCCGTGGCTTTCGCGCACTGATCGACGAATACGGCCTGACCCAGGAGGAGGCTGCGAAAAGCGTGGGCCGCTCCCGCCCGGCAGTGGCAAACGCCATGCGGCTCCTGAGCCTCTGCCCCGCGGTGCTGGAAATGGTGGAAAAACAGCAGCTCTCTGCCGGCCATGCCCGCGCTCTGGTGCCAATCCTGGACGATAAGCTTCAGATCGCCGCAGCAAAGGAGGTCGTGGAAAAGGGCCTGTCCGTTCGCCAGACCGAACAGCTTGCCGCCCGGCTTCTCAAGGAGCCAAAGCAGCCAAAGCCCGAGGAGGAAATTCGGGTGGACTACGCCGCAGAGGTGGCGAACCGGTTGAGTCTCAGCCTCGGCCGCAAGGTAAAGCTGATCGACGGCAAAAAAATAGGCCGCATTGAAATTGAGTTTTACGGCGCGGACGACAGGGAAGCGCTGATCGAAGCGTTGGAAAAGCTCAAATAAGCTTGGGCATAAAAGAAGGCAAAACAAAACCCGTGTTAAATATAAATTGTAGGAAGGTAAATCGCAATGCTTGACATCAAATTTCTGAGAGAGAACCCGGAGATCGTCAAAGAGAATATCAAAAAGAAATTCCAGGATCAGAAGCTCCCAATGGTGGACGAGGTCATAGAGCTGGACCGTCTCAACCGCGCAGCCATTACCGAGGCAAGCGATCTGCGCGCAAAGAAAAACCAGCTCTCCAAGGCAAACGGCCCACTGTTCGGAAAGCTCAAGAAGGCTTCCGAGGAAGAGAAAGCTGCCATCCAGGCGCAGATCGACGCCAATATGGCCGCCGTCAAAGCCAATGATGAGCGTCTGGCTGAGCTTGAGCGCCTGGAAGGGGAATATGCCGAGAAGATCCGCCATCTGATGCTGAACATCCCCAATATCATCGACCCCTCCGTCCCCATCGGCCCGGATGACTCCGCAAACGTGGAGGTGGAGCGCTTCGGCGAGCCCGTGGTGCCCGACTTTGAGATCCCCTATCACACCGAGATCATGGAGCGCTTCAACGGCGTGGACATGGACGCGGCGGGCCGCGTCTCCGGCAACGGCTTCTATTACCTCATGGGCGACATTGCGCGCCTGCATTCCGCCGTTCTGGCCTATGCCCGTGACTTCATGATCGGCAAGGGCTTTATCTATTGCATCCCGCCCTTTATGATCCACGGCAACGTGGTAGAGGGCGTCATGAGCCAGACCGATATGGACGCCATGATGTATAAGATCGAGGGCGAGGATCTCTACCTCATCGGCACCAGCGAGCACTCCATGATCGGCAAGTTCATCGACCAGATCATTCCCGAGCAGAGCCTGCCTCAGACTCTCACGAGCTATTCTCCCTGCTTCCGGAAGGAAAAGGGCGCCCACGGCATTGAGGAGCGCGGCGTTTACCGCATCCACCAGTTTGAGAAGCAGGAAATGATCGTAGTCTGCAAGCCCGAGGACTCCATGGCCTGGTATGAGAAGATGTGGCGCTACTCGGTGGAGCTCTTCCGCAGCATGGAAATCCCGGTGCGCCAGCTTGAGTGCTGCAGCGGCGATCTTGCCGACCTCAAGGTCAAGTCCTGCGATATCGAGGCCTGGAGCCCGAGACAGCAGAAGTATTTTGAGGTCTGCTCCTGCTCCAACCTGGGCGACGCCCAGGCGCGCCGCCTGAGAATGCGTGTCAAGGGCGAGGACGGCAGAGTTTACCTGCCCCACACTCTCAATAACACCGTTGTCGCACCCCCGCGCATGCTCATTGCCTTCCTGGAAAACCATCTCCAGGCTGACGGCAGCGTCACCATCCCCGAGGTCCTCTGGCCTTACATGGGCGGCACGAAGATCCTGACGCCGAAGAAGTAAGAGGGAAGTGAATACATTTCACTCTAAAAATAAAATGAAAGGACGAGTATCATGAAAAAGTTTTTTGAAGAGTTCAAAACCTTTATCTCCCGCGGAAACGTCATGGATATGGCTGTCGGCGTCATCATTGGCGGCGCCTTCGGGGCCATTACGAGCTCCCTGGTCAGCAACGTGATCACACCACTGCTGGCGGTCCTGTTCAACTCCCCGAATCCGGACGCGCTGAACATCACTCTTCGCGCCGCAACGGACGGCGGAGAGCCGATCGTCCTCGGTCTCGGCACCTTCCTTGGTACCATCATCAACTTCCTGGTCATCGCCTTTGCGCTGTTCTCCGTCATCAAGGCCATCAACAAAGCCAAGGAGATGAGCGAGAAGCTGTTGAAGAAGCAGCAGGAAGAGGAGGAAGCCAAGGCTGCGGAAGATCCCAAGCCCACCACCGAAGAGCTGCTCGGCGAGATTCTGGCTGAGCTCCGTAAGCAGGACGGAAAAGCAAAATAAAAAAAGAACATACAGAAAACGACGGATTCGCAGACATCCTTACGGGCGAATCCGTCGTTTATGAAAAGGCCCCATGCGGCAAAACCGCGCCACAAGGCGCCGCAGGCGGCTGAAAAAAAGGAGAAAGCATGAACGATATCATCCTATTAAAGGTCGGCGAGATCATACTCAAGGGCCTCAACCGCCGCCGCTTCGAGCAGAAGCTGCTCGGCAATATCCGCTGGCGCCTCAGCCGCATCGGCAAATTCAGGGCCTATATCCTTCAGTCCGCCATCTATGTGGAGGGGGCAGAGGAGAACGCCGACATGGACGCCGCCTTTGAAGAGCTGCAGAAGGTCTTCGGCATTGTGGCCATTTCACGTGCTGCCGCATGCGAAAAGGACAAGGACGCCATTGTGGAGCTCGCCAAAACCTACCTTCGGGACGAGATGCTGCACGCCAAAAGCTTCAAGGTGGAGACCCGTCGCTCCGACAAGTCCTTCCCCATGACGAGTGTGCAGCTCAGCCAGTACGTCGGCGGGGAGCTGGACGACGCTTTTCCCGATTGCGCCGTAGACGTGCATAACCCCGAGCTCACCGTGCATATCGAGGTGCGGGATCTCGCCGCCTACGTGCACGCATCTCCGGTGCCCGGCGCGGGCGGGATGCCTGTGGGCTCCAACGGCGTGGCGATCTCTCTGCTCTCCGGCGGCATTGACAGCCCCGTGTCCACCTGGATGATCGCCCGGCGCGGCGTGCGGCCCATCCCGGTCCACTTTTTCTCCTTCCCCTATACCTCGCAGCAGGCCAAGGAGAAGGTCATCGAGCTTGCAAGCCTCCTGACCCCCTGGTGCGGCCGCATGCGTATGGAGGTCGTGCCCTTCACCCATATTCAGGAGGAGATCCGCGACAAGTGCCCCGAGGAGTATTTCACCCTTATCATGCGCCGCTTCATGATGCGCATTGCCGAGCGCATCGCCCTGGACAACGGGGCCAAGGCTATCGTCACGGGCGAAAACCTCGGCCAGGTGGCAAGCCAGACCATGGAGGCCATGGCCTCCACCCAGGCAGTGCTGAGTCTGCCGGTCCTGCAGCCGCTGATCGGCATGGACAAGAGCGAGATCATCCAACAGGCCCGAAAGATCGGCACCTTCGAGACCTCTATCCTGCCGTATGAGGACTGCTGCACGGTTTTCACTCCGCGCCATCCGCGCACCCATCCCACGGTGCAGGAGGTCGAGGAGGCCGAAGCCGCCCTCGATGTGGAGGCGCTGGTGAACGAAGCCCTCGCGGGGCTGGAAAGGATTCCTGTCGGCTATGAAGAAGAGCTTTGATACCGAGATCCTGTGCGTCGGCACCGAGATCCTGCTGGGCCACATCACCAATACCGACGCCCGGGATATCTCCGAAATGCTGTCGAAGATCGGGATCAACGTAAAATATCACACCGTGGTGGGCGATAATCCCGAGCGTCTGCGCCAGTGCGTGGAGATCGCCAAAAAGCGCGCCGATATCCTCATCACCACCGGCGGCCTCGGCCCCACCTGCGACGATCTGACCAAGCAGATCCTGGCCGAGGCCTTCGGCAAAAAGCTTGTGAAAAGCGAGCGCGAGGAGCAGGGCCTCTACGAGTATATCAGGACAGGCCGCGGCCTGACTCCCAACACCTACAGCCAGGCGCTGGTACCGGAGAATTGTGAGATATTTCACAATCAGTGGGGCACGGCCCCCGGCTGCGCCTTTGAGGCAGAGGGAAAACATGTGCTCATGTTCCCAGGCCCGCCCAAGGAGTGCGTGCCCATGTTCCGGCACTATGCCCTGCCCTATCTCAAAAAGCTCTCGGATGAGGTGATCGTCTCCCACTCCCTGCAAATCTTCGGCATCGGCGAAAGCGCGGTGGACGATCTCTTTGCCGACGAGATGAACCGCATGACGAATCCCACCATGGCTCCCTACGCCAAGGAGTGTGACTGTCTGCTGCAGATCACCGCCAAAGCCGGGAGCGAGGCGGAGTGTGAAGCCATGATCGCCCCGGTGGCGGCGCATGTGCGTGAAAAGCTCGGCGAGCTCATATACGGTGAGGACATCGAATGCCTGGAGGAGGCCGTGATGGCGCTGCTGCAGGAGAAAAAACTGTCGTTCGCCGCGGCCGAAAGCTGCACCGGCGGGGACATTGCGCGCCGCTTTACGGAGCTGCCCGGCGCGAGCGCCTTTTTCAAGGGCGGCGTCGTGAGTTATACCAATGAGGTCAAGACGGCCCTGCTCGGCGTGGACGCGCAGCTTCTCCGGGAGAAGACCGCCGTCTGCCGCGAGGTGGCCGCCGCCATGGCCGAGGGGGTGCGCGAAAGACTCTGCACCGACCTCGCCGTGAGCGTCACGGGCCTCGCCGGACCCGACGGGGACGGGGTGCACGAGGTGGGCACCGTCTTCATCGGCCTTGCCGCGCCCGACGGGACCTGGGTCCGCGAGACGCACATGGGCACATTTCGCACCCGCAGCTTCATCCGCCGCATGGCGGGCAACCACGCCTTCGACATGATGCGCCGCTGGATGCGCGGCTTAAAAGTGGATTGATTTTAAAGAAAGACGGTACTCACATGTTTTCCGGATTCAGCGAAAAAACCGGCGCCTTCCTCTGGGATCTCGCCTTCAACAACGAACGACCCTGGTTTCTGGCCCACAAGCAGGAATTTGAGGACTATGTCAACACCCCCTTCAAGGCCATGGCGGCCGATACCTATGCCGGGATGAAAAAACGCCTCCCCGATTTTGAGGGTTCAGTGCACATCTCCCGCATCTATCGGGATGCCCGCCGCCTCTTCGGCCGGGGGCCCTACAAGGATCACCTCTGGTTCACGCTCTGGACCAGCGACGTGTCCAAGCACGGCCCTGCTTTCTGGTTTGAGATCGGCCCGTCCGCCTACCGCTACGGCATGGGCTTCTGGGAGACGAGCCCCGCACAAATGGAGGCTTATCGCCGCGCCGTCGACGCCAATCCCGCCCGCTTTCTGCGCATCGTGAAGGCGGTCTCTCGCGGGGGCTGGACGCTCTCGGGTGAGCCTTACAAGCGCCCCAAGGCTCTGCACGACGACCCGATGCTGGACGCCTGGTATAATTTAAAGTATGTGGGCGTACAGAAGAATTTCGACCTCGGCGGTGCGGCCTATACCGCAGAGCTGCCGGGGATCGTGGCCGACGCCTTTGTCGAGCTGATGCCCCTGTACCGTTTTCTGGTTGAGATCTGGATGTCCTGCCCGGAGGAGGAAAAGGCAAAATGATCGGAGAAAAGGCCATGACGCATTTTGCCCCGCGGGCGGCGGTGATCATGCCCGCCTACAACGCCGAAAGCACCATCGAAAAAACCGTGCGCAGCATCCTCGGGCAGAGCATGGGGGATCTCGTGCTGATCGTGGTGGATGACGGCTCGACGGACGAGACGGCGGCGATCCTCTCGCGCCTGCAGAGGGAGGACGGGCGCCTGCAGCCCATCAAACTGCCGAACGGCGGCCCTGCCAGGGCGCGAAACGCGGGCCTTGACGTCGTGCCGCCGGGGACGGAATACCTCATGTTCTCCGACGCGGACGACCTGCTGGAGCCGGACGCGCTGGAATACGCCATCGAAAACGCCGGGGCCGCGGACCTTGTGCTGATGGGCTTTTCCATCCTGGAGCCGGACGGGAGCGTCCAGCGCTATTATGAACCGGCGGCCCGCTATACGCCCGAAACCCTGGGCGCAAGCCTCGGGCGGCTGTACAAGGCCAATCTCCTGAACCAGGTCTGGGGCAAGCTCTTCCGGGCAAGCCTCGTGCTGGACAACGCCATCCGCTTTCAGGACTACCGCTGGGGCGAGGACCGGCTTTTCATCTATGACTGTCTGGAGCGGGCGCAGTCCGTCGCCGTGCTGCCGGAGTGCAAGTATGCCTATATCATGTACCCCGGGGAGAGCCTGATCACCCGTTACTACGACAAAAAGCTGGACGTGTGCCTAAAGTCGGACACGCGGATGGAGGCGCTCTGCCGCCGCTTCTCCGTTTCGGACGAGCGGGACTATCGCTATATGTTCGTCAAGAGCGTCTTTTCCTGCCTGACCACCCTGTTTTCTCCGAAATGCACGCTCACCGAGGCCGAGAAGCGCGCCGAGATCCGCCGCACGCTGGAGAATGAACGGGTGCAGGCGCGCAGCCGGGATGTGTTCGGCGGCCCTGCGGTGAAGAGCCTCTGCGCCGTGATGCATACAAAAAACGTCACGCTCAATTACCTCGCCTTCCGCCTCGTGGCAAAGGCCGGGGAGGCAGCCCCGCGGCTGTTTACAAAGCTCAAGCACAAAAAATAAAGGCAATACCGCATAATTCGGCAAGAGCAGATCCTGAGAAAATTTGAGTTCTGATAAAGGCACTTTTTCGCAGATGTACTTTGTGTACCTCAAGAAAAAGTGACGAAATCAGAGCGCAAATTTTCCAGGAGATGCCGAAGGCGGATTGTGCGGTGTTGCCTAAAAGGAGGCTTTCCCATGCGCACCATGGCAATCGACTACGGCGATCAGCGCATCGGGCTTGCGGTCTCGGACCCGCTGGGCATTCTGGCGGGCGAGGCCTGGACCATGCAGGAATGGGATATGGAGCGGGCCGCGAGGCGCATCGCCGAGGAGGCAAGGGTCCGGGATGTGGGCACCCTGGTGCTGGGCCTGCCGAAAAACATGGACGGCACGGAGGGGCCGCGCGCCGAGAAAAGCCGCGTCTTCCGGGAGCTGCTGATCCGAGAGACCGGCCTGCCCGTGATCCTGTGGGACGAGCGGCGCAGCAGCATCGAGGCCCATGCCATCCTGCACAGCGCCGGCAAAAAGGAAAAGCAGCACCGCAAGAGCGTGGACGCCGTGGCGGCGAGCCTGATTTTAGAGGGCTGGCTCGGAAGCGCCCGGTAAATATCGCAGAGGCCGACGCGATGGCCCATGCGATAAAAGTGAATATGAGTATCGGCTTAATTCAGCAAGCACCAGCTTCCGGTCTGTCATTGCGAACCAGTGACCGATGTCACTGGTGTGGCAATCCGTACTCCCCGAAAGCCGCATGTTTACTGACATTCTGCCGGGGAACGGATTCCCACGCCAGTGTTGCGACACTGGCTCGGAATGACGAGAGTGGAGGTTTGTCT
>CACWLG010000044.1 GCA_902761635.1 Oscillospiraceae bacterium | reverse complement strand
GTTGCCCTGGCTGACATAGACCTTCTCAAACTCCTCGGCAAACTTGGCGAAGAGCTTGTCGTCCTCAGAAAGCGCGGCCTCGCCCAGGATGGTCATGAGCTCCTTGGCGTCCTTGCCGCGGGAATAGGCGGCGAAGAGCTGGTTCATGGTGCCGGCGTGGTCCTCGCGGGTCTTGCCTTCGCCGATGCCCTTGTCCTTCAGACGGCTCAGAGAGGGCAGCACGTTCACCGGGGGCACGATGCCCTTGCGGTGCAGCTCGCGGCTCAGGATGATCTGACCCTCGGTGATGTAGCCGGTGAGGTCGGGGATGGGGTGGGTCTTGTCGTCCTCGGGCATGGTGAGGATCGGGATCATGGTGATCGAGCCCTTGTGTCCGATGCGGCGGCCTGCGCGCTCGTACATAGTGGCAAGGTCGGTGTACATGTAGCCGGGGTAGCCGCGGCGGCCCGGGACCTCTTTCTTCGCGGCAGAGATCTCACGCAGGGCTTCGGCGTAGTTGGTGATGTCGGTCAGGATGACCAGCACGTGCATGTCCTTCTCAAAGGCCAGATACTCTGCGGCGGTCAGGGCCATGCGCGGGGTGGCGATACGCTCGACCGCGGGGTCGTTTGCGAGGTTGGAGAAGACGACGGTGCGGTCGATGGCACCGGTGCGGCGGAAGTCGTTGATGAAGTATTCGGACTCCTCAAAGGTGATGCCGATGGCGGCGAAGACGACGGCGAAGGTCTCGTTGTCGCCCAGCACCTTGGCCTGGCGGGCGATCTGGGCGGCCAGCGCCGCGTGGGGCAGGCCGGAGCCGGAGAAGATCGGCAGCTTCTGGCCGCGTACCAGGGTGTTCAGGCCGTCGATGGTGGAGACGCCGGTCTGGATAAACTCGGCGGGGTAGGCGCGGGCTGCGGGGTTCATGGGCAGGCCGTTGATATCCATGTGGGCGTCGGCCAGAATAGCGGGGCCGCCGTCGATGGGCTGGCCCATGCCGTTGAAGACACGGCCCAGCATGTCCTCGCTCACGGCGAGCTGCTGGGGATGGCCCAGGAAGCGCACCTTCGACTCGGCGAGGTTGATGCCCTGGGCGGACTCGAAGAGCTGTACGACGGCGCGGCTGCCCTCGACCTCCAGCACCTTGCAGCGCCGGAGCTCCCCGTTCGGCAGCTCGATCTCGCCCAGCTCGTCATAGGTGACGCCCTCGACATTTTCGACCACCATCAGAGGGCTTGCGATCTCACGGATGGTTTTGTATTCTTTGATCATTCTTCCTCACCTCCGGCGACAACGGCCTCGATCTGCTGTCTCATCTCGGCGATAATGGCGTCATAATCGGCGCCGAAGCGGTCGGCTGGGGCCATCTTGGCGCGGCCGATCTTCTCACGGGCGTCGATGGCAAAGAGACCTTCAATATTGGCGTGCTTATCCAGCGCCTCGCGGCAGGCCAGGTCGTACTCCAGCACCATGTCCAGAAGCCTGTACTGCTTGGCGTAGGAGGAGAAAGCGTCCTCGTCCACAAAGGCGTTCTGCTGCAGAAAGTCCTCGCGGATCATCTTGGCGGTCTCCATGGTGAGGCGGTCGTTGGGGCTCAGCGCGTCCTGGCCGACCAGGCGCACGATTTCCTGCAGCTCACTCTCCTCCTGGAGGATGTGCATGGCCTTCTCGCGGTTCTGCATGTACTTGGGGCCGAACTGTTCGCCGTACCAGCCTTTGAGGGTGTCCATGTACAGCGAGTAGGAGGTCAGCCAGTTGATGGCGGGGAAGTGGCGGGCATAGGCGAGGCTGGAGTCCAGCGCCCAGAACACCTTGACAATACGCATGGTGGCCTGGGAGACCGGCTCGGAAATATCGCCGCCCGGAGGCGACACCGCGCCGATGGCGGTGACGGAGCCGCGCCGCTCCTCAGAGCCCATGCACTGCACGACGCCGGCGCGCTCATAGAACTGGGCAAGACGCGAGGCGAGATAGGCGGGGTAGCCCTCTTCACCGGGCATTTCCTCCAGACGGCCGGACATCTCACGCAGAGCCTCGGCCCAGCGGGAGGTAGAGTCGGCCAGGACGGCCACATCGTAGCCCATGTCACGGAAGTACTCGGCGATGGTGATGCCGGTGTAGATGGAGGCTTCACGGGCCGCCACGGGCATGTCGGAGGTGTTGGCGATCAGAACGGTGCGCTTCATCAGCGGCTCGCCGTTTCTGGGGTCTTTGAGCTCGGGGAACTCCATCAGAACGTCGGTCATCTCATTGCCGCGCTCGCCGCAGCCGATGTAGACCACAATGTCCACGTCCGACCACTTGGCAAGCTGGTGCTGCACAACGGTCTTGCCCGAGCCGAAGGGGCCGGGGACAGCCGCGGTGCCGCCCTTGGCGATGGGGAAGAGTGTGTCGATGATGCGCTGGCCGGAGTTCATGGGCCGCGCCGGGACAAACTTTCTGGCGTAGGGGCGCTGGATACGCACGGGCCAGCGCTGCACCATGGTGAGCGCCTGCTCGCCCTTGTCGGTCCTGACCTTGGCAACGGTCTCATCAACCGTGTATTCACCCTGCTTGATGACCCAGGTGACCTCGCCGGAGATGCCGTTTGGGACCATGATCTTGTGGAGGATGGCGCTGGTCTCCTGGACGGTGCCCAGCACGTCGCCGGGGACGACCTTTGCGCCGGGCTTTGCGACCGGGACGAAGGTCCATTTCTTTTCATGGTTCAGGGCAGGCACGTCGGTGCCCCTCGTGATGCAGTCGCCGGTGAGGGCGCGCATCTCGGGCAGCGGACGCTGAATGCCGTCATAGATATTGTCCAGCATGCCGGGTCCGAGTTCCACGGACATGGGCATACCGGTGGTGGTGACCACGGCGCCGGGCCCCAGGCCGGAGGTCTCTTCGTAGACCTGGATGGAGGCGGTGTCGCCGGTCATATTCAGGATCTCGCCGATCAGGCGCTGAGAGCCCACGCGCACAACGTCGGAGACATTGGCGTCCGCCAGGCCCTCGGCCACGACAAGCGGTCCGGATACCTTGGTAATTGTTCCGCTCATTACTTTCCTCCTTCCGCTCTGTGCCCGAAAAAGGCAAGAGCGGGAATTTTGTATGCGAGGGAGGCTTAATCTCCCAGAATGTTTGTGCCGACGGCGCGCTCCACCGCGTCGTGCAGGGCCTGCAGGCCGAGACCGATGCTGCCCTCGCGGCCCGGGATCAGGATGATGGCGGGACTGGGGCTGTCCTTGAAGCGGTCGATCTCGTTCTGGATCTGTGCGGCAAAGTTCTCCTCAATGTAGATGATGGCGTACTCCGCCTCACTCTCACGGGTGAGCTGCCGGAGAAGCTTGCCGGCTTCGCCGGGGGTCTCGGCGGGGAAGGTGTCCAGCCCCAGGGCCTTGAAGCCCATGACCGTGTCGCGGCTTCCTATTACCGCAATTTTAAGCATACAGATCACGCAGCCTTTCCCGGATGACCTGCGGCTTCACGCCGGCAAGTCTGCCCGTCAGAATCATGCGCGCCGCCTGGATCTCTCCCTCGACCGCAGCGAGATAGGCCACCACCGCCTCGGGACCGTAGCTGACAAGCTTGGCCGCGCGCAGGGCGGTGTTTACGGCGTTGTCGCAGGCGCGCTCAAAGTCGGTCATGCTGCCGCCGGAGAGAGCCTCCGCCCCAAGCTGGGCGGCCTTTTCCAGGGCGGTGTGGGCGTAGAGGGCGGCAAGACCCTCCTTATCCGCCGCGGCAATGATGCGCCGGGGCTCGATTTCACCGCCGTCCACCAGCACCTCCGCCAGGAAGTCCTGATTCTTGCCCATGCGCAGGGTCCTCACAGCGCTCTTGAGATTGGCGCTGTCGCTGAGCACCGCCGCATAGCCACGCAGAAAAGCGTTGCTGAGCTTTTCTGCTGCGGCCTTGAGCTCCTCAAAGTACGCCTTGTCCAGCACAAAATCCGAAAGCTGGGGGTTGGCCGTCCTCGCAAGGACCGACCTGGCCTCCGCCACGGCCTTGCCGAAGGTGGGGGGAAGCTGACTGTAGTGCTCTGCGTGATAGAGCTCCAGAAGCTCCGCAGCGCTCACGCGGCCCGCATCGGACAGGAGACGCTTCGCGTCGCTGCCCATGGCCTCGGCCTTGATGATGGCCTTGGCATTGTGATAATCGTATTTGAGCTTGAAGACATCCACCAGCTCCCTGTCGGGGGAGAGCCTGCCGAGCTCCTCGAAGATCTCCGAGCGGTGCTCGGCAAGAGCATGCTCCACCTCTGACGCCGTCATCTGGGACATGTCGGGGTATCCGCAGTCCGTCAGGATCTTGGCGGCGTCCTCAAAGGAGGCGGCGTCCAGCATGCGCTCGGCCCGCTCGTTGTTCAGGAGCTTCGGCTCCCTCGCGCGCAGCATGGCCGATAAGCACAGATACGCTTCTTTTTTCGTTGACAATGTTTTCCCTCCCTTGATGGGGATCGTCAGCCGAAGAGTACGCCGGCAAGCTCTGCGGCCATGTCCTCGCGGCAGAGATCGACCAGCAGCTCCGCCGTGCAGTTGACCTCGATGTTCCCGCGGCGCAGGATGAGACCGCCCCGGAAGCTGCCCGTATCCCGGGCAAGGCGGAGATGTCCGCCGCCGAGCTTTTCGTTTGCGGCTTTGATGAGCTTGTCACCCACGGCCTTTTTATCGCGGGCGTTGAGAACGATCTCCTCGTCTCCGCTGACGCTGGCGCCCACGGCAAGCCTTGAAAGCAGCGCGACGTATTCCGCCTCCGGCAGCGCCACAAGCATCTCGACTGCGCGATCAAAGCTCCGGGCCACCATGTCCTGCTTGAGGGCGAGGATGGCCTTGCGGCCTTCCATATTGGCCAGGCGCTCCATGCTGTCAAGCCGGTCCTGGTTCTCCTTGACGCCGGCGCGGATCGTCTCGGCATAGGCCTCCTTCGCCTTCTGCTCGTAGGTCTCGCGGATCTCCGCGCACCTGGCATCTGCCCGGGCGAGGATCTCCGCGGCCTGCGCATCGGCGTCGGCCTGGATATGTGCGATGATTTTTTCCGTGCCCTTCATAGCTTCACCTATCCGATCGCCGATCAGAGGCTGATGGCGTTGAGCATCATGAAGGAAGCCAGCAGGGACAGAATGGCGTAGAACTCAACGGTAATGCAGAGGATCATGCCCTTGGACCAGTCGTCGGGCTTCTTGGCCAGGATGTTGATGGACGCAGCCGCGACCTTGCCCTGGGCGATACCGGAGATCATGCCGCCGATGGCGATGGGAAGACAGGCGCCAAGGACCTGCATGCCCTGGGCGACGCTCATGCCGGGGACCAGCTTGTTGAACGCGAGGAACCAGATGACAAAGCCGTAAAGGCCCTGGGTGCCGGGGATGACCTGCAGGATCATCGCCTTGCCGAACTTGGAGGGATCCTCGCTCACGAGGCCAGCGCCCGCTTCACCGGCGATGCCGGTGCCCTTGGCAGAGCCGATGCCCGCCATGAATGCCGCAAGGCCAGCGCCCAGGATACCCAGCGCGTAGCCGCCGATGGTGTTCAGAAATTCCATTTTTGTTTCCTCCTATTAGTTGTTGAACGGGTTCGGTATGGTTTTCAATCAGAACTTAGAAAAGACTCCACTCACGAGTCATGATGATTTCGCCGACGTCATCACGCAGGGACATGGTGTCTGCGTTCAGGTCGATGATTTTGTAGATGGTGTTTGCTCCGTCGAAATCGGTCTCCAGACTGCCGAAGACGGTATCGCCTGCGTAGTGGACCCAGGGGCTGTAACCGGGGTCGCTCGTAAGGAGGCTGCCGGTGGAGGTCAGCACGGAGTACTGGTAGTAGGGGACGCCGTCCTTGGCGCCGTAGCCGAAGGTCCAGTAGTTCTTGTTGCTGTCGGACCAGGAGCCCGTCAGATAGGCGTTCATGAAGTCCTCGCTGATGGTCTTGTGCAGGATGCAGTCACCTTCCAGGGACTTGCGGTTGAGGCCGTCCTCAGATACGATCGCCGCGATATGGAGCTTCAGACCGTCCTTGTGGCTGGCCTTGAAGAGGGTCTTCTCCAGGTCGTTGTGCGGGATATAATCATTGCTGCCCTCCTCGGGGATGTCAAAGAACTCATAGCTGACGTGCAGGTCGGTGATCATCTTGACCTGCTCGGCATACTGCTTGTTGGCCTCCGGCAGGATGCTGAAGAGGGAATTGGCGGCGTCAGACAGTACATCGGCCAGAGAGCTGAGGCTGATGGTCTTGTCGGCGGTGATCGCCTTCGGGGCTTCAAGACCCATGGCTGCAACGTAGGGGAAGGGAAGTGCCGCGCAGGAGAAGCTGCCGTCGGGCAGGAAGAAGAGATCAGTGAAGAGATCTTCCAGCTCGTCGGTGTCGTTCTTGCCGCTTTCAGCCTTGTCGATGACCCATGCGCCGGTCAGGTCGGGATCAAACGCCTCGTCGGCATACGCGGGGAAACCGGCAGAGAGGCTGAGCATCAGAGAGAGTGCGATCAGAAGCGCAAAAACCTTTTTCATGTTGCTTGTGAATCCTTTCTTTTTTTACAGGTGCGTCTTATTCCTGCGGGTTAATGTACTGGGTCCGGATGCGCAGAGGCTCGAAGGGCTTGCCGCCGTCGTGATAGAACTTGCCGAAAAACTCCAGGCACTGCAGTCTCAGGTCGTGCACAAAGCAGCCCAGCAGGTTCAGGCCGAAGTTCAGCGCGTGGCCGATCAGGAAGATCACGATGAAGACAATGCCCGAAAAAACCGTCACGCCGCCCTCGGAGGGCATGGCCGCGATGGTGTTGAACACCTGCGCCACGACGCCGCCTGCCAGCATCAGCGCCATGATACGCGAATAGCTCAGCACGTCGCCGAACCAGCCGGTCAGGGTGTTATAGATGCAGGAGAAGGGGGCCGTGAGCTTGCCGATGCCGGTCGCGCCGCGGGTGGAGCCGATGAGCAGCATCACCGCGCCGAGACCGATGATCCCAAGGCCCGCGTTTTTAAGCATGGCGTTTTCCTTGAAGACCAGCATCTGCGCAATCAGTACGATGCCGCCCAGGAGGATGATCCACTGGGCGCCCTCCTCCAGGATGGCGCCGGCCTTGTCCCCGTGCTTCCAGCGCTGGTGGAAGTTGACCGCCATGCCGGTGTTCAGGTGGATCAGGCCCAGGACCATGGAGCCGTAGAGCACGAGAGTGCTGTCGCGCACCGGGCTGAAGAGGCTGGGCAGGCCCGGCCAGTCGCGGCCCATCATGCCGGCGATGATCTCCGGGGCGTTGCCGAAGAAGGAGCCGGTGAGCGCGCCCATCACCAGGGTGGAGATGCCGCCGTAGAGCAGCAGCCTGCAGAACGAGAGGGTGCCCGCCCGGGGCTTGATACGCTTCATGGCGATGAGAGCCGCGAGGATCATCAGGATCCCGTAGCCCATGTCGGCCATCATCAGCCCGTAAAACAGAATGAAGAAGGGAGCCATGAGAGGGTTGGGGTCTACGGTGCCGTAGGCCGGCAGCGAGTACATGTTGGTCACCATGTTCATGGCGTCGGTAAATTTGTTGTTTTTGAGGCTGACCGGGACCTCGGGATATTCGTCCTCGGTCGGGACCTCGGTCTCCCAGGCGCAGCCGAAGCGGTCAAAGAGCTGACCCAGCTCCTCCTCCCGGTCCGCGGGGAGCCAGCCTTGCAGGACAACGGTGCTGTCGGTGCCGTACATGCGTTCCTCCGCCTCGGCCAGGGAAATTTTGACGTTCATCCGGTCGGCGGCGAGCTTGAGCTCGTCCCTATGTACCGCGTCGTCCACGATATAGCGCACGCAGTTTTCCTTCTCCGCCGCAAGCTCCTTGAGATGCTGCTCGGCATTGAGCTGGCACTCGCGCGCCGTGCCGCTGAGACCGCTCACCGCCGAGGGCGTAAAGCCGAAGGGGCGCAGCGCGTCCTGCATGGCGGGGAGCTGCCCCTTCATGCACACGAGCAGCACGTAATTTGCTTTTTTCTCCTCGTGAATCAGGAAAAGCTCGGCCTCCTCATCCACGGCCGCGATCGCCGCGCTTACCGTATCCGGCGCAAAGCGGGCGGGGAGGGAGCCGGTCAGCACGCTGCAGCGCTCCGTGCCCTCAAAATTCAGCGGCAGGTCCAGCGTGAGCCAGGGCTGCAGCGACTCGATGAGAGAGCGCTCACGGCTCTCCTCGGCGCCGATGCGCTTGATGCGCGCGTCATAGCCCTCCAGCGCCTCGGCAATGCGCAGGGCGCCGGCAAGACCCGTATCGTCCAGCAGGACACGCCCCTCCAGCTCGGGCTTGGCCGACAGCAGCTTTGTCTTCTTCGGCGCGTAACGGTCCAGCAGCTCGACAGCGTGGACAAGGGAGCTGTGGCGGCTCTTGAGGGCGGCGAGCTCACTGCTCTCCGGTCGGACAAGGCCCTCAGCCTCCGTCCCGGCAAGCTTCGGCTCCAGCTCCGTGATCTCCACGCAGCCGCAGCGCATCAGCTCTCGCAGCAGCTCTTCCTTTCTGTCCCGGACAGCCAGCAGCCGGAGCTTTTTCATTTGTACAATGGCCATCTCAGCTGTTCACTATCCTTTCCACTACAATCGCAGCCGCCGCATCCAGCTTTCCTTCCGCCTTGGCGCGCAGCGCGGCCTTCTGATTTTCAAGCTTCTTCGCCAGATCCCCGGCCTGGCCTCTGGCCTTGTCGTTGACCTGGCGGCTGAGCTCCTTGAGCTCTGCTTCCGCCTTCTGGACGGCTGCCTCCACGGCAAGCTTTCCGGCGCTCTCCGCATCGGCGGCGAGCTGCTTTGCCCGGACCTCGGCATTGGCGACCTGGGACTTGGCCATGGCCTCAGCCTGGGAAATGTTGCTGATTGCTTCAAATGACATTGGCACACCCCCCTTGGTTTTTTGCATCACACCTCATTATAGCACAGGTCTTTTCAATTCTTCAAGCATACAGGGCAGCATTTTTTAAATAATATAAGTCAGGAGTGCAGAGTTTCTTAGAGTGGAAAGTGAAGCAACCCCACACTCCGAACTATATCTCGACCCTGTACTGCCTCCCCGTTCCGGCGTCCACGCAGATTCGGGCGCTCTCGCCGGCGTCGTCTGTGCACGTGAGCTCCCAGCAGGGGCGATAGGTCCCGCTGAGGGTTTTGAGGATCAGACGCCGTGTCCCGTCGACCTCCACGCCCTCCGGAAGGGTGGCAAGGGCCTCCTCCTCATCCGTGTTCCAGCTCACATCCACGGCCCAGGGGCTGTATTTCGTGGCATCCAGGGCGTAGACGCTCCCGTCGTCCAGGGCGATGGAGAGGCTGAGCGCGTCATCCGGCCGCATAACGCCGTCCTGCTGCGGCGCGTAGCGGAAGACGGCGATGGTCTCGCTGCCGCCGGCTGCATAGAGCTGCAGATCCGTATAGCCCATGCGCGCGAGAAAATCCTCCGCCCGCTTCTGCGCCTCGTCCCGGTCAAGCTCCGCCCGGCTTACGAGGCGGGACTGGCCCATGAACTCGAGACCCCGGCTGCTCACACCCAGAAGTGTTCCGCCCGCACTGTAGCAGCGTCGGCCCTCCGGCCCTTCGTAGCTGTATTCCTCCCGCAGCTCCCGGGGCTCCACTCCGACGGCCTTCGCCGCAATGGCGAGGGCCTCTTCCTCCTTGAGGCTGCCTGCTGCCGGGGCCGCCGCAAGGCTGTAGCGGCCTTCATACTGAAATTCCTCCGGGGCGGTAAAGCTGCTCTCATAGCCCAGAAGCAGGGCGGAGAGGAGCTGCGTGTCCCCGTCCGTCACGTTGCGCACCGGCTTTTCCAGCGTGTCCATCTGAATACTGCCCTCGTGCAGCATCCCCTGCAGCTCCCGCAGGTGCTCCGCAAAATCTGCCGCCGCCTCTCCAAAGGCCAGCAGGTGCTCCCGGTGTTCGGCGGGCAGGCTCCGGTCCGTCAGGGCGCAGAGACTCTCGGCATAGTCTCCGGCGCGCCCCAGAAAGCCCTGCAGCTTTTCAAGCTCCTGCGTCTCAAAGGGCAGGATCGAAAGAGCCGTCTCCGCCGACTGGGCGTCGGCCAGGGCCCGGGCGCAGAGGGCCTTGCCCAGGGCGTCATCCGTGGTAAAGCGGAGCTTTTTGAAGACGGCGCTCAGATCCTCCGCCGCGCTCACCGCCGCCTCAAAGGCCCGGGCGGACTCAAAGCCCGCCGTAAGGCGCACGCGCCGGAGCTGCCCTGCCGCGGCATACGCATAGCCGGAGAGGGCGATCAGCGCCGCGGCGGTATAGATCACAAGCAGACGTTTCAGCTTGATGGACATGAAAATTCCCCCTTTTTGCATTAGGGTGTGCAAAAAGGGGGAAAAAATGCATGATTATTTCAGGCGCTGCCTCCCCTGAAAGAGGCGCTGCCCGGGGCTTTACGCGGCCTGATCGAGGGCCGCGGCCTGATAATCCGCGGCAGCCTGACCGGCAATGCGGCCGAAGATGGTGAAGTCGGCCACGGCGTTGCCGCCCAGACGGTTGTTGCCGTGCACGCCGCCGGTGACCTCGCCCGCTGCGAAGAGGCCGGGGATCACACTGCCGTCGGTGCTGATGACCTCAGCATTGTCGTTGATCTTGATGCCGCCCATGGTGTGGTGGATGCCGGGCTGCACCTTGATGGCGTAGAAGGGAGCCTGATCGAGGGGATTGGCGAAGGAGACGCGGTTGAAGTCGGGATCGGACTTGGCTTCCACGCAGGCATTCCAGGCGTTCATGGTCTCAACAAAGGCGTCGGCGGGAGCACCGATGGCCTCGGCCAGCGCTTCATAGCTGTCACCGGTCTCGGCAAAGCCCTTCTTGATGTAGCCCTGGATGACGTTGGAGGCCTCGGACATGCGGCTGTCAACGATCAGCCAGGCGTAGCCGCCGGTCTGCTCAAACTCGGCCGCACTGACCTTGTCGCGGGTGGACACTTCATCGAAGAAGCGCTTGCCCTCCTGGTTGACCAGGATCGCGCCGTCGCCGCGCAGACCTTCGGTGATGAGGTTTGCGCTGGCGCCTTCCACATGGACGGTCGGGTGGAGCTGGATCTGCTCCATGTCAACCGTGTCCGCGCCGATAGCCTGGGCCATCTGGATGCCCTGACCCTGGATGCCGGGGGCGTTGGTGGTGATGAAGCCGTCAAGCTCGGGACGGATGGAGGCGATCATGTCATTGTTTGCGCCGAAGCCGCCGGAGGCGATGACGACAGCGTTTGCGTTGATGGTGTAGCTGCGGTCCGCGCCCTTGGCCTTCACGCCGACGACAGCGCCGTTATCGGTAAGGATCTCGGTAGCGGGGGTATCGGTCATAAGGGTGATGCCGCGCTTTTCCAGGTTCTCCTGCAGCAGGGGAACGACATAGGCGCCGACGGAGACGACCTTGCCGTCTGCGTCCACGGGACGGTGGATGCGCTTGACGGAGGCGCCGCCGAAGGCAGCGACGTTATGCAGCACGATCTCGGGATCGAGGGAGTCAAGCCAGGCAATGGCGTCGGCGCTGGATTCCACCAGCTTCTTCACGAGGGAGGGATCGTTCATTCCGCCGCCGCCGATGAGGGTGTCAAGCTGGAAGAGCTCGGCGGTGTCGAAGTAGCCCTCGGGAGCGGCCTGGTAGGCGGCCCACTGCTCCTCGACGATCTTGCCCAGCTCCTGGATGCGGGCGTTGTCGGGGTAGTTTGCGACCTTCTTGAGGGTGGCCTCAACGCCTGCGCCTTCCTTGAACTCATTCTGGTTGCGCCACTCGGTGGGACCGGCGTTCATGCCGCCAGTGGAGCGGACGGAGTTGCCGCCGGGGAAGCTGGTGCTCTCGAGGACGATGACGTTCTTGCCCGCATCGGAGGCGGTGATGGCGGCGGTCATGCCCGCGCCGCCCGCGCCGATGACGACCACGTCGCAGTCAAGGGTCTCCTCCGCCTTCTCGGCGGGAACCGCAGCCTCGGCGGGAGCGCCGGTGTAGGCAGCAGGATCAAAGCCCAGAGTGGTCAGCGCCTCGGTGACGGCGGTCTTGATGGCGGTGGAGGTGACGGTCGCACCGGTGATGGCGTCGACGTCGACGGTGTTGCCCGTGACCATCGCGGCGGGCAGCTTCTCAGCGGCCACGGAGCCGATGCCCGGGGTCTCGTTCTGCTCGAGGATGTTGACTTCGTAGATGGTGGCGGCGTCGGCCTTGACCTCAACCACCACGTCGCCGCCGATGCCGGGGGCCTTGGCGGTGGCGGTCTGGACGCCGTCAGCCGCGGGAGCGGCAGCCTCAGCGGGGGCAGCTTCCACGGAAGCGCCGCCCTTGGCAAAATCCGCCGCGTTCTGGCCGGCGATGCGGCCGTAGATGGTGAAGTCGGCCACAGCGTTGCCGCCCAGACGGTTGTTGCCGTGCACGCCGCCGGTGACTTCGCCCGCTGCGAAGAGGGCGGGGATCACATTGCCTTCGGTGTCGATGACCTGCGCGTTGTCGTTGATCTTGATACCGCCCATGGTGTGGTGGACACCGGGCTGAACCTTGATGGCGTAGAAGGGAGCCTGATCAAGGGGATTGGCGAAGGAAACGCGGCCGAACTCGGGATCGGACTTCTGCTCCACGCACGTGTTCCAATTGATCAAGGTGTTGACAAGCGCCTCAGCGGGAGCACCGATGGCATCAGCCAGGGCGACGTAGGTGTCGCCGGTCTCGGCAAAACCCTTCTTGACATAGCCCTGGATGACATTGGACTTGTCATACATGCGGCTGTCGATGATGAGCCAGGCATAGCCGCCGGTCTGCTCAAACTCGGCAGCGGAGACCTTGTCGCGGGTGGAGACTTCGTCGAAGAAGCGCTCACCTTCCTGGTTGACAAGGATGGCGCCGTCGCCGCGCAGACCCTCGGTGATGAGGTTTGCGCTGGTGCCTTCCACATGGACGGTCGGGTGGAGCTGGATCTGCTCCATATCGACGGTGTCGGCACCGACGGCCTGGGCCATCTGGATGCCCTGGCCCTGGATGCCGGGAGCGTTGGTGGTGATGAAGCCGTCAAGCTCGGGGCGGACAGCCTTGATCATGTCGTTGTTCGCGCCGAAGCCGCCGGAGGCGATGACCACCGCCTTGGCGTTAATGGTGTAGGAGGTATCTGCGCTCTCGGCCTTCACGCCGACAGCCGTGCCGTTATCCATCAGGATCTCGGTGGCGGGGGTGTCGGTCAGGAGTTTGATGCCGCGCTTTTCAAGGTTCTCCTGGAGCAGGGGAACGACGTACGCGCCGACGGAGAGGGACTTGCCGTTTTCGTCCACCGGGCGGTGGATGCGCTTGACGGACGCGCCGCCGAATGCAGCCACATCGTGCAGGATGATCTCAGGATCGAGGGAATCGAGCCAGTCAATGGCGGCGGGGCTGGACTCGACGAGCTTCTTGACCAGGGCGGGATCGTTCATACCGCCGCCGCCGATAAGGGTATCGAGCTGGAAGAGCTCGGAGGTATCAAAGTAGCCCTGGGGATCGGCCTGGTAGGCGGCCCACTGCTCTTCAACGATCTTGCCCAGCTCCTGAATGCGCGCGTTATCGGGGAAGTTGGCGACCTTCTTGAGGGTGGCCTCAACGCCCGCGGCTTCGCCGAACTCGTTCATGTTGCGCCACTCGGTGGGGCCGGCGTTCATACCGCCGGTGGAGCGGACAGAGTTGCCGCCGGGGAAGCTGGTGCTCTCAAGGATGATGACGTTCGCGCCCTCATCGGAGGCGGTGATGGCGGCGGTCATGCCGGCGCCGCCTGCGCCGATGACCACGACATCGCAGTCAAGGGTCTCAGCACTCTTCTCGGCGGGGGCAGCCTCCTCGGCAGCGGCGGCAGCGCCCTGATAGCTCGCGGGATCAAAGCCCATGGCGGTCAGGGCCTCGGTGACGGCGGCCTTGATGGCAGTGCTGGTCACCGTCGCGCCCGTGATGCCGTCGACCTCGAGGGAGTTTGCCGCGACGATCGCGCCGGGCAGCTTCTCAACCGCGACGGAGCCGATGCCCGGGGTCTCGTTCTGCTGGACTACATTTACTTCATAGATGGTGTTCGCGTCAGCCTTGACTTCGACGACGACCTCGCCGTCGATGCCGGTGCCCTTGCCCTGGGCGGTCTGCGCGTCGTCCGCGTAAACCGGAACCGCGAGGGACAGAAGCATCATCAGGGCCAAAAGCAGGGACAGTGTCTTCTTCATAGTCTTCCTCCTTTTAAGCTCCTCTCGAAGCTTGATATGAATAGGATTATCCGTTCACCGAAGGCGGGGTCATCGCCTTCGGGCATTCTGTGAAAAGTATATCATTTCTTGCTTTCATCGTCAATTGAGAATCCTGTCAATCTGTTCAAAAAATTCCCGAAAAAAATCCCGGCAGTTGTTACGACTGCCGGGAATCAAAAGCGTTGTACGGAGGTCTCGCTCAGGCGGCCTTGTCCATGGCCTCGCGGACGGCGGACTTGATGGCGTCGGAGGTGATGGTTGCGCCGGTAATGCCGTCAATGTCAACGGCGTTTGCCTCGACGATGCGCCCGGGCAGCCACTCGACGGCTACCGCGCCGACGCCCACGGTCTCGCTGCTCTCCAGCACCTTCACATCGGCGATGTTCTTTCCGTCGGTTGTGACCTCAAGGACGATGGGGCCGTTTTTGCCTGCGGCCTCGACCGTCACGATGACAGGCTCGCCTGTCGTGCCGTTCTTTGCAAGCGCAACGGCGGTGGTGACGGCGGACTTGATGGCGTCGGAGGTGATGGTCGCGCCGGTAATGCCGTCAATGTCAACGGTGTTTGCCTCCACGATCCGCGCGGGCAGCCAGTCGGCGGCGACAGAGCCGACACCCTGGGTCTCGCTGCTCTCCAGCACCTTCACATCGCGGATGTTCACGCCGTCGGTGGTAACTTCCACGGTGATGGGACCGTTTCTGCCGTCGACAGTGGCCTGCACGGTGACAGGCTCAGCAAGGGCAGCGGCTTCCGCTGCGGGCTGGCCGTTTTCCGCAAGCTCCAAAGCCTGGCGGACAGCGGCCTTGATGGCATCGGAGGTGATGGTGGCACCGGTCACGCCGTCCACGTCGGCGGAATTTGCCTCAAGGATGCGGCCGGGCATCCAGTCAACAGCGACGGAGCCGACACCCTGGGTCTCGCTGTGCTCAAGGACATCCACCTTGGTGATAACGCCGTCCTTGACAATGACCTCAACGACCAGCGGACCGTTCCTGCCGTCGACAGTGGCCTGCAGCGCGGCGGAGCCGCTGTGGGTCTCCTCGGCTGCCTCGGCAGGCTCTTCGGCGGGAGCGGCATCTTCGGCAGGCGCGGCATTGAGGCTTGCCATGGCCTCGGTGACAGCGGTCTTGATGGCAGTGCTCGTCACGGTCGCGCCGGTGATGGCGTCAACCTCAACGGAGTTGGCCGCGACAATCGCAGCGGGGAGCTTTTCTGCCGCGACGGAGCCGATGCCCGGGGTCTCGTTCTGCTCAAGGACGGTGACGGCATAGATGTTGGTGCCGTCGGTCACGACCTCAACCACAACGTCGCCGCCGATGCCGGCGCCCTTGCCGGTCACGGTGACAGCGTCGGCGGGGATTTCAGCAGGCGCGGCCTCCTGGGCGGGGGCTGCTTCCTGAACAGGCGCGGCTTCCTCTGCGGGAGCGGCCTCTGCGCCGGCACCGAAGTTCGCCGGATCAAAGCCGGCAGCGGTGAGCGCCTCGGTGACGGCGGTTCTGATGGCGGTGCTGGTCACTGTCGCGCCGGTGATGACGTCGACCGAGATGGAGTTTGCCTCCACGATGGCGGCGGGAAGCTTTTCAACCGCGACGGAGCCGATGCCCGGGGTCTCGTTCTGCTGGAGGATGTTGACCTCATAGATGGTGTTCGCGTCGGCAACGACCTCAACGAGCACGTCGCCGTCGATGCCCTTGCCCTTGCCGGTGGCAGTGACCTTGCCGTCCTCCCGGACCACAGGCGCTGCGGTCTCCGCAGCGGCAGCCTCAGCCGCAGGCTCGGGAGCCGGAGCGGTGTAGCCGAAGCCTGCCGGATCAAAGCCGGCGCTTTCCAGCGCTGCGGCAACGGCGGCCTTGATGGCGTCGCTTGTCACCGTGGCGGTGGAGACGCCGTCCACGTCAAGGGAGTTTGCCTTGCCGATGGCGGCGGGGAGCTGCTCGACCGCGAGCGAGCCGATACCCGGGGTCTCGTTCTGCCCGGTCACGGTGACGGAATAGATGTTGTTAGCGTCGGCCACGACCTCAACGGTCACATCTCCGACCTTGCCGGGAGCACTGCCGGTCACGGTGACTGCGTCCTTGGAGGCCTTGCGTTCACCGGGGCCGCGGAGATTGCCGATCACAAAAATGTTGATCAGCAGTACGGCAATCAGCGCCAGGACCAGGATCAGGTCAAAGGAGCTGAACTTCTTTTCCAGGTTGTGTTTCATGGCGGAGTCCTCCCCTGATTGTAATGGCGGAATCTGGAATCATATCATCTATAAAATATTACAGGAAAAAGCGCCGCAATGCAAGAGGAAATGTGCAAAATATTCAAAAAATCCCTGTCAGACCTTTGACGATTTCAGCGCTTGTCCCGAAAAAAGGCCTGCAGCAGTCCGGCGCATTCCGCCTCCAAAACGCCCGGATAGACCGCCGGGCGGTGGCCGTAGCGCTCAAAAAACAGGTCGATGACACTGCCGCAGGAGCCGGTCAGGGGCTCCCGCGCGCCGTAGACCAGCGCAGGGAGACGGGCGTTGATGACGGCCCCGGCGCACATGGGGCAGGGCTCCAGCGTGACATAGAGCGTGCAGCCTGAAAGCCGCCAGTCGCCGAGAGCCCGGCAGGCCTCGCGGATGGCTTCGAGTTCGGCATGGGCGGTGGCGTCCCCGGTCTCCTGCCTCCTGTTGCGCCCGCGCCCGAGGATCACACCGTCCGGCCCGACAACGACAGCGCCGACCGGCACTTCCCCGTGCGCATACGCCTCGCGCGCAAGGGCAAGGGCGAGAGACATGCTGGCTTCGTGATCAGTCATGGCAGAGCCTCCTGAGAGAGTATGGAGTGTGGCGTTATGAGTTTGGAGCGGGAAGAAATAAGGCCGCCGAAAACGGCGGCCCTATCATTCAAATCCGTTTTTTCCGGGGGTGTGTACCTCGGAAAAAACACTTCTCAGCCCTCAAGTGTGCGAGCGTCCCCCGCAAGCGAGCGCGCGCAGAGGGCTGCAAATCTCAATTGAATGGCCTTGCCATTCGATTGACGGTCAGACCAGCGCGGCGGTGATGATGCTCATCAGATAGACCTCCTCGGCATTGCAGCCGCGGGAGAGGTCGTTGATGGGGGCGTTCAGGCCCTGCAGGATGGGGCCGAAGGCCATGTAGCCGCCCAGGCGCTGGGCGATTTTGTAGCCGATGTTGCCGGACTGGATTTCGGGGAAGATGAAGGTGTTGGCATAGCCGGCGACGGGGCTGCCGGGGAACTTGAGCTGACCGACAACGGGGGAGACGGCGGCGTCAAACTGCATTTCGCCGTCGCAGGCGAGCTCCGGATGGGTCTCCTTGACAATGGCGGTGGCGTTGCGCATCAGCTCCGGGCCGGGGCCCTTGCCGGAGCCCTTGGTGGAGAAGGAGAGCATGGCGATCTTCGGGTCGATGCCGAAGACCTTGGCGGTGCGCGCGGTCTCGACGGCGACCTCGGCCACCTGCTGGGCGGCGGTCAGGACGACATTGCCGTCCTTGTCCTTCTTGTCCTCATAGGAAATGTTGATGGCGCAGTCGCCCATGGCGATCATCTCATCCCCGCGGGCGAGAATGAAGCAGGAGGAGACGAGATTCGAGCCCTTCTTGGTCTTGACAAGCTGCAGGGCGGGACGAACGGTGTCGGCGGTGGAGTAGGTGGCGCCGCCGAGCAGAGAGTCGGCCAGGCCCTCCTTGACCAGCATGGTGCCGAAGTAGTTGGACTTGAGAAGCATGGCGCGGGCATCCTCCGGGGTGGCCTTGCCCTTGCGCAGCGCCACGAAATCATCCACGAATTTGTCCATCTCGGGATAGGTCGCGGGATCGAGGATCTCAAGCCCGTCAATGTCGAAGCCGCCCTTTGCGGCCGCAGCCTTGACCTCATCCACATTGCCGATGAGCACAGGAGTCAGGAAGCCGTCCTTCTTCAGCCGCGCGGCGGCCTCGAGGATGCGGGCGTCGGTGCCTTCGGGATAGACGATCTTGCGGGGATTGGCCTTGAGAATTTCTACCAGGTTTTCAAACATGGAATCTACCTCCAGCTTTATTTTTTGTTTGGTATTATAAAGATAACACGAACACCGTTCGATTTCAAGATAATGACACAAAATATGGGGGGCGCGGCGCCCGATTTTTTCACGATCTTCCCCTTTACAAAAAAGCTCTCTCTATATATAATATACAAACTGTAATCAAATTCCGAACGACAAGGGGCATCGACCATGGACAGGAGCTTTCCGGAAACCCTCTCGGCCCTCCGGCGGGAGCGGAGCATCAGCCAGCGCACGGCGGCAAAGGATCTCGGCATCAGCCAGGCGCTTCTGAGCCATTACGAAAACGGCGCGCGCGAGCCGGGGCTCGGCTTCGTCTGCCGCGCATGCGACTACTACGGCGTAAGCGCCGACTATCTGCTGGGCCGCAGCGACCGGCCCGACGCCGTCCGCAGCGCCGTGAAGACGGCGGTGGGCTATCTTGACAAGCTGCGCGCCGTCATTGACGAGGCGCGCACATCCCTCGGTGAAAACGAAGCGAAGGAGGCTGACCGATGATCAGACAGGAAAACATCCGGAATTTCTCCATCATTGCCCATATCGACCACGGCAAGTCCACCCTTTCCGACCGCCTGATCGAAAAGTGCGGCGCGGTGGAGGAGCGCATCATGGAGGATCAGATCCTCGACAACATGGATCTCGAACGCGAGCGCGGCATTACCATCAAGGCCCGCGCCGTAGGACTCAATTACCAGGCTGCCGACGGGGAGAGCTATACCCTGAACCTCATCGACACCCCGGGCCACGTGGATTTCAACTATGAGGTTTCCCGTTCGCTCGCCGCCTGCGAGGGCGCGGTGCTGGTGGTGGACGCCTCCCAGGGCGTGGAAGCCCAGACCCTCTCCAACACCTATCTCGCGCTGGACAACAATCTGGAGATCCTGCCCGTGGGCGCGTCAAGGAGGAGATCGAGGAGATCATCGGCCTGCCCGCCATGGACGCGCCGGAGATCAGCGCCAAGGCCGGCATCAACATCGACGCCGTGCTGGAGGACATCGTGGCCAATATCCCGGCTCCGACCGGCGATCCCGGGGCGCCGCTCAAGGCCCTCATCTTCGACAGTCAGTATGACAACTACCGGGGCGTCATCGTCTTCATGCGCCTTTTCGACGGCGTCATCCGCCGTGACAGCGACATCCGGCTCATGGGCACCGGCGCGCGCTATAAAGTGCTGGAGGTCGGCCACCTGCGCCCCATCGGCCTTGAGCCATGCGACGAGCTCTCTGCCGGGGATGTGGGCTATTTCACCGCGAGCATCAAGAATGTCTCCGACACCCAGGTGGGCGACACGGTCACCGACGCCGAGAACCCCACAGCTCAGGCCCTGCCCGGATATCGCCCGGCGCGGCCCATGGTCTTCTGCGGCATCTATACCGAGGACGGGTCCAAGTACCCGGATCTGCGCGATGCGCTGGACAAGCTCAAATTGAACGACGCCTCCCTCTCCTATGAGCCGGAGAGCTCGGTCGCCCTGGGCTTCGGCTTCCGCTGCGGCTTTCTCGGGATGCTGCACATGGAGATCATCCAGGAGCGCCTTGAGCGCGAGTTTGACCTGGAGCTTGTCACGACGCTGCCTTCCGTTATTTATAAGGTAGTCAAGACCGACGGCACGGTCGTCATGGTGGATAATCCACACAATTATCCCGAGGTCTCCTCCATCGCCGAGGCGTATGAGCCTTATGTGAAGGTCTCCATCATCACGCCGAACGAGTTTGTCGGCAACATCATGCCCCTCTGCCAGGACCGGCGCGGGGAATACAAAAACATGACCTATCTCGACCAGCGCCTTGTGGAGCTGCACTACGAGATGCCGCTCAATGAGATCATCTATGACTTTTTCGATACCCTCAAGGCCCGCACCAAGGGCTATGCCTCGCTGGACTATGAGCTCTCGGAGTACAAGCTCTCGGATCTTGTGAAGGTGGACATGCTCTTAAACGGTGACCAGGTGGACGCTCGAACATCCCGCGCCAGCTCTTCGAGGTGCCCATCCAGGCGGCCATCGGCGGCAAGATCATCGCCCGCGAGACCGTGCGCGCCATGCGCAAGGACGTGCTGGCCAAGTGCTACGGCGGCGACATCACGAGAAAGAAGAAGCTGCTGGAAAAGCAGAAGGAAGGCAAAAAGAAGATGCGTCAGCTCGGCACCGTCTCCATCCCGACGGAGGCGTTTCTCGCGGTGCTGAAGCTGGATGAGTGAAAAAAATAAAAATCTTGTCTTTTTATTATAAGTATAGTATAATACCATCTCGGTTTGCGCCTGCGGGGCGCGAAATCACAAGCCATGAAAGGGGGCGCCCATCGCGTGGTTAACATCAAGAGCGATAAAGGAACGATCAGCATCACAAGCGAGGTTCTGACCTACCTGGCCGGCGTGGCGGCGACAAGCTGCTTCGGCGTCAAGGGGATGATCGGACGCAGCAAGGACGGCGGCGCGTGGCAGCTGCTGCGCAGGGAGTCCATGTCCAAGGGCGTCACCGTGCACTTTGACGAGGACGGCGCCATTGCGCTCGAACTGCACATCGGTGTAGACCGCGGCGTGAATATGAGCGCTGTGGCAAAGAGCATTGTCAATGAGGTCAGCTACAAGCTGTCCAAATCCGCGGGCGTGCCCGTGCGCCGCGTCGATGTGTACATTGATTCCATCATCGGATAAGGCGAAGAGAGGAACTGTCACTTGAGAGATATGATAAATGCCGCGGCCTTCAAGGAATGCATCCTGTGTGCATACGCCGCGCTGCAAGCCAACATCCAGACCATCAACGATCTGAACGTCTTTCCCGTTCCTGACGGCGACACCGGCACCAATATGGGCCTGACCATGGAAAAGGCCGCCGCCGAGCTGAGAAAGAACGATTTTCCCACCATCACCGCCACGGCCGACTGTGTGGCCTCCGCCCTGCTGCGGGGAGCCCGCGGCAACTCCGGCGTCATTCTGAGCCTGCTGTTTCGCGGGATCTCCAAGAAACTCAAGGGTCTGCATGAGGCCGACCCCAAGAGCTTTGCCGCCGCCATGCAGGAGGGCGTCAACGCCGCCTACAAGGCCGTCATGAAGCCTGCCGAGGGTACGATCCTCACAGTCTCGCGCCTGGCCACCGAGGCTGCCGTCCGGGCAGCCGAGAGCGATGCCGGTATGGAGGCAACTATGGAGGCCGCCATTGCCGCCGGGGATGAGGCCCTGGCCGACACCATCAATCTCAATCCCGTACTCAAAAAAGCCGGCGTCGTGGACGCGGGCGGCATGGGTTACATGGTCATACTCAAGGCCATGCTCTCCTCCCTGCGGGGGGAGGTCTTCGCTCCCCGGGACCAGATGCGCATCGAGGAGGTCGTGCAGGAGAGCGGGCGCGTGTTCGAGAAGGACGGCGTGCAGGATGTGATCACCTTTGCCTTCGACACGGTGTACATCGTGCGCAAGAATGACCCGGATGTCGATCTCACGCCCCTTCGCAGCTATCTCGACAGCATCGGCGACAGCCTTGTCATCAGTGAGGACGATGAGATCTTCAAGGTCCACGTCCACACCGACACCCCGGGCACGGCGCTGACCGAGAGCCAGAAATACGGCACGCTGGAGCTTGCCAAGATCGAAAACATGGTCATCCAGGCCGAGCAGCAGAAGGCGGGCGTGGCCGTCATCAGCACCGACGATCTCGACAAGGTCGAGCAGGAGCTGGAGGAGCCTGAATTTGCCGCCCCCGAAAAGCAGTTCGGCGCGGTGGTCGTGGCCGCGGGCGCGGGCATGCAGAACCTCTTCCGGGAGCTTGGCGCCGACCGCGTGGTCACCGGCGGGCAGACCATGAACCCCTCCACCGACGATATCCTGCGGGAGATCAACCGCACCCCGGCGGAGACGGTCTTCGTACTGCCGAACAACAAGAACATCATCATGGCCGCCGAGCAGAGCGCAGAGCTGTGCAGGGACAAGCGGGTCATCGTGATCCCCACCAAAACCGTGCCCCAGGGCATCTCGGCACTTTTGAACTTCAACATCGACGAGAATGAGGAGCCCATTGTCGAGGCCATGAAGGACGCCGCCGCCAGGGTCCACACCGCGATGGTGACCTATGCCGCGCGGGATTCCGACTTTGACGGGCACGACATCCATGCCGGCGAGTATCTGGCCCTGCTGGACGGGGCGCTGCTCGGCAGCTACAAGAGTGAGGATGCGCTGCTGGAAGAGCTGAGCGGGGCCTTCTGCCAGTATTCCCCGGAGTTTATTACCGTTTATTACGGCGAGGGCGTGGACGAAGCCAGCGCCGACGGGGTGGCCGCGGTGCTGACCGGCAGCTTCCCCCAGGCGGAGCTGAGCGTGGTCAACGGCGGACAACCGGTGTACTACTACATGATCAGCGTGGAATAAAAACCGAATATGAAGCACGCCCGGCGGGGAAACCCGCCGGGCGTGTTTTTTTGCTTATGCTGTGTGGTCGATCACGAACTGCTGCTCGTGTACGTTGTACCAGCTCGGGAGCCGCAGGAACGGGATTCTGCTGTCGGCTGCGTATTCCTCCGCGTACGATCCGACGACACCGAAGATGATCGCCACATCCGTACCGGAGAAGGCATCGGGAGCAATGGACGTGACGCCCGCCGGGATGTAGACGGTGTGGAAGCTGTCGTTTGCGAAGGCCTCACCTCCCAGGGCAGTCAATTCGTCCGGCAGCACGACCTCCATGGGCGGGAAATAGGCCGTGAAGTCCGGGTTGATGATTTTACCAACCTTGCTCATATCCAGACCGGAAATGCAGGCGTCGCGCCGGTCCTTCGGCGCATATACATGAATCTGCTTGCCGGCGTAAAAGCCTTCCCCGCTGATGTTCAGGAGCGCAGTGGCGGATTCCTCCCATTGCAGGGATAACTGGCCGTATCCAACACTGATCATGCGGCCCTGCAGATAAATCGGCCCGTCCTGCGCCTCCACCTTGTTGAGGCATATTAGCGTCTTGCCCGCGGGAATCGTCAGGCTGCCGGAGTCTTCGACGGCAAGATTGAAGTCATCGACGATCATATCGTCAACCAGGGTGCAGTCGTAACGGATGCCTATCCTGTTTCTGATCTTATCATTCTGCAGCTTGGGCTTGCCCGCCAGTGCGGCCGCAAGCTCGCTGTCGTTATATGCCCAGCTGCTGACCGTTAACCCTCCCTTCTCGCCGAAATTGAGATTCTCCAAATCTCTCCGCCAAGCGGATAAGCCAATTACCATATAGCGGTTGACGGTAAACTGATTGACGTTATTGTAATTGAGCGCGTCATCCACTCTAAGGTGCGCGCCGTCCATGTCAGAAACGGTCACATGGCCGCCAGACTGAACCGTGAGGGTGCCGACCCTGCAGTAATTTTCAACCGTCAGGGTGACGCCGTCCGGGATCACGATCTCGGTGCCGCTGGCGTGTACCTTCGTCGTGTTCGGTATCGTGATGCTCTCGGTGAAGACCACCCTGCCGCAGTTGCGCATGTCGAATTCTCTGTCGCCGCGCTCAACCGCATCTTTGAGGTTCTGGAAAAAATCGGGCACATTGCCGTATTCATCCGCAACAGCAAAGAGGAAGCGGTCGCCCTGGATGCGCATGTTGCTCGCGTGAATGTGCGGTGCGGCATAATACCAGCCCGGCGCCTTCGGCTGGATGCTGAAACGCGTGGAGTGCCCGTCATGGTAGTCTTCCACCCATTTGTCAAACTTTGATTCGTCGTTGAAATCGTACCAGACAATGTAGTTGTCAAACCAGTCCTCGTTGCTCAGATTGAGCTTGGCGGTATAAACCTTGCCCACCTGGAGCGTGAAGTCTGTCTCAAATGTGATATCCGGGAGCACCGGACTGATGAAATGTATTGTCAGCCTTGTGGTTTCAGTCAAGTCGCCCCAGCGGATCGTCATATCAGTGGTAGAAGACTGGTTGCCGCGCAGGCTGTTAAAATTGGCAATATCCAGAACAATCCCGTTATCGCGGCTAAGGTGGGCGGACAGGTCGAGCCTCACCCCTTCGACATACTTGAACGAGAAGGAAATGTCATCCCCATACATGGCCTTAAACGTCTCCGCGCCGTCCATATAGAGGTGCGCCCAATCCTCAGGGTACATATTATAGCCCTTCGTATCCACAGGTTTCACCAGAAAATCCAGCTCGCAGGTATCAGGAAGCAGATCGGGCGTCCAGTGGGCATACACGAAAGGCATTGTTTTTTCATTTATTCTTCTGAAGTCCTCTATCTGATTTCCACCTTCTGCCTGATCAAACCATCCCGCTAATTCCCAGCCATTGCGGGAGGCGGTAGGCTCAGACCAATAAAGCTCTGGCCAAAGAAACGTACTGCTGGGGCCTCTCCATAAACCACAGCTGGATATGACCATATCCCCTGAATCAACAACGTGAATTGTTATCCGAGGCGTATACCACCGTTTAATAGCGTTATAAGGTATGATAATTGTTCCATAGCCAAAGGAAACTGTCGTTGTCCCCGGGGCAATTCCCTGTATACTAAGGTTAATTGTGCATTTTAGAGAATCAGTATGATCATAGGGACCTGGTGGAAGCGATGAAGTGACAGTTGGGAACTCTTGTGACAAACTGACGGCATTATAACCGTCGCCGGTAACAAACTTGACCGGAGTGTTTTGCTCGCCCCAAATCCCTAAACCTTGTATTCCAAAGGGCAAGCTATACAAATCAACAGTATCGCCAACTGCCAGCGTTACCTCATAATCGATATACTCTTTGTTAACTTCCTGCCATGCTTTAGGTTCATACCAATCCTCATCATAGAAATGAAAAACGTCGTCATAACCGCCTCCGTCGTCGGCCCAGGCCGCCGGGAGCAGGCAGACGCACAGGACCAGAAACAAAAGCAGCCCCAGCGCAACGCGCAGTGTCTTTGTCATGAATATTCCCTCCTCAATTAATCTACCCATATAGTATGAAACATGAGTGCAAACCACAATTTTATTATAACAGGCTAATAGCCATTCTTCAAGCAAAAATCGGCTGTCTTTTGCAGTCCGCGCGTTGTACTTGACAAAGCGGGGCCGGTGGGGGAAAATAGAGCATGCATAATTCAACGATCGGGAGAACCGCCTATGAAAACGAAAACGCGCTCGACAGGCTTCTGGGTCTTCTTTGCGCTGCTGGCCGTCGCGCTGACGGCGCTGCTGGAGCTGAACAAGAATAACCTCGCGGCGTGGGCGGTGTGCCTTGCGCTGCTGGGACTCTATGCCTTCCTGCGGCAGCGCTTTCTGCGCGGCAGGCATTTTTATCTGCGCCTTGCGGCGCTGCTTGCCCTGCTCGCGCTGCTCTGCCAGGTGATGTGGGGCGTCGGGCGCCCCTATAAGCACCGCCCGGCGGTGGAAAAAAGCGGCGGCATGACCGAGGTGCTCTCCCTGCGCGACGGCAAGGTGCAGGGCGTCAAGACGGCGGACGGGGCGGTGGAGGTCTTTACCGGCATCCCCTACGCCAAGCCCCCGGTCGGGGAGCTGCGGTGGAAGGCGCCGGAGGACCCGGAGCCCTGGAGCGGTGTGCGCACCTGCGTGCAGTTTGCGCCCATGTCCATGCAGCCGCGCAATTCCGAGATCTATAACTCCCTGTCCCGGATCGTGGGCTTTCACGACTATGAGGTGAGCCTGCACGACAATTTCCGCGACGCGGTGAGCGAGGACTCGCTCTATCTGAACCTCTGGCGGCCGGCGGAGACCGGGGAGAAGCTGCCGGTGCTGGTGTATATCCACGGCGGCTCCCTGCAGACCGGCCAGCCCTGGTATGCCGACTACAGCGGGGAGGGCCTTGCCCGCAAGGGCGTCATCGTGGTGAACTTCGGTTACCGCCTGGGCGTGTTCGGCTTCCTCGCCACCGAGGAACTGGCACGTGAGGACCCCAACGGCAGCACCGGCAACTATGGACTCATGGATCAGATCAAGGCCCTGGAGTGGGTGCGCGACAATATTGCCGACTTCGGCGGAGATCCGGAGAACGTGACCCTCGCGGGTGAATCCGCAGGCGCTGCGTGCGTAACGGCGCTTTGCACCTCTCCGGCGGCGAAGGGCCTCTTCAGGCGCGCCATTGCCGAGAGCTCCACTACCACGGCCCCCGTGCCGCAGCACTCCTTCCGCCTGATGGACGAGGCACTTCAGACCGGGCGGGAGACCATGGCGCGCTTCGGCGCGGAGAACATCGCCCGGATGCGCGCCCTGCCCGCCGAGAAACTTGTAGAGGCGGCGGACACAAACCACCACATCACGGTCGACGGCTATGTCCTGACCCAGACTCCCTGCGAGGCGTACAAGGCGGGCGAACATAACGAGGAGGCCTTCCTCCACGGCTTCAACGCCGAGGAGGGGACGCCCTTCATCCTCTTCGACCAGGGCAATCTCAAAAATTACGAGGGCAAGGTGCGCGCTTATTTCAAAGAATATGCCGATGAGGTCCTCTCCCTCTATGCGCCCGCTTCGGACGAGGAAGCCAGGACCATGTGGATGCAGCTCTATTCCGGCGTCTACTTCACTCACGGGCACTATTGCCTGAGCCGTCAGGCGATCCGGGCCGGGGAGCCGGTCTGGGAGTACTTCTTCGCCAAGGAAAACGGCCGCCTCTCGGCCTGGCACAGCGGGGAAGAGGTCTACTGCTACAACAACATCCCGGCGGACTCGAAGCTCTATGACGAGGCGGACCGGCAGCTTGCCGATCTCTTCAGCGACTACTTTGTGAACTTCATCCGCACGGGCGACCCCAACGGCGAGGGTCTGCCGCGCTGGGAGCAGAGCACGGACGGGACGAATCTCATGTTCCTCGGCGTCACGCAGGAGATGCACACGGACTTGTACCTGCCCATCGACGAAATCCTCGACCGCATGCAGGGCTGGGAGGTTAAATAAAAATGGCGGCTGTCTCAACAAAGGGACAGCCACCATTTTTTATTTAATAAGAAACGCCTGGCCGCAGCCGTAGGGGGAGCCGTGTCGGCTGAGGCGCACATGCTCCGCCATGGCCTGGCGATCGGTCACCACCATGCCGGCCAGGCGGTCGATCCCGAAATCCAGCAGCGCCGGGCACATGGGCACCGAGGGGCCGGTCAGGATCGTGGTGGCGTCCTCGCACAGGCTCAGCAGGTGCGGCAGGGTCTTGTTGATGAGGCTGCTGCCTGTGATGATCACAAGGTCGCAGCGCGGCAGAATCCAGTCGCAGGCTGCGTCCGGATAGTCCCCGGCCTTCGGGACGCGCTCGATGATATGCACGGCGCGCGCCTGCTCCCGCAGGCTGGCGGGGCCGCGCATATGGCCTACGATGCCAACGGTCCTGCCCCGCAGCTCAAGCCCTACGGTGGCATAGGTGTCACAGGAGACACGGCAGTCCAGCGCCGCCATGCGGGCGGTCGTGTTGTACCAGGCGTTTGCGGCGGCAAGGCCGAAGCTGGCCTCCCGCAGGTTCCAGGAGGATACGGCCTTCGCCGCCTCCCTGAGCGCGAGACCCTTCAGCCCTCGCGGATAAAGGGCCGGGATGCTCTCGCCTTTCGTCATCATGCCGAGACCCATGCCGTCGGCAGCCTCGGTCATGGCCCAGCAGTCGCCTCCGGCAGTTTCCTGAACGGGGGCCTCACTTCTGACGCCGTCGATCAGCGCTTCATAGAGCGCGCGATAGTCTTTTTTCATGTTTGGTCCCCCTGTTGAATTTCGTCCAGCGCCACGGTGATCAGCGGCGCGTCCGCGGCAGGCGCCTGGGTGCACAGAGCGCAGGCATATCCGGCCGTCAGGAAGCTCCGCAGGAACCATGGCCTTGCATCCGCCGTCTGGCAGAGGGCGGGCACTTCTCCGGGCAGCACGCAGAAGCTGTCCAGCGGCAGGCTCAGCCCCCGGCCGATGGCCTTGATAAAGCTCTCCTTGCTCGTCCAGAGCCGGAAAAAGCCCGTCTGCCGTTCATCCTCGGGAAGAGAATGGAGCCAGGCGCACTCCCGCGGGTGGAAAAAGCGCTCGGCAAGGCGGAGCCGGTCCCCTCGGATCTGCTCGATATCGCAGCCGAGCGGCATGTCGGAGACGGCGCACAGGGCCATGCTCCCGCTGTGGGAGAGGCTGAAATGAAAGCCCGGCAGCGCGGGGAAACAGGGCTTGCCGTATTCGCCGGTCCGGATCTCCCCGGCCTGCAGGCCGCAGTCCCGCAGGGCAAGGTTCAGCAGCAGCCCCGCCGCGAGGGACAGCCGCGCCGCCCCCTCGGCCCGAAAGGCGCGGACCTTCTCCTGCCGCTCACGCGGCACTGTCTCCAACAGCCGCGCAAAGAGCGCGGCATCCTCCAGCACGTCGGCAGAGGCGAGGTAAAGCTTTGTCTGTATGCGTCCCATCTCCCACCAGTCTTGTTATTTTTTAGTCTAACACAGCTCCCGGGAAAGTACAAGCAAAATCCCATACAGCTTAAAAAACTGGTACAAAAAGAAAAGCTTTGCCGTTTGTGCTCCTGCCGAAAGGCGGACAGCATCGCTAAAAAAAGAATTATTTTTTCTTAAAAATACAGGGAACAAACGCGGCATGCCTGTCGTCATAGTAAGCACAGAGGGTAAAGCAGGGGCCGGACGGCCTGCCACATTCTTCCGCATAAAACGGCGCCGGGCAGGGCCCGAAACGTAAAAAACGCTCAAAAAGTGACTGCTTCTCCGCAGAACACGCGGAAAACGAAACGAATTTGAAAAACAGCAAATTTCAAAGCGGTAACAAACAGGAAAAAAATTACCGCAAAATTATGAAAAAACTCTTGCAATTTGTGAAAGACCGTGTTACATTATAGCTGCACCGCGGACGGGGTGAACTGCAGGCTCCCTGTTTGCGCTGTATTATAAAGTATTTTCAGCAAATTAACATAAGGAGAGGACAACATGAAAACTATTTCTAAGGTCTTGTCAATGTTCCTGGTCGTCGTGATGTGCTTCGGCCTCTTCAGCACGAGCGCATTTGCGACCAACTTCGACTTTGGCCAGAACGATGCCGCTACAGCTCCTGCCGCAGCTCCCGCTGCAGGGAATGACGGCTTTGATTTCCAGGGCAATTCCAGTTTTTCCAGCACCGCTTCCGACAGCTTTACGCCCAACAACATTGAGTTCAACGATCCTGCCGCGGCTGCTGCGGCTCCTTCTTCCGATTCGTTCAGCCTGAACGATCCCGCGAAGGACAATGCCGAGAACAAGCCCGCCGGCAACGGCGCACTCACGGCCGGCGAGACGAACAGCTTTGAGACCAAGTATTCCGACATGACGACGCCTGTGACCTTCTCGATCGCCAATGGCGTGGATTTCGTCAGGACGCAGACCAATGATATCATCGTCAAGGCAACAACCGGCGATAGTGCGGATGTGTTCACGGGCGATACCTTCTCCGGCGGCTTTGCCTACAGCACCTCCTCCACCGGCGCCGACCTCACGAAGCTTGTCCAGGGCACGCAGTACAAGATCGACAGCAACGGCCTGACCCTTTACGCTACCTGGCTCAAGACCCTCAACCCCGGCGTTTACTACATCTACGGCAGACGCATTGACGATGTGCCCGTAAAGCTCGGCTTTATCAATGTCAACAGCGGCAGCTATACCGGTGACCCCGATTGGGCCGCCACCATCTACAACAGCCCCTACATCAAGCCCGGTCTCTACGACACCACTGCTGACTGGGACGATCCCATCACGGCAAACGGCAAGGGCATCGCCAACAGCTTCAAGGGCGGCGGCTTCGGCATCGCGGCTGTCTCCGGCGGCTATACCCACATTCTCGCTTCCAGCGAATATATCGTCTCCGGCGAATACCTTGAGCTCGACTGCAGATACCTCAACACCCTGTCCGACGGCGACTATTACCTGATCGGCTTCCCTGTGGAGTACAGCACCAGCGAGCAGGTCAGACTCGGCCGGTTCAGCGTTGTCTCCAGCAGCATGGACGACGCCCTCGGCTTCCTGACCCCCGACGGCCAGGTCTGGTACGGCGGCACCGATCCCCTGACCTTCTACTGCGACATCTTTGACGCAGCCGGCAAGAACTGGAACTACAAGGGCTATGGCTGGGACGTCATCGTTCCCGACATCCGTGTGAGCACCAGAAGCGACATGATCGGCGCGACCTCCGTGCGCATCGACCAGTACTGGGATCTGGAGTACGGCTACTTCATGCTGGGCACCAACTACCTCAACTCCCTGTCTGCGGAACACATCTACTACATGCAGGTCGTGGATGCCCGTCACCCGAATGTCCTGTACTCCAACGTGGTCTCCTTCCGCGTCGGCCCCACGCTGCGCGCTCTTGACACCGACAAGCACGTCATCAACAGCACCAGAAGCCTGCGCTTCCGCAGCAGCGCCCCCGTGGCCCGTGTCTACGTCGGCAACATTGAGCTGACCGATCCTGCCGATTTCGGCGTGTCCTGGGACGGCCAGACCGTCACCCTGAGCTATGAGTTCCTGAACAAGCGCTCCGGCGGCAACACCTACACCATCAAGGTGCTCACCACCAGCGGCGAGTATGCCAGCACCACCTTCCAGGTGCTGACCACCGCCCAGGGCTCTGCCAGCCCGAGGACCGGCGACGAGAGCAATCTCGGCCTCTGGGCAGCCTTCCTGCTGCTCTCCGGCACGGCCATCGTGGTCATGGTCCCCAAGCTCAGAAAGTACGAGTGATAAAGAACTGAAAACCGCATAACAAACGGGCGTCCCCCGCGCGAAGAGCGCGGGGGACGTTTTTACACGGGCGGTATGTTGTCTGTGCGCCGCAGCCCGGGGACGATGCCCTGAGCCGGATTTCACAGCACCTCTTTATCGAAATCGGTTCTGCTTGGCGTCGTAGGCAAAGCCGACGGCTTTCAGCTTCGCCTCCAGCTCCTCACGCTCAATGTCCAGGCGTTCGCACAGGGCGTCGAGGCTCGGGCAATCATCCCGCAGGTGGGTGTTGACCACACTCAGCAGGATCATGGGGTCCTTCGGCAGCATGGGGCTCACTCCTTTCCGTCCCTGCGCAGCAGGATCAGCAGCGCCGCCGGCACCAGCAGCGCCCACCAGACGGCGCGTGTGCCGAAGGCCCGGGTGACCCAGTAGCCCACCAGGACCGCGCAGGCGAACATGAGGTCGATGCCGTAGTACTGCAGGCTGATATGCAGCGCGTCGGGATCCTTGGTTGAAAAATAGCGGTTGAGGTGCTCGGTGGCGATGCGCAGATTGCCGGTACACATGGTGGAGGCAAAGGAATTGTCCCCGAATTTGCGGAAGCTCTCCACCTGCATGGCGCAGACAAAGGAGACCGTCACCGTAGCCAGGACGCTGAGCCTGGCCGGGGGGATGAGCCCCACCAGAAACAGCAGCGCGATCTCCAGAAGCAGAATGATCCGCTCCCAGTCGCGCCGCCGCTGCCTGAGCTGCAGGGACAGTGTGACCCCCGCAATGAAGGCAATGACCGGGACCAGGTAGCGCAGGGTCAGCAGCACATTGCCCTGGGCGAGATTCAGGCCCATGCGGGCGATGTTGCCGGTCTGGGCGTTGGCAAAGACCCCGTCGCGCGTGACATAGGTATAGGCCTCCAGAAAACCGCCCACGGAGGCAAGGGCGAGGGATACGCCGTATCGGCGAAAAAGTACAGGCTTGCTCTTCATAGGGTTCTCCTTAAAACGTGCCTTGAGTTCACAGTATATCATAGGATAAAATGTATCACAATGTGCAAATTGCGCAAAAAGGGGCGGAGGAAACTGGCGAAGCGGGCAATTGACAAGGCTCTGTTTTATCCCTATAATACGTGCATAAAAAGAGTCGGGGCTTTGCCGCGGCTCTTATACTACTCCTGAACGCAAATGTGTAAACCTTTCTGCAAAAGCCGTGTCCGCTTTCTGCCAGGGAGCTGCCTGTTTTGCGTTCAAGGATTTCTGATCTTCCCCCGGGAGGAGGTTTGATATGGTTCTGTCACAATATGTAGACGCGCAGTTTTCGGCGATGCAGCAGCTGGATTTCATGTTCCGCCTTCTGATGGCCGCAGGCTGCGGGGCTGTCATCGGCATCGAGCGCAGCAAGCGCTTTAAGGAGGCGGGCGTGCGCACGCATCTGGTGGTGTGCTTTGCCGCGGCGCTGTTCATGGTCATCTCCAAATATGGCTTTGTCGACCTCACCCTGCCGGACGGCAGTGACTTCCCGGGCACCCGCGGGGCAGACTCGGCTCGTTTGGCGGCCCAGGTGGTCAGCGGCATCAGCTTCCTGTGCTCGGCCGTCATCATCAAAAACGGCGGCAGCGTCAAGGGTCTGACCACCGCGGCGGGACTCTGGCTCACGGCGGGCATCGGCCTTGCCATGGGCGCCGGGCTTTTCATGGTGGGCATCGTCGCAACTCTGATGATGGTGGGTATGCAGCTTCTGCTGCACCGTTTTACCGTGTTCGGAGACACCTATACCGGCAACCGCATGCAGTTTACGGTGAAAAACGGCTATGATTTCAACACGGCGCTGGAAGAACAGATGAAGGCCTGGGATGCCCAGGTTTCCGACAGCAAGATCACCCGCCGCAAGGACGGGACCACGGAGTACGATCTCACCATCCGCCGCAAAAAGGCGCTCACCTATGCCGAGATCAAGGAGTTCATGTCGGAGCGGGAGGATATCCTCTCCGTCAGCAACAGCCCCCTTTATACCAAATACGAATAAAAAGCCGCCCTCTTTTTCCTTGTGCGGAAAAGAGGGCGTTTTGTGTGCTTACAGGATCTCGTTGATCTTGGCCTCAATGGTCCTGGCCACATCCTCGGATACGATCTTTTTGCTGACCACCAGATCAAAGATCTCACCGCAGCTCTTTCTGTTGAAGAGCTTGATGGGGTATTTCATGATCTGGGGCGCGTACTCCTGGATGATCGCCTTGCAGGCGGGATTGGCAAAGCAGTCCTTGACGGTCATGTGTCTGAAATCCATAATACAGCCTCCTTGCATGGCAGGATGATTCCCGTCGGAACTGTCCTTATTCTACCACAAGGGCGGAGAGCCGTCAACTGCGGGAGGCGGATGACGTGCCGCCGCTCTCGGGCTTTTGCCTGCGCCCCGCAAGATATACCAGGGGGAGAAACACAAACACCATGCAGAGGTTTCCCGCCGGGATGAAGGCGGCGGACCAGCGCTCCAGCGCAGCAGGCTCCCGACCGAGGAAGAGGGAGAGGACTGTCGCCGCCGTGCCATAGACCCAGATGAGAAAGCGCCCTTCGCCCATGTCAAGGCGCGCATGCTGCGCGGTATCCGGCCGGTAGCCGCACAGGAGCCGCAGACTGTACTGCCCGGCCCAGAGAAAGAGGGCCGTGATCAGAAAATCCGGGAAGATCCAGAGCATTACCACAAGCGCCTCCACCCGCTCCAGCGTGCGGAAGAAGGTCAGCGTGCGCACCAGCACAAAGAAGGGGCGGGCAAGCTGCGCGGTGAGGGCGTCGCCGAAGACACCAATCACCGCGGCGCTCAGAAGCGAGAGCAGGGCGCAGAGGCCCGCGCTCCAGAGCCCCAGGGCCGGGAAGAGACGGGAGCGGTCCTTCAGCCCGCCCGCGAGCATGCACAGGGCGGTGCCCGCCCCGGACACAATGTCCAGCGGGACGGGCAACGCCTTGAGGAGCGGCCACAGATCCGGCTGCCCTACCGGCAGGAGATTGCCCGGGGCCGCGGAGAAAAAAGCGGCTGTCAGCAGCGCCAGCAGGACCCCCAGCAGAAGACCCAGCAGCATCCGCCCCATTCGCACGAGACTCCGGGGTGTGGAGAGCGCCGCCATCAGGGCTGTGAGCCCCATGAGCTGGCTCAGAAGCCACGGGGAGGTCCCGGGATAGATGGTCCCCACAAGCCGGTCCGCGCCAGAGCGCAGCACAAAGCCCGCATAGACCAGGCACCAGAGAGCGAAAACACAGAGGGCCGGCCGGCCGAAGCCCTTCCCGCCCAGACGCAGGAGCAGATCGGGGAGCTGTTCCCCGGGCTGCATGGCCTCCAGGAAGCGGGCCGCGGCCCAGGCCCAGCCCAGCACCAGCGGCAGCGCCGCGAGTCCCGCCAGCCACCCGGCCCTGCCGGCAAGCTGCGCGGCCCGTGAAGGGAAGAGCCGCAGCGCGGGTGTCAGCGCGATCACCGTGCCGAGACTCAAAAGCTGCCGCATGTTGTATTGCTCGCGCATGGGGTCACCACCTTATATCATATCGCTCATCTGATTCAGCCTCGCGCTGACCGTGATCTCCAGCTCCAGCTCCGGCAGCAGATCCACGAAGTCACGGCCCAGGGAGCGGTAAGCTTTGGGGTCGGCGCGCTCCACCTGCTCGGCAAGGCAGAGATAGTCTGCTTTCAGATCCTTCGAGGCCTGCAGGGCTTCACTGAGATAGCGGGCGAGGCGCGATTCCAGCTGCGCGGTCAGGTAGTCTGCGTCCTGCGTCCCTTTCAGGGCGCTGCGCCCGCCAAGCTCCAGGATGCTGGCCCGGACGTCGGCGTGCACCTCCAGACCCCGCAGCACGTCCCCCTCCCAGAGGGGGCGAATGCGGCTGGAGCCGCCGTTGAGCTCCAGCACGGCGTTATTGCCGTGGCTGTCCCGAAGCTGTACGGTGGAGCGGCCCACCCGGTTTTTCAGAAAGCCCACGGCAATGCCCTGCTCCTCGGTCAGGTAGCGGCACAGTCGCCCCTCCCGCAAGATCGCGTAGCCCAGCGGAGCGATACTGAGATCGTCGGGGCCTTCCTTCTGCTCGTCCGCCCCGCTGAGCGTCTCCGCTGCGGGGCCGGGATTCAGGGCGCAGATCAGCGCGCTGCCGCAGCGGGCCGTGTCCCGCAGGATCTGGGCCGCAGTGGTCAGACCGCTCTCGCCCCGGCGCTTCACGTCCTGCTCCACGATCTGCATTACATCACTGATGCCCTTCTCCCCGGTGCCGACGTTCATCAGCGCGTCGGCCGCCGTACCGCCCCGCACGACAAAGAGCGGTATATCCAGCCGCAAATCCGGCGAGCGGCTGATATAGGCAAGCGTGCTCTCGATGCCCTGCTCCGCCGCTTTCTCCCCGAGCAGGAGCTGCCCGATGTGAGGACAGAAGAGCTCCTCCTCATAGGAATAGCCGCGGATACGGTCCATGGCTGCCGAGATCGAGACTCCGTCCGCCTTCATCCGGGCCACGCCTCGGTCCTTCTCTCCCGCCGCTGCGAGGGAGAGCGTCACGCCGCCGCGCATGGTGTCAAGGCCCATGGTCTGGATCACGAGGAGCTGCTCCACCTCGCGGTAATTGTGCCGGAGTCCGGTCCTGCCGGTAAAGAGCAGAAGCTCAGCTGCGCACAGCAGCAGGATCATAGCCTTTCTCATAGCGTTCGGCTCCTGTCCGGGTCCGCCTCCTGCCCGGGGCCCCGCAGGAGCAGGCGGCTGAACGGCAGCGGCTCCCCGTCGGAGAGGGGCGCAGTGTAGTTATGGCCCAGACTGTCAAGCTCGGCCAGGTGCAGAAGCAGCAGGCAGAGCGCCGACCCCACGCCGAAAAGTCCCGCCGCCACCGCGGCGAACACCAGAGCCATGCGGATCAGGCGCACCGCCGCACCCAGGTCCTGGCTTGGCAGCGTGTAGCCCGCAATGCCGGCAAAGGCCACCACAATGATGGCAATGGGGGACACTACCCGCGCCTCTACCGCGGACTGACCCACGATCAGCGCGCCGATGATGGAGACGGTGTCGCCGATGGGATTCGGCAGGTGCAGCCCGGCCTCCTGCAGAAGTTCAAAGCTCAAAAGCATCCCGATCACCTCCAGCGCTGTGGAAAAGGGTACCCTCTGCTTGGCCTCAATGACACTCAGGAGCAGACGCGTGGGGATCATCTCCTGGTGGTAGAGGGCAATAGCAACGTAGAGAGCGGGCAGCAGCATGCTCAGAAAGAAGGCCAGCCAGCGCAGCAGGGTCAGGGCGCTGGCAACGAGCCAGTTGCTGTTCCCGTCGCCGGTGCCCCGCAGAAAGTCCGCGAGTGTCGCCGGCGTGCACAGACCGATGGGGAGCCCGTCCACCAGCAGGCCGATGCGTCCTTCCATTATATATTGAGCGAAACGATCCGGGCGCTCCGTGTGCAGCAGCTGCGGGAAGGGGGAAGCGGGCGCGTCCGCCAGCCGCTCCTCCAGAATGCCGGCAGCGAGCAGCCCCTCCACATCCAGTGCGTCAAGACGGCGGCCAAGCACTGCGGCCGTCTCGGGATCGGCTGCCCCGTCCAAATAAAACAGAGCCACCGTTGTGCGGCTTGTGCGTCCGATCTGCGACTCAACCAGCTTGAGCTTCGGGGTGCAGAGTTTCCGGCGCACAAGCGCCGTGTTCACACGCAGCGTTTCTACGAAGGCGTCCTTCGCGCCTTTGATGGATTTCTCCAGCGTCGGCTCCGAGATCGCCCGGCGTGCATCGCTGCGAGCCTCAAAGCTCACGGCCTGCCCCGTGTTTTCAAAGAGCAGCACGCAGCAGCCGTGGGTCAGATCCTCCACTACCTCGTCCATGGTCTCCCTGTAGCGGGCGGAGCAGTTGTAAACAGCGCCTGCCAGAATGCGCAGCAGGCTCTGCCGCTGGCTGTCCCCCTCCGGGAGACGGGCAAGGCTCGTGAGCGGGCGGATCACATCCTCCGTCAGCATCTGGGCAGAGACAAGACCCTCCACCCAGCAAAGCGTGACGAGGCGACCGGAATCCAGACCAAGGCGCAGAGAACGGGTCTGAAAATCGGCGCAGGCTGAAAAGATCTCCTCCAGAGAGACAAGGGAGATCATAAAGGGATAGACCGGCGCGCGGTGCGTATGCAGAGCCGCGGCGGATTGAAAAGCGTTCGTATACATGTAGTGTAGTATATCCCAAATAAAGCACAATATTTAGGGCAAAAAAAGAACTTGAAAAAACTTCAAAAAAAGTGTTGACTTTCGCCGTTTTCGGTGCTATATTACGTTGGCGCTCGAGAGAAGGGCGATTTTGTCAACAAAGAGCTTAAAAAAGATTCTGGCGAATCCCGAAAAAGCTCTTGACAAAGCCAGACAGCTTTGTTATAATAACAAAGCTGCTCACCTGAAAGGCGGAACGAGCAAGTCAAAACAGAACTTGAAAAAGATTCTGGCGAATCGAAAAAAGTTCTTGACAAACTCAAGCAGATCTGCTAAAATAGCAAAGCTGCTCAGCCAAGAGGCAAGTGAGAAAGTTGAAAAGAGCTTCAAGAGAATTCAAAAGAATTTGAAAAAAGTTCTTGACAAACTCAAAAAGCTTTGCTATAATAACAAAGCTGCCGCCGAGAAGGCGAGCGCAGAGAGTACCTTGAAAATTGAACAATGTAAGAACAGCTTATGCTAAATAAGCACCAAGAAAAGGGTTCTTAAAGTCAGGAATGACTATAAAGATTTCTTTGAGA
>CACWLG010000043.1 GCA_902761635.1 Oscillospiraceae bacterium | reverse complement strand
CTTCTCGAGCTTCTCCATCTCGCCCAGGTGCTTCATGACTTCCTTCTTGGGCAGCATGTCGAAGGTGCCGTCTTCCTGCATCTTCTTGAGCTGGGCCAGACGATCCACGCGGGTGCGCATGGTCTTGAAGTTGGTGAGCATGCCGCCGAGCCAGCGGGCGTTGACATAGTACATGCCGACGCGGGCCGCCTCTTCCTTGACGGCGTCGGTCGCCTGCTTCTTGGTGCCGACGAAGAGGATGGTCTGCCCGTTCTCTGCCAGCTCTCTGACGAAGTTGTAGGCTTCCTCGAGCTTCTTGACGGTTTTCTGAAGGTCAATGATGTAGATGCCGTTGCGCTCACAGTAAATGTACTCGGCCATCTTGGGGTTCCAGCGGCGGGTCTGGTGACCGAAGTGGACACCGGCCTCGAGCAGCTGCTTCATGGATACGACTGCCATTTGGTATTCTCCTTTTTCATATTTGTTATTTCCTCCGGAAGCCTCATCCTCTCCGCCAAGCCCTTGGGCCACATGGGGGAAAGTCCGCCTCCGTGCGAAATGCCTTGATATAATAGCAGATACGCCCCGATTTTGCAAGGGTTTTGCAAAATTTTTCTGCGGTTTTTTCAAGCGGGCCGACGCACTCCGTGTCGGTGCCGGGAATGGACATGCCTCTCGATTCTTGCCGGCTGCGGTGCCTGATGATGATCTGTCTCTATTTGACTTTCCCTGTCTGTACTGCTAAAATATTATTACCATCCACCGATCTGAAACGCAAGAAGGAAGTGATTGCTTGAAACTCACACCCGAGCAGCAGGCCATGCTCGACGGCGCGCAGGGCGAAACCCTGGCCAAGGTCGTCAAGACCCTTGTCATGTACGGCGACGCCTTCGGCGCCGAGCGCATGGTCCCCATCACCGGCAAGTGCGGGCACACGGTGATCTCCTTCGGGCTCAAGGCCATCCAGCCGGTCTATGATCTCTACGACCAGCTCATCGACGCCGGCCTTGTCTCCGGGCAGAAGTTCACCGCCGATCCGCGGCCCATTGATCCCGCGGTCCCCTCCAGTCTTTTGGAGGACATCGTATTCAAAAAGATCATGTACACCCATCAGAAAAAGTACGAGGCGCAGCTCAAAAAGCTCGGCATCACAAAGGACGAGGACTACACCTGCACCTGCTATCTCGACCAGGTGGGCAACAAGCCCCAGGAGGGCGAGGTGCTGAGCTGGGCGGAATCCTCCGCCGTGGTATACGCAAACTCCGTCCTCGGCGCAAGGTGCAACCGCAACTCCGGCATCATCGAGCTGATGGGCTCGGTGGCGGGCTTTGTACCCGAGTTCGGCCTGCTGACCGACGAGGGGCGCAGGGCGTCCTGGGTCGTGGAAGTCAGGTGCGCGCAGAAGCCGGAGGCCCAGCTTCTCGGCTCCGCCATCGGCATGAAGGTCATGGAGGAGGTCCCCTATGTGAAGGGTCTCGACAAGTGGCTGGGCACAGAGCTCAACGACGAGGCCTGTGCTTATCTCAAGGACTTCGGCGCCGCTACGGCCTCCAACGGCGCGGTGGGCCTGTACCACATCGAGGGCCTGACCCCCGAGGCGAAGAAGCAGGGCGAGGCGCTGATCCGTGAGGACGCGCAGGTCTATGTCATCGACGACGAGGAGCTTCAGCGCGTGAAGGAGAGCTACCCCGTCGTGTGGAAGGACCCGGATGCCGCCCCGGTCCTCTGCTTCGTGGGCTGCCCGCACCTGAGCCTCTGCCAGATGGAGGACTGGTGCAGCGCTGTTGAGGAGAAGCTGCGGGCAAACAGCATGAGCCGCGTCAGCGTGCCCACGGTCTTCACCGCCTCCCCCGCCGTGATCCGCGAGGCGGAGAAGGGCACTCTCGCCGCCCGGCTCCGCAGCTTCGGCATCGTCATCAGCTACATCTGCCCGCTCATGTACATGAACAATCCCCTCTGCAAGAAAAAGCCGGTCATCACCTGCTCCAACAAGCTGCGCACCTACACCAGCGCCCGCTTCTATACCGAGGGGGAGATCCTGGACATCATCACAAGCAAGGAGGGGAAACCATGAAGCAGTTCAAGGGCCGCGTCATCGTCCCCGGCACCTGCAGGGCCGAAGCCCTGGTCAGCCGCGGCGGCTTCAACACCCTCGCAAGCTTCCAGATGGCTCTGATGTTCGGCGACAAGCAGGTCAAATGCGGCGACCAGAACAACGCCGACCTCTACAAAAAGCCCATGCTCGGCAAGGCCCTGTGCCTGCCGATGACCATCGGCTCCACCACCGGGGGGATGGTCCTCTACACCGCCTGCGCCAACGGCAAGCAGCCGGCCTGCATGCTCTTTTCCAAGCCCATTGACTCGCTGGCCGCCTCCGGCGCGATCCTCGGCGACGTGTGGACCGAGGCATCCATGCCCGTGGTGGACATGCTGGGGGATGAATTTCTCGACTATGTTCAGACCGGCATGACCGTCACCATCGGTGAGGATGGCCTTGTCACCGTAGAGTAATGCCGCGCAAGAAGTGCATCAAGGGTACTCAAATGATCCGCCGCCGCTTTCGGCTGGCGGATCGTTTTGTTATGGTTTCACAGTCCCCCGATCGCCCACAGGAACAGGAGCGCGGCGGCGGCGCCGAGCAGGAACCACGCCAGCGGATGCAGGCCGCGCCTTTCCCGCTCCGGGAGGGCGTGCTCGGTATAGCGCTCGGCGGCGCGTGAGGCCTCAAGCAGCAGCTCCTCCCGGTTGAGACCGGGGCTGCGCAGGGCATCGTCACGCAGGATGAAGACCGCCTCGCTGAACATCTCGTCCGGGGTGGGGACCACAACGGCCCGGCGCATTTTTCCCCGCAGGCGGGGCGGAGCGATCCGGCGCGCGGGCCGGGCCAGCAGGAGCGTGCGCAGCCGCTCCCGGAAGCCGGCGAGGCTGCCGCGGGGATGCAGACTCATACCCGTTCCTCCACCCGCACGGTCACCACCGTCATATCATCGAGCGCGCCGTAGAGCTCCTCTGCCTGCTTGAGGACCGCCCGGGCCAGACCCTTCATATCCTCAAAGCCCTGCAGCAGGAGATTCTGGAGCCATTCATCCTCCGCGTCGGCCAGCACCCCGTCGGTGGCGATGACGGCGGTGCAGCCGGGCTTGAGGCGCATGCGCACCACGTCCGGGGCCGTCCCCTCTCCTGCGGAGAGACCGGCGGCCAGGGTCTCGCCCTTGACGCGGCGGATGTTCCTGCCGCTCAGCACATAGGAGGGCGCCGCGCCGTACTTGTAAAAGCTGGTCTGACCGGTGAAGAGATCGACACACATGAGATCCACCGTGGCAAAGCCCCAGCTCTCCCCGTCCCGCAGGAGCAGCACGGAGTTTAAAAGCTTCATGGCCACGGCGGGTTCCATCCCCGCCCGCAGGAACTTTTCCAGAATGCCGATAACCTGGCGGCTGTCCCGGGCCGCCGCGTCCCCGCAGCCCATCCCGTCGGACAGGATGACGCAGAGGACACCGGCATCGGTTTTGAAGTAGGTGCCCCGGTCGCCGCTGACCCGCTCGCCCTGCTTTTTCATGGCGGCAATGCCCACGGAGACGGCCAGGGGCTCCGCCTCCAGAAGCTCCAGGCGCGAGGCCTCCCCCTCCGGGACCAGGGGCTGGCACAGGCGCACGCCCGCGATCTCTGAGAGCTTTTCGAGGTAGTTTTCCTCCCGCAGCAGCGGCGTGAGCCTGCCGCTTTCGATCGTGATGCGCAGTCTCCCGCCCCCGTCCCGGTAGACGGCGGCGTCGGCGTCGATGTCGAGGCTCCTAAGATAGCGCAGCAGACGCCGCTCCACCAGCGGGTCCGCGCCGCTGACGCTCCCGAGCTCGGCGGCGAAGCGTTCCAGGAGCTGGGACACGTCCGCATACTGTCCCCAGGCCACACTCCGGTTCTCGGCGAGCCTTGCGCGGAGCTGCCGCCGGTAGGACATGCCCCGCAGCTCCCCGTTCACTGCGGCGACGAAGGCGGGCAGACCCACGCATTTTTCGCGGAAATAGTCCGGCAGATCCTCCACTGCGAGGCTTCCGTGGTCGATCATGGCGTGGGTGGCATCGTTCAGGGCGTTGAGGGTGTCCACATACTCCGCGTTCCAGCAGCGGTTTTTGAAGCGGCAGGAAACGCAGACCTCGTCCGCCGCCCGGTCGAAGATGCGGGCGATGTTCTCATCGTTGACGGGCGCGTCCACATTTCTGCGCACCGTCTCAAAGAGCTCGCCGTAGGCCTCGCTGAGCCTGCGCAGCCTTGCCGCCTCAAAGCGCCGGAGGCCTGATTCGCCGCAGCCCCGGTCCATGCACTGCAGCACCACTCCCGCCCGGTGCAGGAGAGGGGAAGGGAGGACCATAAAGATGACGGAGGCGCAGAAGGTCTCGAACAGGGCGCTGACGGGCCGGATCTCATCCCAGGCGCACACTGCCGCGAGCGCCCCGGCAAGGATAAAGGACAGCACATACACAAGCCTTCCATGCCGCCCAAAGACCCCGGAGAGCAGGCCCGAAAAGGCATAGGCCATGGTGTAGAAAAGCGGCGCGTCCCCGGACACGTCCATCGCAAGGCCGAAGACCGTCCCCACGGCCGCGCCGGTCAGCATGCCGCCCTTCATGGCGGAGGTCATCACCAGCAGTAGCGCGAGAAAGCGCCCCAGAGACACAACGCCGAAGAGCATCACCCGGCTCAGGGCCATCAGGGCGCAGGCGGCCAGCACCATCAGGGAGATGCTGTGCTTGAGCTCTGCGCTCTCGGAGCTGCGCAGCCCGCCGGAGAGCGCGTCCCGGAAGAAATAGGTCCCGCCGAAAACCAGCGTAAGCTCCAGAAAGAGCTCCGCTGCCACCGGCACCGCCCCGCCCTCCAGGGCGAAGCTGCCGAGAAAGCCGGTCAGCCCCATGACCAGGGCTGCCGCCGTGGGCATGAAGTACTCGCTTTTATAGGCGCTCAGCTCATGAAAGACGAAGGCGATCGTATACACCAGCACCGAGGCCGCGATGTAGCGGATGCCCCACTCCAGCCCGCCGCTGAGAAGATAGCCGAGGGAGGCGCCCAGCAGCGCGGACACGCCGCCGAGTCCCGTGCCCGAGCAGGCCACCAGCGCAATGCCGAAGGGCGCGCCGTCCCTCAGCACCCGCGCGCAGGCCATCACCGCCCCCAGCAGCAGATACAGCCCGCAGCGCGCGGCAATGAAAAAACGCCTGTCCGGACTTGTGCTGCCCGCAGACAGCTCTGCGGCTCTTCCCTGTCCCCCAAGATCCATGTTTATGCCCTCCCGAGTTTACATAAGATATGAACATTATAGTTATGTAACGTGGCGAAGGGACTCACACTGTGCTGTTGATTTGATGGTGTTTCGCGGGCAATACCGCAGAATACAGCGAGAGCAGCGTCCGAGAAAAAATCGGGGAAAGGGAAAAGCAAGCTTGTAATCGGTGCGCGCGCATGATAGAATACTTTGTCAGATATTTAAAATGTTGGAGGATGCCATGAGCCTGATCAAGGATATATCCCTCGCCCCTTCCGGCGAGATGAAGATAGACTGGGTAAAACGGAACATGCCCGCCCTGCGCAGCATCGAGGAGGCTTTTGTGAAGGAACAGCCCTTCGCCGGGCTGAAGATCGCACTGGCGGTGCATATGGAGGCCAAGACCGCCTATCTCTGCCGCGTGCTGGAAAAGGGCGGGGCACAGATGTATGTCACCGGCTGCAACCCCCTGTCCACGCAGGATGATGTGGCCGCAGCCGTGGCTGCCGGCGGGATTGAGGTCTTTGCCCACCATGGCTGCACCATGGAGGAATACGAGGACTGCCTCTGCCGCGTGCTGGAGAACGGGCCGAATCTCATCATCGACGACGGGGGCGACCTCATCCATCTCATGCACACCAAATACCGGGACCTGATCCCCGGGGTGATCGGCGGCTGTGAAGAGACCACCACCGGCATCCATCGCCTGCGGACCATGGACAAGGCCGGGGAGCTGCGCTTCCCCATGGTGATGGTCAACGAGGCCGACTGCAAGCACATGTTCGACAACCGCTACGGTACAGGCCAGTCCGTGTGGGACGGTATCATGCGCACGACGAATCTCATCGTCGCGGGCAAGCATGTGGTGGTCTCCGGCTACGGCTGGTGCGGCAAGGGCGTGAGCCTGCGCGCCAAGGGCATGGGCGCCAAGGTCATCGTGACCGAGACCGATCCCGTCCGCGCCCTTGAAGCGGTGATGGACGGGTATGAGGTCATGCCCATGCGCGAGGCGGCAAAGATCGGCGATATCTTTGTCACCGTCACCGGCTGCAGCGGCATCATCACGACCGAGCATTTCGAGACCATCAAGGACGGGGCCATCCTCACCAACGCCGGCCACTTCGATGTGGAGGTGGACATGGCCGGGCTTGAAAAGATGGCCGTGAAGAAGTACGACGCGCGGCACAATATCCAGGGCTACGTGCTGCCGAACGGCAGGACTCTCTTCGTCATTGCCGAGGGGCGTCTTGTGAACCTGGCAGCGGGCGACGGGCACCCGGCCGAGATCATGGATATGAGCTTTGCGGTGCAGGCCCTCTCCTGCCGCTGGCTCGCCATACATCGGGACGAGGTCAAGCCCGGCCTCTATCCCGTGCCGCGGGAAATCGACCGGGCCGTGGCCGAAATCAAGCTCAAGTCCATGGGCATCGAGATCGACCGCCTCAGCGATGAGCAGGCCAGGTATCTGGGGATATAAGCCCCGCGTGCGCCGCCGAAGCGGTCAGCAGCCTCCCGCAGGCGCCGCATTCGCGGCCGGCGGCGGCAAGTAAACGGAGGTGAGGGATTTGGAGGAGCAGGAGAAGCCGGAGGTCCGGGAACCGGAGCAGAACGAGGGGCCGAATTACGACACCATTGTCGAAAAGCAGACCGATCAACTGACGGAGCTTTTAGACAGGCATGACATGAAGGGGCTCCAGCGCCGCATGGAGGAGCTCAACGAGTTCGACGTGGCGGAATTTCTCTCCACGATCGACGACAACCGCATGCCCATGGTCTTCCGCCTTTTGTCCAAGGAGACTGCGGCGGATGTCTTTGCAAACTTTGAAGCGCCCGAGCAGGAGCGCATCATCGACGCCATCACGGATTCGGAGCTGGCCGGCATCGTCGAGGAGCTGAACGTGGACGACGCGGTCGATATCGTGGAGGAGCTGCCTGCCAATGTGGTCCGCCGTGTCATGCGCGCCGCCACGCCTCAGACCCGCAACCTGATCAACCAGTATCTGCGCTATCCAGAGAACTCCGCCGGCAGCATCATGACGGCCGAGTTTGTGGATCTCAAAAAATATATGAGCGTCAAGGAGTCCATTGCCCGCATCCGCCGCATCGGCGAGGACAAGGAGACGATTTACGTCTGCTTTGTCATTGCCGGCGACCGGCGCCTGGAGGGCATCGTCACGGTCAAGGACCTGCTGCTGTCGGACGATGACACCATCATCGAGGATCTGATGGAAACCAATGTGATCTTCGCCTCCACCACCGAGGACCAGGAGAGCGTGTCGGAAAAATTTGCCGACTACGACCTGATGGCCCTGCCCGTTGTGGACAAGGAGGGGCGCCTCGTGGGCATCGTCACGGTCGACGATGTCATGGACGTCATGGAGCAGGAGGCCACGGAGGATATCGAAAAGCTTGCCGGTATGCTCCCCTCAGACAAGCCCTACTCCCGCACGGGCATCGTGGAGATCTGGAAAAACCGCATCCCCTGGCTCATGTTCCTGATGCTCTCAGCCACCTTTACCAGCATGATCCTGACCTCCTTTGAGGATATGCTGGCGGTACAGGCGGGGCTTGTGGCCTTCATCCCCATGCTCATGGGTACCGGCGGCAACTCCGGCGCCCAGGCCTCCACCGCGGTCATCCGCGCCCTGTCGCTGGGAGATATCGAGCCGCGCGACGCGCTGAGCGTTATGTGGCGCGAGCTGCGCGTGGCGTTTCTGTGCGGTCTGTGTCTTGCGGCGGTGAACTTTGTGAAGATGCTGCTGCTGGATGGGATGCTGCTGCACAACGACGCAGTCACGGTTCCCGTGGCGGCGACTGTCAGCATGTCCATTGTCTTCATCGTTCTCTTCGCCAAGAGCGTGGGCTCCATGCTGCCGATCCTGGCCGAGAAAATCGGCGTGGACCCGGCGGTCATGGCAAACCCTCTCATCTCCACGGTGACGGATGCCGTGTCCCTGCTCATTTATATTTATGTTGCAAAGCTGATTTTGCATATCTGAGTTGTTATGGAACTGTCTGCTCTTTTTGAAACCTGTTTTGTCATCATTGCCCTGATGCTGGTCGGCTTCTTCGGAGCCCGGCGCGGGGTATTTCCCGCCGGCTTCTCCAAAGCGGTGAGTGCGCTGATTGTCAATGTCTTCCTGGTCGCGACGATCTTCCGCTCCATCGCCTCGGGCGCTGCGGGCATTGCGGCGGAGGAGCTGCCGCATGTGCTGCTGATCATCTGCCTTGCCATTGCGCTGCCCTATGTACTGGGCAGGACTGCGCTCGCCCTCTTCGGGAGGCGGTACGGGGCGGATGCGTCGATGGAGCTGAGTATCTCGGTGATGAACAACCTGCTGATCGGGCTGCCGGTCCTGCAGGCGGTCTACGGCCCTACGGCAGTCCTTATCGCGGGCCTGACGAGTCTGCCGTTCAACCTGCTGCTGTATACCTACGGCGTGTGGAGGCTGGAGCCCGGTGAAAGGGGACGCGGGGGCGTGCGCCTGAAGGAGATTTTATCCCCCTGCGTGGTCTCCACGCTCCTGGCCCTGGCCTTTTTCGTGCTGCACCTGCCGGTGCCCAGGGCGCTTGACCGTCTTTTCTCTTCGGCGGCTGCCTGCTCCATGCCACTTTCCATGATCGTCATCGGCATCACCATGGGAAGCGAGGATCTGCGCAAAGCGCTCAGAGACCGGCGCGTGTATCTGGTCGCCCTTGTGCGCCTGGTGCTGGCCCCGGCGCTGACCTGGCTGCTGCTGGGTCTTCTGACGGACAATGCCCTGCTGCTCAAGTCCTGTGTGGCGGTGGCGGGCTGCCCCACCGGCATCGTGGTGCCGATCCTCACCCTGCGCAGCGGGCGCGACGCCGCGCTCGCCTCCAACAGCGTCATCGTGACGACGCTTCTGTCCCTGATCACACTGCCGGTCCTGCTGATGCTGCTGGGCTGAAAGGAGATACCATGCATATTCCGTGCGGCGCAAGCCAGAGCGTCGAGGTCCTGGATTTCGGGACCGCCCTCTCCCTCTCCGGGCAGGGAGACCGCTATGACCGGGACCGCTGGCTCTATGTGCCGGATTTCTATACCGAATACCGTTACATACTCGGCACCCGGGGAGAAAACCCGCTGATCTGCATCGGCATCAACCCCTCCACCGCAGAGCCGGACAGGCTGGACCCCACCCTCAAATCCGTGCAGCGCATTGCCGACGGCAACGGCTATGACAGCTTCATCATGTTCAACGTCTATGCCCAGCGCGCCACCCGGCCCGACGACATGGACCGGGAGCTGAACGGCACCCTGCACCGGGCCAATATGGAGGCCTTCCGCTATGTGCTGGAGCACGTGGGCGCGGACCATCGCCCCGCGGTCTGGGCAGCCTGGGGTACGATCATCGAAAAGCGGCCCTATCTGCCCCTGTGCGTCCGGGAGATGGCCGCCATCGGGGAGGAGTACGGAGCGCAATGGTTCTGTGCGGGCAAATGCTCCGGCAAGGGGCATCCCCACCATCCCCTCTATCTCAGGAAGGACGAGCCGGTGCGGGATTTTGACCTGCCCGCCTATCTCGACACACTTATCAAGGGAGAATGCGTATAATGGACATCCGTGCGGCAATTGCGGCATACAGTCCCTTTAACGAACAGGAGGACGCAGACAAGACCTTGATCCTCGATTTCCTCCAAAAGAATCCGGACGCTTTTTACCGTACAAACCGGATTGCCCATATGACGGCCTCGGCCTGGGTGGTCAATCCCGCCCGGAACAGGGTGCTGATGGTCTATCATAATATTTATGATTCCTGGTCCTGGACCGGGGGACACGCCGACGGGGAGGAAGACCTGGCCGCCGTCGCCCTGCGGGAGGTGCGCGAGGAGACCGGCGTGCGCTCGGCGCGGCTTTTGTCGAAGGAGATCTTTTCCCTCGAATCGCTCACGGTCGACGGGCATGAGAAGCACGGGGCCTATGTGCCGAGTCACCTGCACCTGAATGTCACCTATCTTCTGGAGGCGGACGACAGCGACCCCCTCACGGTCTGCGAGGCAGAAAACAGCGGCGTGCGCTGGTTCACGCTGGACGGGGCGCTGGAGGCCTCTACGGAGCCCTGGTTCGTACAGCGCATCTACGGCAAGCTCAATGATAAGCTGCGCAGGACACATCTTGTGCAGGAAGGATACTCTTCTGAGTAAGGAGGCGGTCGCTTGGCGGTATTCAAAGATTGGCTGTATCGGTTTTTAACGTTTATCGCCCGGTTCCATGACAGCATTGTCTCGTATAATCAGGGCATTGCCGCCCCGTTTACGGATAAAGAGCTGCATTTTATCGTGATCGGGCTGTTTGGCCTGCTGTTTTTCCTGCTGGCTATTCCTCTGTTCCGCTTTCTGACCCGAAAGGGCTGGTACGGACTGATGGCATGGCTGTTCACTTTTTCCACAATTCTTTTTATTACTTTCGCCATTGAGGTCGGCCAGCTCCTGACCAAAACCGGCAGTTTTCAGACCATGGACATCGCCTATGGGATCGCCGGCTTTCTTGCAGCCTCGGCCATAATCGCGGCGGTATATCTGCTGGTTTCCCTGATCCGGCGGCTTTTCCAAAAAGACAAATGATCCCCCCTGTGCATCTTTTGCGTGCGGGGAGATCATTTTTGTTGGACTTTTCACTGCCGCTGTAGTATTATGTGCCGTGCGCGGACAAGCGCGCAAGCACACACAACACAGGAGCGAGCTATGAATCAGAAAGAATTAGGCGAGATCCGCCGCCGCTTTCGGCCGGATCACAACAATATCCAGCATATCTACGGCTGCTATGTCAACACCAGCAGGGAGATCATCACGAGCTTTGACGAGTCCCTCGGCCTTCTGACCCAGACGGAGACGGAAAAATACCTGGGCCTTCTGAAGAAGGGACTCTCCGGCGCTCTGGGCAAAAACCTGCTGGATATCAGCTTTGCCACCAAGCAGGTCATGGACGGGCAGGAGTACAAGCTCCTCAGCCAGCTTCGCAAAACAGAGCTGAAGGATGCCTCCCTGCGTGAGGAATTTTGCCGCTGCATTGTGGACAATCTCGACATGGAGGAGCGCAATTACCTCATCCTCATGGCCTTTGATGTCTATGATGTGCCCCATTACGGCAAGGACGGGCAGCTTGACGAGGACAGCGGCGGAGATGCCTACAAGTACCTTGTCTGCTGCGTCTGCCCGGTGAAGGAGGGCAAGGCGGAGCTGGGTTATGCGCCGGAGGAAAAGCGCTTTCACAGCGCGGCCATCGGGCAGGCGGTCGCGGCGCCGGAGCTGGGCTTCCTTTTCCCGGCCTTTGACGGGCGCGCCGCCAACATCTATAACGCCCTGTTCTACACCAGGGACAGCGGCAAGGGGCATGAGGATTTTGTGGACGCTGTTTTTCACACCCAGGCGCCCATTCCAGCCGGCAGGCAGAAGGAGCTGTTCGGTGAGATCCTGGGCCAGAGCCTGGAGGAGGATTGCCGCTTTGACGTGGTGCAGGCTGTGCATGAGCAGCTCTCTGAGCGCATGACCGTCCATAAGGAGAGCAAGGACCCGGAGCCTTTGACCCTCACCGACCGGGAGATGGGGGATATTCTGGAAAACAGCGGTGTGAGCCCCGAGCATGCCGAGGCCTTCTGCCGCCGCTGTGAGGAGGAGCTTGGTCAGGACACGCCCCTGCGTCCGGCCAACATCTCCAGTGCCAGCCGCATGGAGATCCAGACTCCGGAGGTCAAGATCAGCGTTGACCCCAAAAACAGCCACCTGATCCAGACCCGGGTGATCGACGGGCACAAGTACATTCTCATCTCCGCCGACGCGGGCGTGGAGCTCAACGGCCTTGCCGTGGAGATCAGGGAATAAAAAAGATAGCACGACGGTATCCGATTGATTTTGGATACCGTCGTGTTTCAGTCTTCTGTGATTTTCCGGCATTCGAGGTAGTAGCGCTTCTCCCAGGCGTGGCCCATGGAGAAGGTTTTGCGTGGCAGCACGCCGTCCATCACGATGCCGTGGAAGAAATCGTCCTTGGAGATCTTCGGCAGCAGAAAAGCGATGGCGCCGATGCGCTTGGCAAGCTTGGCGGCAGTCTCCTCCTCGTGGATATAGTCGATGCTTCCGCCGCTCTCGCTGAGTGAGCGGTCCAGCAGCGGCTGCAGGATCGCCACCGGCAGCGAGCCGAGCTGTTTGTCGAGAAACAGTGTTCCCTGCCGCTCACCCGCCTGCCAGTCGACCGCAAAGCCGCCGGGTCCGCAGATATCCTTTGCCGCAGACAGGATCTTGTTCACCGTCACATTGGTCAGCAGGCGGTGGATGGGCTCAAACTTCTGCGCCTTGTCGCGGATGTTCTGCAGCTCCACCATTGCGTAGCGCGCGGGGTGCCGCGTCCCGGCGAGCTCCGGCCGCTCCCGCTTGAGCGCCTCCCAGCAGGTCTTGGCCGCAGCCAGGGAGTGGTTGCCGTCACCGACCGCGTAAAGGAGCGGCGCCTTCCCGGTCTCGGCAAAACGTGCGCGCGTTTCACGTTCATAGGCTGCCAGCGCCGTATCCAGCGCCCTGGCATCCGCCCCCTGCACGAGCCGCCCCATGATCTCGTCCCCGCCCTGCATGAGCATGAAACGATAGAGCAGCGGCAGTGTCTGCTTCTTCTCCTCCAGGGAATCAAGCACCCGGCCCGACGCGTCGTCCATCAGCAGCATCACATGGCTTGTCTCCAGGACGGCGTCCCGACGGATCCGGACCCGCGGGGGGATGCGCTCCTCCACGGTCTGCTCCGTGGCGCGCACAGCAGAAACGGCAGCCCTGCGGTAGTCGTACTCCTCCAGGTCGATCACGCCCACCACGCCCCGGCGCACCGAGCCGTCGAAGAGTCGGCGCTCCACATAGACATAGGCCTCGGGAAAGCAGCGAAAAATATCCTCCGTCAGATAGCGGCGCATATGGTCGTTGATGGAGGCAATGCGCGCCGCCTTGTCCCCGCCGAGCTCCGCCTCGGGGAAGGTGATATGATAGGTTGAGGGCCTGCCGCCCACCTGCGCGCGCACCTCTCTCCAGTACTCCGGCTGGGAGGTGAACTGGTCGCAGGCGATGACGGCCCAGTTTTCAAGCAGGTCTTCCCGTGGGATCAGCAGCTCTGCCGTCTGAAAAACAGCCATATGCATGACTCCTTTTTTCATTTTTTGGTATTATACCATGCCCCGCCGCGAAAGGCCATAGAAAAAACGGATAGAATCGCAGGCGCTTCCACGCTTATCCATTGCAAGTTTCTCCGGCCTGCGCTACAATATCCCCATGGAAAAGAGCGCTGTCAAAAAACGCGGCCCCGCCGCCATGCCTGCTCTCTGTCCCGCCGCGCACGGAATCGCGCTGCTGGGGGCAGGGCTGATCCTCCTGTTTTTTATCCTGCGCCATGACACCGCGTGCATGCAGGCACTGTCGGCAAAGCTGGTGCAGCCGCTGCACCGCGCCCTCGCCCGGTGCACTTCGCGCCTCCCCTTCTCCCTGGCAGAGTGGCTGTACGCCGCGTTCCTTGCCGGAACACTGGTCTACATACTCTCAGAGCTTGCACTGCTCCTCCTGCGGGGCGAACGCAAAAAGCGGCTCTATTGCCTGCTTGTGCGTCTCACGGCGCTGGGGCTTGCCGTTTATGCGCTCTTCTGCCTGCTGTGGGGCGTGTACTACTATGGAGACGATTTCATCGCCCGCAGCGGTTTAAAGACGGAGGAGATAAGCCGCGAGGAGCTGGAGCTGGTAACGCTCTTTTTCGCAGACCGTCTGAACGAATACGCCCCACAGGTACCCCGGGATGCCGCGGGCCTCTGCCGCACGGACAGGGCGGCGGTGCTCAGGCGCTCACCGGAGGTTTTCCGCGCAGCGCAGCGGCGCTTTCCCTGCCTTGCCGGCCCGGAGATCCCGGCCAAGGGCATGTTCTTCTCCCGTATCCTGAGCATCATGGATTTCACAGGCTTCTTCTGCCCCTTTACCGCCGAGGCCAACGTCAATCTGGACTTCCCGGAGGCCTTTTTCGCCGCCACTGTTGCGCACGAGCTGTCCCATCAGCGGGGCGTAGCCAAGGAGCAGGAGGCAAATTTCGTCGCGGTGCTGGCGTCGCTGGAAAGCGGCGATCCCGACTATTGCTATTCCGCCTGCATGATGGCCTATGTGCACCTGGGAAACGCGCTTGCCGGGGTTGACCCCCATGCTCTGTGGATGATTTACAGTGGTCTGGACGAGGGGGTCAAGGCGGATCTTCTGGCAAACAACGCCTACTGGGCGCAGTTCGATACCCCGATCCAGACGGTGACGAATACCGTGTATGAGGGCTTTCTGCAAAGCTATGGGCAGACGCTCGGCATGCGCAGCTACGGTGCCTGTGTGGACCTGCTGGTAAATTATTACGGCGAGACCGCTGCGGCGCACTTTGCCGCCGGGGAGACGCCGGAAGCATCGCACGGCAGGGAATAGGAAACCGGTAGCACAGCGGACTCTGACTCCGTATGTGAGGGTTCGAATCCTTCTCCCGCTGCCAGATATCGGCTTGAATCGTTACGATTCAAGCCGATTTTCTTTATATCGTGCCGCTTTTTCATGCAAAGCAGATGCGGCTACACTTTGAACAAGAGTATCTTCCTGCCTCTTGCCTCTCGCAAAAACTTGTTGAGGCTCCGCCCCAAGCCCCAATCAGAATTTCAGATTTCATCTGAAAGCTGCGCGATCAGAGATCGCTTTCGAGAGAAGCAAACATATAAAGAAACTATATCTTGTGTTTTTGTTACCCATTTGCTCTTGACACATCTGCAATTCCAGAAGAAAATAAGAGCAACGTACAAGACAATTATTACCACACGAGGAAAGACTCATGTTCTACAGAATGATCGAGCGTAAACGGGATCAGTGGTTTGCTTCGGGCGATTGCACGGTGCGGACGCTGGTGGACTATATCGTAAAAGCCGGGCAGATGCGCGACGCGCAGGTGGATGCCATCAAGACCTATCTGTTTTTGAAGGTAGCCTGCGACTGCAAACCTCTGAATGAGCTTTTCACAAATGGCATATTCAACACGCTGGACATTGCGGAGCTTTCGCTCCCGGACAGCGTGAAGGACTATTTGCGCAATAATCCCGCAGCCGCCGCGCTCTACGAATACGCAAGCCAGACCAATGACAGCGGCGAGCAGGTTTCCAAAAAGCTGCAGCAGCAGATTGCACACGATCCGACCGGCATCGACTACAGAAAATTTTTCATAGACACATTTTATGGTGTTTCCTATACCGATTATCTGTTCAGCCTTCCCATGGGCGCGGGCAAAACGTTTCTCATGGCGGCTTTCATTTATCTGGATCTGTATTTTGCGGCGAATGAGCCGATGAATCCAGCCTTCGCACATAACTTTATTATCTTTGCGCCTTCCGGCCTCAAGTCCTCCGTGGTGCCGAGCCTTCGCACCATTCAGAAATTTGACCCCGCCTGGGTGCTGCCGGAACCCGCCGCGTCTGAGATCAAGCGTATGATTTCTTTTGAAGTTCTGGATCAGAACAAGACCGCAAAGAAATCCAACAAAACGAAGAATCCGAACGTGCAGAAGATTGCGAACCATCAGCCGCTGAATGAACTGTTCGGGTTAGTAGCCGTGACGAATGCGGAAAAGGTCATTCTTGATCGAGTCGCAGAAAAGGACGGCCAAATTTTGTTGGATGCGTGGAGTGATGAAGCGGAAAAGCAGGCAAACGAGCTGCGTTTCCTGATTGGGAAACTGCCCGCGCTTGCCATTTTCATTGACGAGGTCCACCACGCTGTCAGCAATGCGGACAAGGAGCAGGAGCGCAAGCTGCGTGCGGTTGTGAACCGCTGGTCAGAGAATGGGGCTATAAACATGGTTGCCGGCTTTTCCGGTACTCCCTATCTCGACAAGGCCGAGAAAATTGAAGTGATCCCCGGTCTCTCTGTCGCCACGGCGGAGATCAGCAACATCGTATATTTCTATCCGCTCATTGACATTGCGGAACAGGCCAGCAGCGCCCGCATCATTGAAGACGGCGTCCGCACTTTCCTGGACACCTATAAGGATACTGTTTACGCTGACGGCACCACCGCCAAGCTGGGCATTTACTGCGGCACGATTTCCAAGCTGGAGGAGCTTGTATATCCTCTCGTCCTGCGTGTTGCCAAAGAGTATGGGTTGAGTGAGGGGAGCATCCTGCGTTTCTATCGGGAATCCAACAGCAAGGACCCCAATGCCAAGAAGTATAAAGCGCCCGCTGACAATCAGATGGAGTTTGACATTCTGGACAAAGCCATCTCCAAAACCCGGATCATCCTGCTGGTGCAGATCGGCAAGGAGGGCTGGGACTGCCGCAGCCTCACCGGAATCATTCTCTCTCAGGAGGGTGACTGCCCGAAGAACATGGTGCTGCAGACCTCCTGCCGCTGTCTGCGTCAGGTCGTGAAGGGCAGCCCGGAGACGGCGCTCATCTATCTCAACGACACAAACGCCGCCAAGCTCAACGAGCAGCTCCAGCAACAGCACCACATTTCCCTCAAGGAGTTTGCCAACGGAGGCCCCGGCAAGACAGAACTCAACCGCTACAGCCGTATGGAGCACCTGAAGCTGCCGAAAATCGACTTTTATCAGCTTGCGATCCGCTATACAGAAGAAAACATTGAAGAGCTTGCCCCCGAAAAAAATATTCCCGCCGCTGCGGACAATGCGAAGAGCATCAGCAGTATCATCCGCACGACAGACCTCAGCATGGAAGATCGGAAAATCGAGGTGGACGATACCGAGCGCGGCACGGAATATGCCGGCTTTGACGCCTGGCTGTACGGGATCGTAAAAGGGAGTTTCGGCACGCTCAGCATGGAGGAGCTGAAACCTTACCGCGAGCTGCTGCGCGCGGTGTTCGAGACCATTACATACGAAAAAGACGGAAACCGTGCTTACAGCTCCCGCTATGATCGCGCATCTGTGGAGGCAAACATCCGCAAAGCCTTTGCCCGGAAGCGCAGCTACTGGACGGATGAAGAAGTAATCCCTGCTGACGCGAGTCTGCTGCGGATCGAAAACCTCACATCCCCGGTCTACACAGAAAAGCCGGAGGATTATTACCCAGCGCAGGAGCTGGTTGAAAAGATCATACAGGCAGACCAGGGCAAAATAAAAATGCCCGAGAAGGTCAAGGAGACGATCCGGTTGCTGGAGGATTTGGGCAATACTGCCATGGCGGACGACCTGAAAAAACAGTATGCACCGCCGGAATTCAAGGATCGCAGCTTTCACTATCTGCCTTATCACACGGACAGCGGCTTTGAGCAAACCTTCCTGCGGGAAGCGCTGGCCTTCCCACAGTTGGAAGAGCTTGGGCTTGAGGTCTATTACAACGGCGACCGTGCCATGACCGAGTTCAAGATCAAGTGCTATAAGCAGAATGGCGGCAAGTGGCAGTATATCGGCATGTACACGCCGGACTTTCTGATCCTCCAGCGCAGAGATGGCGAAATCTACAAGGTCATTATCGTGGAGACCAAGGGCGAAATCTACGCAAACGATCCCACATTCAAGGACAAGCGCCGTTTCATGGAGACGGAATTCCTGCGGCAGAACAACAGGGCTTTCGGCTATGCGCGCATTGAGTATTTGTATTTGGAGGATACCATGCCGGACAACGAGCGTGTTTCTTTAACGAGTAAAGTTATAACAACATTTATGGGAGGCATAGAATTTTGAAATTACAAAAGAATGTAGCACTTTGTTCGGGAATAATTTCCTTTGTTGCACTTTTCTTCTCATATGTTTTTAGGTGTGATGAGTATATAAGCGGAATACTTGTAGGCCTATTTTCAAGCGGAATACTGATTTGTGTTGTTTCAATTATTACTTTTTTCAACGAACGTGATAGAGTAATTTATTCATTGTATATCGGGTGCTATGATTTTATGAATGCATTAAATGCTAATCTCCGGCCTGATGGCATGATCGCAGCTGAGGATATTCGTAGGAACTTCAAAAACATAATAGATGTTTACAACAAAAGTGTCTATTTTCATTTGTGCCAACTAAATATTCTCCCAAAGAATACCAAGCTAAATAAAATAATTATGGAAATATGGGAGACTGCAAGGCATATTTATCTTTTTGTTGTTGAAGATAATGACAAAGTAATGAAGTATTATTTAGGGGATATCTCAGAAAAAGAAATTAGAAAAAATGAGTGGAAGTATGTTGGTAAAGAATCAGTAGCCTATATAGAACAACTGCAATCAGCGTTAGATAAGCTCAGAACCTATATGAATTATTATAACTGTCGCAAAGATAAGAAAGAGACGGTAAGCAAACATGCCGATTAAATACATACCTTTCATCCCGGAGCCAGTCGAGGGGCAGGCGGTGCTGGGGAATTTCAACCGGATATTGAAATACAAGGGCGCGGATGATGTTTCCATGGTCTTGCAGCGCGGTATGCCCTTGTATGAGATGGAGAAACAGGAGACCGTGGGTGACAACACGGACGGCAACATGGTCATCCGGGGCGAATGCGTCTCTGCCTGCGCTTATCTCAAGGAGCAGGGCATTCAGGTCGATCTGGTTTACATCGACCCGCCCTTTGCCAGCGGGGCCGACTATGCCAAGCAGGTGTATATCCGCCGGAATCCCACGGTTGCGGAGGCTATCGCCCAGGCCGAGCAGGAGCTGGACATTGACGAGCTCAAAACCTTCGAGGAAAAGATGTACGGCGACGTCTGGGATAAGGAGAAGTATCTCAACTGGATGTATGAAAACCTCATGGCGATCAAGAGCGTCATGAGTGAAACAGCGTCGATTTATGTGCACTTGGACTATCATATCGGGCACTATGTTAAGATTCTTCTTGATGAAGTGTTTGGCGAAGAAAACTTTAAGAATGAAATTATTTGGAAACGCAAGCAAGGAAATCTTGGTCAGACGAATCAATATGGAATAGTTACTGACAGCATTTTTTACTATTCCATGTGCGATGAATATTGCTTCCATACCCCTTTAACGAAAGACGGGCAAGCGGAATACCTAAAAAGGTTTAAGTACGATGACGGAGATGGCCGTAAATATAGGCTTAGTCCTCTTGTCAGTCCATCTTTTAGTCCATCCTTAGTATATGAGTATAAGGGTTATAAACCGCCAAAAAACGGGTGGTCAGTTTCTTACGAAACTATGGAGCGGTACGAGAAAGAAGGACGCCTAAAATTTCCAGCAAAAAAAGAACAGCGTATAGAAAGAAAGCAATTTCTTGATGAATGGGAAGGTAGCCCAATTCAAAATTTGTGGACTGATATTTTTGTCATCAATCCGGTTGCCGAAGAACGCTTGGATTACGCAACACAAAAGCCCGAAGCGCTCCTGGAACGTATCATCAAAGCATCCTCCAATCCCGGTATGCTCGTCGCTGACTTCTTCGGCGGCAGCGGTGTGACGGCTGCTGTGGCGGCCAAGTTGGGGCGGCGCTTTGTTCACTGCGACATCGGCCTCAACTCCATCCAGACCACTCGTGACCGGCTGAAAGCGGACGGCGCGGCCTTCGACGTGCTGGAGATCAAGGACGGCGTGCAGCTCTTCCGCAATCCCGTACAGACCATGGACAAAATCAAAGCCCTCATTCCCGGTTTAAAGAATGAGGACTCTCTGGGTTCCTTCTGGGAGGGCGCCATCTCCGACAGCAAGCTCGGCATGGTTCCGGTCTATGTGCCAAATCTGATGGACTCTTCCTCCAAGCTGCTGGACGAGGTCACCGTGAACCGCATCATCCACCAGGCTATCCCCGAGCTGGACGGCAGCGTGAAGAAGGTCATCGTCTACTACATCGACATTACCAGCGAGGACGAGATCAGGAAGTTTATCCGGGACGACGACAGCACCACGGTAGAAATCGAACTGCGCGACATGAAAGCGGTGCTGGACGATGTGGTCATCGGGGACTATGCCGAGTTCTACGCCGAGGAGATACACGAAGACCTGTTCGGCGGCTGGCGCGTCACCGTGGACAAGTTCCTCAGCGACCGGGTCATGGGCAAAATCCAGGAGTATAACTGGAAAGGCCAGCTCAACGCCGGCAAGAAGGGCTTCAAGCCCATCGAAATCAGTGACGAGGGGCTGGAACTGATCGAATTCCTGAGCCTGGACTGCACCGCCGCCACGGGCGAATGGCACTCCGATAGCGAGATCAAAATCGACAAGCTCGGCTATGTTGTCCGCAACGGCACCAAGACCAAAACCTTCTGGGACGGCTCCATCACCAGCGACGCCAAACCCCTCCGCCTGAAAATCCGGAATATTTGTGGGGATGAAACTGTTTGGGAGATAGAATATAGAAAAGATCAATTACTGCAAGTGCTGTAGGGGAGGATTTTACCATGCCATTTGACCCGAACAAGCTCCATGACCTGCAATTCTCCACAGAGAAGCAGATCATGGATCGAAAATCCGCGCGGATCGCGCCGCTTTGCCGGCAGTGTGCGCCTTCTGTGACGGTTCGTGTGATATTCTCAGGCTGTCCTTGAGGGACAGAACGAAGCGACATCAATCACATCAATATAAAGGAGATCATCAAAATGAAAATGCTCAGGGAAGTTGAACTTGAAAAGATCGCCGGCGGCCTTTCGTCGCCTTTCACTCTCGGCCCGGCCTACGAACCCACCACCCCCAAAGAAGAACCGCGTGAGGGCGGTGCGACCTACACCTGGTAAAACCTTTTACCCGGCTGCATACGATCAGAAAGTATGCAGCCGGGTTTTTGCACTGTTGCGCACATACGCTGCAAAGCCTTGCAAAAATCATTTTCCATAGTATAATGAATACGTTCAGGCGGTGAGGAACACCGCTTTTTCTTTCATTTGCCAGGCTTCGCCAGAGGATAGCCCTTGTCGTGTTTCTCTGGAAGCTTCGTATCATTCTTCACACGGAGGGATGCCCCCATGTTTGTTATCCTGCTTGTCCTGTGGCTGATCTTCGCCGGGAGCGTGACGGTCACGAACCTGATCCTCGGTGCGCTGGTTGCGGGACTGATCACGCTCCTGTGCACAAAGTTCATGGGCTATGACACCAGGCACTTTTATCGCAGCCTCAGCAAGGCCGACGAGATCGCCGTGTACATTCTCTACCTTCTCAAGGAGATCGTGCGCGAGAACCTTGACGTGCTGCGCTTCATCTACCGCAGGGGGCAGCCGAAGCCCATGCTCGTGCGCTTCAACGGCGGCATGCAGCATGAGGCCCTGCGCGTGCTGGTGGCAAACTCCATCACGCTGACCCCCGGCACCTATACAGTGAAGCTGGAGGGGGACGAGTACGCCGTGCACGCCCTGGATGAATACTTCCAGGTAGACATCGAATACAGCGCCTTCTTCAAGATGGCGCGGAAGGTGGAGGAAGCCTGATGGAAGACAAGCTTTTGACCGGCGCGCTCATCGTGCTGGCGCTGCTGATGCTTGCGCTGATGCCGAAGGTCGTGAAGGGGCCGCGATTTACGGACCGGATCGTGGCCATCAACGCCATCAACACCATGATCACGGCCTCCATCTGCCTGCTGTCCCGTCTGCATCGGGCGGGCTATCTTCTGGACGTGGCGCTTATTTACGCGCTTCTGGGCTTTACGGCGACGACGCTTTTGACGCGCCTGCTCGCCGCCGACCGTCAGAAGGAGGAGAAGAAAAAATGATCCGACTGATCCTTGCGGGCCTCTTTCTGGCCCTGGGCCTTTTCATGTTTTTCTCTGAGGTGCTGGGCTTTTATAAGTTCACCTACGTCATGAACCGCATGCACGCCGCCGCCCTGGGCGATACCCTTGGCATCGGCTCGATCCTGATCGCGGTGGCGATCCTCACCGGGGAGCTCGTCCCCATCCTGAAGCTCGTGCTGATTCTGGTCTTCATGTTCCTGACAGGCCCCGTGACGACCCACCTGATTGCCGGGGCCGAGGTGGAGACCCATAAAAACGCCGGACACGAATACAAGGAGGTGGACAGGCGGTGAAGATCGTGGAATGCATTCTTCTCCTGCTGCTGATCATAACGGGCGTCACCGCCCCGCTGCAGAAGCACCCGCTCATTCTTGTCATCACCTTCACCACCTTCGGGCTTGTGATGAGTGTGATCTGGATGCTGCTGCAGGCCCCGGACCTCGCCATCACGGAGGCTTCCGTGGGCACGGGCGTTTCGGGCGTGCTGTTTTATCTCTGCCTCAGGCGCATCAAACAGATGCAGGGAACGGAGGATGAAAAATGAGTGCCTTTGATTCCTTCACCAAATGGGTGGACGGGGAAAAGCCCGTCCCGCTGAATACCGCGTTTAAGCCCACCCCGGCAAAAAAAGAGAAGAAGAAGCCCGCTGCGATCGACGATAAAAAGCGGCTCGACGGCTTTCTGAAGCTCTATGCCAAATGCGCCGTCGTCATCAGCGTTTTTCTGCTGATCGTCCTGCTGATCGGCGCGGTGGCCCTGCCCGCCTTTGCCTCTCCCGGCAATCCCACAAACAACGAGGTGGTGCACCGCTATGTCGGCTCCGCCGAGCATGAGACGGGGGCCGAAAACGTCATTGCCGGCATGATCCTGAACTACCGCGGCTTTGATACCTTCGGCGAAAGCTGCGTGCTGTTCCTTGCGGTGTGCTGCGTGATGCTGCTGCTCTGGGCGACGAATGACAAGCTCCGTGCCGAGGCAGCAGGCAGCGGCAAGGCCGCTCCCCGGGACGCGATCCTGCAGAACGTGACAAAGCTCGTGCTGCCCTGCATCCTCTGCTTTGGGATGTGCGTACTCTTTAACGGCCACGTCTCCCCCGGCGGCGGCTTCTCCGGCGGGTCGATCCTGGGCGCGGCGCTCATTCTCTTTGCCGTGGCCTTCGGGGCGGAGGCCGTGCAGCGCTTCTTCACCGAACGGGTGTTCAACACCGTGCGCATCACAGGCCTGATGATCTACGCCCTCATGTTCGGTGTGTACATCTACCAGGGCGCGAACCATATTGACTCCAACCTCGCCCGCTATATCGTGCTGGTGATCGACATTGCCGTCGGCCTTGTGGTCATGAGCACCATGTACGGCTTTTATTCCTTCTACACGAAAGGAGAGCTGTGATGCTGCACACAATCATCGAAAACCGCTTTGCCATCACGGCGGTCATCCTCTTCGTGACGGGCTTTGTGAATATGATGGTGCACCCGAACCTGATTAAAAAAGTGGTGTCCTTCAACATCATGGACTCGGCCACCTTCCTGATGCTCGCAAGCCGCGGCATGATCGCCGGGCGCACCGCCGCCATCCTCACGGACGGCGGCGCCGACCCCAGCCTGTATGTAAACCCCATCCCTGCGGGCCTGGTGCTCACGGGCATTGTGGTCTCGGTTTCTGTCAGCGCCTTTTCCCTGGCCCTGATCCAGCGCATCTACGGCGTTTACGGCACCGTGGATATGCGGGAGCTCTTAGAGGCCATGAAGAAGAAGGGGGAGTGAGCCGATGCCGTTTGCCTGGAATCTCCCCTATCTGAGTGTTTTTCTCACCATGATCACGGCGATCCTCCTGTCCGTGATCCCCGGGGCGAAGCGCGCGTATTGGATCACGGTGTGCGTCAGCGCCATCGTCACGGTGATGTCGCTCTGTTTCCTCGCCTTCATCGTGAAGGCGGATACCGCCTATGCCTTTACCATGGGCAAGTTCCCCGCCCCCTTCGGCAATGAGATCCGCTTCGGCCCTCTGCAGGGCCTGCTGACCTCCGTCTTTGCCGCGGTCATGTGCCTGTCCCTGCTCGGCGGTCGGGAAGAGCTGTTTGAAGACGTGGACCCCAAGAAGATGGGCCTTGCCTGCGTGATGTTCAACATGGTGCTGGCAAGCCTGCTGGTACTTACCTACACCAACGACGCCTTCACCGCCTACGTCTTTATCGAAATCAGCACCATCGCGGCCTGCGCCCTTGTCATGATCAAGGACTCCGGCCCGACCCTGGCGGCGACGATCCGCTATCTCTTCATGAGTCTTCTGGGCTCGGGTCTGTTCCTCTTCTCCGTCATCCTGCTCTACGCCATCACGGGGCATCTGCTCATGCCGCAGCTTCACGACGGCGTCTCGATGCTCATGGCGGACGGGAGCTATACAAAGGTCCTTGCGCTGCTCCTTGGGATGATGACGGCGGGCCTCGGCGTCAAGTCCGCCATGTTCCCCTTCCACCGCTGGCTGCCGGACGCCCACGGCACGGCGACCACCACCTCCTCGGCGGTGCTGTCGGGTCTCGTTGTCAAGGGCTACGCGGTGCTGCTCATTACGATGTACTGCCGCGTGTTCACCCTGGAGACCGTGCGGGCCTTTCACATCCATGACGCGGTGTTCGTCCTCGGCTTCTGCGGGATGATCCTCGGCTCCGTGATGGCGATGCGGGAGACCCACGCCAAGCGGATGCTGGCCTACTCGTCGGTGGCCCAGCTCGGCTACGTGTTCATGGGCCTCGGCCTCGGCACCCCCGCGGGCGTTGCCGCAGCCGTCTTCCAGATCCTGGCCCACGCGTTTACCAAGCCTCTGCTCTTCGTCTCGGTAGGACGTCTCGCCTCCACCGTGGGACATGACAAGCAGCTCAGATCCCTGCGCGGCGCGGCGTGGAGCTGCCCGCTGGCTGGTCTCGGCTTCGGCGTCGGCGCGCTTTCGATGGTGGGCATCCCGCTCTTCGGCGGTTTTGCCGCGAAGGTGAATTTCTCCACCGCCTCCATCTTTGGGGATGAGAAGGTCGCCCTGACCCTCGGCGTGCTGGCCCTGTCCTCGATCCTGAACGCGCTTTACTACATCCCGGCGCTCATCAATATCTGGAGCGAGAAAAACCCCAGCGTCAAAGACGCCGAAAAGGACTACACCGCCACTGCGGCGATCATCCTGCTCGCCCTCGGCGTGCTGTTTCTCGGTGTCTGCTTCACGCCCGTGATGAACCTCATCGTGCGCGGGCTGGAGCTTATGTGAAAGGAGGGGTGACGATATGCTGATGCTTTTGGCGGTTCTGATCCCCATCGTCGGTGCGGTGCTTGTCTTCCGCGAGACGGACAGCGCAAAGCGGCAGAAGCTTACGGTCATAAGCGTGATCTCGGCCGCGATCCTCGCTGTCGCCGCGGCCTTTCTCGGCCAGCTGACCGAATTTTCGCGCGACTTTACCCTTCTGCGCCTGAGCGACACCCTGGCTCTGACCTTCGCCGCGGACGGGCTGGGGCTCTTCTTCATCGCCCTGGTCGGCTTTATCTGGACCTTTGTCCAGTTCCACGCCTTCGGCTACATGAAGCATGAGGGCAAGGAGAGCCAGTTCTTCGGCTTCTTCCTGCTGACCTATGCGGCCCTCATCGCCCTTGCCTTTGCGGCAAACGCCGAAACGCTCTACATGTGCTTTGAGCTCATGACCCTCTGCTCCATGCCGCTGGTGCTGCATAACGGCTCGGAGCAGTCGCGGCGCGCCTCCTTCTTCTATCTGGGCTATTCGACCCTCGGTGCGTCGCTGGCCCTGATGGGCTTTTTCCTGCTGGCCTCCCAGGGCAATGACCTCACGTTCGTTGCCCATGGCGGGCAGCTCACCGGCGATCCGAAGACCCTGCTGGCCGCCGCCTTCCTCATCATCCTCGGCTTCGGCGCGAAGGCCGGTATGGTGCCGCTGCAGATGTGGCTGACGGAGGCGCACCCCGTGGCCCCCTCGCCCGCGAGTGCCGTGCTGTCCGGCCTCATCACCAAGGGCGGCGTACTTGCAATTATCCGCTGCACCTTCCAGCTCTTCGGGCGGGAGATGCTCCGGGGCACCTGGGTACAGACCGCGATCCTCGTTCTTGCGATCGTCACGATCTTTACCGGCTCGATGCTGGCGCAAAGGGAAAAGCTTCTCAAAAAGCGGCTGGCCTATTCCACCATCTCCAACGTGTCTTACGTGCTCTTCGGCCTGTTTGTCTTCGATTCCATGGGCATGGGTGTTGTGGGCGCGCTGCTGCAAATGGTGTTCCACGCCCTTGCCAAGGACGCGCTCTTCCTCTGCGCGGGCTCCATCATCTTCGCCACCGGCAAGACCCGCGTGGACGAACTCAAGGGCATCGGGCGTCAAATGCCTGCCACGATGTGGTGCTTTGCCATCGCCGCTCTGTCCCTGATCGGCATTCCGCCCATGGGCGGCTTTATCGCAAAATACGAGCTTGCCATGGGCGCGCTCGCGACCGGTTCCACGCTGGCGACGATCGGGGTCGTGGTGCTGATGGTCTCGGCCCTCTTGACGGCCTTCTATCTGCTGCCCATCGTGGCGGCGGCCTTCTTCCCCGGCAAAGACTTTGAGGCAGGGGAAAAGTGCGAGGTGCCCAAGACCATGCTCATTCCGCAGATCGTGTTTGCCGGCCTCACCATCCTTGGCGTACTTTCGCACGAGCTGTTGTCGGACTGTTTCATGATCAGCGGCTGGCTGATGTAAGGAGGGGATCGATATGAAAATTCTTACATTGCTCGCGCTGCTCGTCCCCATCCTCTCCGGCGCTGCCCTGCTGGTTGTGCGGCCCCAAAACCGGGCGCAGCGAAACCGCTATGTGCTGCTCACGGTCTGTGTGAGCGCCGTGTTCGTCCTCGGCACCGCTCTCTTCTCCGCCCTCCGGGGGCCGGACACCGTGTATCTGCACGTCGCGGATCTCTCCGACAAGCTCGTGATCGCCTTTCGCCCGGATGGGGTGAGCCTCGTCTTCGGCTGCATCATCGGCGTTCTCTGGCCCGTGACGACAGTCTACGCCTTCTCCTACATGGCGCACGAGGGGCGGGAGAACATGTTCTTCGGCTTTTTCCTCATCACCTTCGGCGTCGTGGCGGGCATTGCCTACTCGGCGAACTTCTTTACCCTCTATCTCTGCTATGAGTTCATGACCCTTGTGACCCTGCCGCTCGTGATGCATGAGATGGACGACAAGGCGAGAGACGCGGGCAAGAAATATGTCCTCTATTCCATGACGGGCGCGGCGCTGGTGTTCATTTGCCTGATGTACTTCTGCCGCTATGCCGATTCCCTCGCCTTCACCTACGGCGGGATTCTCAACCTGGACAAGGTGAAGGGACACGAAAAGGAGCTCATGACCGTGTTCGTCCTGGCCTTCTTCGGCTTTGGCGTCAAGGCGGCGATCTTCCCCTTCCACCGGTGGCTGCCCGCGGCGTCGGTGGCGCCGACCCCGGTCACGGCGCTGCTTCACGCGGTGGCGGTGGTCAAGTCCGGCGCGTTTGCCGTGATGCGCCTGGTGTACTTCGGCTTCGGCTGCGACTTTCTGCGCGGCACCTGGGCGCAGTATGTGGTGCTGGCCGCCTCGGCCTTCACGGTGATGTTCGGCTCCGCCATGGCGCTTCGCATGCCCCACCTCAAGCGGCGGCTTGCCTATTCCACCGTGTCGAATCTGAGCTATATTCTGGTGGCCTTCGCCTCCATGAGTCCTGTCGGGCTTGCAGGCGGACTGCTGCACATGGTGTTCCACGCCGTCATCAAGATCTCCCTCTTCTTCTGCGCGGGCGCGATGCTTCACCACAACGAGCTGGAGTATGTCTGCGACATGGAGGGACTGTCGAAAAAGATGCCCGTGACCTGCGGGGTGTTTTTGTTGGCGTCCCTTGCCCTGATGGGGATTCCGCCCTTCGGCGGCTTCCTGAGTAAGTGGACCATCGGCACCGCCGCCGCGGCAAACGGACACTGGGCCGGGTATCTCGGCGCGGCGGCCCTCATTGTATCCGCCATTCTCACGACGCTCTATATGATGAGTGCCGCGGTGCGCTTCTATTTCCCGCTGAAGTCTGCCCCAGCGCAGCCCGAGCACATCCATGAGGCCGATAAGCTCATGACCGGGCCGCTGGTGTTTCTGACCGTGCTGATGCTGGTGCTGTCGCTGTGCTCCGCTCCTTTGAGCGTCTGGATAGGAGGTCTGGTCTGATGCTTGTTTTAATGGTTTTCCTGCCCATCCTCGCGGCGCTGGTGTGCTATCCCCTCTGCGGGAAGTCGGAAAAATCCTGGTTTACCCCGGCCCTCGCGGTGACGCTGGCGGTGTTCGCAATGGCCCTGTCGCTGCTGTGGGAGCCGCAGCTTTCCGACGGCATCTATGGCTTTGCAGGTCCCGGCATCTACTTCAAGGCCGGCGGGCTGCGTACGGTGATGGCGATCCTCGCGGCCTTCATGTGGGTCATGACGGCGCTGGCCTCCCCGGAGTATTTTGCCGGGGCCAGGGCCAACGGCCGCTATTTCCTGTTTTATCTCTGGACCCTCGGCGCGCTCGAGGGCGTGTTTCTCGCCGCCGATCTCATGACGCTCTTTGTGTTCTTTGAGATCATGAGCTTCACCTCCTATGTCTGGGTCGTGCAGAACGAGACGCCCGAGGCCATCCGCGCGAGCGAGACCTATCTCTTTATTGCGGTCATCGGCGGTCTTACGATGCTGATGGGCTTATTCCTGCTGGATAACGCCATCCACAAGCTTGCCCTTGAGCAGCACATGGCCGCTTATGCTGGGGCGCGCGCCACACTGAGCTTTGAAAACCTCGTACAATACGCCCCGGAGCTGAGCCCGCGTCTGCGCTACACGGTGGGCGTGTGCGCCCTGATCGGCTTCGGCGCCAAGGCCGGCATGTTCCCGCTGCACATCTGGCTGCCCAAGGCGCACCCCGTGGCCCCCGCGCCCGCCAGCGCCCTGCTCTCCGGCATCCTCACAAAGAGCGGCGTTTTCGGCGTGATCGGCATTTCCTGCTGGCTCTTTGACGGGGTGCCCGGCTGGGGCAATCTCCTGCTGATCCCGGCGGCGATCACCATGCTGCTCGGCGCGGTGCTCGCGGTCTTCTCGGTGGACTTGAAGCGCACCCTCGCCTGCTCGTCCATGAGTCAGATCGGCTTCATCCTCACGGGCGTCTCCCTGTGCGTCCTGCTCGGGGAGCACGGCACCATCGCCGCCTGCGGGACGGTGCTGCACATCCTCAACCACTCGCTCATCAAGCTCACCCTCTTCGTCGCGGCGGGCGTCGTGTACTTTAACGTCCACTCCCTCGACCTAAACGACGTGCGCGGCTTCGGCAGAGACAAGCCGCTGCTGAAGCTGGCCTTCCTCTCCGGCGCCTTAAGCATTGCGGGCATCCCGGGCTTCGGCGGCTACATCAGCAAAACGCTCCTGCACGAGGGGATCGTGGAATACTGCGAGCATCTGGCGGAGCACGGTGTGTCCGCCGCGCCCTACCGGGTCCTCGAATGGGTGTTCCTGCTCTCCGGCGGCCTCACGCTTGCGTACATGGCGCGGCTTTTCTACATCCTCTTTGTCGCCGAAAAACCGGAGCATCAGCACCGGAAGGAAGGGCGCTATATGACGCCCCTGACCGCCGCGGTGCTGGTGATCGGCGGGGTACTCATGCCGCTTCTCGGTCTCACGGCTCATCTCACCATGGACAGGATCGCGGCCTATGCCCTGCCCTTCTTCCGCCGTGCGCCCATGGCCCACGCGGTGCATTACTTCTCGCTTGCAAATCTCAAGGGCGCGCTCATCTCCATCACCATCGGCGTGCTGGTCTTCGTCTTTGTCGGCATGAAGCGCCTGACCGCAAGGGAGGACGGGCACGAGGTGTACCGCAATGTCTGGCCCCGGGGTCTCGATCTTGAAGACGCGCTCTACCGTCCCGCTCTGCGCGCTCTGAGTCTGATCGGCGCGACGGCTGCCCGGGCGGTGGAAACCCTCGGGGCGCTGCTGGTGCTCGGGCCGGTGGATCTGCTGTTTCTCGGCGCGAAGGACAAGGTCGTCCCGCCGGAGGACGATCAGTTCTCTCTCTACTCCAAGCAGAGCGAGAGAAGCCGCGTCTCCCGCAGCTTCTCCTCAGACCTGCTGTATGCCGCCTGTGGGGTGCTGGCCCTGCTGGGCCTTGCAGCCTGGAACATGCTGCTCTGACATGAAAAGGCCGCAGGAGTCGATATCCTCTGTCGGCCCGCCGTTTTACGCAAAGCTGCGTTTTACAGCGGGTCGATCCGGGGATCGACCCCTGCGGTCTTTTATTGATGCCGGGATGCTTTATTCGCTCAGCTTTCCGTTTTCGGTCCGTCCTCGGCGGGCTTGTCCGCCTCCGCGTCCTCGCCGAGGTCAAACTCCAGGATCTCCCCGCATTTGGGGCACTGGATGGAGCCGCGCTCCAGGGTCTGCTCGTCAAAGCTGATCTCCTCGCCGCAGACGGGGCAGGTGGCGTCATAGACCACGCCGTCATATTCCGGCTCGTCCTCGCCGTCCTCGTTGCCCTCGTCGTCGGGCACATATCTTTCAGTCTCTTCCTCGTCCGCCATGCAGGGGCGAGAGCAGCTGCCGCAGGCGGGGCTGTCCGCCTCGTCCTCGCTGTCAAAGCCGCCGCAGAGCTCTTCCAGATAGCTCAGCTCGTCGGCCACACCGTCGAGCGCCTGGGCCTGTCCGCGGTCGGTCTCGCGCAGGTCTTCGAGCTCGTGGGCGATATCGCCCAGCAGGTCGTTCAGTGCCGCCCAGAGCCTGCCCTCCCTGGACTGGGGCTCCATGCCGAGGCCGTCGGCCAGTCCTTTGAGATACGCCGCTTTCTCCGCAATTGTCATCAGAAACACCTCCATGTTTATTCTCGCGTCATTGACTATAGGAAGACCGCAGGGGTCGATCTTGGGATCGCCCCTGCGGTCTTTTACCGCTTTTCTTACGCCCTGGACAGATACTCGCCCGTGCGGGTGTCGATCTTGATGCGCTCGCCGCGCTCGATGAAGAGAGGCACCTTGATCTCGGCGCCGGTCTCAACCGTGGCAGGCTTGGTGGCGTTGGTAGCGGTGTTGCCGGCAAAGCCGGGGTCGGTCTCGGTAACCTCGAGCTCCACGAAGAAGGGCGGCTCCACATTGAAGACCTTGCCCTTGTAGGAGTAGATGGTGCACTCCATGTTTTCCTTGACGAACTTGAAGTTGTCGTTCAGGACAGAACCGTCGACAGGCTCCTGCTCATAGGTCTCGGGATTCATGAAGTAGTAGAGGTTGCCGTCGTTGTACAGGTACTCCATGGTGACGCGGTCAACGGTGGCATTCTCAAATTTCGCGGTGGGGTTGAAGGAAGTTTCGGTGACGGCGCCGGTGATGACGTTCTTCATCTTGGTGCGGACAAAGGCAGCGCCCTTGCCGGGCTTGACGTGCTGAAATTCGACGACCTGCATGACCTGGCCGTCCATCTCAAAGGTAACGCCGTTTCTGAAATCGCCTGCAGTAATCATATAATGGGACCTCCCGATAATTAATATCTGTTATCTATGTTATTTTACAGGATATATGCGCATAATGCAAGAGTTTTTTACAGAATAATCAGCTCATTCTTCGGCGCTTTGGTGATGACCTCGGCGTGATCGGCGCGGATGATCATCACATCCTCGATGCGCACGCCGAAACGGCCGGGGAGATAGATGCCCGGCTCCGCCGAGGACAGGGCGCCCGCCGGCAGCGGCTCCTCCCCGCGGGGACCGGCAAAGGGCGGCTCATGGATCTCAAGGCCCAGGCAGTGGCCGAAGCCGTGGCCGAAGTATTCGCCGTAGCCCGCGTCCGCGATCACCCTGCGCGCAGCAGCGTCGATGTCTTTGCCGAGGACCCCGGCCTTTGCCGCCGCGATGCCCTCAAGCTGCGCTCTCAGCACAATGGCGTAGATGTTTTTCATCTCCTCCGTCGCAGAGCCGACGGCAACGGTGCGGGTCATATCGGAGCAGTAGCCGTCCTTCAGGCAGCCGAAGTCCATGGTCACGAAGTCGCCGGCCCGGATCACCTCGTCCCCGGGCACGCCGTGGGGCATGCTGGTCTTCGCGCCGGTGACCACGATGGGGTCGAAGGAGTTGCCCTCCGCGCCGTGCCGGAGCATGCGGTAGACGAGCTCCGCCGCGACCTCGCGCTCGGTCATGCCGGGCCGGATGATGTGCAGCACCTCCTCCAGTGCCTGCTCGCTGATGCGCTGGGCGCGGATCATGGAGGCGATCTCCTCCTCCGTCTTCACCGCGCGCAGCGTGTCGAAGAGATTGCCCGCGGCCTCCAGCTTTACGCCGAGCTTCTTTTCCCAGTCGAGAAAGCCCGCGTGACTCAGGCGCCGGTCCTCGGCGGCGATTTTCTCTGCGCCGGTCTCGGCAACGGCCTGCTTCAAAAGTGCGGACAGGGGGTGCTCCTTGTCGAACAGGCGCACCTCGACCCCCTCGGCCTGTCGCTCGGCCGCCTCGATATAACGGGAGTCGGTGAGCAGGAAGGCCTTCTCCTTCCCCACCAGCACGGCCCCGTCGGTAAAGGGAAAGCCAGCGGCATAGCGCTGGTTCTTCTCATCGGTGACAAGCACGGCGTCCAGTCCGCGCTTTGTAAGCTCTTCACGGATCCTTTTGATTTGATTCATGGTTTTGTTGTCCTTTACTGCAGTTTTATCCTTTATACGCCGGGAAGCTCACGATGAAGCGGGAGCCCCGCGGCTCGTTTGCGCCGACGGCGATGCTGCCGCCGTGGGCCTTTACCGCGTCATGCACGATGCTCAGACCGAGGCCGCTGCCGCCGGCCTCGCGTGAGCGGGCCTTGTCGATGCGGTAAAAGCGGCCGAAGATATTGTAGCGCTCATCCTCCGGGATGCCGACGCCGGTATCCTCTACCGTAAGCTGCACGGTGTCGCCCTCCTTATGGAGCTTCGCCGTGACGCTGCCCTCCGGGAAATTGTATTTCACCGCGTTCTCCAGGAGATTGAACACGATGTGGTGCATGTTGTCCTTGGTGGCGAGCACCAGACAGCCGTCGTCAAGCTCGGCGTTCAGCGTCACCTGCTTCTCTGCCGCCACCGGGCGCAGGAGATTGATGGCGTCGAGCGTGACCTTCTTCACATCCACCGGCTCCGGCACGATCTGGATATCGTCGTCCATGCGCGACAGGCTCAGCAGATCCTCCGTCATATGCTGCAGGCGCTCGGCTTCGTTGCCGATATCGGAGACAAATTCGCGCATGGTCTCCACGTCCATGTTCTCGGTCTGCACGATGCTGTCGGCCAGCAGCCGGATGGAGGCGAGGGGCGTTTTCAGCTCGTGGGAGGCGTCGGACACGAAACGGCGGCGCTGCCGCTCGGTATCCTCCAGGCGGGCGGTGAGTTCATTGAATTCCCGGCTGAGCTCTGCCAGCTCGTCCTTGCCGCTGACCGCGATGCGGTATTTGTAGTCCCCGCCGGACACCACGCGAATGGCGTTGGAGAGCTGCCGGAGCTTGCCGAGGACCGTGGTCCCGTACACGCCCGCCATGGCCAGGGCCGCAAAGGCGATCACGATGGACAGCACACGGATCTGCACCTGCAGCTCATGCAGGATCTTGCCGCGCTCGGCGTCGTTTTCCCGCAGGAAGACCGCGCCGGTGATGCTTTTATGGTTGCCGATGGGAATGGCATAGCTGGAATGAAAGCTCTCGTCCCGGAAGATGGAGCGAAACACCGTCTTCCCGCTGAGGGCTGTCAGCAGGTCCGGCTCCACCCCGTCCCGGCTGCCGCCGCCGTCAGAGTCGTAGACGGCGCTGCCCGCCTTGTCGGCGATGGTGACGCGCTCATAGCCCTGCATATCCAGCAGGCGCAGCACCTCCGCCACGTTCTCCTCATCCGGGCGCTCAAGCCCCGTGAGGGCCGAGGCCAGCATGGAGGCCTGACTCTCCATGGCCTTCTCCTTCTCCTGATACACCGCGTCGCGGGTGGAGACATAGGGGAAGATATTCAGCATTATCAGCAGCACCACAAGCAGCAGCCCGATGAAGACGATGAACTGAAAGCTGATGCTGCCGGTGTTGATCAGTTTTTTTGCGGAAGTATTCTCATTCGGCAAGGTAATATCCCACTCCCCACTTGGTTATGATGTGCTCGGGCTGGGCCGGATTGAGCTCCAGCTTCTCCCGCAGGCGGCGGATATGCACGTCCACGGTGCGCGTATCGCCCAGATAGTCGTAGCCCCACACCAGATCCAGCAGCTTTTCCCGCGAAAACACCTTTCCGGGGTTTTTCATCAGGAAGAGCATCAGGTCGAACTCCTTCATCGTCAGCTCCACCTCCTGGCCGTTTTTGTAGGCGCCGCGGCGCTTCTCGTCCAGGGTGATGTGGCCGCAGCGCAGCACATCCGGCGGCTCGGGCTCTGCCGGAGCGGGGGCCGCGGTTGTCAGGGAGGAGCGGCGGATCAGCGCCCGCACCCGGGCCTTGAGCTCCAGGATGTTGAAGGGCTTGGTGATATAGTCGTCCGCGCCGGATTCAAAGCCCATGAGCTTGTCGGCATCCTCACTGCGGGCAGTGAGCATGATGATGGGCACGGTGGAGAAGCTGCGGATCTCCTGGCAGGCCTCGAGCCCGTCCTTCTTCGGCATCATCAGGTCGAGGATGATGAGCGCGTAGTCCCCCTCCTGCGCCATGTTCACGGCGGTCTCCCCATCGTAGGCGGTATCCACGTTATAGCCCTCGTTCTCCAGATTGAACTTGATGCCCTTTACCAGCAGCTTTTCATCGTCGACAACCAGTATCTTCATGCCCGCTCTCCTTCCTGCCGCCGGGGAACTGTGCTCGACGGAATGCGCGGTGTTTCCCTTGCATTTTATCCGCCCCGGCGGTATAATAAAAAATACGATTTTCGGCATACAGGGCGCGGCTTTCCCGCCATGCGGCGCGCCCTCGCTCATATACTATACCATATTCCTGAGAAAACGGGAGAGCAAAATGAAAAAATTCAAAATTTTTCCCCTCCTCCTGCTCCTGAGCCTGCTGCCCGCCTTATCCGCGCCCGCAGCCTATGCGCTGGAGGCGCCGAAGCTCAACGGCCAGGCCGCCGTCCTTATAGACCTGGACGCAGGCCGCGTGCTTTACGGCTACAACATGGATGATGAGCGCGCCCCCGCAAGTCTCACCAAGGTCATGACCGTGCTGCTGGCCCTCGAGGCCGTGGACGGCGGGCGCGTGAGCCTGGATGAAATGATCGTCGCCCAGGACGACTGCATGGAGGGTATGGAGGAGGACTCCAGCACCTCCGGCATCGTACCGGGGACCCAGATCTCCATGCGGGATCTGCTCTACTGTGCGCTGCTGCAGTCGGCAAATGAGGCCTGCAACATCATCGGCCGCTACATCTCGGGCAGCATTTCCGGCTTTGTCGATCAGATGAACCGCAAGGCGGAGCAGCTCGGCTGCAAGCACACCCACTTTGTCAACACCAACGGCCTTCCGGCGGAGAACCATTACAGCTCGGCCTATGACCAGTATCTGATCTTCAGCGCCGCCATGAAGCACCCGCTGTTCATGGAGATCTCCAACGCCGCCTCCTACCAGGCCCAGTGCCCCGCCGTCAACAACGGCGAACCCATCGGAAACTCCAATGCCCTCATCAACATCACTTCCATCTACTCCAACGGCGGGCGCTATCTCTATGAGGGGGCCAGCGGCGGCAAGACCGGCTACACCCGCGCTGCGGGTTACTGCCTTGTCTCCACGGCCCAGCGAAACGGCGTGCGTCTGCTCGCCGTCGCGATGGGCTGTGAAGGTGCCCTCAACGCCCAGACGGACGAATACTACAACTTTGTCGACAGCCGCACACTCTATGACTGGGGCTTCAGCAATTTCTCCTACCGCACACTCTTAAACAGCAACGAGGTAATCGACCGCCAGGCCGTAGAGCTTGCCGAGGGCGACGCCGTTGCCATGCTCCGCCCGGCGGATGAGCTCAAGGCCCTCATGCCCAACGAGGTCACGGACGACAACATCCGGCGCGAGGTTGTGCTCTATAACGAGACGCTGCGCGCCCCCATCGACGCCGGCACCGTGCTGGGCGAGGTGCGCATCTACGTGGGCAGCACCCTCTACGGGACGAGCAAGCTGGTCAACAGCTCCGCCATCGAGCTCTCGCGCAACGCCTACCTGGCCCGCCGCGTAGGCGAGATCCTCAGCAAGGGCTGGGTCATCACGCTGCTGAGTATCCTGGGCGTGTTTGCGCTGATCTACCTGATCCTCATCACCCGCTATCGCCGCCTGCGCAAACGCCACCTGCGGGAGCGCCGCCGGGCCGAAAAGCGCCGCAGGCAGGAGGAGCTGCAGCGCCGGAAGGAGGGTATCCCCTTCCGCACCGCAGACCCCGTGGACCGCTTCGACTTCACTGCCGACATGAGCGAGTTTTTCGACGACGAGGACGAGCAATAATACATAGCTTATATGGGGCTGTCTCAAAAGGCAGTCCCGAAAAAAGGAAGAATAACGGCAGCCGTCCCTTGAAAAAGGGGCGGCTGTCGGCTTAATATTAGGTTGTGAATCAC
>CACWLG010000042.1 GCA_902761635.1 Oscillospiraceae bacterium | reverse complement strand
GAGCTCCTTTTGTTAGTTTGGTGGTGTGGTAGCTTCATTCTAACAAACTCAACCGCTTTTTTCTATTCCCTTAGTCTCACATCTATTGTAACGCTACACATTATGCATGGATTTTCCGCAAAAAGCCTTGACAAAGCGCATAAAAAATACTATAATCTCAAAAACTTTGTAACCATCTTCCGGGTCCAGTCAGGGATGGTACCGCAAACGATCAATGTCGTCCCCGGAAGCAATTCCGGGGACAGGCTTTTTGTGAAAGAGGAGAAGAACATGGCAAAGCATACAGAGCTGGAGTATACGATCCATGAGATCACCGACCGTATCCGCGAGCTGCGCACGATCCTCGGCATCTCCGAGGAGGAGATGGCAGAGCGCCTCGGGATGCGCACGGACGACTATCAGGCCTATGAGGCGGGCGAGGAGGAGCTGAACTTTGCCTTCCTCTACACCTGCGCCCAGATCCTGAATGTCGACGTCACGGAGCTCATCGAGGGCGTCACGCCCCGCCTGTCGAGCTATATCCTGACCCGCAGCGGCGAGGGCCGCCGTGTGGAGCAGGCCCACGGCATGACCTATTATAACCTGGCCTACAAGTTCCGCCGCCGCATTGCCGAGCCGCTTTTTGTACACAGCGTGTTCAGCGAAGCCGCGCAGCTGAAGCCCATCGAGGTCACCACCCATGAGGGCCAGGAGTTTGACATCGTCATCAACGGCTTTCTCAAGATCCAGCTCGGCCGCCATACCGAGATCCTCGGCCCCGGCGACACGATTTACTTTGACTCCACCACGCCCCACGGCATGATCGCCACAAACGGCGGGGACTGTGACTTTTACGCCATCGTCCTCACGCCCGAGGAGCAGCTCGAGCCCCAGCCCGCGGCGGAGCCCGCCATCACCGCCATGCGCGAGAGCGGGCGCAAGCGCATTTACGAGGACTTCATCACCCCCCTGGAGGACGGCAGCGACATGCTGCGCGGCATCCGCTTTGAAAATGCCGAGCGCTTCAACTTCGCCTTCGACGTGGTGGACGCTCTCGGTGAGCAGCAGCCGGACAAGCTTGCCCTGCTGCACGTGGACCGGTATAAGAACGAAAAGCGCATCACCTTTGGCCAGATGCGCAAGATGAGCGCCCGGGCCGCCAATTACTTCAAGGCCCTCGGCATCAAAAAGGGCGACAAGGTCATGCTGGTGCTGCGGCGAAACTGGCAGTTCTGGCCCATCCTCATCGGCCTTGAAAAGCTCGGCGCCGTCGCCATCCCCGCGGTAGACCAGCTTTTGGAGAAGGACTATCTCTACCGCTTCGAGACCGCCCACGTCAGCGCCATCATCTGCACCGCCGACGGGGACAGCACCAGGCAGTGCGCCCGCGCTATCGAGCAGTACGGCAAGATCACCAACAAGATCGTCACGAACGGCACGGTCGAGGGCTGGCACAGCTTCGATCAGGAGTATGAGCTCTACTCGAGCCGCTTTATCCGCACGGACGACTCTATCTGCGGCGACGACCCCATGATGATGATCTTCACCTCCGGCTCCACCGGCTATCCGAAGCTCGCCTGCCACAACTGCAAGTACCCCCTCGGCCACTTCGTCACGGCGCGCTACTGGCACTGCGTGGACCCCGACGGCCTGCACCTGACCATCTCCGACACCGGCTGGGCCAAGGCCATGTGGGGCAAGATCTTCGGTCAGTGGCTGTGCGAGGCGGCGGTGTTCGTCTATGACTTTGACCGCTTCAATGCCGACGATATCATGCCGCTCTTTGCCAAATACAAAATCACGACCTTCTGCGCCCCGCCCACCATGTACCGCTTCTTCATCAAGCAGGATCTCAGCAAGTACGATCTCAGCTCCATCAAGCACGCCTCCACCGCGGGCGAGGCCATGAACCCCGAGGTCTTCAACCGCTTCCGTGAGGCGACGGGCCTTTCGATCATGGAGGGCTTCGGCCAGACCGAGACCAGCGTCGTGCTCGGCAACTTTGTCGGCATGGTGCCGAAGATCGGCTCCATGGGCAAGCCCAATCCCCAGTACGATGTCGAGCTCATCACGCCCGACGGGAAGCCCGCCCCCGCCGGCGAGGTCGGCGAGATCTGCATCTTCACCGGCGACGGCGCGCCCTGCGGTCTCTTCGCGGGCTACTTTGAAAACGAGGAGGAGACAAGCGCCTGCTGGCATGACGATTACTACCACACCGGGGATCTGGCCTGGCAGGATGAGGACGGCTATTTCTGGTATGTCGGCCGCGCGGACGATGTCATCAAATCCTCCGGCTACCGCATCGGGCCGTTTGAGATCGAGAGCGTCATCATGGAGCTTCCCTACGTGCTCGAGTGCGGCGTGTGTGCCGTGCCGGACGAGATCCGCGGCCAGGTCGTCAAGGCCAGCGTCGTGCTCATCCCCGGCAGGGAGGGCGACGAGGAGCTCAAGAAGGAGATCCAGAACTACGTCAAAAAGCGCACCGCCCCGTACAAGTACCCGCGCATCGTGGAGTTTCGCACGGAGCTTCCGAAGACCACCAGCGGCAAGATCATCCGCAGCAAGCTGCGCTGAGCGGGAAGCACCCCGGAGCCGGCAGCTTTTTCCCGCCATTTTGGGAAAGAGATACTTGTCATCGCCCGGCTCTTATGATAAAATATCTGCCGTTGAATCTGCCCAGGGGCTGCCGGTCAGGTCTGCGCCGTCCCTGTACTTCATGAGGATAAGGAGAGAATACACATGTCCGGACATTCCAAGTGGCATAATATACAGAAGACCAAGGGTGCGGCCGACGCCAAGCGCGCGCAGGCCTTCACCAAGATCGCGCGTGAGATGATCGTCGCGGTCAAGGAGGGCGGCGGCGGTGATCCCCGCAGCAACTCCAAGCTCGCCACCGTCATTGCCAAGGCCAAGGCCGCGAACATGCCCAACGATAATATCAAGCGCACCATCGACAAGGCCCTCGGCGCCGGTAATACCGAGAACTATGAGAAGATCACCTACGAAGGCTACGGCCCCCAGGGCGTGGCCGTCATCGTGGAGACCATGACCGACAACCGCAACCGCACAGCCGGCGAGATGCGCCACTACTTCGACAAGTACGGCGGAAACATGGGCGCTGCCAACTGCGTGTCCTGGTCCTTCGACCGCAAGGGCGTCATCATCATCGACAACGAGGATGAAGAGCTCGACGAGGAGACCGTGACGATGGACGCGCTGGACGCGGGCGCATCCGACTTTGAAAACGAGGGCGACGGCACCATGACCGTCTACACCACCGAGGACGACGTGGCCACGGTCGCGGACGCCCTGACCGCCAAGGGCTACAAGCTTCTCTCCGCCCAGGTCGAAATGCTGCCCCAGAACGGCTACATCAAGCTCACGAATGAGGACGATATCAAGAACATGCAGAAGATGCTGGACATGTTCGAGGATAACGACGACGTGCAGAACGTCTGGCACAACTGGGAAGACGCGGAGTAAACGCGGAATCCTGCATGGTGAGCGCTAAGGCAATACCGCATCATGCGGCAGCCGTATTGTGCTGTGTTGCCTTATGAAAACCTCCTGTTATCAATCGGCAGGGGGTTTTTCTTATACTATCCCCTGATAGAAACAGCAATTCTGCTCGGAAATCTAATTGCGCTTTCTATCAGGGAATAGTATTATGGCGCGGGGCCGGTACGGGGATACACCAGCGGCCTGACATACATACGGAGGGGGAGAACATGGCAGACACGAAGACCATTTACATCGCCGACGATGACGACAATATCCGGCAGGTGATCCGGACCTTTCTCTTGAGCGACGGCTTTTCGGTGGAGGACTATCCCACCGGCGATCTGCTGCTTGCGCGTTTTCGGGAAAAGCCCGCGGATCTCGTGATCCTGGACGTGATGATGCCGGGCTCGGACGGCTTTACGATCTGCACCGAGCTTCGCAGGATCAGCACCGTGCCCATCATCATGCTCACCGCGCGCGACTCCGAAAACGACTTTGCCATGGGCCTCGGCCTCGGCAGCGACGATTATATCACCAAGCCCTTCTCGGCCATGGCGCTTCTGATGCGGGTGCGGGCCATCTTCCGGCGCATCGACTTCGAAAGCCGCAAGCACGCACAACCCGAGGCCCAGGCTGTCCGGGTCGGCAGCCTCACGCTCGATGAGGAGGGACGGCATATCCTGATGGCGGACAGGCCCCTCGCCCTCACGCCGACGGAGTACGAGGTGCTGCGCTACCTGATGCTCCGCGCGGGGCAGGCCGTGTCGCGGGAGGAGCTTCTGACCGAGATCTGGGGCTTTGAGACCGCGGTGGAGACCCGCGCCACCGACGACACCGTGCGCCGCCTGCGCCAGAAGCTCGACGGCAGCGGCGTCAGCATTGCGGCGGTGTGGGGCTTCGGCTTTCGGCTGGAGGCGAGCGCATGAAACGGCAGCGGCACATCCGGACCCACGTGCTTGCGACCCTCATCGGCCTGACCTGCGGGGTGCTGCTGGTGGTGATCCTGGCCTTCAATCTCTCCGTGCGCGGCTATATCCGCTCCCGGGTCGCCGCCCAGCTTGACGCGATCTCCCGCAACGCCGCCGAGATGTGGCATGTCGGGATGCGGGAAAAGCGCGGGATGGAGCCCTTCCTGAACCGTCCGGACGGGCAGACCGGCATGCGCGGCAGCGCGGTGCTGCTCGATGAGGAGGGGCGTCTGCTCAGCGTTCTGAACGAGCAGGACGAGGTGAGCCAGGAGCTGGCCGACTCCCTTGCCGGCAAGCCCATCGAGGAGATGGACAATCAGATCGTGACCCTGCCGAGCGGGACCTACGCCGTCTCGGCCCTGCGGGACCCGAACCAGGCGGACAGGGTGCTGCTGGTGTATGTGGACATGACTGCCATCACGGCGTTTTCCCGGCAGGTGAACATCATCCTGCTGCTCGTGATCCTTGCGGCCATCGTACTCTCCGTTCTCCTGAGCCGCCGCTTTGCCCGCGAGCTCACAAGCCCGGTGCAGGCCCTGTCGGACTTTGCCCGGGAGATCGGCGGCGGCAGCCTCGAGACGAGGGCGCTCTCCTTCCCGGATGTGGAGTTTGACACCCTGGCTGAGTCCATGAACCACATGGTCAGCGAGCTGCGGGACGCAAAGCACAAGCAGGAGACCTTTTTCCAGAACGTATCCCACGAGCTGCGCACCCCGCTCACCTCCATTCGCGGCAATGCCGAGGGCATCGTCTGCGGCCTGATGGAGCCGAAGCAGGCCGGGCGCGTGATCCTTTCGGAGTCGGATAAGCTGGGCGATCTCGTGGAGGAGCTTCTCTATCTCTCCCGCATGGGGCGCACCCGCCCCGCGGGCGAGGCGCAGACGCTTGACCTCAGGGAAGTGCTGAGCCTCTGCGTGTCCGAGCAGCGGGCGGAGGCCGAGGCAAGGGGCATCCGCTTTGCCTTTGATTTTGACGAGGCGCCGGTGATGCTCCGCATCCGGGAGCAGGACGCCCAGCGCCTTTTCGGAAACCTGCTCTCCAACGCCCTGCGCTATGCCAGAAGCGAGATCCGCCTCTGCTGCCGCCGGGAGGGGGAGGGGGTCTTCGCCTCGGTCGCGGACGACGGTCCCGGCGTGAGCGAGGAGGATCTGCCCCACGTGTTCGAGCGCTTTTACAAGGGCGCGGGCGGCAGGCACGGCATCGGCCTTGCCATCGCCCAATCCGTCGCCGAGTCCAATCAAGGGGAGATCCGCGTACATAACGATGGCGGCGCGGTCTTTGAGCTGCGCTTTCCCACCGGCTCCGTTTCGTAGAGTTTGCGTAAATTTTACCGCTGCTTTTCGGAGATGTCCGAGAGAGCGCGCGGTATAATCCGGACAGAAACACGAAAGGAGCCAACAGCATGAAACGACTTATAACCACGATCATCCTCATCCTCATCATGACCCTGGCCCTGCCGGTCTTCGCTGCAGGGGCCTCCGCCCCGGTCGGCGGCGACGTTTTCAGTGACCGGGATCTCTCGGGAAGCTACGATACGGACGTTTTCCGCATCACCCTGAGCGGCGGCACCGCCACCTCCGACTCTGACCGGGTCACGGTCTCCGGCGGCACGGTGAGCGTGAACGGTCCGGGCACCTATCTTGTGAGCGGGACGCTCGATAACGGCGGCATCGTCGTCAACGCCGACAAGCAGGACAAGGTCCAGCTTGTGCTCAGCGGCGTGAGCATCACTTCCGACACGGGCGCGGCCATCTATGCGGCCCAGGCGGACAAGGTCTTTGTCACCCTCGCCGAGGGGACAGTAAACACCCTTGCAAACGGCGGGCGCTTTGCCGACGCCATGGACGGTGAGATCGACGCTGTCATCTACGCCAAAGACGACCTGACGCTCAACGGCAGCGGCAGCCTCACCATCACGTCCCCCGCAGGCCACGGCATCGCCGGCAAGGACGACGTAATCATCACCGGCGGCAGCTATGCCATCACGGCGGCAGACAGCGCCGTCACCGCAAACGACACCCTCGCCGTCGCGGACGGGAGCCTTCAGATCACAACGGAGAAGGACGGCCTGCACAGCGAAAACAACGATGATGATACGCTCGGCGTCATTTACATCGCGGGCGGCAGCTTTTCAATCCGGGCCGGGGACGACGCCGTCCACGCCGAAAGCCTCCTGCAGATCGACGGCGGCAGCTTCGACATCACAGCGGACGAGGGCCTCGAGGCCACCTATGTCCGCATCAACGACGGGAGCATCAGCATCTCCGCCACGGGTGACGGCGTGAACGCCGCGCACAAATCCTCCGCCTATACCCCGACCGTGGAGATCAACGGCGGCACCCTCACCGTCACCATGGGCCCGGGGGACACCGACGGCATCGACTCCAACGGCAATCTCATCATCACCGGCGGCACCGTGAACGTCACGGCAAACTCCGCCTTCGACTATGACGGCACGGCCAGCTTCACCGGCGGCACGGTCATCGTCAACGGCCAGCAGGTCGATACGCTCCCGAACCAGATGATGGGCGGCAGAGGCGGTATGATGGGCGGCGGCCGCGGCGGCATGATGGGCGACCCCGGCGGCATGACGGGCGGCCGCGGCGGCATGACGGGCGACCCCGGCGGCATGACGGGCGGCCGCGGCGGCATGACGGGCGACCACGGCGGCATGATGGGCGGCCCTGGCGGCATGATGGGCGGCCCCGGCACGCACGAGAGAAAAAGCTGAGAAAACGCCTGCATTTGGCACCGGACTTCCGACGCTCTTCCCTTGACGGGGAGGACGGGCGCGTGATAAAATCCAGGCAAACAGATGCAGACAGGGGGAGAGCGTATGCTGAAGAACCCGGAGCTTTTCAGGAACGTGGAGACGGGACTCAGATCGATGGGCACCATCCCGGCCTTTGAGGAAGCCCACGGAAAGATCCTCGGCCGCGCCATGATCACGCTGACCGATATTCCGGCGAGCATCGAGGTACAGCGGGCGGACCGGGAGAAGCTGACCGCCTTTGAAATGACCTTCGATTTCTGCAACGTGGCCCTCGGCGTCGCCGTGGACCCAAAGCGCAAAACCCTCGAGAGCAGCGTCTGGGGCCGCTATCAGGCCCCGGGCGCCAGCCCCCCGTCGGAGGACTGGGTGAAGTTTTTCATCCGCACCCTGTTTGAAAACATCGGGGACGACGGGGCCTACGGCATCCCCATGTACTGCTTTGTCAACGACACGGCGGATTTCACCGCCGTTCCGACCGCGCCGCTGCCGAAGAACGCGGCGCCGGGCGGGAAGCCTGCAGAGGAGCCGTGAGCGCCCGGGGACCGGAAGGAGGAGCCTGTGAAAAAACTGTTCTACCTGATTGTGCTTTTTGCGTTGGCTGTGCTCTCGCCCTTCGCGGCTGAGGCGCAGGAGCCGGCGATCATCACGATCTATGCCGCGCCCGAGGCACAGATCATCACCGAAGCTGACGGGAGCAAAACCCTTGCCGATACGCTTCTGCTTCTCTATGAAGACGGCAGCTTCCGGCAGTATGTGCTCCACGGCGGGAAAACGGAATGCTACAGCCTGGGGACCTACCGTCTCACAGGCGCTGACCCTGTTATCCTGACGCGCGTTGTCCGGGAGCTTCACCAGACGGACCACTCTCTGGCCCATACCAATTTCAGCTTTGACGTGGTCCTGCCCGGGGAGGCGTCGACCTGCCTCTATCAGCGCGAGCGGGACGGCTCGGGGATCACCGGCGTCTTCTGCAAGGCGGACGGGCAGAAGCTCACGAAGGCCGACGGGAGCGAGCAGTACCTGCCGACCCTCTGGCTTTATTTTGACGACGGCAGCTTCCGGCAGTATGCCCTGCTCGAGGGGCGCGAGACCGTCCTGTTCAGTACCGGCGAGTATACGCTCACCGGCTCCTTTGCCGAGGAGGATCCCACACTCCTGCTGCACAGAACGCAGAAATACGCGGACGGGAAAGGCCTTGCCGCCTACGATTCCACCCATGCCTATTCGATCAGGGAGCTCGGGTATCTGCGCATCTGCCCCGCCGGGGAGGCGGAGCCTTTGCCGCTTGTGCCCGCCTTTGAGGAGACGCCCGCCGCCGCGTACGGGGGCGGGGACTCCCTTGATGAGGGCGTGTATACCGGCATCCGCGTCACGGGCTATACCAGATACTGCGCCACGCCCACCGATTATTTCCTCTCCACCGGGGACAAGGTCGCCGTCCTCTCGCCCTCGTCCCTGCCCGGACAGGAGCAGACGGCCGCCACGGTACAGGGCCTGCGGGACTGGGGCTTTGAGCCGGTGGAGGGTGAGCATGTCATCGGCGAGCTCAGGACTCAGGAGGAGTGCGCGGAGGATTTCCGCCGGGCGCTGGAGGACCCGGAGATCAAGGCAATCTTCTGCGTCCGGGGCGGGTACGGCGCGACAGAGATCATGGACGCGCTGCCCGAAGAGCTGATTAAAAAGGGCGCCAAGCCCATCATCGGCTTCAGCGACATCACGGCTTATCACGGGGCATGGACAAGCGCGGGACTGCCCTCGCTGCATGCCTGCATGAGCGCGGCCTTTGACACGCTGCCCGGCCCCTGCGTCCAGGCGGAGCTGAACATGATGCTGGGGGAGATCCCGGCCTACGAGTGCGACGCGAGTGAGAACTGCAGGCCCGGCACGGCGGAGGGGATCCTCATCGGCGGCAACCTCTGCACCTTTGTCGCCACGCTTGACACCGCCTATGACTGCTCGAAGCTTGACGAGCCCTATATCCTCTTTTTCGAGGAGGTGGGCGAGAACATGCAGCACATCCACCGCTATCTCACCATCCTCAAGCACAGGGGCATCCTGGACCGCGCCGCGGGCATCGTCTTCGGCGAATGGACAGAACTGCCTGCCGACGGCCGGGGCAATTACGGCGAAGCCAGAGGGGGGCTCTTCGAGTCCGTGGAGGATATGATCTGCCGCCAGATCCTGGAGGACACGGACATCCCGGTGGCCTTCGGTTTCCCGGGCGGCCACGGGGAGATCAACTACCCCCTGCTGATGGGCGCCAAGGCAAGGCTCGAGGTGGGGGAGGAGAGCTACACCCTCTCCTGGAAATGAGAAAAACAACAGGGCTGTCTCAATTCGCATATTGATACGCACCGCAGGGGTCGATCCCCAGATCGACCTGCCGAGCAACGCAGCTTGACGTTGAACGACAGGCCGATGAGGCATCGGCCCCTGCGGATTTGCATGCTTATGCTTATTGAGACAGCCCTTTTCGTATCCTATCTTTTATCTCGGCAGCACCGAGAAGGTGTGCATGAGGCAGGAGAAGCGGCGGCCAAAGCCCTCGGACTCTACGATCGCATAGTGCTCCACCGCAATGCGGCAGCCGTCGGGGGCGGGGATGACGTACACCATCTGCAGCTTGTCGGGCATGTAGCCGCCGCCCTTGATCTCGTCACCGTGGATGCGGATGCAGCTGCCCGCGCGCTCAAGTACGAAGCTGTCCTGCCGAACCTCGTATTCCTGCGCAAGCGCCGCGCTGATAGCGGCGGCCGCGGTCTCGGCATCGTCCGCGCTCGCGCTCACCTCGAGATAGTTTTCGGGATTTCCGGCATCGTCATAGATCGAGATAAAGCGCTCCCGGTCTGCCTCACGGACCCGGTTGAAGGACTCGTAGTCGTAATCCATCTCAAAGCCGAGGGCTTCATCCCGGATATGCTCGTACTGCACCTTCTCTTCCATGCCCTCGAGGATGATGGTCGTCTCAAAGCGCTCGCCGTCCTGCCGCTGGGGGACGGGCTGAACGGGCGCGGGCGCCTGCGTCTCGACGGGAGCGGCGGTCTGGACCGCCTGGGCGGGCGCAGGGTTTGCTTTCCCGCAGCCGGAGAGCAGCAGGGCCAGGGAGAGAGATGCCGTTAAGATCTTCTTGTTCATGCGTAACCTCCGCGTATGGTATGATGATAGGGCGGCGTCCCAACGGCGCGGCCCGGAAGCTTTTTCATTGTAGCACATGCCGGCGGGAGAAAAAAGAAAAAACTGCAAACAATCGTCTTTGCAAAGAGAGAAGCGAATATCCTGCAGTTCAGGGTAGAAATATCAGGGCGGCAATGGTATAATAATAAAGGCAACACCGTCTTGAGGTACACAAAGTACATCTGCGAAAAAGTGCCTTTATCAGAACCCAAATTTTCTCAGGATCTGCTCTTGCCGAATTATGCGGTATTGCCTAAAACAAAACACATCCCCACCGGAGGGCGGGACCATTCAAAACAGGAAAGCGGGCAGAGACATGAAAATTGCGTTTATCGGTACAGGCAACATGGGCGGGGCCCTGGCAAGGGCCGCGTCGAAGGAACAGGAGAACCGGATCTATCTCGTAAACCGCCACCCGGAGAAGGCGGAGGCACTCCGCCGGGAGATCGGAGGCGAGGTGACGGACTGCGCGCAGGCCGTCCGGGAGGCAGAGCTCGTTTTCCTCGGGGTCAAGCCCCATGTGCTGCCGGAGCTCTGCGAGACCCTGCGCCCGCTTGTGCGGGAGAAGAAGGCGCCCTTCGCGGTGGTCTCCATGGCGGCGGGAGTCCCGGTCAAGAGACTCAAGGAGCTCCTGGGCGACTGCCCGATGATCCGCATCATGCCCAATACACCGGTCGCGGTCGGGGAGGGGATGATCCTCTATACCGGGGACGCGGAGGAAGAGATGGAGGCATTCCTCCATGCCATGCGCTTTGCCGGGCGCTTCCTGCGGGTGGAGGAGCGGCTCATGGACGCGGGCATGGCGGTCAGCGGCTGCGGGCCTGCGTTCGTGGATCTCTTTGTGGAGGCGCTCTCGGACGCCGGCGTCGCCTCCGGGCTCTCCCGGAAGGATGCGACGGTGCTGGCCGCGCAGATGGTTCTGGGCTCTGCAAGGCTCATCCTGGAGAGCGGCAGGCACCCGGGAGAACTCAAGGACGCGGTCTGCTCCCCGGGCGGCACCACCATCCAGGGGGTGCGCAAGCTGGAGGAGAAGGGCTTTCGCTCTGCGGTGATCGAGGCGGTCATCGCCGCGCGGGACGCCTGATACCTAAGAAACAGGAGGCAGCTTTGTGAGAATTGTAGTGAAGGTCGGCACATCCACGCTGACGCATCCCACCGGGCACATGGATATCCGGCATGTGGAGACCCTGTGCAAGGTTTTAAGCGACATTAAAAACGCCGGACATGAGATCGTCCTGGTGTCCTCCGGCGCCATCGGCATGGGCGTCGGCAAGCTCAACCTGCGGGAGCGTCCCAGAGATATGGCGACCAAGCAGGCAGCCGCCGCGGTCGGACAGTGCGAGCTGATGTATGTCTATGACAGACTCTTCGGCACCTATAACCATACCATCGCCCAGATCCTGCTCACCGGCGAGGATCTGCGGGATGAGGGGCGCTATCGCAATTTCTCCAACACCGTGGGCAGGCTCCTTGAGCTCGGCGTTCTGCCGGTCATCAACGAGAACGACACCGTCTCCACGGTCGAGATCGCCGTCGGGGACAACGATACCCTCGGCGCCCTGGTGGCGGTGAGCGTGAAGGCGGACATGCTGGTGATCCTCTCGGATATCGACGGACTGTATACAGCCGATCCGCGCCGGGAGAAGACGGCGAAGCTCATCAGCGAGGTCAGGGAGATCACCCCGGAAATGCTGGCGAGCGCCGGCGGCGGCGGGACAGCCCTCTCTACCGGCGGCATGGCGACGAAGCTTACGGCTGCCAGGATCTGCATGGAATCCGGCACCGACATGTTCATCCTCAACGGCGCAAAGCCGCTTTTGCTCTATGAGGCGCTGGAAGGGAAACCCGTCGGGACAAAATTTATCGGGAGGGAGCATACACCATGAAGACGACCCGCGAAATACTGGAAGAGACAAAACGCGCTCTGCCCTTTCTGACAGCGTCGAGAGAGCGGAAAAACGCGGCCCTGCTTGCCGTCGCCGACAGGCTTGAGCGTGAGCAGGAGGAGATCCTGCGGGCAAACCGCCTGGATGTCGAGGGGGCAAAGGATCGCTACGGCGAGGTGATGATGGACAGGCTCACCCTCACACCGGCGCGTATCGCCGCCATGGCAGGCGGCGTGCGCGAGGTTGCGGAGCTGCCGGACCCGGAGGGCCGGGTGCTGCGCCGTGTGGTGCGCCCGAACGGACTCGTGATCGAGAAGACCTCCGTCCCCCTCGGCGTGGTCGCCATCATTTATGAAAGCCGCCCGAACGTCACCTCCGACGCTGCGGTGCTGGCGCTCAAGTCCGGCAACGCCGTCATCCTGCGCGGCGGGCGCGAGGCCTATCGCTCCAACGCCGCCATCGTCGCCGCCATCCACCACGGGCTGGAGGATGCGGGGCTTCCGGCTGCCCTGGTGGGCTTTATCGAGGATACCTCCCACGCGAGCGCCGACGAGCTGATGCAGGCGGTGGGCTATGTGGACCTGCTGATCCCGCGCGGCGGCGCGGGCCTTATCCGCCGCTGCACCGAGAATGCGAAGGTCCCCTGCATCCAGACCGGCACCGGCATCTGCCACATCTTTGTGGACGAGACGGCGGATCAGGACAAGGCTCTCAGCATCATCGAAAACGCCAAGGCAAGCCGCCCCTCGGTCTGCAATGCCGAGGAAGTGCTGCTGGTGCACCGGAACATCGCGGCCGCCTTCCTGCCGAAGCTCTGCGCCCGCCTGACGCGGGAGCGGCAGGAGAAGGGGCTTGTCCCGGTCGAGCTGCGCCTGGACCCCGCCGCGGCGGCGATCATTCCCGGCACGCCTGCCGGAGAGCGGGATTTCGATACGGAGTTTCTGGATTACATTCTTGCCGTCGCCGTGGTGGACGATGTGGACGCGGCCATTCGCCACATTGCCCTGCACTCCACCGGACACAGCGAGGCGATCCTCACCGGCAGCGACGAGAACGCTTCGGCGTTCACACGCCTTGTGGACGCCTCCTCCGTCTATGTCAACGCCTCCACCCGTTTTACCGACGGGGGCGAGTTCGGCCTCGGCTGCGAGATGGGCATTTCGACCCAGAAGCTGCACGCCCGCGGGCCGATGGGGCTGGAAGAGCTCAACAGCTACAAGTACATCATCCGCGGCAGCGGACAGATTCGCTGAGCCGCAAAGCGGCCCGGCGGAACGCCATGGGGCGTTTTGCCGTGCTGTCGTCATTCTGACGGCACAGGAAGCCAACGGATATAAATATGGGTAAAGGAGGGGTACTATGTTTGAACAGAAGCTGTATCGCCGGGATATGATCCGATGCGCGCTGTGCGCCGACGCGCCGTGTACAAAAGCCTGCGAGCGGACGGACCCGGCGCGCTGCCTGCGCAGCATCTGGTTTGAAAATGAGAAGGGAGCGGCGTCCGGCCTTCCGGACGTGAATCCCTGCGCAAACTGCGCCGCGCCCTGTGAAGCGGCCTGCGTGCGCCCCGGGGAGGTCCCGATCCGCTCTCTCATGACACGGCTCCATGACGAGGTGCGCCCGGAGCTTGAAATACGGCTCCCGGCGGACGAAGAGAGGCTCAAAACGGAGCTTTGCGGTATCCCGCTTGAAAACCCGTTTTTCCTCTCCTCCTCCGTGGTTGGCAGCACCTATGATATGTGTGCCCGGGCCTTTGAGGCCGGTTGGGCGGGCGTTTCGTTCAAGACCATCAGCAAGCTGGATATTCACGAGGCCTCGCCCCGCTTCTCGGCCATCACCGGCGACAACGGCAGCATCATCGGCTTTAAGAACATCGAGCAGCTCTCCGACCACAGCGTGGCGGAGAACATGGAGATCTTCCGCCGCCTGAAGAAGAACTATCCGACAAAGTTCATCCTCGCCTCAATCATGGGCCGCAGCGATGAGGAGTGGGAAGAGCTTGCAGGGCAGTGCGTGGAAAACGGCGCGGATGCCATTGAGCTGAACTTCTCCTGTCCCAATATGGCCGAGGGGGGCCTCGGCTCGGACATCGGGCAGGTGCCGGAGCTGGTGGAGCGCTTCACCGCCGCGGCCCGCCGGGGGACAGACAGACCGATCATCGCCAAGCCCACGCCCAATGTGGCGGTCATGAGTCCGGCGGCGGAGGCTGCAAGGCGCGGCGGAGCCGACGGCATTGCCGCCATCAACACCATCAAGAGCGTCACCGAGGTCAATCCGCACACCTATGTCTCTGCCCCGGCGGTACACGGCATGTCCGCGGTCGGCGGCTACAGCGGTAGCGCGGTCAAGCCCATCGCCCTGCGCTTCATCGCAGAGCTGGGGAAGAACCCCGCCCTCGCCGGGATGCACATCAGTGCGATGGGCGGCGTCGAGACCTGGTCGGATGCGCTGGAGTTCATCCTCCTCGGGGCTGACAGCATCCAGGTCACCACGGCCGTCATGCAGTACGGCTACCGGATCGTGGAAGATCTGAAGCAGGGGCTGAATCTGTACCTGAAGGAGAAGGGCTTCCAGAGCGTCAGGGAGGCCAGGGGGCTTGCGCTTGACACCGTCAGCGAGACGACGAATGTCCTCGAGCGCGACAGTGTACTCTTCCCGAAATTCCACCGCGAAGCCTGCATCGGCTGCGGGCGCTGCATGATCTCCTGCGCGGACGGCGGACACCAGGCGATCCGTCTCGGAGCCGATCGAAAGCCGATCCTCGACGGCAAGCGCTGCGTCGGCTGCCATCTGTGCGTGCTTGTCTGCCCCGCGCGGGCGATCACCCCGGGCAGGAAGCGCATCAATAAGCAGAAATAATAAAGCTTTTCCATCATGCGGATCTTCCATAAAACGCTTTCATGGTGTTATGGGAGACCGGTATAAAACCGGCGGCACGTCCCCGGCGCAATGCGCTGAGGACGTGCCGCTTTGGTTCGTCAGGCCGTCTGCCAGGGGAGATCCTCGAAGGAACGAAAGTCGATATGGATGTATTCATCGGCTTCCACATAGCGGTTTGCGGGGATGAACTTGCCGTTAAAGAGCCCGTAGGCCGTGCGGTAGGTCTCGTACTCGGCGCCGTGCCATTCGTTGACGAAAAGCCCGTCGGCCAGCAGATACCAGTGGTTGTAATCCCAGCCGGTGGAGAGATGGATCATCTCGCCGGCCAGCATGGAATAGATGTCATAGAAGGGGCTTGCCTCGCCCCCGGCGGTGATCCTGCCGAACAGCAGCTCCTCCACACCGTCGTGGTTGATGTCCTCCTGCAGCCAGCCGAAGTCGCCCTTTTCCGCCGTCTTGAACACCTCGCTGATGCCGCGCTCCGTCACGAGATCGGCGACCCAGCCGCGCTCCAGGCCCAGCGAGACCTGCGTGACAAGCTCGCGGTAGGGCTCATAGAGGGGATCGGGCGTCGGCTCCGGCGTCGGTGTGGGTGTCGGCTCGGGTGTCGGTTCGGGCGTCGGCTCCGGCGTTTCGGTCGGCGGCGCAGTCTCTGTCGGGGCCGGGCCGGACAGCGCAGCCTCCGTCAAAGAGCAGGCTGAAAACGCAAAGAGGGCTGCAAGGCAAAGTGCGCATACGATCAGAGCTTTTTTCATGTCTTCCTCCTGCGGGATCAGTAATGGGGATCGGTGACGCTCCAGAGCCAGTTTTTCTGCATCATGGGGCTGTCGGGCCGGCTGCGCCCGTCCGTATGGTACGCGGCGTTGGAGACGACCGAGAAGGGGAGCGCCCCCGTCTCATACTCGTCAAGATAGGCGCGCGCCTGAAACAGCAGCACACCCAGCGGCACATGATAGTCGCTCGACACCACGGCGAGGGAGCGGACCTGCGGGCAGCGCTCCCGCAGGAGCCGACAGGTGAAGACCGCGTTGTCGGCCGTGGTCATGGAGGCGTCCTCCGTGAGGATGCGCTCCGGGCTGACGCCGTGCTCCGTGAGCCAGGCAGCCATGACGCCCGCCTCCGTGGCCCCGGGATTCTGCCAGGCGGTCCCTCCGCCGGTCACGGCAATCAGCGCCCGGGGATACTTTTCGGCGCAGGAAAGAGCTGTCTCGCAGCGCCCCGCAAGCTCCGGAGCCATGGAGCCGTCGGCCTCCAGCTGGAAGCCCAGCACCACGATGCAGAGGCTGTCATCCTCCGGCAGACCGTCGGGGAGCAGGCCGTCATGTACCTCCAGCTCGGCGTTGACCCCGGACCAGAGGCGCATGAGCTTTGTCCACAGGGAGCCGAGGGCCGGGTCGAGCGCGTTGAGCTTCTCCAGATCATCCTGAATGATGTCAGCCGCCGCCTCCTGCCTGTCGGCATAGGCGTAGCACATGTCGCTCACCAGGCGGTAGCTCTCCTCCGTATAGCCCCCGGGCTTCACAAAGACCGTGGGGGCAGGGGAGGGCGTCGGCGTCTCGCTCGGCGCGGGGACCGCCGTCGTCTCTGCCGCGGGTGTGGGGGCTGCCGCCGGTACGGCAGTCGCTGTCGGCTCCGGCGCTGCCTGCCCGCTTCGGATGCGCAGCAGCAGTACCCCGGCGAGACACAGGCACAGCAGCGCAAGCAGCGCTGTTTTCCATCCTTTCATCCGCTCACCCCTCAATATCCGATCACTTTGTCCACGCCGTAGAACTTTGCCATGTAGACATTGGGCCAGTCGCCGGGGTCCTCGGTGTTGAGGTAGGCAAGGCCCTCCAGCGCGCTCCAGGAGGTTTTGGCGTAGGGGCGGTAGACCTCAACGCTCCGTTCGCCCGCGGCAGCGCAGGCTGCGATGAAATCCTCGTTATACTGCAGAAGATAGTGCGTGCCGCGGATGTCCGGCAGGCCGACGAACCAGCTTCGCGCCATGAAACACATGCCTGCAAGCAGGGCTGCAATCAGCACATTCCGTCCGGGCAGATCATAGAGCTTTGCCAGCAGCACCGCATCGGCCGCCAGCAGCAGCACCAGCGCGATGTGCATGCTCCGCCCCGCGCAGTACATGGCGAAGGTCAGCACGAACTGCCCCGCGAGAGAAGCAAACAGCAGCGCAAGCGCGAGAAGCTGCGTTTTCAGCTCCACCTTTCGACAGAGAGCCAGTGCGTAGAAAACAGCGAAGCAGACGAGCAGAGGCCAGAAGCGCAGATACATGCGCCCCGTCTCAACAAAGTTTGCAAGCAGGACGGATAACGTCATCTCGGCGGACTTGTTCACGGTCTCCGCCGGGGCGGCCATCATACAGGCAAAGCCGCCGAGCATCGAGGCAAAGCCCAGCCACATCCACGGGGCCGGGCGGCGCCTGCAAAAGAAGAAATCGAGCGCCGCGAAGGCAAGCCACGCCGCGGCCAGCGCCACCGTGCCGTTTTCGCTGTATGCGCCCACAGGAAAGGAGAAAACCACAAAGAGAATGCGCGCAGCCCTGCCGGGCTCGCTGTCGTCCCGGAAGTGCCGCACGAGCGGCAGCAGCCATAAAAGGCTGAACACCCCGCACCAGAGATAGTTGACCGAGCCGGTCAGCCACAGAAACACCTGCCCGAAATCCGGCTGGAAGGCCCAGAAGGCGAAGAACAGCGCCGTCAGGAGCACGGGATTGGGAAGCCCCCGGCCGACGGCAAGCGTGTGCAGGAGCCAGACAAGCAGGGCGAAGAACAGGCTGTTGACAAGGTCGAACACGCCCTTGGGCAGCATGAGGAAAAGCTGCACCAGAAAGTGCGGCACCACGCGCCCGTTCATGCTGTGCCGATGGGCGGCCATGGAGGGGAAGATCTGCGCAAGGCTTTCGATACGCGTATCATCCGCGTAGGAAAAGCAGTAGCGGTAATCGTCCGCGATGAGATCGGTCCAGTGATTGCACAGGAACATCATGGCAAAGAAGCCCAGACAGAACAGAAGCAGCAGGATCCGCGAGCGGCTGAACCGGAGAAGCTTTTTCATCTCTCCACCTCAGCTTCCCAGCACCCAGAGATGGGTCACGCCGAAGGCCTCGCGGATGAAGTAGTTGAGCATCACGAAGAAGTAGCCCCAGGGGGCGGCGACGCCGGAGGCATCCGGCACGCCGAGCCTTTGCGCCATGAGCTTGGCCCGGTACAGGTGGTAGGCGCTCGACACGATGGCGACATGGCCCTGCGGTTCGTCCCCCCGCGCGCGGATGATGTCGAAGGAAAACTGGAGGTTTTCCATCGTGGAGGCGGCCTTCGGCTCCATGATGATCCGCTCGGGGGCAACGCCATGGGCGATCAGCCAGTCGTGCATGGCCTGGGCCTCGGTGATTTGCTCGCCCGCGCCCATGCCGCCGGTGACGATGGCGATGGTTTTGGGGTGCTCGTTTAAGTATTGGAGTGCCCCTTCAAGCCGGCGCACCAGGGTCAGCGAGGGCTGGTCCTTATACACCGCAGCGCCCAGCACAATGAGATAATCCCGGCCAGCATCCCGGTCAGTGCGGGCGTTTTTGATGATGAAGTATTCCACAAAGCAGAAGTAGGCAAGACCAATGCACACCAGCACCACGACGATGCGCCAGAGCGCGGCGGGCAGATAGCGGTGCATGACCAGAAGCGCCGCGATAAAGAGCAGGATATAGCCCCACCAGGCATAGCCGCGCAGGGCAAAGCGCAGGAAGAGCGCGGCACTCACGAGTGCGAGGATCACGGCCCAGAATCGTTTTTTCATGCGTTCAGCTCCTCCCAGCGCGCATAGAGCTCCGTGAGCTCAGCTTCCAGCTCATCCTTCCCGGCCTGGATCTCCATGAGCTTCTGATAATCGCTGCCGTGCGCCTCGGCGTCTTTGTCAAGCTCCGCGATCCGGGCCTCCAGCCGGGCGATCTCCCGCTCCAGCCGGGCGATGGCCTTGTCGTTGTTTTTTGGCCGCTCGCTCTTCGGCTTCTTTTCCTTCGGCTGTTCCCGTTCCTTCTGCTTTTCGATCTGGGTGACAAGCTCCTGCCGCTCCCGCCAGGCGCGAAACTCCCGGTATCCGCCGCGAAAATCGGTGATCTGACCGCCGCGCAGCTCCCAGACGCGCGTGGCAAACTTGTCGATGAAATAGCGGTCGTGGGAAACAAACAGCAGGGTCTGCTCGTAATCCGAGAGGGCGTCCTCCATCCATTCGCGGCTGGCAATATCCAGGTGGTTGGTCGGCTCGTCGAGAATGAGGAAGTTGATGTCCCCGCCCATCAGCATGCAAAGGCGCAGGCGGCTCTTTTCCCCGCCGGAGAGCGCGCCCACCGGGGTCAGCACATCCTCGCCCCGAAAGCCGAAGGCGGCAAGGCGGTCGCGCGCCTCCTGCGGCTGGCATCGGCAGTCGTAGAGCATCGTGTCGAGGGCGGAGCGCTCCTCGTTGGAAAAGCCCACAAGCTGCGGCAGATAGGCAGTCCTCACCGTGGGGCCGAGATAGAGCCAGCCCTTGTCCGGCTTTTCCAGGTTCATGATCAGCTTGACCAGGGTGGATTTGCCGGTGCCGTTGTCGCCGATGAGGGCGATGCGCTCCCCGCCTGTGACGAGCATGTCGAGCCCGGAGAAGAGCACGCGCTCGCCGTAGCGCTTTTCAAGCCCGTCCATGACCAGCACCTCGTCGCCCACAAACTCCTTTTCCCTGAACTTCACATTGAGCCTGCGCTGCTCTTTGGGCTTTTCGGTACGGCTGAGCTTTTCAATGCGCTTTTCCATGGAGAAGGCGCGCTTGTGCAGCTTGTCGTTGCCCATGAAGGCCCACAGGTGCATCTGCTCGGCCGCCCGGGTGAGCTGGTCGATCTTGGCCTGGTCCTTCTCGTATTTCTTCAGCTTCTCCTCAAAGCGGCGCTGCCGCTCCTCAACATAGAAGCTGTAGTTGCCGCTGTAAAACTCGGCCTTGCCCTCATTGATCTCAATGCAGCGCTGCACCACTTTGTCGAGAAAATAGCGGTCGTGGCTGATCGCGAGCACCGTGCCCTTGAAGTGCAGCAGATAGTCCTCCAGCCATTCGGTGGCCCGGAGGTCCAGGTGGTTGGTGGGCTCGTCCAGCAGGAGAATATCGGTGTTTTCCAGGATCAGACGGGCGAGGTTCACCCGTGTCTTCTCCCCGCCGGAGAGAGAGTCAAAGGGCTGCGCCAGCATCTGGGGCGGGATGTCCAGGCCGTTTGCGACCCGTGACCTGTCCACGTCCATCTCATAGCCGCCGAGTCTGCGGAAATCCTCCTGCAGCTTGTCGTACTCCCGCAGCAGGGCGGGGGACTGGTCCTGCTCCATGCGCTCGGTCAGCTCGTCCATGCGCTCGCTGATGGCATAGAGGCGGCGGTGCGCGTCCCGGAGCACCATCTCGGTGGTCCAGCCCTCGGGATAGACGGGGATCTGGGAGATGAGGCCCAGGCGCTTTCCGGGCGCGATGGCGATCTCCCCCTCGTCCGGGCGCACTTCGCCCGTCAGAATGCGGAAGAGCGTCGTCTTCCCGCAGCCGTTGTGGCCCAGGATGCCGACCCGCTCCCCGGCGGTGACGGTGAAGGACAGCCCGTCCAGGACGTTCCTGCCGATCTCAAAGGATTTGATTAAGTTACTGACAGATAAATCGGTCATGACAATGAATCCCTGCCGTTCTCTTATTCGCTGACGGTCCAGCCCTCGCTGTGCATATCCAGAATCTGCGGGTATTTCGCAAGCTTTCCCTGATCATAGCTCACATGGACGTCGGCCTTCGCCTGTTTGCCGTCCTCGCCTGTGATCGTGAAGGTGACGGTCATGCGGTGCTGACCCTCCTTCAAAATGCCGTGCTGCTTGACGAGCCGCAGACCGGACGTCAGAAGCTTCTGCATCGTACCCATTTTCAAAAGCTGAAGAATAAACATGCTGATCCCTTTCCGCGCGAAGCCCGAGGAAGGCCGCGCTCTTTACATATTTTTTACGGCCCACTGCAGCACTTCGTTCGTGATGCGCCCGGCCTTGCTCAGGCCGAAGCCGCCGCGCTCGATGAGCGTGACGAAGGCGTAGGGATGCGCTTCATCGTCCAGAAAGCCCACGAACCAGGAGTTGTCCGGGATCCCCTCGCCGAGCTCCGCCGTGCCCGTCTTGGCGCAGATGGGAAGGCCGGGGAAGTTGATATCGGCTTCATAGTGGCTGACGGCGTTGTTGCGCATGAGCTGACGCAGGCGCTCCGCCGTGGCGGGCTTGACAAGCTCGGAAATAACCGGCGTCTCGCCCGGCAGAAAATGCGGCTCGACAAGATTGCCGCCGTTTGCCACGGCGCACAGGAAGCGCAGCATGGAGTAGGGCACCACCAGGTCCGTGGACTGGCCGATGCCGGACCAGCCGGTCTCCGGGTCACCCACAAACTCCAGGGGGTAGCTGCCCTTCGCGGTGGGGATGCCGTCGAGGCTGTGCTTGTCCAGAAAGCCGTATTTGCGGACGTATTCGATCATCGTGTTCTGCCCCAGGGAGACCGCGATCTGCGCGAAGGCAATGTTACAGGAGTTGGCGAGGGCCTGCTCAAAGTTCTGGGTATAGTGGTCCGCCACGCAGTGGAAGGGCACGCCCGCGATCTTGTACTCCTCCTCGCAATACCAGGTCCTCTGCTCGATGTCGGGAATGCGCTCAATCGCCGCGGCGGCGGTGATGAGCTTGAAGATGGAGCCCGGCGTGAAGGAGGCGGAGATACAGCGATTGATGAACGCGCCGTCGCGCTGCTCACCGCTGGTGTCCAGGGGGTCGACCGATGGGGTGGACACCATGCCGAGCATCTCCCCGGTGCGGTAGTTGCACACCAGCATGCAGCCGCTGGCCCACTCGCCGATGGCCTCATAGATCTTGTTGTTGAGCCGCGCGTCATAGGTCAGCTCAAGCTGGGCGCTGGAGGCGACATGGGTGGTGCCGGTCAGAAGGCTGAAGCCGTGCATGTCGTCCCAGAGGCGGGAGAGGATGCCGGTGCCCGTGCGGCCCCAGTAGTCGCCGGTGATGTGATAGTTTGCGGCCCTTGTGATGCGGTCCGGGGAATAGACGCTGCGCGTTTCGTCGAAAAACGCGAGGGTGATGCCGTTTCGGTCCACGATATGCCCGGTGGAACCGGCGTTTGCGCGGGAGAAATAGAGGGCCCACTGCTCGCCGTGGGCAACGTAGCGCGCGAGATACACGCCCATGCCGCAGACCACCAGGGCTGCCAGCAGCAGCACCGAGAAGGCGCGGTTCGTTATTTTTCTCGTGGCTGCCACACCTCCCAGTCAGAAAGATCCTCCTCCGCGTCCGAATCCTGCGAGGCGGCACGGACGGCGAAGCTTGCGTCCCGGCGGTTGTCGGCGCTCTTGATGAAGGCCATCAGCATCCAGCAGCTCAGAAGCGAGGTGCCGCCGCGGGAGACGAAGGGAAAGGTAACGCCCGTAAAGGGCAGAATATCCAGAGAGCCGAACACGTTCATCGCAAGCTGGGTAAGCAGCATGCTCATGGCGGCGCAGGCCGCGATGGAATAGTAGGCCGAGCGCCCGTGGCGGGCGCTGCGCACGGCGAAGAGGGCAAGCACGAGCATGGCGGCGACCATGATGACGCCGATGATGAGCCCCTGCTCCTCGCACACCATGGCAAAGACCATGTCGGTGTTGGCCGCGACAATGTCCTTGAGCCAGCCAGCGCCCGCGCCCTTGCCGTAGAGACCGCCGGCGGCGGCGGCTGACATGGCCCGCGTCTGCTGAAAGCCCGCGCCGTATACATCCTCCCACACGTGGCCCCAGGTGGCAAAGCGCCGGGCGACATAGGGGCGGATGCTCACGGCGAGGAAGGCCGCCATGGCCGCGCCCGTGACCGCGAGCAGCACCGTGGCAAAGGAACCGGAGCGCAGATAGGAGATCACGAGGAAGGTCACAAAAAAGATGAGCGCGGTGCCGAAGTCGCCGATCAGCGCGAGCGACCCAACGCAGAAGGCCGAGAAGGTGATAAAGGTGGACAGGTTGTTCCTGCGAAAGAGCCTGTCGAGCGTGGAGGCGCCTACATAGATATAGCCGACCTTGACAAGCTCGGAGGGCTGAATGGAGAGCCCGCCGATGGTCAGCCAGTTTCTTGCGCCGAGCACCGCGTCACTGAAGAGAATGTTGGCAAAGACCAGGGCGATGGAGCCCATCACAACCGTGGAGCGGGCGGACGTGGTGCGCTCCAGATCCCGCAGCCACCAGCCCAGCAGCGCGAACAGCACGACCGCCGCAATGGTGAGCAGGAGCTGCTTGAGCATATCGTTCGGCACCGAGGAGGCGGCCACCGACATGCCGATGGAGGTGAGATAAAAGGCCAGGGTCTCGATCTCGAAGCCCGAGCGGTTGAGAAAGCGCATGAAAAAGTAGCAGCTCCAGTCCAGCGCCATGAGGGCCAGGAAGGCCAGCGCCACGGCGGGCAGGTTTTCCTGCCGGGGCGTGAGAGCATGCTGCAGCAGGAGCGTGAGCTGAAAGAGCGTCAGCATGAACATGGTTCCCGCCGGGGAGACGCCGTACCCGGCCACGGGGCGTTTGGCGTCCAGCTTCTCGCGCTTTTCCGGCGTGACCGCGCGAAAGCGCAGCTTTTCTCCGCCGAAGTTGATGACCGAGCCGGACTCCACGGTCAGCCCCTCTTCTCCGGCGCGCTCCTTCTTGATCCAGACGCCGCCTTTTGAATAGAGATCATAGACGCGCCAGCGCCCGTTGCCGCCCCGCCGCAGCACGGCGTGTGTGCGGCTGACGCCGGGGGAGACGATGCGCACGTCTGCGCTTAAGGAGCGGCCGATCAGGTTTTCCCAGTGGGTGAGCGGGTAGCTCTCGCCCTCCCTGGTGAGGTAGCCCCAGATCTCCGGCTCAAAGCGGTCCGAGAGCAGGGAGCGGATGCACCGCAGCAGAAGCGCGATGGACACAATGATCAGCACGTACTTGCTCAGCGCGAGCGTATAGTCTGCCAGCCCGTTCATGGGGACACCTCCTTTCCGCTCTCCCGGAAGCCAAGCTTATCTATTATATCACAGCTTCCCCCGTATTGACAACTGTGGGCAAGTCAACTAAAATAGAGCGCATGAAAAAGAAAAGTTTTCTCTGGGGCCTGCTGCTCGCGCTGATTGTCGCGGCGGGGCTCCTGCTGTACGGAAAGCTCGGCCGGGGCGAGGGGATGGTCGCGGTCGTCTCTGTCAACGGAGAGGTCCTTGAAAGGATCGACCTCTCAAAAGTCAGGGAGGCATACGACCTGGACGTCGCCACTGATTTCGGGCGCAACATCGTCCATGTGGAACCGGGCGCCATTTCCGTCACCCATGCCGACTGCCCGGATCAGATCTGCGTCATGCAGGGCAGACTCAGCAGCAACGGCATCCCCATCATCTGCATGCCCAACCGTCTCGTCATCTCCATTGAGGGCGGTGATATTGATGGGTAAGACGAAAAAGCTCGCCCTGATGGCGCTTTTGACCGCCATCGCCCTCACGATCTTTGTGATCGAAAATCAAATCCCGGCGCCGGTGCCGGTCCCAGGCGTCAAGCTCGGCCTTGCGAACATCATTACGCTGATCGCCATAAAGCTCCTGGGAAAGCGAGAGGCGGGCGCGGTGCTGCTGGTGCGCATCCTGATGGGCGCCATGTTTGCCGGCAGCCCCTCCACGCTTCTCTTCAGCGCGGCGGGCGGCGCGCTTGCCTATCTCGTGATGTGCCTGACGCTGCGCTTTTTCGGGGACGATCAGCTTTGGATCGTGTCGGCCCTCGCGGGTCTTGCCCACAACGCCGGGCAGCTTGCAGCCTGCATGCTGGTGGTGAAGACCCCGGGCGTGCTGGCTTATGGGCCGGTGCTCGCCGCCTCCGGCGTTGTCACCGGCGTGTTCACCGGCTTTGCCGCCCAGTTCCTTTTAAAGGCGCTCAATAAGGCAAAGCTTTGATTATGCATTATTATTTATTTAGGAAAGGCAGAAACGAAAAATGAGTGAATGCACACATGATTGCTCCAGCTGCGGCAAGGACTGCGCCGAACGCACGGCGGAGAGCTTCCGCAAGAATCTGCGCGAGGGCGCAAGCGTCAAAAAAGTGATCGCCGTGGTCAGCGGCAAGGGCGGCGTCGGCAAGTCCCTGGTGACCTGCCTGATGGCCTCCGAAATGCAGCGGCGCGGCTTTAACTGCGCGGTGCTGGACGCGGACATCACCGGTCCCTCCGTGCCGAAATCCTTCGGCGTGCACGAGCACTGCATGGGCACCGATGAATATCTCCTCCCGGTCACCACCCACAGCGGCATGCAGCTGATGAGCATGAACCTGCTGCTGGAAAATGAAACGGAGCCTGTCGTCTGGCGCGGCCCCGTGATCGCCGGCGCTGTGACCCAGTTCTGGACGGATGTGCTGTGGCAGGATGTGGACTACATGTTTGTCGACATGCCTCCCGGAACGGGCGACGTGCCCCTGACCGTGTTCCAGTCCCTGCCGGTGGACGGCATCATCATCGTCACCACCCCCCAGGATCTGGTGGGCATGATCGTGGAGAAGGCCGTGCACATGGCAGAAATGATGCATATCCCCGTCCTCGGTCTTGTGGAGAACATGAGCTACTTTAAGTGCCCCGGCTGCGGCAGGGAGCACGCCATCTTCGGCGAGAGCAGAGTGGAGGCGCTTGCAAAGCGGTTCGGCATCGCGCACTGGGCAAGGCTCCCCATCGACCCGGCCGTCACCGCCATGGTGGACGCGGGCGAGGTCGAATCCGTCAGCGGCGAGCATATCAGCTCCATCGTTGACGCAATCGAGAAGGAGGGCTGACATGCGCATCGCGGTTGCCTATGACAACGGGCTGATCGGCGAGCACTTCGGCCATGCCGCCGCGTTTGCCGTCTACGACTATGAGGACGCGGACGTGAGCCGCTGCACCAGGCACCTCGTGGAAACCGGGGAGCGCCATGGGCACGAGGCCATGGCGGAGCTCATGCGGGACGAGGGCGTTGACGCGGTCATTTCCGGCAGAATGGGCGGCGAGGCCAAGGCCGCGCTTTTAAGCCTCGGCATCGTCCCGGTGGCGGGCTTTGAGGGGCCCGCGGATCTCGCGGCGGATCTGCTCCTGCTCGGAAAGCTCCCGATCGCAGGCGCGGACAGCGGTTTTGCCGCCGGCTGCGGCGGCTCCTGCTCCGGCTGCAGCGGCTGCGGGCCGGAGTGCAGTTGCGGCGAGGGCTGCGGCTGCTGATACGGCTTTCAACAAGACATGAAAAAAGTACGGCGTTTTTGCCGTACTTTTTTTATTCGCAGCTATCGAAGCTTCAGCGTTCCTTCCCGCGGAAGAAGAGACCCAGCATGCCGGGCCCCACATGGGCGCCGGAAAAAGGCTCGTGCTGGCAGATGGTGATCTCCGCCTCGGGCGTGATGGCCCGGACGAGACCGGCGAGGGTTTCCGCATCCGCAAGGCAGTCGCCATGGGAGATGCAGATTGTCTGTCCCTCCTGGTCGATGTGCTTCTCATCGTACTTTTTGGCCAGCATCTCAATGGAGCTTCTGCGCCCGCGCACCTTTGTGCAGGAGATGATATGGCCGGTGCTGTCGCCAAAGAGGATGGGCTTGATGTTCAGCACGGTGGCGATCTTCGCGGTCATGCCGCTGACCCTGCCGGTGTTCTTCAAAAAGTTCAGGTCATCCACCGTGAAGTACTGGCAGGTGTGGGGCACCTCCTGATCAAGAATCGCGGCGGCCTCCTTCGCGGAGAGACCCTGCCGGCTCAGCGCTGCGGCGCGCACAGCCAGCAGCCCGTTGCCGAAGCCGCAGCCGAGAGAGTCCACAATATGGATGAAGCGTCCTTTGTACAGCTCCATCAGCTCCTGCGCCGCGAGCCGGGCGGCGTTGTAGGTGCCGCTGATGCCCGAGCTCATGGAGATATAAATGATATCCTTGCCCTGCGTCAGGTACGGCGCAAAGCGGGAGAGAAAGAGCTGCGTGTTGAGAAGGGAGGTCTTGACGACCTTGCCCCGGCGCAGATCCTCATAAAAAGCGTGTCCGTCAAAGTGATCCACATCACCCCAGTAGGTGTTTTGCACGCCGTCAACGGTATAATCACAGGGGAGAAGATTGATCCCCTCCAGCATGGATTGCGGCAGATTGGCGCTTCCGTCTGCAAAAACGACAAAAGACATGGGAATGCCCCCTTTATCCGAGTACCTGTCTGTGCCGCTCAATCATAATACAAGAGCGGTAGTTTTGTCAAATGAAATACATCTAATCTACCAGATTATATTAACACATTTGAAATACTATGTCAACTGAAACGAAAGAAAGTTTGACCTTGATTCCTGGACAAAATCTGCTATAATGAAGGTGTCACTGGTGGAAGGCCTGCCGGGACAACAATCGGAAACGGAGATACCGGAATGACGTATAACAAGGAACTGATCGCCGGAAAACTGCGGCGCTGGGAAAAGTATCTGGAGGATTACAGGCTCCCCGCCTGGGAGGAGATCCCGGATTTCGGCCTGTACATGGACCAGGTGGTCACGCTGCTGACGGAGTATCTCGACTATATGCCGCCGGAGCTGAAGGAAGAGCAGATCATCACCCCTGCAGCCATCAACAACTATGTCCGGAAAAAGATCATGCCGGAGCCGATCAAAAAGAAATACTACCGTGTTCATATCGCCTACCTCATCATGGTCTGCACGCTCAAGCAGAGCCTGTCGATCCCCACGCTCAGGACCATGATCCCCATGGGGCTGAGCGAGCAGGAGCTCAAGCGGGTGTACAGCGCCTTTGTGGCGCGCCACAGGCTGACATGCAACTATTTCAGAAAGCAGGTCCGCATTGCGGCGGGCGGCATCCTTGACCACGGGGAGGAGGAAGTGACCGAGATCACCACCGACGACACGAACGATCTGATCTCCTCTGTTGCGGTGATCAGCGGCTTTGCAAGGCTCCTGGCGGAGAAGCTCCTGCTGCTGGAGGGGAAGGATCTCTCCAATGGCGGCAGCATCGAAGTGCATGATGTGCAGGGGCGGGACTGAGCATGGAGATCGTGTATCAGGACCCCGCGGTGCTGGTGTGTGTAAAGCCCGCCGGCGTCCTCTCGACGGATGAGGCGGGGGGCCTGCCGGAGCTTGTGCGGCAGGAGTTGGGGGAGCCCAGGGCCGATCTGCGTACGGTACACCGCCTGGACCGCGCCGTGAGCGGGCTGATGGTGCTCGCCCGCAGTGCCGAAGCAGCGTCCGCCCTCAGCCGCGAGGTGCGGGAGGGCGCTTTTGAGAAGCAGTACCTGGCCGTCGTCCACGGGCGGACTCCGGAGAGCGGGGAGCTGCGAGACCTTCTGCGGCGGGATAAGGCGCGGAAGATGACCTTTGTGGCTGACGCGCCCGGCAAGGGGGTGCAGGAGGCGCTGCTGACGTATGAGACGCTGCGGCGCGGCGCGGGGATGAGCCTCGTGCGTATATGCCTGCACACCGGCCGCACTCATCAGATCCGGGTACAGTTTGCCTCCCGAGGCTTCCCGCTCTTCGGGGAGCGGAAATACTGCGCCGAGCCGGACGACTGCGCCCTTGCGCTCTGGTCTCATCGCATCGGCTTTACCCATCCCGTGACGGGCGAGCGCCTGCGCTTTGCGATGGACCCGCCGGCCTGCCGTCCCTGGACGGACCTTGAAGAGACAGACAGACCGTGACGGACAGGGAACCGCGGATTTCACGCGCTTATCCTTGCATACCGTCTGACCGGATGCTATAATTTTACTCGCCCCCGACGGGGGCAAGCGCGGAGCATGACCCTGTTATCCCAAAGAGAAACAGGGGAACAATCATAGAAAGTTGATTGCCGTGCACTATATGAAAGAACTGCGCACGGCAGGGGGAGGTCTTTCCGTTGATCTGGAAATATCTTGTCATTGCGGCGGGATCGTATGTGGTCGGGTCACTGAGCCTTTCGATCCTTGCCTCCAAAACCCTATTCGGCGGCGATATCCGGAAGGAAGGCAGCGGCAACGCAGGCGCGACCAACATGGCCCGTGTGCACGGCTGGGGCGCAGGTCTGCTGACCCTTGCGTGGGATGCGCTGAAGGCTGCGGCCTGCATGTTCGGCGGGAATGCCCTGGCCGGGGAGATCGGCCTGTGTATCGGAGCCGGTGCGTGTATGCTGGGCCATTGCTTCCCGGTGCTGCACGGCTTCAAGGGCGGCAAGGGCATTGCGGTCGGCGGCGCGGTCGGCTTCGGGATCGACTGGCGCGTCGGCCTTTGCACGGTCGGTTCCTTCCTGCTGGGATCGCTTCTGTCCAGAAAGGTGTCCGTCGGCTCTCTTTGCGGGGCCCTTGCCATTGCGGCGTCCTCTTTCCTGTTCCATGTGAGTACGCCTCGCCTGATCCTCTCGATCTTCTGCGCATGTCTTGCCATCGCGCGCCATCGCACCAACATCAAGCGCCTGGCCGAGGGGACCGAGCCTGACTTCAAGGCGGGCAAAAGCGGCAAATAGACCCCGGATCTTTTTTTGCGTTGTGTGATTGTTTTGTGACAAAAGAGATGCTATAATACGGGCAAATCCGAAGGGAGGCCATAAGAATGACAGACAATAAAAACATGATCCCGCTCGAGGAGGATTTCCTTGACGCAGTCAGCGGCGGCGCGGGAGCACAGGGCGGCGTGATGATCTGCACGGCAAACGCACCCCTGTATACCGGCAATCCGGCAGGCAACTTCTACAGAAGCACGACCCCCACGGAGGGTACGGTGTCGGCCGGTACGCAGGTCAAGATCTTTGAGTACGGTGCAAAATACAGCAGGGTCATCGCCAACGGAAAAGTCGGCTGGATCGAAACTGCGATGCTGGCAGACATGTAAGAACAGCGTCTGAGCGAGAAAAGCATGATAATGTAAAAATCCCCGACCCCGGGGATTTTTACATTTTTTTAACCTTTGCCGCGGTGACAACGCTATAATAAATCATAAGAGTAGTCTGAGAAAGGAAGAACTGTTATGAGCAAAAGAGCACTTGTTGTGGAGGACGACGCCAACATCGCGGAGCTTCTGCGTTTATATCTCGGCAAGGACGGCTTTGATGTCATGATCGCGGCGGACGGCGGCAAGGCCGAGTCCAGCTTTGACCTCTTTCAGCCGGATGTGGTGCTGCTGGACATCATGCTGCCGGTCAAGGACGGGTGGGAGGTCTGCCGCAGCATCCGCCGTAAATCCTCCACGCCGATCATCATACTGACCGCGAAGGGGGAGACAGCCGACAAGATCAACGGTCTTGACATGGGGGCTGACGACTATGTGACCAAGCCCTTCGACGTGAAGGAGTTGCTGGCCCGTGTCCACGCGGTCATGCGCCGCACCGATGCCGACGCGCCGGTGGAGAAGAAGCTCAGCTACGATAAGCTGGTGATCAATCTGGAATCCTATGAGCTGATCGTGGACGGCAAAAAGATTGACACCCCGCCCAAGGAGATGGAGCTGCTGTACCATCTGGCGGCTTCGCCCAACCGGGTCTTCACCCGCAATCAGCTTCTGGACGAGGTATGGGGCTTTGACTATTTCGGCGACTCGAGAACCGTGGACGTGCACATCAAGCGTCTGCGCGAAAAGCTGGAGGGCGTCTCCGACAAGTGGTGCCTCAAAACCGTCTGGGGCGTTGGATACAAGTTCGAACTCCTCGAGGGCTGAAACCCCTTGATTTTCCTGGCTTTTTGGCATACTTGACTCGAAAACCCGCAAAAAAACGCGCATTCGGAAAA
>CACWLG010000041.1 GCA_902761635.1 Oscillospiraceae bacterium | reverse complement strand
TTGCGCCTCTGCGGCTTTTTCTTTTACGGAGGGAAAAGTGAAAAACAAAAAAGTGAAGCAAAAAAAGACTGCCAGGCGCAGACGCATGCACTGTCCCTACTGCGGCAGCCCTGTGATCTACCGCACTGCAGACGGGATCTATAAGGAAAACACAAAGCGTGCGATGCTTTTCGTCTGCTCCCGCTACCCTTCCTGTAATGCCTATGTGCGGGCCAATAAGGTAACGAAGAAGCCGATCGGCACGCTGGCCGATCCTTCGCTCCGGCGGCTGCGCAATCAGGCACACAGGTTTTTCAATCGCCTGTATGAGTCCGGGCTCATGTCCAAGGGCAAGGCATATAACTGGCTCTCGGTTCTGACCGGAATGCCTGAGAGCATGGCCCATATAGGGTTCATGGGTGAATACAACTGCAGGCTCATCATCGACGAGTCCAAAAGGCTGTTGAAAAGCCAGCACATCTCTTACTGGAGAGGGGGAAAACGATATGACTCTTACTGAAGATCAGCGCGGGCAGGTCGAAGCCAACATGGGTCTGATCGGAAAGGTCCTCAAGGACAAACTGCGCGGGAGCTCCGCGCTTGGAGTCTACACACATGAGGATCTGTTTCAGATCGGCTGTGTCGGTCTTTGCAAGGCTGTTGCCGAAGATAAAAAGACCGGCTGCTTCTCCACCTTCGCCTACCGTCTGATCTGGAATGAAATCTGCGATGCCCTGGTGCTCGGCAATCGTTATGCGCTGCACGAGGCGCCGACGGAGGATCTTTCCGAAGTTCATCACGCGGTGAGCGAATTTGCATCCTCCAATTCACGTCTTGAGTTGGAAGAACTCCAGCGGCGTTTATCCAGGGATGCGCCGGCCGGGATCCGGAAAGGCATGCAGGTGCTGATCCTCAAAGCTCACGGATACACCAGTAAAGAGATCGGGGTTCAGCTGCAGCTGCCGGCCAATGCCGTGCGCACGCTCGCCTCTCGGACGCGCGCGTATATCCGGAAACTCCCGGAATACGCGGCCTATGCTGAAGGAGGCCTCGTTTGAAATACGCGGCTCGGCTTCTGGTTCCCCTTCTGACACTGGCGATCTGTGTCACCGCCTTCAAGTATGTGTTTTTCTGGGGCTATGTCCCCAGCTCATCCATGGAGCCCACACTCAAGCGCGGCAGCATTATCTTCGGCTATTGTCATTTCAATAAGCTGAAGACCGGGGACATTATTGTGTTTGAGCATGACGGCAAGCTTCTGGTCAAGCGCATAGCCGCCTGCGGCGGCGACACCGTCATTATAAATGAGAAAAGCTGTACCGTCCCGGAAGACAGCTTCTTTGTACTGGGAGACAATGTGGATAATTCTCTGGACTCCCGCTACTGGTCTGACCCTTTTGTTCCGCTCAAAGATGTCGTTGCCCGCGTCTTTGCATAGTTTACGCCCGTCGGCTGCTTTGAAAGTTTGAGCAGTCGGCGGGCGTTTTTGCGTTTACATCAGGCTGCGATAAAGGGCGGCGATTTCCTCGACGCTGGTGTCGCGGGGGTTGCCGGGGCAGCAGGCGTCGGCGAAGGCGGACTCGGACAGGAACTGCACGTCCTCATCCTTGACGATCTCCTTGAGGTCGGCGGGGATACCCACGTCGGCGCCCAGCTTCTTGACGGCGGCGATGGTGGCCTTGGCCGCGTCCTCGTCGTTCATGCTGTCGATATAGGGAACCTCCATGGCCTTGCCGATGGCGCGATAGCGCTCGCCGGCGACGGGCATGTTGTACTCAAGGCCCAGTGGGAGCAGAATCGCGCAGGCAACACCGTGGGGTGTGTCATACAGGGCGGACAGGCCGTGGGCCATGGAGTGGACAATGCCGAGACCCACATTGGAAAAGCCCATGCCGGCGATATACTGGCCGAGAGCCATGCCCTCGCGGCCGGCTTCGTCGTTCTCGACGGCGGCGCGCAGGTTCTTGGCGATCAGGTGGATGGCCTCCAGGTGGAACATGTCGGAGATGGTGCAGTGGCCCTTGGTGATATAACCCTCGATGGCATGGGTCAGGGCGTCCATACCGGTGGCGGCGGTGAGGGGTTTGGGCATGGAGTACATCATCTCGGGATCGACGACGGCGACCTCGGGGATGTCGTTTACGTCAACGCAGACGAACTTGCGTTTTTTCTCCACGTCGGTGATGACATAGTTGATGGTGACTTCGGCGGCGGTACCGGCGGTGGTGGGGACAGCGATGGTGAAGACGGCGTGCTTCTTGGTGGGGGCTACGCCCTCGAGGGAGCGGACGTCGGCGAACTCAGGGTTATTGACGATGATGCCGATGGCCTTGGAGGTGTCCATGACAGATCCGCCGCCGACAGCGATGATGCAGTCCGCGCCGAACTCCTGAAAGGCCTTGACGCCGTTCTGGACGTTCTCGATGGTGGGGTTGGGCTTGATGTCGGTGTAGAAGGTGTAGGTCACACCGATCTCGTCGAGCACGTCGGTGATCTTCTTGATCTCACCGGACTTGACAACATGGCGGCCGGAGGCGATGAAGGCCTTCTTATAGCCGCGGCGGCTCAGTTCGCCGCCGATTTCCTTGACGGCTCCGACGCCGTGGTAGGATACGGGATTGAGTACGATGCGGTTAGCCATAGTTTTATCTCCTTTTCAAAATAGTTTTCAATCTAAGTAGCCGTCTCTGCCTTTGACGCCGAAGCGTGCCTCAAGCTGGTGCATCATGTCGTCGGTGATGGTGTTCACGCGCGGCAGGTGGGCGATCTTCATGTAGATTTCGGCGGCCTTCTCGGCGGTCTCGATGAGGCCGAAGGTTTCGTCCAGATCCTTGCCCGCGCCGTAAATGCCGTGCAGGGACCAGACCACCAAGCGGGCGGTCAGCATCTTCTCGGCGGTGGCTTCGCCGATCTCGTTGGTGCCGCAGAGCATCCAGGGCAGCACGTTCACGCCGTCCGGGAAGACGACGATGCACTCGGTGCACATCTGCCAGAGGGTGCGGGTAAACTCGCGCTCATCCAGAGTATGGACATAGGTCATGGCCAGCAGGTTTGCCGGGTGGCAATGCATGACGACATGGTTTTCGGGGTCGACCTTGAGGCGTGCCACATGGCTCATCATGTGGGCGGGGAATTCGGAGGTAAACTTGCCGCCGTCGCTATAGCCCCAGAGAAGCTCCGCCGTCTCGCCGCCGTCGGTCAGGCGCACAAGGCCGAGGTTCACGTCGGGCGCATACTGGACGTTCTTGAAATACTTGCCGGTGCCAGTGACGAGGAAGTACTTCCCGTCCAGCTCCGGGGCGGAGAAGCCGGTGGGGATGGTGCGCAGGACCTTGTCGGCGTCCAGGTACTCTTTGACCTCTGCCTCATCGAGCAGCAGGCTGATGTTGCCACCGTTGCGCTCGTCCCAGCCGTGGGCATACATATTGGTAGTGGTACGGATCATTTCGACCATAAAGGGAGCTGCGAGGATGTCTTTCATGTTTATAATCTCCTTCCTTATTGGCTCCCCTGCCTAAGGGGAGCTGGCGTGAAGCGCCTGAGGGGTTTTCCTTATCTCGTAATAGTATCCACGGGGACATTGAATATTTTGGCGACCTTGAGGATCGTGTCGATGTGGCGCCCGGAAGCGGCAGCCATGTGGTGGGTGGGGCCTGCCTCGCTCCACTTATTGCAGAAATCGCGTGCGCCGCAAGTAAAGTGGGTACGCATATTGGTATCGCCGAAGGTGAAGATAGGGCCGTGCTCGTTGACGCCCTCGGCCACCACGAACTTGAAGTGGCCGTCCCGATCCTGGGTAATGCCGAGGTAGGTCACCGGGCCCTCAGCGGGATAGAACTGGGTCAGGTACCCGCCGCCGGTCTTGCCGTGGAAGACGGGGACGATCTTCATGGTGGGCTTCTTGGCCTTGGAGATATCCGCGTCGCCGGAGCCGGAGTGACCGATGATGCAGATATCCTCGTCAAAGTCGATGGAGTACATCTCGGAAAGCTGACCCATGCCAGAGATAGTCTTGAGAATGGACATGGCCATAGCAACCTTGATATCGCCCTCTACGGCGCAGGCGGTACCCTGCTTGATGAGCATGGAGAAAGCGGGGATCAGCATGCTGTCCAGCTTGCCGGCCACGCCCTGGGCAAAGCCATCATAATGGCTGGCCACAAAGCCCAGCTGCTCGTCTTTGACCCACTGCTCGAAGGCGACCACGTACTTGGCCATATCCCAGACCTTTTCGACCGTGCCGCCGCCCTCGATATCGAAGGTGTTCAGGATATCCTCGGCCTTGGCGCGGATGGCAGCCTCGTCGGTGATGTTGTCGGCGATGGCCCACATCTTCTCCCAGTCAAACTGCTTGGTGTACAGCCACATGCGGTGGTAGAGGTTGGTCTCGTCGATGTAGAGGTCCATCATACCTGGGTAGGGTCTGCCGATCTGGGCGAGGTTTGTGTCGCGGAATCTTCTGCGTACCTGCGCAGCTTTGCACCAGTCGGCGATCTCGGCGTCCACTTCTGGGTCGCCGCCCTCTACAACGCCGGTGATGACGGCGTGGCGCTTGCCCGCGCGTTCGAGGTCTGCCACCATCTCGCCCACCGCGCCGCAGGCATAGAGTTCGCCCAGCCATGTGGCGGTATCGGTATTGGCGTAATCCGGGGCTTTCTTCTTCTGGAGATTGACCAGCACCACCGGCACGTCCAGATCGCGGACGGCGGGGAGCATGTTGTAAGAGGTCGCGTAGGTCAGCAACTGGAGGATCACGAGATCCACATCGGCGGCGCGGAACCTGTCGCCCGCGGCCATGGCCTTTTCCTTGGTGGTGACGATGCCGCCGTCGATCAGCTCGACAGAGTCGGGGATGCGCTTTTTGAAGTCTGCGTACTGTGCCTCAAACTCCGGCACAAGGCTGGGAAACTGGGGCAGATACGCCCCCAGCGCGATGGAAAACACTCCGACGCGCGCTTTGGTGTTGACTAGCATGATCGAACCTCCTGTTAATTATTGATCCGCCTGGATTTGTATTTTCAGATTACCGATTGCAGTTGCTTCGATCGGCAAAGCAACGACTTTCTTCCCGCTGGCCTCTTCGGTCAGGCGGTTGAGGAAGGCGTTCTTCGCGCCGCCGCCGACAATGTAAATGCTGTCATAGCTTTTGCCTGTGTTGTGCTCCAGCTCCCGCACCGCGTCCCGGTAGCTCAGGGCCAGGCTCTTATAGGCACAGCGGAAGTAGTCCCCCACGGTTTTGGGTTTTCCGGTCAGAGTATCGTTGAAAGCCTCCTTCATGCTCTCGGGCGCGAGAAAACACTGCGCATTTGCGTCCACGGTTTCCTCAAAGGAACTCTCTTCCGCCTCGGCAATGATCTCGCCAAAAGGCATGTCCGGGCAGAGTTCCGCGCGCAGGCGATTTACCAACCACATGCCCATGATGTTTTTCTGGTAACGGTTATAGCCCACGCCGCCCTCATTGGACCAGTTTGCGGCCTGAGAGGCAGCATCGGTGATGGGCTTCGGGGTCTTGACGCCCAGCAGGCTCCAGGTGCCTGAGGAAATGTAGGGCGCATCCTCCGTCATGGGGATGCCCTCCACCGCAGAGCCGGTATCATGGGTCGCACAGAGAACGACCTTGATGCCCTCATATTCACCGATGACCGTTCCCGGCCGCTGAAGCTTTTGGAAAAGATGTGCCGGCAGACCAAGAGCATCGATGATCTCCGGATCAAACTCCCCCGTTTCGGCGCTGACCATGCCGCCGGTCGTGGCGTTGGTATACTCGTGAGACCTGGCGCCGCAGAGCTTGTACATCAGGTATTCGGGCACCATGAGGAAATCAGTCACGCCCTCGAGCCGCCCGGTCTTTTTGTCCGTGTAGAGCTGATAAAGGGTGTTAAAGGGCTGGAACTGGATGCCGGTGCGGCGGTAGAGTTCCGAAAAGGCCATCTGCCCGTGTACCTCGTCGATGACCGTCTCTGTACGGCTGTCCCGATACGCATAGCAGGGATAGACCGTCTCGTCTCCTTTGAGAAGGACATAATCCACACCCCAGGTATCCACAGAAAGGCTCTCGATATCGCTGTATTTCTCCCGCGCCTTATCAATTCCGGTTTTTACATGCTCTGTCAGCGCGTCAATGTCCCAGGTCAAATGCCTGTCCTGTTCGATAACGCCGTTTGGAAAGCGGTAGATCTCCTCGGTTTTCAGCTCGCCATTGTCCATCCAGCCGACAATGTGTCTGCCGGAGGAAGCACCGATATCTACTGCAAGATAGTGTTTCATAGAAATCACCCTCCCGTTCTGCATTTATTATACAGGATGGGAGGGTGATTTTACAGGTCTTGAGTAATCCAAAAAAGTGTCCTTATTTGCAGAGCCTGTAATTTCGAGGCGACATGCCGAAGCGGGCTGAAAACAGCCGGTGGAAATAGCTGATATTCTCATATCCGACCGCGATTGCAATCTCATCGACTTTCCTGTCCGTGTTTCGCAGCAGCCACGCCGCCTGGCTCAGGCGCTTCTCCTGTAAAAGCTCGGTATAATTTTTCCCGGTTTTCTGCCGAATCAGCCGCGAGAGGCTCGTCAGCTCATAGTGGAGCCTGCCCGCGATTTCCGTCAGGCTTCCGTCGCGGTAGTTTTCTTCCAGATAGCGCAGGACGGCGACAACAACGTTTTGCTCCTGTGTCTCGAATTGCAGGGCTTCGGTGTGGTTCATCAGCTGCGCAAAGAGAAGCCCCATCGTCATCTGGAGAATGCCCCGCTTGTTCGGGATATCCTCCAAAAGCGTAAAGAGCAGGTTTTCGATCAGATTTTGAACCGGAAGCAGATCTGCCACATGAAACAGCAGATAGCCCGCCTCGTTCTCTCCGGTCAGGCAGCTCACCACAAAGCGCCGCAGCGGTGTCTCCTCTTCCCCTAGATACGGGAGTGTGCCGGAGAAGAACACCGGACGCACGATGAAGTTCACCGCGATGTCTTTCTCCCCCGCAGCTTCGATGGCCTGGTGCGCGTTCTGTCCCAGCATCAGAAGCTCGCCCTGGCGGAGCGTGATGGCGTTGCCGTTGACCATGTGCCGGGTCTCGCCCCGGCACATGTACACCATCTCCACATAGTCGTGGGTATGCTCCGGAAAAGCGATAAAGCGCGTATGCGGACGGATGGCAATGAGCTTGCCTTTTTCCAGCAGCTTTTCTCCGCTGATGACATCCCGGCTGCCGTCCATATAAATGCTGCGGTCAATGGTTTTTCTCCCGCCCAGAATTTCCTTTTCTTCTCTTGAAATCTCGGAAAGTCTGTCTGTGATCGACTTCTGCATGACTCTGCCCTCAGTACCGCAATTGCTCAAGCTTTCGCAGCTATACGGTTTTTCTCATAACGGTCAGACTTCAGGATCACGCGCACGATCCTTTCGATGCACGCGCGCAGCTGTTCTTCGCTCAGTACGCCCGATCGAAGCGCCTGCCGGATGCTCTCATGATCGGTATACTGTCCCGGCATGATCATGTCGTTTCCGGCGAGGATGCACCCGGCGGCGGTACAGTCATCCCCCTGCTCGGTGGTGGTCCAGTCCGTCATAATGAAGCCGTCGAAGCCGAACTCTTCTCTGGCAATACGGGTGCAGAGGTCATAGCTGTTGGCCGTATGGATGCCGTTGAGAAGATTGTAGCTTGTCATCATGGCGTAGGGATGGGACTCGGCAATGGCGATCTCAAAGCCCCTGAGGTAAATCTCCCGCAGCGCCCGCCCGGACACGATGCTGTCCCTCCCCGTGCGGTTGTCTTCCTGGTTGTTGCAGCAGAAGTGCTTGATCGTCGTGCCGCAGCCGGGCACAGACTGTACGCCCCTGGTAATGGCCGCCGCCATGCGTCCGCTCACAAGCGGGTCCTCCGAATAATACTCAAAGTTTCTGCCGCAGAGGGGATCTCGGTGGATGTTCATGCCCGGCGCAAGCCACAGGGTAACGCCGAAGCGCCGCATCTCATCCCCGATCATCGTGCCGACCTCTTCAAGCAGCGCTTCGTCCCAGGACTGCGCAAGCAGCGTTCCGACCGGGATCGCGGTGCAGAACTGATAGCGCAGCTGACCTTCGTTTCCGGTCTCCTCATAGAAAAGCCCATGCTCCAGGCTGGCCTCAAAAGGCAGAAGCGCCGCTTTGCCGTTTCGTACATAATACTTCTGGTTCAGGCGCAGGCCCGCAGGGCCGTCCGCAAGCACGATATTGGCGATCCCCTGCCCGACGGCGCAGGAGCTGGTCTCACCCGCGGAACCGGGAACGGAGACGCCGGCAGAGCCCAGGGCGCTCCCCTGCCCTTTTGCGGGGTCGCCGGTTGCCATGGCAATCAACTGTTCCGTGCCGAGACCTGCCGTCAATTCGGAAGCTTCATCCTGTATCCGCGGCAGGCCGGAGTCAGGCCTCACCGTTTCAAGAGCGGAGAGATCATACGGGATCAGCCTTGTTCCGGCGGGTACGCTTACCGCATCGTGCTTGCGTGAAAGCTGCTCGAGCTTCTCCCGGAGCGGGCAGACAGGCTTTGTCCTGACCAGTACCTTTTCATCTTGCAGGGAAAGCACGGCACACAGACTGCTGTCCGCAAGACAATTGCCCACATAAAGCCCATAGTCCCCTGCCTCAAGGATCCATGCGCTCCGCTCCTCGTCATAGGAGCTCATGGCCTTTGCCGGGAAGGACAGCGTCAGCTTTTGGCTCTCCCCCGGCGCGAGCAGATCTGTCTTTGCAAACGCTGTCAGTCTCCGGTGTTCTTTCTCCAGCTTACCGGCGGGAAGCTGGACATAGACCTGCACGACTTCACGCCCGGGATAGGTTTCGCCTGTGTTGGTAGCCTTGACCGTGAGCTTTACCGTCCCGTCCGGTTCGGTGTTGACGTTCTCTGTCTGGATCGAGAACTCCGTGTAAGACAGGCCGAAGCCGAAGGAATAGCGCGCGGGAACGCCGAAGCTGTCAAAATAGCGGTAGCCGACATAGATGCCTTCGCGGTAATACGCTTTTGTTTTATTGTCTGCCATTTCCGAGAAGGAAGCTGCTGTCGGATAATCCTTATACTGACAGGCCCAGGTATCTGTCAGCTTGCCGCTGGGATTCACATTTCCGCTGATAACGTCGGCAACGGCATTGCCGCCTTCCATTCCCGGCTGTGAAATCAGCAGCACGGCCTCGATATTCCGAAACTCGTCCAGAAAGCTCAGATCCACAACACCCCCGCTATTGATCAGCAGGATCACATGTCGATACAGGGAACAGATTCCCGCAAGCAATTCGTGTTCCTCACGGCTGAGCAGATAGTCCCCTTCTGTCACCGTGCGGTCTGCGTTTTCTCCTGCGACCCGGCTGAGGACATACATCGCTGTGGAAGTCTCCGTCGCGGTCGCGTGATTTCCGGTCGGCAGGTAAAAGGGCGTGGTGGAATACGCTGCGAAAAAGTCCGCGTCCTCCCCTGCCGCTTTCAGCTTCCCAAGCACTTCCGCTTTCCAGGTTTGCCGCGCTTCGTCATACAGCGTTGCATAGGCTTCGATCCAGCTCTCGTTGGTGATCCGAAAGCCCGCGTTTTTCAGTCCCTCATAGACGGAGACACTATAGCGCTCGTTCACATCGCCGGAGCCTGTTCCGCCCTTGACCGTTTTGAGCGCGCCCGCCCCATAGAGCGCAAGGGCACTCCCCTTCTCAAGCGGGAGCAGCCGGTTTTCGTTTTTCAACAGCACGAAACCCTCCGCCGCTGCCCGGCGTGAAAGGGCAGCATGCTCTTTTTCATAAGGCTGCATCTCGAGCGAAGCTGTACCGGGAAGCTCACGTGCCCGGATTGTCTTTCGATTCATGGTGTTCATCCCCCTTTTATTTCAGTATAGCATAATAATTCCCTGCAGAAAAGGCCCCGAAACAAGTTCGGGGCCTTTGGATCACACGAAAAATTTCTTAGCCTTCGATGCCCTTCTCGGCACGGAGCTTGGCGAGATCGCGGTCAAGGTTGAAGGAGATCACGAAGATCACACAGATGATGGCGCACATGACCATCGGGACCCAGTTGTACATGAAACGGATCGCAGTTTCAACGCTCTCGGGCTGCGCGATGCCCTGAAGGTCATACTCGCCCTTGAAGCCCGCGCCGGACATGACCCAGCCGAATACGGCGGTGCCGAGGCCGAGGCCCAGCTTCTGCGCGGCGGAGGTGCCGGCGTTGCCCATGCCGACGGCGTTGACGCCGGTCTTGAGCGTGCCGTAGGTGATGGCGTCAGCAACCAGGCCCATGGCCATGGCACCGGAGATGCCCAGGCCGCAGCCCTTGAGGACGTTGCAGACGATCATGATTGTCTTGCTGGTTCCGAAGAGGCCGAAGCCCGCAAAACCGAGGGTCAGCAGCGCCATACCGGCAGCATACATCCAGCGCTTGCCGAATTTAGCCATCAGGAACGGGGTGATGAACATGATTGCGAACTGAGAGATGGAGATGGAGTTGGCCATCCAGGAATACTGTCCCATATCTTTGAAGATATACAGGGAGTAGTACACGCCGCCGATTGCGTAGAAGATGATGACGAAAAAGATGACCAGCATGGCGAAGAACATGATAACCCAGTACTTGTTGGAGAGCAGGGCTTTGATGGCGACCATGGGTTTGACCTCATCGGCCTTGTTCTTTTCTTCTTTCTTGCCGACGCTCTCGTTCACGCGCTCCTTGGTGGAGAAGACGGTAATGAGGACCAGGATGACCATCAGCACCACGACGCAGGCGATGGCTCCGGTGTAACCGGCCTGGGTATTCTCGGTCTCGATGCTGCTGGAGAACTTGGCAAGCAGGGTGACGAAGAAGGTGTTGATCAGGATGTTGCCCAGGGTCTGGAAGATCTGCTGGACGTTGCCCAGCATGCCGCGCTCTTCACCGTTGCGGCTCATGAGGGAGATGAGGGAATAGTACGGCACCTGCATGAAGGTCAGGCACACCGTGTTGACGATGTTGTACATCAGGAAAACGTACACGTATTTGACCGCCGTGGGGAAGCTGCTGGGTACCCAGAACAGCAGAAGGGTCGAAATGGCGAAGGGAATGCACATGCGCAGCAGCCACACGCGGGCTTTGCCGTACTTGGAATTGGTGCGGTCGACGATGTTGCCGACGATCAGGTCGGACACACCGTCAAATACCTTGGAGACGGCGATCAGGGTCGCAATGATGCCCGCGTCCAGCAGGGCGACGTTGGTAAAGTACACCGTGAGGAAGGAGCCGATGATGCCATTGATCATGTTCCAGCCGGTGGCGCCGACGCCATAGCCTATGCGCTCACCCCAGCCCAGCTTGACATCGGGATCGTTTGTTTTGCTTGCCAGATTCAGCATTGGGAAAACCTCCTGTATGTTTTATTGTCTTTTCTTGTGACGGATGGATCTTGCAGCTTTACTATAGCAGTTGCGCGGGAACGACTCTACAATTATTTTGCTTTTTTTACTCTTATTTTGCCATGGCTTTTCTTATCCCTCGTAGAACCGCAGGTCGCCCCAGATCTCCATCAGGTGGCGGCGGTCCAGCTGCTCGGTCCGGGTCTCCCGGTCATAGATGCGCACGGGCGAATTGGCGCCCTCAAAGCGGCCCCAGTCGGGGTTGGGCTCGCCGGTCTTGACAAAGCGCACCCAGTCGCCGTGGATGTCGTCGCACATCTTCCGGAAGAGCTCCGGCGCTTCCCCGTCAAACTCAAAATGGGTAAAGGGGTGGTCCGGCTTGTCGAAGACAAAAGGAAGCTCAAAGGCGTGGCTGGCCTTCCAGCCGGTGGCGACGCCGGACTTGGTGATCAGCTCGTAGCGGTACATCCACACGTCGGGGCTGAACTTCCGCTGGGCGTCGGCCACCTTGACGGCCGGCATCTCAAAGGCGTAATCCGTGGCGAAGCGGATGAAAGCGTCGCCGCCGAACTGGCGGATATCCCCGCTCAGCGGCGGGATGGCCGAGGACAGCGAGCGCGCCGAATCCTTGAAGAAGCGGAAATAGTCCCGCCCGTCCTTGTGGTAGAAGCCGAGCATCTTCGGCAGCGCGTCGGCGTGACCGTTGCGCTCCATCATGTCCGCCACCATCGTCCAGGTATTGGGGAAACCCGTGTTCTGCGGGTGGACGAACATGGTGCCTTCGTGCATATTGGTGCCGATGATGAGACGGATACCCTCCGCGGCGCCCGCGCGCAGGGCATCGATGGGCCGCAGGGGCAGCAGATCGTCGATCACCGGGCCGGGCAGGAAGGTGCCGGGAGTCTTGTACTGGTGGTTCGCCTGTACGTATTCATGCCCAAACAGGAACAGATGGGGATCGTCGTTTTTGAGGTGCTGTGCCATGTCCTTCTCGGTCCAGTGCATGCCCTCTAAAAACAGGTCGATGTTCTCCCGTGCCTGCTTGTGGGTCATGACGCAGTTGGGCAGGCCGCTTTCGATGATGGCCTGGTTGAAGCAGCCCTTCACGCCGGGGCAGACCAGCATATTGGTGACCGAGGCGCCGCCCGCAGACTCACCCGCGATGGTGATGCGCGACCTGTCGCCGCCGAAGGCCTCCACGTTATCATGGATCCAGTTGAGCGCCAGGATCTGATCCGACAGGCCGCAGTTGGAATCAAAATCCTCGCAGCCGGGATAGGTGGTGAAGTCGTAGAAGCCGAGGATATTGGTGCGGTAGTTGAAGGAGAAGAACAGGACATCGTCCCGCACAAAGGCCTCGCCGGTGTACATCTCGTCAGAGGAATAGCCGGTGTTATAGCCGCCGCCGTAGATCCAGATAAAGACCGGAAGCTTTTCACCTGTCAGCGGACGCTGCACGTTGACCGTCAGGCAGTCCTCGGAGCCCATAACCTGGCCGTTATTGTACTGAACAGGCGCGCTGCCGTAGTCCTTTGCGTCATAGATTCCCTCCCAGGGGGTGATGGGCACCGAGCGCTTGAAGCGCAGCGGCCCCACAGGAGGATCTGCGTAGGGGATGCCGAGATAGTCGATCCGTCCGTCGCGCTCATAGCCGCGCACGACGCCGGAGGTGGTTTTTACCAGATGCTCTGCCATGTTGTTTCCTCCCTGTTTATATAGTGTGTTGGGAGACCTTTGCTCCCAGTGCTTCCAAATCCTCTGTGCTGCCGGTCATCTCCTGAATGGCCTTTGCTCTTGCCCGAGGCCTGCAGCCCTCCTCCGGGTCGGTGAAGAGGCCGAAGTAGACCTCCGTCAGTCCGCCGATCTGATTGTCCTCAATGCCCGCGCGCTGTAGCATGGCGTTTTCGTTGAGAAGCCGGAAGTTGTGCAGCGTGCGCACATAGGGCAGTTCCCGCGCGATTTCCAGCATCTTCTTGTTATATCCGGCGTAGCGTTCTTCCCATTCGGCATTGCCGCAGTCGGTAAAACCGGACTCGGTCAGCAGCACCTGCTTGTGCCCGTCGCCGTATTTCTTCATGACCTTGAAGGCTGCATCGTTGTAGCTCTTCCAGAGCTGGTCGGGCTCGTCCACGTCCATGAACAGATCCGCGTCCTTCACGTCGCGGTTTGTGAACACATAGGGGTGCCAGGCGACAAGATCGAAATAATCGTCAGTGTTTGTAGACCAGAATTTGCCCGACTTAATGCGGGAGTAGACCTTGTCCAGCGTCCAGGCCACGCCGTACATCACCGGCAGGTAATCCGGCATGTCCCCGCCGAGGCCCGGCGTAGAGAGGGCCGGAGAGAAGGAGGCGACCTTCGCTTTGGGATTAGCGCGTCGGACGCCGCGGGCGGCAAAGTACATCATGTCCACCGCGATATCCATCTTTTCATCCGCCGTGAAGGGTGCGGACATGTCCGAGTCCAGAAAACTGTCTGGGTGGAGGAAGGCGTTCAGGTTCCACTCGTTGCCCACTTCCCAGATCTTCACCTGCGGAAACAGGGAAACCATGGTGTACCAGCTTGTCTCCAGCATCTCAAGTGTCTGCATGTAGAGGCTCCCCGGCGTCAGATCGCGTCTCGGCATCGCGTGGCCGCTCCTCTGTTTGCAGCCTTCGGGCAAAAACCACTCGTGGCTCATGGCCGTGACTTCGATATCCAGCTCCGCCGCCCGATCCAGCAGCCGTCTGTGCCGCTCGACCTCTTCCACGTTGGGCGTAACAGGATCTACCAGCAGTTCTGTCAGGTGCATCCAGGCCCGGTAGGCATTGCAGCCAAGGCCCTTTACCAGATCAAGGTACGCCGGAGCATCAATGCCCTGATCGCGCTGCCGCTGGATCAGCGGCTCGCCTACGCCGTAAAAATGTTCATGCATTCGCCTGTCCCCCGATCTCGTAAAAATAGATGTGCAGGCCATCCGCTTCGTCCACGCCCTCGCCGACGAAAGCATCGCGGTGGAGATAGGGTGCGAGAGCCGCACTGTCGGTGTAGAAGGTCGGCACCGTGTGGAAAGGCATGGTTTTGGTCAGATCGTCAAACCAGCCGTTATTCTCCACATAGATGTGGGCTTCCTGTCCGGCGCTGTCGGTTCCGGTCAGCATATACCGGGCAGACATGTGCCGGACGTTTGCCGCGTTCACGATCTGCGTGTCCACGCCGCTGGGCTCTACGATGCCGTTGAAGAGATCGCTTTTCACGCGGCCCTTAAAGGGCACCATCAGCACCTCGCTGTTCTCGCCCTTCAGGTGAACCATCGGACCGTTTGCTTCGATATGGATGTCAAAGATTGCCTTTTTCGTCATACGCGCCTCCTCCGATTATCCTTGTTTCTTCCGTATATAAAAGCTCTCTGCCTGTATCATAAAGCAGAGAGCCATGGTTATATACTCTTAATTTGTCTTTTTTCGCCAGATTTTGCTATAATCCGTTTCCGCACATTTTCGTCGCAGCGGATCTCTGTCTGAACGCCGTCGTCTTCCAGATGCCAGGAGACGAAAATGTCCCCTTTCGGTGTGTGGACCGTACCCGAGGCAGAGCGGAGAGCGCCCTGCTGCGGGTCGACGAGGATCTTCTCATAGCCCGGTGCGGCGGGGCGCACACCGAGTACGGCGGAGGGCAGCTCATAGAGCGCCAGCGCCCCCCAGGCGTGGCACTCCGACCTGGGATAGTATTCGCCCTCCACACAGGTCGTGCAGTGGTTTCTCAGCATCCGCCGCCAGATCTCCCAGTACCGATCCGTGTAAGCATATAGGCCCGTCTCTTCCAGGGCCCGGAACAGGTAAAAGCACATGGCGACCGTGCAGCGGGTGATGCCGGGCTCGGAGAGCGCGCGCAGAAGGTTCCTGCGGCCTTCTTCCTTTGTGAGGACACCGCTCAGCACGCCGAACACCTGGCAGTGCTGGCTCAGTTCCGCACAGCCGGGGCCGTCGGTCAGCATGCCGTCCGCGTTCATGCAATGGCTGCGAATAGCGGCTTTCAGCATCTCCGCCTGCCGGCGATAGTCATGCTCCCGCTCGTCTCCGACCCGGGCGGCAAGCTCCGCTGCCTTTTGCAGACCCAGCAGCAGGAGCAGGCTCTCCATCGTGATCGGCCCCTGCAGCCCCGCCGTCGGCATTCCCTCGGTGGACATCCAGGGCTCCGCCCAGTCGATGAAGGACCAAAAAGGCGCCTGCCCGTTGACGCCGCCGACCTTGTCCACGAGGCCCTCCGCCGTCCGGTGCGCGGCGAAAAAGTCCAGCACGCGAGCGATGGCGGGCAGATTCCGGCATACAAGCTCCCTGTCCCCGAAGTACATCATGTGATCGTGTACCATCAGAATGTAGTAGAGAGAAAAGCCGGGGATCACGTTGACGTTCACATTGGGATAGCTGCAGTTGAGCAGTCCGTCCGGACGCTGAGCGCGCCGGAAATCGTCGATGGCCTGCCGGGCCAGCCGATCGTCGGCCGACACGGCGTAGGTGTAAAGGATCTCGGAGCGGGTGTCCATCGCGTATTGGAGCTGCTCATAAAAGGGGCAGTCCATATAGGTCTCGTGCATGCAGCGTCGGAGCGTGCGAAGGCTGATGTCCCAGATCGCGGAAAGGCTCGGATCAGAGGTCTCGACTGTGGTTTTCACCTCCAGGGGATAGCCGGTCTCCTTATAGTTCAGCGCCCGGATCGAAAGCGGCTCCTCCGCTGTGCGGATCGTCACCTGCAGGAAGCGGAAGGTGCGGAACCAGAAGGGTTCATAGACCTCTTGTTCAGCCCCGGCTGCGGTATAAACGTCCGTATAGCCCTCCAGGTGTCCGTTCACGCTGTCACAGCGGTCTCCCTTTCCCTCGGGCAAGGCATACGCCTCGCTCTCCAGCAGCTCGATCACCGCGCCGCACCCGCCGGAGGTCTCCAGCGTCAGGAAGGCGCAGGTCTCCTCTCCGGCATCCAGCACGAAGCTCTCTTCACTGTGGGGCGGGATCTGAGAGATCGGCAGTGCAAAGGAGCGCTGTCTGCGTTCCATAAACGGAATTAGACGCGGCTGCAGGCGAGAAGGCAGGAGCACGGCGGGAAGCTCCGCTTCCGGGCAGAGCTGCGCTTCATCCCACTCATCGTCGTGAAAGCCCGGCTGTTTCCAGTCGAGAAGGCGCAGGTCTCCCACGGCGCGTTCATGGACCTGCAGCGGGGCAAAGCGGGTTTCCTCCGGTGGGAAGCTCACGCCGCGGTCGATACGGCAGCGCCATCCCTCGGCGGTCAGCCCTTCCAGGTAAAGGCGGGGGCGATCAAAGCGGAACAGACTGTGGTTTCCCTTTTCGCCATCCAGCGGATACGCAAGCAGGGAGACCGCGATCACATTTTCTCCTTCGTGCAGCCAGGGAGCCAGGTCGACCGCGTCATAATACCAGGCATTTCCGTCCCCCTTGGCAGGACCACACTCGACAAACGCCCCATTCACATACAGCTTATAGCGCCCCGCCGCTGTGATTCGCAGCGGGAAGCTCTCCGGTTTTGTACGCAGGCTGTGGCAGCCCCGAAAGCAGACAAGTCTGGCCTGCGCCGCGTCCTCAGCAGTCCAGCATGATGTCTGTATCCATTTCCCACGAAACTCTTGTTCCAACGTATATCGCCTCTCAACCATGTTATTTGCGTTCAGCATACCACGGTACGAGAAAAAAAGATAGCTGTATTTTGCTTTTCCTCTTCTTATTTTGCGTCAAACGTGGTATGATGAACCCTAAGGGAGATGAGCTTCATGCGGGAAAACCATGTGCGTATCCTTTGCAGTGTTCTCAAGGTGGATATGGTCTACGAGGCGTCGGACGGCACGCTGACGCCTTTTTTTGACAATGTAGCGGAAAGTCCGCTGATGCAGTCGGAAAACCTCCGCCGCCTGATGCGGGAAGGGACGCTGAATCAGTCCGGGCCCTTTCTCCGGCACAACGCGCAGGACTGTTATTATGCAGGATTACGCGCGGAAGAAGGTCTCCTGTTTATGGGGCCGATGGCTCACCAGCGTCTGAGCGCGACAGTACGCAGGCAGATGTACCGCGCCTGCGGGATCGAGAGCGAATGCATCGGCACGCTGCCCGTTTTTACGCTCCCGGAGATCCGCAACATGGTGCTGCTGACCAACACGGTCCTGGAAAACGCAAGTCTTGAAAACGAGGAGCTTTTACAGCTCAACCGGATCATCAACCGGGATGAGCAGCAGCTCCGCCGGGAACAGACAAACTTCAATATGCGGGAAAACGAAGCTGATGACGACGAGGGCTATCGCCACAGCTACCGCGAGGAGCAGCTGGTGCTGCAGGCCGTGCGGGAAGGCCGGGCCGAGGACGCGATCCGCATCTCGGAAAATATGGATCGTGACAGCGGCCGTCTTGCGCATATCGACATCCAGCACCGGCGCTATGTTGCTATTATCGGCATCACGCTCTGCTCCCGCGCCGCCATCGACGCTGGCGTATCCCCGGCCTCCGCCTACCGCATCAGCGGCTATTATATCAACAAATGCGACGAAGCGGTGGATCCGGCGCATATGCTCCACTATCGCAACCGGGCTATTGAGGAGCTTGCCGGGCGTGTTGCGGAGAAACTGAACAAGCCCCGAGGCTCCGGCTATGTGGAGCGCTGCCGGGACTACATTCAAAAGCACTACCGGGAAAAGATCTATCTGGAAGACATCTCAGAGGCGCTGGGCCTCAGCCCGACCTATCTCTCAAGACTCTTCAAAAAGGAGACCGGGATCTGTATCCAGGATGCCATCAACGAAGAACGGGTCTTTCGGGCCGCCAATCTCCTACTGTATTCCGAGCTGTCCCTGACGGAGATTGCCCAATATGTGGGATTTCCGAACCAGAGCTATATGGGCAAGGTATTCAAAAAAATACGGAATATGACCCCCATGACCTATCGGGATCGCTTCAAAAATCAGGAGGCCGGGATCTGATGATAAAAGCTGTACCGTCCCGGAAGACTGCTTCTTTGTACTGGGAGACAATGCGGATAATTCTCTGGATTCCCGCTACTGGTCTGACCCGTTTGTCCCGCTGAAGGATGTCGTTGCCCGGGTCTTTGCATAGTTTACGCCCGTCGGCTGCTTTGAAATATAAGCAGTCGGCGGGCGTTTTTTTGCGTTTACTATGCTTTTTTACAGGGATTTCAATCTTTTATAATTGAAATAGATAAGATTTCATGCATGATTATTGCTTGGTCCGGATCTAATGGATCTGCTGCTACATCAGAGCAGTACCGAAAGACTTGAAGGCATATGCTTCCTCGACCTTGAGCGTTTTTTAAGGCCATGCGATATATTGGAGCGTTTCCAGCTGCTGCAGCTTTTGAAATACCGTTTCTTTTGGGGCCGGAAAGATGGAGGTCTTTTTTACAATCAATTTTCCCGCTCCTCGCTCACATATTTTTTCAAGCCAATCAGTAGCGCAGTAAACACGGCAAGCGCGCCAAGGCTCATATTTGACGTTATTTTTTCTGTGTCCATGTCCGCGCCTTCTTCACCAATCTGCAAGCGTCTTTCTCAGTCTTCTGTCAATGTCGATACGCGTTTCTCTGCATTCCTTTTTGTGTTCTCTGCCGGCCTTGAACATGAAGGAAACCAATAGCCCGGAGCCCACCGGCAGCATCATTTTCAGCATGGACTCGGGAAACGCAAAGTGGGTTCCGTGCTCATAGAGCCAACTTTCATAGCTGCTTTCATGAGGATATCTTCCGAGGCGTTCCTCCATCCTGCGGATATATCTGCAGGTATCCCACAACACATCATCTTCTGCGCCGATGAAGATGATCTTCCCGCAAATGGTCTCCACCTTGATCCTTTCTTCTTCCTGGATAGGGTGTCTGCGCTCGGATTCATCAAACATTTTCCGGGAAGCGATCTTGTCGCCGCCTGCCTTTGATTCCTCCAGGATCTTCTTCCAGTATTCCGGATGCCGATAGGCATAAGGCAGATAGGGCAGCGGTTTGCCCTGCCAGGTGACGGTTGATTCATTGTCGCCGGGCCGCTCACGCATGCCGTCCCTGTCATCCTGATAGAAGCCCTCCATCACAAAATCCGGAGGCGAGATCGCGATCGTGAGTGACAGCTCCGGAAAACAGGTGGCCGCCAGCAGCGCCATCATCCCGGTGGTAGACGCGCCAATCACACCGAGTTTGTTACAGCGGTGCGCTTTCATAAACCTGATCGCTATTCCGAACCGTTCTAACGGATAATTGTGATGTCCGTAATCCTTCTTATCCGCGCTCATCGCCATCACGTGGATGCCCTGCCGGTTCAGCCATTTTGCCCCGGTTCTTGCCATGTAGTCCTCCGCGCTGTCTCCGAGCATGAGGATGAGCCCTCTGCCGCTGTCGGAGGGTGCCGGATACCAGGCTCCGTTAAACCCATCGGAGCATACTCTGAACACTTGCTTTTTCATAAACTATCTCCTGTCAAAACAGTATGCGACCCCATGTTGTCAAGGTCACAGCGTGCATGATCTGTTCTTTTAAAGCTCTTATTTTGATCCTACATCTGCAAGCGCCTCCGGCTCCCGGTCCCCCAGGATCCAGTAGTTGCACTCCCCGTCCCCGCCTGCCAGGGTTTTGTGACGGATCAGCTTACCGTGCGCCGCGCCGTAGGTGACGTGATCAATCATGCACAGATTCGGCAGAAAGTCGATGTAGCCGTGTCGTCTGGCAAAATCGTTCAAGGGACAGGTGTCATAGGCGAAGGCAATTCCCTTTTCGTGGTTTTCCGGGTTGAGCCGGATCTTCCATGTGTTTCCCCATGCATTGCCGCGAAAACGTTCCGCCTTTTTCTGATAGCTTCTCAAATATCCGTATATCAGCTGTACGATCCAGCGGTGCTTCAGGAACTTGTTTAAATCGAAATGGGAGAGCATGCGGATGCTCTTCCCCATGGCCGCGTCGATCATGCTTTGCAGATCCTCCGGAGTAAAGCTTCGGTCCACCGAATCATAGAAGGCGAAAAAGGCGTATGCCTCCAACATGTTGCTGGCCATTGCATTTTTCCGGCCGCCCAGGTCGCCCTCTTCCCGGATCCACTTTTCGTCCAGCGCGACGGTACGCTCCCAGCGCTTCTTTGCCTCCTCCGGGGAATAGTGCTCTGCCAGCCACTTTTTCATGGCCGGT